>CAMKEI010000017.1 GCA_946411525.1 uncultured Clostridia bacterium | reverse complement strand
ATTGTTTGCGCGTTTCTTCTCTGTATCGTTTTCAAGGTTCGCCGGCCCGCTCTTCTCCGTTTCCGGTGGGCGAGCTTGACTATAATACCAAAGGGGGTACCCTTTGTCAAGCTATTTTTTGAAATTTCTTTGGGCTGATGAAGCCTTATTTTTCCTGCGTTTTCAACACTTTCCGGACACCTCCACATCTTGTGGTCAGAGGCCGGTTTCATCCTCCATATTTGGTGGACATTTCAGACACACCTCTGTATAATAGGAAAGAATCTGAACGAAAGGACCGGACGCGATGAAGAAGAACGAATGCTTTTCCCTGACCGCCGAACGCTTCGGCGCCGATCTGGAAGGCGTGTGCATCCATGACGGAATGCCTGTATTCGTTCCCGGTTTGCTGCCCGGCGAAACCGCCACGGTCCGGATCGTAAAGTCAGAGAAACGCTACGCCTTCGGCCGGATGGAATCAAAACCCGAACCCTCGTCTCCTGACCGGAGAATTCCGGACTGCAATGCATGGCCCCGCTGCGGGGGCTGCTCCGGCCGCCACATGAGTTACGAAGCCACTCTGGCAGCCAAAAGGCAGCAGGTGGAGGATTGCTTCCGCCGGATTGCCGGGATCGGGGTTACCGTGCCGCCGGTACTCGGAATGGTTTCTCCCTTCGGCTACCGGAACAAAACCTCTCTTCCCGCAGGCGGATCCGATAATGAGCCGGTTCTGGGGTTTTATGCGCCGCGGAGCCATGCGGTTATTCCCGCGTCCGCCTGCCCCAACGCCATGCCGCCTGCGGACACGCTGAGCGCCGCCTTTCTCGGCTGGATGAAAATGTTTCACGTGAAACCATACCGGGAAGAAACCCGTCAGGGGCTGATCCGTCATCTCGTGATCCGGATAAACCGGAAAGGCGAAAGCATGGTCACCGTCGCCGCCAACGGCGATACCCTTCCGCATATCCGGGAGCTGACAGATTCCCTGGTCCGGCTGGGCACGGTCAGCCTGTGGCTGAATGAGAACCGCGCCGATACCAATGTAATCCTGTCTGATCGGTATCATCTTTTATATGGGAAGGAAACCCTCACTGACAGTCTGTTCGACCTCCAGTTTGAACTGTCCCCGGCTTCCTTTTTCCAGGTAAACCCGATACAGACCGAAACCCTGTATCAGACCGCGCTGGACTACGCGGCACTGAAACCGGCGGATCGGCTGTGCGACGTCTACTGCGGCGCCGGCACCATAACCCTGACGCTGGCCCGGCACTGCCTGGAGGCTGTCGGTATCGAAATCGTTCCGGCTGCGGTGGAAAACGCGAAGCGCAATGCCGTACTCAACCGCATCAGTAATGTTTCCTTCCGGACGGGCAGGGCGGAAGATCTGCTTCCCCGGATGGTAGCGGACGGCCTTCGTCCGGACGTGATCGTGGTGGACCCGCCTCGAAAAGGTCTGGATCCGGCAGTCATCACCGCCATGGCGCAGGCCGGACCGGACCGGCTCGTCTATGTGTCCTGCAATCCAGCCACGCTGGCGCGGGACGCGGGACTGCTGAAAAAAGAAGGATACGAAATCCGGAAGGTACAGCCGGTTGATATGTTCTGCTGGACTTCCGGCGTCGAAACAGTCGCGCTGCTAACTCAGGGCTGACGGCCGTTCGGAACAGGAAAGGAATAAAAAATGAAGGCTTTTCTGAAACGGAAGAACATTGAGATCTCGCTCAAACGCTACGGGATCGACGCGCTGGGCGCAATGGCCCAGGGTCTGTTCTGCTCGCTGCTGATCGGTACGATCATTGACACCCTCGGCAAACAGCTGAGCATCGGATTCCTGACCCAGACCGTCGCAACAATCAGCGGAAAGGACTACACAGTCGGCGGTATGGCTTCCGCCATGAGCGGCCCCGCCATGGCGGCCGCTATCGGCTATGCGCTGAAATGTCCTCCGCTGGTCCTGTTTTCAATGATTACGGTCGGTTTCGCAGCCAACGCGCTCGGCGGCGCCGGCGGCCCGCTGGCCGTACTTTTTATCGCAATTATCTCAGCAGAGTTCGGCAAGGCCGTTTCCAAAGAAACCAAAGTTGATATTCTTGTCACGCCCCTTGTCACCATCGGTGTCGGCATGTTCCTTTCCTGGCTGATTGCCCCGCCGGTAGGCAAAGCCGCCATGGCTGTCGGCAACCTCATCATGTGGGCTACGGAGCTTCAGCCTTTCCTGATGGGCATCCTGGTATCGGTGCTGGTAGGGATGGCGCTTACGCTGCCAATCTCTTCCGCGGCGATCTGCGCAGCGTTCGGACTGGCCGGACTGGCCGGCGGCGCCGCTGTGGCCGGCTGTTGTGCCCAGATGATCGGCTTCGCAGTTATCTCCTTCCGGGAAAACAAAGTGGGCGGCCTGGTTTCCCAGGGGCTAGGCACCTCAATGCTCCAGATGGGCAATATTGTGAGGAATCCCCGGGTATGGATCGCGCCGACTGCCGCCTCCGCAATCACCGGGCCCATTGCGACCTGCGTTTTCAGGCTGGAAATGAACGGTCCTCCTGTTTCTTCCGGCATGGGTACCTGCGGCCTGGTCGGTCCACTGGGGGTCTATACCGGCTGGGTAAACGATGTGGCGTCCGGAGCGAAGCAGGCCGTCACCGGCACAGACTGGCTCGGCCTGGTACTTGTATGCCTTGTGCTCCCCGCGCTGCTGTCGTTCCTGATCCACATCCTGGTCCGGAAAGCCGGATGGGTAAAGGACGGAGATCTGAAACTCGGATCCTGAACAAAAGGAGATCATCCGCAGCCGCCGGAATGCCTTATAATACAGACTGCTCAAACATTCGGAAAGGAAAGGAAGCAAACCATGTCCTTCGAACGAATCGGAATCCGTCCCGCGCAAATCCTGCTGCCCGCTCCCGGCGTAAAACCAGAAACCTGGGCCTGCATCGCCTGCGACCAGTACACCTCTGAACCGGATTACTGGCAGAAAGCCTTCGCCGCCGTCGGAAACGCGCCTTCGGCCATCAGGCTGATTCTTCCGGAGTATAACCTGAAAAACAGCGAAACGCTGATCCCACAGATTCACCGGGCCATGACGGATTACCTGGCTCAGGGCCTGCTGATTCCGGCGGTTGATCCCGGCTTTGTTCTGTGCGAACGGACCATCGGCTCCGGCACACGGCTGGGCCTGGTCTGCGCGGTGGATCTGGAGCAGTATTCCTTTGAAAAAGGTTCCCTGCCGCTGATCCGCCCGACGGAACAGACGATTACCGACCGACTGCCGCCGCGGCTGAAGATCCGGCGGGGCGCGCCGGTAGAACTGACGCATATCATGATCCTGATCGACGATCCGGAACGCACGGTCCTCGAGCCGCTGCAGGCAGCGAAAACCACACTGAGCAAAGTCTATGACTTTGACCTCATGATGGGCGGCGGGCACCTCGCCGGCTGGGCCGTCGACAGCGCAGCAATGCTGGAACGGGTGGACCGAAGCCTGAACGCACTGATGGATACGAAAGGGGAGCATCCGCTGCTCCTCGCCGTGGGAGACGGAAACCACAGCCTCGCCACCGCCAAAGCCTACTGGAACGAGATCCGGGAAAATCTGTCCGATACTGAACGCGAGCACCATCCGGCCCGCTTCGCCCTTTGCGAGATCGTAAATATACATGACGAAGCCCTGCTGTTCGAGCCGATCCACCGCATCGTAACCGGAACCAGCCGAACGGCGATTATGGCGGACTGGCTGCAGTATGCCGCGAAAAACGGTATGTCACTGCAGCGCGCCGGTAAAGGCCATCCTTTTACCGTGGTATCCGCGGACGGGGAAGGGACCGTCGTTGTGAAAAATCCCGAAGGCGCAATCCCCTGTGAAACCATCCAGAGATTCCTGGACAGCTTTCTCTCCCGGCATCCGGAAGCCGGGATCGACTTCATCCACGGAGAAAAATCCCTTCGCGCTCTGGCAGAAAAGCCCGGAACGGTCGGCTTCCTGCTTCCTGAGATCGACAAGCACACCTTCTTTGAGGATGTAAAAAAACTCGGCGTGCTGCCGAGGAAAACATTCTCGATGGGCGAGGCGGATGAAAAACGGTTTTATATGGAAGCAAAAAAGATATAATATCCATACTCAAAAGGCTTCGGCAAAACGCCGAAGCCTTTTTGTTTATGCCAGTTCAAACGTCACTTTCACACACCGGGCAATAAAACCGATCTCATTGACGGGAACGGTCTCCGCCTCATATTCCCGGTCATAGGACTGGAGAAGCACGTTCCGGTCGTCCAGAACCTTCACTTTGCGCAGGTACTGGTGTCCGTTATAGTTCATGAGCATCACCGCGCTGTCCACCGGGCTCTGGGCCGGAACGGTCAGTACAATATCCCCTTTATGAATCCGGAAACCCCGCATGCTGTCGTCCGGCGCAAGATAAAAGAAAACCTTGTCCGGATTTGCGCCTTCGATCCGGCCGTTCTCCACCGGTACCAGCTGATAGCTGACCGGCTTCATGACCGCGTTCATCACGGGGACCCGTTTGAGCACGCTCTGAAGCGCGTCCAGCCAGACGCTGCCTGCAATGCTCTCCGCCTCCTCTGACGACGCGGCAAGTTCCGCCTCTTTTTTCAGCGGCTTTTTCGCGGCCTGCACCGCGGCAGCCATCCGGGGCTGTACCTGCGCCAAATCCACAGTGGCGGCAATATCGTCCAGGGTAAATTCCGCCTCTGTCTGCTGTTTCAGGCCGATGCTCTTTAAAATCCGCCGAGCCTGGTCATCAGCGATAATCCGTGTACCGGCCTCTACTGCCAGAAGATAGCTCTCGCTGACACCGCATTTCTTCGCGACCTGTTTCGGAGTCAGTTTCTGTCTGATCCGTTCCGTACGGATCAGGTCACCTAATCTGCTCATTTCCTCAATCCTTGTTCGTCTTGCCCAGATACGCTTCCTGAATTGCTTCGCTGGCGAGCAGCTCATCGCCTGTTCCGCTGGTCGTGATCCGTCCGGTTTCCATAACATAGGCATAATCACAGGCGTGCAGCGCAGCGTTGGCGTTCTGCTCAATCAGCAATACCGTCATTCCGGTGCTCTTAAGCGTCCGGATAATCTTGAAAATATCCTTGACAACCAGCGGTGCCAACCCCAGGCTGGGTTCATCCATCATGATCAGCTTCGGCCGTGTCATGACCGCACGGCCGACCGCAAGCATCTGCTGCTCGCCTCCAGACAGGGTGCCGGCCAGCTGCCAGGAGCGCTCTTTCAGCCGGGGAAAGAGATCATAGACATAGTTGATGTCTTCTTCTATGACTTCCTTATCCTTACGCAGATAGGCTCCGATACGCAGGTTTTCCAGCACGGTCAGGTTCGCAAACACCCGGCGGCCTTCCGGTACCATGGCAATGCCGGTTTCCACAATCTTCTGTGTATTGTAATCGGTAATATCCCGTCCTTCGAAATAGATCCGACCGTCCTTGGGCGGAACCAGCCCGGAGATGGTCCGCAGCGTAGTGCTTTTGCCCGCGCCGTTGGCGCCGATCAGCGTCACAATCTGGCCCTGATCCACTTCAAAGGAGATTCCTTTTAAAGCTTCAATACCACCATAGGAAACCACCAGATCCGTCACTTTCAGCAGGCTCATTCTTCTTCCACCCCCAGATAGGCCGCAATCACGACCGGGTTTTTCTGGATTTCCTCCGGGGTTCCTTCTGCAATCTGTTTGCCGAAATCCAGTACATAGATCCGATCCGAAATATCCATGACCAGATTCATATGATGCTCAATCATAAAGACCGTCAGGTTGAACCTGTTCTTGATATCCACAATGAACTCACCCAGCTCATCCGTTTCCTGCGGGTTCATGCCTGCCGCCGGTTCGTCCAGCAGCAGAAGCGTCGGATCCGTCGCCAGAGCACGGGCAATTTCCAGCCGGCGCTGCTTGCCGTAAGGCAGGGAAGTGGCCAGCTCATTCGCCACATCCGCCAGGCCCACGATCTCAAGCAGCTGCGCCGTTTTTTCCCGGTTCGCCTTTTCTTCCTTCGCGTTCAGGCGGAAGGTCGCGGTGAACATGTTGCTCATCTTCCGCAGATGCGTACCGATCAGCACATTGTCAAAAGCAGTCTGGCTTTTGAACAGGCGAATGTTCTGGAAGGTCCGGGCAATGCCCATATGGGTGATCCGGTCCGGCGTATGGACAACAAGTTTCCGGTCCTTGTACATGTCTCCGTTGATCCCGCCGTACTGCTTGACCATCTTGCCCTGCGGATGGTTTACCACGATCGGCCTGCCGTGGAAATATACGATCCCGTTTGTCGGCTCATATACGCCGGTAATACAGTTGAAGGCAGTGGTTTTACCGGCGCCGTTTGGGCCGATCAGCGCAACGATTTCTCCCTGGTTTACTTCCAGCGAAAGATTATTGATGGCCACTACGCCGCCGAACTGCATTGTGATATTTTCCAGTCTCAGGACTTCATTCTTATTGACCGCCTCGCTCATTTCACAGCCCTCCCTTTCTTTCCGGCCCTCCGGGAAAGCAGATCCGGCAGTTCCTTATCGCCCATAATGCCGCGGCGGAAGAATAACACCACAATCATAATGATGATCGAGAAGACCACCAGGCGGAAGCCGTTGCGCAGCAGCGGAACCTGGAAATCACCGATCGTCTGCTGTTCATCAAGGAACCGCAGCCACCATTCGCTGCAAGCCACAAAGAGAAAAGAGCTGAACACGCTGCCGGTTACCGAACCAATACCGCCGATAACCACGATCAGCAGGATCTCATAGGTCATGGCCGAAGTAAAGGATTTTGCCTGCACCGTGGTCTGGTACATGGCCAGCATCGCGCCGCCGACCCCCGCAAAGAAGGAGGATACGCAGAAGGCCAGCCGTTTGTGATGGGCCAGGTTGATACCCATGGCTTCCGCGGCGACTTCGTCATCCCGGATCGCCTTGAGTGCCCTGCCATAGCTGGAATTGATCAGCAGCACAATCAGCAGGATACAGACACCGGCCATAATGAACGGGATCAGTGTGGACAGGTACACCGTCACGTTCCCCTGCGTGTCCTTGATGTTGAAATCATTGAAGTTCGGGAAAGCCCTCAGCATATTGGAACCGTTCGTCACCGGGCCCAGACCGTTCCACTGGAAAATCGCCCGGATAATCTCCGCAAAACCCAGGGTTGCAATCGCCAGGTAATCACTCTTCAGCCGCAGCACCGGTAGTCCGATCAGAAAGGCAAAGAATGCCGCAGCCAGGCCTGCCATGATTACAGCGACAATGATCGGCACGGTAAACTGGATAACGCCGCCGTCAAAATACTGATAAACCGCCGCCCGCTGGACGACAGGGATCGTAAAGATCCCGTACACATAGGCGCCTACCAGCATAAAACCGGCCTGACCCAGGGAGAAGATCCCCGTGAAACCGTTCAGCAGATTCATGGATACCGCTACCAGAGCGTACACCGCGCCTTTCTTAAGTACCGTAAAGAGCATGGACGTGGCTGGCAGTTGCTGTTCCGCGATAAATACCGCGATATAGACTGCCGCGACCAGCGCCAACGTGATAATCATCGGCTTTTTGGATCTTTTCAGATTCATCCCGCTCACCTCACACCTTATCCGTCACTTTTTCACCGAACAGGCCGGTCGGTTTCACCAGGAGAATGATAATCAGCAGGGCAAAGGAGAAAGCGTCGGAGAACGTCGCCAGTCCCAGCGGCGCGCTCGTAAGCCCCGCTTTGAAAAGAATCACATCAAGACCCTTGATAATGTTCTCCATAATGCCGATGATAAACGCACCGATTACTGCTCCGGGAATCGATCCGATACCGCCGAACACCGCCGCCACGAAGGCTTTCAGGCCCGGCATGGCGCCGGACGTCTGGATGACGGTGGGATAATTGGTAAAGAACAGGATCGAACCTACACCTGCCAGAAAAGAACCGATGATAAATGTAGTTGAGATAACATTATTAATCTTGATCCCCATCAGCTGGCTGGTCTCAAAGTCCTTGGATACCGCCCGCATCGCCATGCCGATCTTGGTCCTGTTGATCAGCAGCACCAGTGCAACCACCAGAAGAATCACCAGGAACGGCGTAACCACCGTAACGACCTTGGTCTTGGCCGGGCCAATCACCATCGTGTCTGAAATCCACGGGATTGTCGGGTACTGCTTATTCAGGCCACCGGTAATATACAGCACCAGATTCTGAAGCGTATAGCTGACGCCGATGGCGGATATCATGACCGACATCCTCGGAGCCGTGCGCAGCGGCTTATAAGCAACCCGTTCAATCAGGAAGCCCACTCCCACGGTGATCAGCAGCACCAGCGGAATGCACAGCCACAGCGGCAAACCGGACGCGGCAATATAAACCATGATAATGCCCGCCACCATAAACACGTCGCCGTGGGCAAAGTTGATCAGACGCAGGATGCCGTAGACCATCGTATAGCCGATGGCGATCAGGGCATACTGCCCCCCGACTGAAATGCCGGAAAGCAGATAGGGGAATACCGTGTCCCACATGGTAAAGAACGCTCCTTTTCAGCAGAAAATACGAAACACGGCGGAGGCTTGTAGTCTCCGCCGCAAAACCTTTCGGCTTTCAGTTTCCGTGATTATTCAACCGTCTGCTCGGCAACAAATTCCCATGCACCGGTCTCGTTGTTCACGGTCTTTACGAAAGCGGAGGTGCGGATCGCATCGCCGTTTTCATCAAATTTGATGTGGCCGGAAACGCTGTCAACTTCCACAGAGGGCAGCGCAGCCATCACGTCGGCGCCATTGATGGAGCCGGCAGCCTGCAGCGCGGCCAGGGCGGTGACATAACCGTCATAACCCATCACAGACACGGCAGAGATCATATCGTTGCCGCCGTTGTTGGTCATCATATCCGGATTCTCGTTCAGCCAGGCCTTGAAACCTTCGTCAAACTCAGCGTTCGCGCCTTCCTGATAGAAGGTGGTGCAGATTACCTTGACACTGGTGCCCTTCGCGGCGTCAACCACCACGTTGGTGTCCAGCGTGTCGCCGCCCAGGATCGCGATTTCCAGGCCCTGGGAAGACGCCTGCTGAATAATCTGAGTGGAATAGGCGATGGACACGGGGCAGAAGAACACGTCGGCGTTATAGCCGGCAGCATTGCTCAGGTAGGAAGTGAAGTCGGCCGTGTTGTTCGGGAAAGAGTCCACAATCGCCATGCCGCCCAGCGCTTCGAACGCCTGCTTGAAGTAGTTGATCAGGCCCTGGTCATAGTCGTTGCCGAGTTCGCCCAGGCAGTAGACCGTCGTTGCGCCCAGTTCCTTATAAGCATAGTTTGCCAGAACCGTGCCCTGGAAGGGATCCAGGAAGCATACGCGGAAGTAGTGGGTATTGCCCGCGGTCACCTGCGGGTTGGTGCAGGTCAGGCCGATTGCAGGGATATTGGCATCTTTGAAATACTGGGAACCGGCAATGGATACACCGGAGCCGTAAGAACCCAATACCACGCTCACATTCTCGGAGACCAGCTTCTGCGCGGCGGAAGGTGCCTTGTCCGTGGAAGAGCCGTTGTCCGCAATGACCAGCTCAACTTTGTATTCCGTATCGCCGATCTTGACGGTGGGCATTTTAGCGTTGGCGTACTGGACGCCCAGCGTTTCCTGTTTTCCGCCTGCGCCGGAGTCACCGGAAGCGGGCTCATAGACGCCGATTTTGATCACGTCGTCCGCCAGGGCGAACGCGGGAACCAGCATCATAACTGCCAGAACCAATGCAATCAGTTTCTTCATAGTAATAATCCTCCTTCAATTTTCAGGTGTCCCTGTTATCAATGGTTTATTCAGTATACCTTTATACCCTCCAAAAAACAATCAAAGTGCAAAGGAAAGACAATTTGCCTGCAAAAAAGGAGATACGCAAACCGCATATCTCCGCGCCGATCCTTCTCAGCTATAGCTTCAGCCCTTCAGGCCCTGCTCCTGGCGTTCCATGTTTTCCACGACGATGTCATAGATTTCACCCAGGCCGGAGCAATATTCCAGCACCTGCCACGGCTCGTTGGTATGAAAGTGGATCTTGATCAGCTCGTCGTCACCAACCGCCAGCAGGCAGTCGCCCTTGAAGTGGGTTGTGAAATATTCATTGATGGCATCCTCATCCAGGTCATGTCCCTCGATCAGCAGCTGGGTGTCGAATTTAAACTCAAGCATTGTCCGTAACTCCTTCCTTCCGGTCCGGGTCCTTCCCGGCAACGGAACACAATGTATCATTTTTGCCTCATTATGTCAATGTTTTCAAGGTGTCCGGCTCATTTGGCCTCCGCCCAGTTCCTGCCCCGATGCACTTCCGCCACCAACGGAACCGACAGTTCAATTGCACCTTCCATCGCCTCCCGGAGCAGCTCCGCCGCACGGTCCGCTTCCTCCGGCGGGCATTCCAGCAGCAGCTCGTCGTGTACCTGCAGAATCAGCCGGCTCTGCAGTCCAGCCTCCCGAAGCGCCTGATCGATCCGAACCATGGCGAGCTTAATAATATCGGCTGCCGTACCCTGTACGGGCGTGTTCATCGCTGCACGTTTTCCGAATTCCCGGATTGGTGCCTTGGGTGATTTCAGTTCAGGCAGATACCTCCGCCGGCCCATCAGCGTCTCCGCGTAGCCCCTGTCAGCGCCTTCCGCCGCGGTACGGTCCATAAACCGTTTCACGCCCGGATAGGTTTTGAAGTATTTCTCAATGAAGGCAGCTGCTTCCTTCCGGCTGACACCGGTATTCCGGCTCAGGCCGAAACCGCTGATCCCGTAAATCAGGCCGAAGTTCACCGCCTTCGCCCGGCTGCGCAGTTCCGGCGTAACCCATTCCGGCGGCACATCGAAAATCTCGCTTGCCGTCCTGGCGTGAATATCCTCTCCTTTGCGGAAAGCATCAATCAGTGCGGGATCACCGGAAAAATGCGCCATCAGCCGCAGTTCGATCTGGCTGTAATCCGCGTCCAGCAGTACCCATTCCTCCCTGGGAAGAAACGCTTCGCGGATCTCTCTGCCTTCCTCCGTCCGCACGGGAATGTTCTGCAGATTCGGTTCAGAGGAGGAGATCCGGCCGGTCGCGGTCGCAGTCTGGTCAAAAGTGGAATGCACCCGGCCTTTTCCGTCCACCAGGCGGAGCAAGCCTTCCACATACGTACTGTTCAGCTTGCTCAGCTGACGGTAGCGCAGCAGCGGTTCGATAATCTCCGGTGCGTCAAACCTCAGCCCTTCCAAAACCTCCACCGACGTCGAATAACCCTTGGACGTCTTTTTTCCGTGAGGCAGGTTCATCTCCTCAAACAGGACTTCCCCAAGCTGCTGGGTACTGTTCAGATTGAACGGATGCCCCGCCGCAGCAATCACCTGGTCGCGTTTTTCCCCGATTTCCGCCGTATACCGCGCGCCCAGGTCCCGCAGGAAATCCGTATTTACCGTAAACCCCGCGCGTTCCATCCTGAACAGTACAAAGCTCAGCGGCATCTCAACTCCTTGCATCAGTTTCATCATGCCGTCCGCTTCCACCCGTGTCTTCTGCCAGGCGGCCAGTGCGCACAGGGTCCCGGCATCCTCAGGCATACCCGGGCATAGGGCGCCAAGCCTGTAGCTCTTTTCCTGGGGATTGAGGAGATAAGCCGCAAGCATCGTATCCCATCCGAAGGTTTCCGGAACCGGAAAACCGTACCTGTCCAGCTGATGCAGCAGCGCTTTCCCGTTATGGACAATCCCGTCCCCGTGTTTCAGTTCTTTGGCCAGGCTTTCCAGCACTTCTTCAGGATTCATTCCCGGGGTCAGTAAATCACCTCCAAGGCTTACTGAAGCACGTTTCCCGCCTTGCCGCGCCAGTGAAACATCCGTCTCTGAAAAAAAGATACACAAGGGTCCGTGTTCTGATGTGTCTTCCAACCAGTTAATGATCTTCTCCCGGCTGTTCAGTTCAATTTCCGGCTCAAAATCAATCACTTTCAGCGCCGGTTTTGCCGTTTCGCCGCCATCCGCCTCTCCCTCGTCCAGACGTCGGATGATACTGTTCAGCTTCAGCCTGGACAGCGCCGGAATCGCTTTCCGCAGGTCCGGAAGAACGCAGGCCGTGAGTGTAAACTCCACCGGCGCATCCCGCCGGATCGTTGCCAATTCCTTGCTGAAACGGGCCTGATCCGCAAAAGCCGCCAGTTTTTCACCCAGCTTGCCTTTCACCCTGTCCGTGTTTGCCAGCACATTCTCCAGCGTTCCGTATTCCTGCAGCAGTTTCACCGCAGTCTTGTCTCCGACGCCGGGCACGCCTGGAATGTTGTCGCTGGCATCTCCGGCCAGGCCTTTCCAGTCCGTAACCTGCTCCGGGGTAAAACCGTATTCCTCATATACCCTGGCAGGCGTAAAGCGGATTGTTTCAGAGATGCCCTTTCGGGTGAACATGAGTTCTGTTCCGCCGCCCACCAGCTGCAGCGCGTCACGGTCTCCTGTCAGCAGCAGCGGCGTAACACCTGCCGCCGCACCTTTCAGGCTCAGCGTACCGAGCAGGTCGTCCGCTTCCCAGCCCTGCAGGGAAAACCGGCGAATACCCATCTCATCCAGCAGGGAAAGGATCGTACCGAACTGCTGCCTTAGCTCCGGCGGCGTTTCCCGCCGGCCGGCCTTGTAATCTGCGTACACCGTATGGCGGAAGGTCGGTCCGTGCTCATCAAAACAGACAGCCAGATACTGGACGTTCTCCTCCCTGATTACCTTCAGCAGCATGCTGAGAAAACCGTATATGGCGTTGGTATATACGCCGTCTGCATCCATAACGGGTAAGGCGTGGAATGCCCGGTGCATCAGGCTGTTGCCGTCCACCAGCAGGAAAATATCCTTCACGGAAGTCCCTTCTTTCCGGTTTTTTCTCTTCAATATCATTATATAGGAAGGCACGGTTTCCTGTCCATTCCTTTTCAAACAGGGGGAAACATGGTATACTCTCTGTTGCATTTATAATATGGAAGGGAAGGCGTTTCATGGCCTATACTGTCGGAGCGGTCTCGCTCGGCTGCAACAAAAACCGGGTGGACACGGAAACCGCGCTCGGCCTGCTGAAGGAAAAAGGTTACCGGCTGACCGGCGATCCGGCGGATGCGGATATCCTGCTGGTGAATACCTGCGGATTTATTGATCCTGCAAAGGAGGAATCGGTCAATACGATCCTCGAGATGGCCGATTACAAACAAACCGGCAGATGCAGGGTGCTTGTCGTGACCGGCTGTCTCAGCCAGCGCTATCCCGGAGACCTGATGAAGGAAATCCCGGAGATCGATGTGCTGCTTGGTGTGAACCAGTACGAACAGCTGCCGGACGCAATTGAGAAGGCGCTGGCAAAGGATCGTCCCTGCCTGTATAAGGACAATCACAGTTACTATGAACATGACCGTGTGCTGACCACTCCGCCGTATTCCGCCTATATCCGGATTGGCGAAGGCTGTTCCAACCGCTGCACTTTCTGCGCGATCCCGATGATCCGCGGTCCCTACCGCAGCCGGAAGGAAGACGCTATTCTGCGGGAAATCCGGAAGCTTGCGGAAAACGGTGTGCGGGAGCATATCCTGGTTGCTCAGGATACCACCCGTTACGGTACGGAAGATCACCCCCACACTACCCTGCCCGACCTGATGCGCAAAGCCGCTGCCATCGACGGCGTAGACTGGCTCCGGGTACTTTACTGCTATCCGGATGAAACAAGCGACGCCCTGCTGGATGTGCTCGCCGAAACGGACAACGTCTGCCCCTATCTGGACATCCCGATCCAGCATATAAACGCTGATCTGCTTCACCGCATGCACCGCCGCGGAACACGGGAAGATATCCTCCGCTGTGTGCACGGCGCCCGGGCACGCGGCCTGACACTGCGGACTTCCCTGATTGTCGGTTTTCCCGGGGAAACGGAGGACCAGTTCCGGGAACTGCTCGACTTCGTTGAAGAAACGGAATTCGACCGCCTCGGCGCCTTTTCCTATTCTCCGGAGGAAGGTACGCCCGCCGCGAAAATGCCAGACCAGATTCCGGAGGAAATCAAGCAGGAGCGGCTGGACAGGCTGATGACCCTGCAGCAGAGAATTTCCCTGAAGCGGAACCGCGCCCGAATCGGAGACGTCGAACAGGTGATAGTTACTGATACGGATAACCGGGGCAACGTGCTAGGTCGCAGCAGCCGGGAGGCTCCTGAAACCGACGGCGAAATCTTCGTCGCCTGCGGAAACTTCCGGCCGGAACCTGGCCGGTTCATTCCCGTCCGAATCGATGACGCCGAAGAATATGACCTGAGAGGTACAATGCTGTGAATCTGCCCAATAAACTGAGCGTAGCCCGGGTACTGTGCATACCTGCCATTGTGATATTGCTGCATTTTCCGGCGTCCGCCTGCCGGATCGCCGCGGCCGTGCTGTTTATCATTGGCTGCCTGACTGATTTTCTGGATGGACGTATTGCACGTAAACGCAATCTTGTCACGGACTTCGGCAAATTCATTGATCCCGTGGCAGATAAACTTCTGGTGCTTACAACACTGATCATGCTGGTTTATTCTGGTAAAATGCCCGCCTGGATCGTCATTGTCATTCTTTGCCGGGAACTGGCCGTGGACGGTCTACGGATGGTCGCCGTAACCAAGGGACAGGTCATTGCCGCAGGTCCGCTCGGCAAATGGAAAACTGCCTGCCAGATGATACTGATCAGCGCAATTCTGATTCTGAATCTCGGGGTATTCGAAGCATGGCCGTTCACTGTTCTCGCAGCAGCTGTTATCGCGCTGACTCTGATTTCCGGTGTGGATTATTTTGTACGGAATGCATCTGTGCTCTCAGAAAAATAACGGTATTCCTGTCTTCAACAGGAGTTTTTCCACAATCCTGTGAATTGATTGAAAACTGTGGATGCTTTATCTTCTTTCAGGACTGCTTTCCGCAGCAGATTCATTTTTCCTTTTTCCTGTTTACGGCCATTCCTGCCAAAAGAAGGATTTATCCCTGCCGATATGGAATAATAACAGGAATCCTGTTCATTGCAGGCGATTATATTCACAAACTTTCCACAGCGGAAATAACGTTTTTCCTGCCGTTTTCCGTGTTGTCCACCATTTTCACAAGGTCTATTACGACAACGACTTTGATCTAATATTTATCAGATCATCCGCGTTTTCGATGAAAGAGGTTGAACCGAAATGATCCTATCCATGAATTCCCAGGACCTGCTCGAAGGACTGAATATCGTCACACGGGCACTGTCCTCCCGTCCAGCCAAGCAGATTCTGGAAGGCGTTCTGATTTCCGCTGAGGAAAACCGTATCCTGATGACCTGCTCTGACGGATCCATGACAATCGAGTATACCAATGCCGCTTCCGTACAGGAGGAAGGCCAGACGGTACTGCCGGGCAGAATCTTTGCCGAGATGATCCGCAAAATGCCTGCAGGAACAGTTACAATCACAGAACAGGACCACCGTTCTGCAACAATCCGGTGCATGAAAAACCGGAGTTCACTGGCAGTAATGAACCCGGCGGAGTATCCGGAGATCAATCCGATGAAGAGCGGATCAAAGGTCAAAATTCAGCAGAATAAGCTGAAAGAGATGATTTCCCATGTCGTTTTTGCAATTGCGACGGATGAAAGCCGCCAGATCCTGACAGGCAGTCTGCTGGAAGTTAACCGCAGCGAAGCGCGTCTGGTTGCACTGGACGGTTTCCGTCTTGCGATGTACAAGCTTTTTCAGCCATTTGAACTGCCCTCCGGTGTGGATATGGTAAGCGCTGTGATTCCCGGAAAGGTGCTGAACGAACTGACAAAAATCCTGCCGGATGACGACGCTTTCTGTTCTCTGCTGATAGACAAGGGAAGAATGCAGTGTACTTTTGGAAATATCCGTCTTTCCAGCGTTCTGCTGGCGGGAGAGTATATTGATTACCGGCGGATTCTGCCGTCAGATTTCAGGACTGAAGCACTGGCACAGAAAAGCAGCGTTCAGGATGCCATCGACCGTGCAAGCCTGATGGCAAGGGAAGGAAAGAACAACCTGATAAAAATGAGTTTTAAAAACGATATTCTCAGGATTTCCTCAAACGCTGAACTGGGCGATGTGGAGGAAGAGATGGAAGCTTCACTGAACGGTGATCCGATCGATATAGCTTTCAACGCACGGTATATCACAGATGTGATCCGCAATGTACCGGACGAGGAACTGTGCATGAAGTTCAATTCCAGCGTCAGCCCGTGTGTGGTTGTGCCGCAGACAGGAAATGATTATCTATACCTGATTCTTCCGGTCCGGGTCTTCCAATGAACAATTAAGGAAAAAGAAGAAAACGGCCGTCCGCTTTCCGGATGCAGCCGTTTTCTGTTTCGGACAAAAATGCAGATTGAAGAACTGAAACTGAAAAACTTCAGGAATTACCGGGAGCTTACGCTCTGTCCGCACCCTGGCGTTAACCTCTTTTACGGCCGAAACGGATCCGGCAAGACGAACCTGCTCGAAGCGGTTCATTATTGTTCGCTCGGCCGTTCCCACCGGATTACCAATGACGCCAATGTGGTAAAAAACGGAGAAGCGTTTGCTTTTACTTCTGTTTCCATTCAGAATTTGCTAGGCCGGCGGGAGATAAGCGTACGGTTTCATCCGGAGGAAATCCAGAAAAAAACGATTCAGATTGATCAGAAAAAAATCGCAAAATTTTCCGATATGATGGGATGCCTTCGCTGTGTGATTTTTTCACCGGAGGATCTCGGGCTCATCAAAGACGGACCTTCAATTCGCAGAAGGTATCTGGATATGATGATCAGCCAGATCAGCCGCGGGTACTTTGTCGCGCTGCAGCAGTACAGGACAGGCATGGACCAGCGCAACGCTGCGCTGCGGAATCTTCGGACAAACGGGACCGGGAGTCCGGCAATTCTGACTGCTTTTGAGGATACCATGGCGGAACCTGCAGCAGTTATCATCCGGGAACGGCGTAAGATCGTCTCATTTCTGTCAGATATTGCGGCAGAGACCTACCAGCGGATTTCCGATACAGACGAAATGTTTTGTGTTGCTTATCATTCCTCGGTAAAGGAAGATGACGATATCGCTGAGACGCTGCGCAGGCTATACCGGGAAAACCGGGAAGACGATATCAGGATGGGACTGACGTCCGTAGGACCTCACCGGGATGACCTGATCCTGACAATGAATAAAAACCAGATGAAGCAATTTGCCAGCCAGGGACAGATCCGGACAGCCGCGCTGAGCATGAAATTGTCCCAGATGAAGATTTTGCGGGATTTGAGCGGGGAAGAACCGGTACTCCTGCTGGATGACGTTATGAGTGAGCTTGACCGGAAACGCCGGGCCTGCCTGATCAGAGAAATCCGGGATTTCCAAACATTTATCACCTGCACCGACCGGGATGATGTGGATTGCGGGAAAGTGCAGAAGATCTGGAAAGTATCCGCTGAGGCAGGAGAAGCATATGTGGATGAAAACAGATAGGATTCCGGACATTGCTCAGGATGGGAACCAAAAACAACTGTCCAATCAGATTGCAGTATTCTGGGCAAAGAATAAAGAAATTTAGAAATGTTTCACGTGAAACATTTCTGAAGAAACAAGGAGAATCCCTTATGCCGCAATGGACGAATGACCAGCAGAAAGTCATAGATTCCTCCGCGGGAAGGCTTATCTGTTCCGCGGCCGCCGGCAGCGGGAAAACCGCTGTAATGATTGAACGGATCGCCCGTCTGATTCGGGAAGGGGCGGATCCTTTTTCCTTTTTGGTGATCACATTTACAAACGCGGCGGCCGCGGAAATGAGGGAAAAAATACGCAATCGACTGTTATCGGAGCGGAAGGATCCTGCAATCGCGGCAGCCGCCGAAAAAGCAGGAGCGATGGAGATCTGTACAATTCATGCTTTCTGTCAGCACCTGATCCGTCAGGAATTCCAGATTGCAGGGGTGGATCCGTTTTTCCAGATCTGTACCGGAGCCCAGCGGGAGCAGCTTTTTGCCGACGCGTTCCGCCAGGCGTGCAACGAACTGCGGAACCGGGAAGATCCGGATTATCTGTCTTTTATCCGCCAGTATGAACCGGCAGGTGTCCTGAACATCGTTTCTGAAGTCTGGCGATTTATTATGAGCCTTCCGGAGCCGTTTGAGTGGCTTGCAGCGAAGTCGGAGAGCGTGCCGTTGGATCTGAACCGGGATCATCCCTGGTTCAGGACAGTTTCACGGATGATGAACGAGAAAATCCTGACGATGCAGGTCATCCTGCGGCGGCAGGCGGATATGTTTGAAGAATATGAGAAACAGGACGCCTACCGGGAGACCTGGAAAAAGGATCAGGCGCTCGCGGACGCCCTGCGGCGCTGGATGGTCAATGAGGCGGTTCAACCGGAAGAGCTGACGGGTGATTTTGCCAGGCTTCCGGCTCTGCGTAATCTGACAGTCCGGGAAGCCGATTGGCGGGATCGGTATCAGGCACTGCGGAAACAGCTGAAGGAAGTCGCTGGGAGCATCCTTGTGTGGATCGGAGCTGATCAGGCGCAGACGATGAAGGAATTCACACAGATCCGAAACAGCCTGCGCGGCCTGAGAAAAATCACGGAAGAAACGCACATTGCATATGAAAAGAATAAGGCGCGTGTTTGCGCGCTGGACTTTACCGACCTCGAACACAAGGCGCTGGCAATCCTCGGCAATGAGAATTGCCGTACTTCCGTACGCAGCCGGTATCAGCGGATCTTTGTGGATGAATGTCAGGATGTGTCTTCTGTACAGGACGCCCTGATCCAGGCGCTGGCCGGGGAAGAAAACACCCTGTTCATGGTGGGAGATGTGAAACAGAGTATTTACCGGTTCCGCCTGGCAAATCCAAAGCTGTTCCAGGCAAGGATCGGAGCAGAAGGACCGGACGCGGGAGAGTGTATTTTCCTGCAGGAAAACTTTCGTTCCCGACCGGAAATCCTGGAAACTGCCAATACGATTTTTCGGGATGTAATGCGACAGGAAGCGGCGGAGATCGACTATACTCCAGCAGACGAACTGAAACAGGGACGAACGGACTGCCCTGGATATGTCCCCGTGAATGTGGATCTGCTGCAAACCGGAGAAGGTATGACCCGGCTGGAAACGATTGCTGCACATACCGCCGGGAGAATCCGTGAACTGGTTGAGCAGGAGAGGTACAAATACAGGGATATTGTCATCCTGATGCCGGAAGTCAGCACGGACGGTCCAAAGCTTACGGAACTGCTGAAAGCTCAGGGTATTCCGGTATTCTTTGATGGCAGGGGCGGATTCTTCGATCAGCCGGAAGTGGAAGCCTTCCGAAACCTGCTGATGCTGCTGGACAACCCCCACCTGGATCTGCCGCTGCTGACGACGCTGGTCAATCCGCCCTTTTTCTTTACTGAAGAGGAATTGAGCCTGATCCGCCTGAAAAACACGGGTACCGGCGTTCCCTTCTGGCAGGCGTTCGATTCGGCTGCTGATGAAAACAGCCCGCTTGGACAGAAATGCAGGCAGGCAAAGAATCGGATTGAAGAATGGCGATTTCAGTCCGTACGGGTACATCTTGCGGATTTTCTCTGGTATCTGCTGGAAGACAGCGCGATCTCCTCTTTTTTCGGGGCGAAGGATGACGGAAACGCCGCGCAAAAGAACCTGCGTGCGGTCTGCCTGCAGGCGGATCGTGCTGCGGATCGGGGGATATGTGTTCTCTGTGAATTCCTGGATTTCCTGTCGGAACAGGCTTCCGGCGGAGAGATGCAGGCAGCGTCGTCCCTGGGAAGCGAGGATGATCTGGTCCGGATTATGACGATGCATAAGTCCAAAGGACTGCAGTTCCCGGTGGTATTCTGCCTGGATCTGGATAAAGGCCTGAAGGGAAAACCGGGCGGACCGGTCCGGCTGGATGAGGAACTGGGACTCTGCCTGCGTTACAAAGTGCCGGAATGGCGTCTGTCACGCAGCACTGCGGCGGATGAGATTTTCGAGTGGAAGAAGAACCATGACGTAAAAGCAGAACGGATCTGTCTGCTGTATGTGGCGGTGACCCGGGCACAGGAAAAACTGTTTCTCGTGGGAACGGAAACAGACCGCGCGATCTGGCATATGCCGCCGGGTGATCACCGGACGCTTGCTGCTTCAGATTACATGGATTGTGTGATGCCTGCACTGCTGGATGAAGAAAAGAAATCCACAACCTTTACACAGGCTTCAAGGCCTTGGAAAATAACGATCTTTGATAGTATTCAACAGAAAACTGTGGAAAACCGGAATACAATTCACAACCTGCAGCCATGGGTTGAAACCGTGCTTTCCGCGCCTTCTGTGGATGATCTGTGGAAGACTGTTTCAACGGAAAATAAACCGGAACAGACGGAGAACACCCTGAAAAAAATATCCGTGACCGCCCTGCTTCGGAATGCGCGTAACCGGATATTCCCGGAAGAGGCGGAACAGACTCCGGAAGAAAAGCGGACACCGGACTATGTGGAACGTGCGATGAAGCGGTATCAGGCAGGCAGCCTGCCGGTTTTCATGATCCCGGCAAAGGAAGCGGACGGGGCTGCCCGGGGTACGGTCATTCACCGTTTCCTCTCACTGGCGGATCTGGATACTGTCCGGAGCGGCGGCGAGGATGTGAATACACTGGCCGCCATGCGGGACAGCATGGTGGAGGAGCAGGTATTCACACCGGAGGAAGGAGAATGGATCCGACCGGAGGCAGCGGCACGGTTTTTTGCCTCGGATATCGGGCAGCGGATGCTGCACAGTCCGGAGGTGCATCGAGAGTGGGATTTCAACCTGTATCTGAAGGATCGGGGAATGATTCTGCAAGGTATGATCGACTGTGCCTTCCGGGAAGGAGACGGCTGGATTCTGCTGGACTATAAGACCGACAGGATCCGGGATATGGGGGCTTTTGTGGAGGAATACCGTCCCCAGCTGGAATGGTATGCCGCAGCGCTGCGGGAGCTGACCGGGAGGCCGGTTACGGAAAGCTGGCTTTATGCACTGTCTGTGGATAAAGCTGTCCGGGTTGACAGTCCTTTTCAGGGCAAAAACTGATCAGATCAATAGGAGCGGATTTCCCCATACGGAACAAGGGCGGAAGGGCTGAAACAGGTGCCGGGCATGGTCAGAATTGTGACCAGAACAACAAACAGATTATCCACAGCCTGTGAGGCCTTGAGATTTCGGTATTTACAGAAAGCCGATCCGCGAAAGCAAGATAATTCAACGCTTGCGCGGGTCGGCTTCTTCTTTGCGAATCAGGTGAAAAACTGTGGATAACCTGTGGAAATTAAGCCTGCCTGTGGATGGATTATGTTTCAGGAGCGGCAGGCTCGTCATCCGCCAGGGAGGAAACAGGGAGATCGCTTTCGAGGAACGGATCGTCTTCTGACAGCATCGTTTCCCCTTCGTCCGGGGGAAGCCCAGATCCTTCACCGGAGACTGATCCGGTCTCTTCGGCCTCCCCATTCTCCGGAGTATCTATGGAGGGGAAGGATACATTCAGATAAAGATCCTCGTCCATCCGAATCTGCAGCCGGTCGCCGTAACCGGGGAGGGCGATCACCTCTGTGGTGCGGCAGCTGGCTGTGCGGGCGTAATCCACAGCCGTATCCGTCCGATGGAAATAATGCATCGGAATCAGGATCCGCGGTTTGACGGCCAGGATGAAATAATTGGCCCCTGCTTCATACATTGTTCCCTGCCGCGGATCCACCGGAAAGAACGCCACGTCGATCTTTTCCTTTGAGATCGGCTGGACCGCTTTGCGGTATTCCGCATCCGCCTCTTCGATTTCCTGCATGGTGGATTCTTCCCGCCAGTGCCAGAAATTCAGGTCTCCGGCGTGGAAAATACGGATACCGCAGAAGTCGGCCAGAAAACTGACCCCGAGATCCGTTGAGTCAAAGGCAGTCACTGTCAGCTCATCCGAGAACTTAATTGTATCTCCCGGAGCCATGCGCTTGCCACGCGTACCGACGGGCATGTCGGAAGAAACGATATAGGAAACATTTCCTGTTTCATTCCAGGAGAAGACGACAGGATCGAGATGATCGATATGTTCATGGCTGATAAAGACGAAGACATTGTCGTATTTTTTCAGCTGGTCAGGCGTGAGCTGTTTATCAGGGGTCAGTTCCCCGCGTTCCCCGCGCCAGTAGTCGAAGACAGCCAGCGTATGTTCGCTCGCGACGGAAAAACCGCTGTGATAATAATGGGTAATCAACAGATTTCGCTCCACGAAGACGTACACCTCCACGGCAGAACAAACAGCATCCTTTGTCTGAAAACCAAGGATACGAAACAAATCATCTATCTAAAAGCCGCCTGAAGAGAGAGGCAGCGAGCTGTTGCTGAACAGAAGTGTAACACCAGTTCCCACTTTTGTCAAACTTTAGCCATGGAACAATCACAAAGATGAGGGGTTTTGGTGACAAAATGACATGTTTCAGTCCGGAATCCCCACTCAAAGGCCAATTCGGAATTCAGAATCCACAGGTCAATATTGCGCTTACGCACCGCGTGAACAGGATTAGCGGTTTATTGTCCCGGACAGGATCCTTTCGGACGGCAGGGGAACGAACACAATGATGAAATCCTGAATGATGAACAGCAAATAAAAAGAAGGGCCGCTGCGGCAGCCCTTCTTTTTATTTGCGAATTACGCCCAGGGATTCTCTGTCGGATAGGGCAGGTTCTTGGGCTGGTTCCAGGCGATATCCTTTACGCCAAGATACTTAAATACTTCGAACAGAAGCTTTCCGCAGTGTGCGAACGCAACGGCGCCGTGATGCGGATAACGCTTCTGAACCAGGACGTGGCGGTAGAAACGGCCCATCTCCTTGATGGCGAAGATGCCGATGCCTCCGAAGGACTGGGTGGCTACGGGCAGCACTTCGCCTTCGGCCAGGTAGGCGCGAACGTCGCCTTCAGAATCGCACTGCAGGCGGTAGAAAGTGATCGGGCCGGCGGCGATGTCGCCCTCGAGGGTGCCGCGGGTGAAGTCCGGTTCGCTTCCTTCGGGCTCAAGCAGGCGATGCTGGATCAGCTGGTACTTGACCGCGCGGTCGGCGCACATCTTGCAGCTGGGGGTATTGCCGCAGTGGAAGCCCATGAAGGTGTCATGTAGCGTATAGTCGAACTTGCCTTTGATATCCTTATCATAGATATACTCCGGAACGCTGTTGTTGATGTCCAGCAGGGTTACCGCGTCGCCGGTCAGGCAGGCACCGATGTATTCGCTCAGCGCGCCGTAGATGTCCACTTCGCAGGATACCGGGATGCCGCGGGAAGCAAGACGACTGTTGACGTAGCAGGGCTCGAATCCGAACTGGGACGGGAAAGCAGGCCAGCACTTGTCGGCAAAGGCCACATATTTCCGGGCGCCCTTATGGGCTTCCGCCCAGTCGAGCAGGGTCAGTTCAAACTGAGCCATCCGCTCCAGCATATCGGCGTAGTACTTGCCTTCGCCCATTTCCTTGGCCATGTCTTCGCACACGGCGGGAATGCGCTTGTCGCCTGCATGCTCCTTATAGCTGACCAGCAGATCCAGTTCGCTGTTTTCCTCAATTTCGATGCCCAGCTCATACAGGCCCTTGATGGGGGCGTTGCAGGCGAAGAAGTCCTGGGGACGGGGCCCGAAGGTGATGATCTTCAGGTTCTTCAGTCCGACGATGACGCGGGCGATCGGGATGAACTCGGCGATCTTGTCAGCCAGTTCATCGGCGGTGCCGACGGGATATTCCGGGATGTAGCCCTTCAGATGGCGCATGCCCAGGTTGTAGGAGCAGTTCAGCATGCCGCAGTAAGCGTCGCCGCGGCCGTTGATCATGTCTCCGTCGCCTTCGGCAGCGGCCACAAACATAACAGGCCCGTCAAACTTTGCGGCAATCAGGGTCTCGGGGGTTTCCGGACCGAAGTTGCCCAGGAACACGCACGCGGCGTTGCAGCCGGCGGTGTTGAGCTCTTCGACGGCCTTAAGCATGTCTTTTTCATTCTCGACGGTGGTTTTGATCTCAACAAAGTCAAGATCCTTCTGGCCGCACTTCGCGGCGATGGCGGCACGGCGCTTCTCGCTCAGCGCGATGGGAAAACAGTCGCGGCTGACAGCGACGAGTCCCAGTTTGATGACAGGGATGTTGTCCATCATAGGTTATAACCTCCTCAATAATCTTTATGACCGTAAAGAAGTACGGACTTACCATGTATATTAAAGAATAACATTCCGGCAGGCGGAAGTCAACGCAAAATGAGATTTTTCCACTGTTTCAGAACCATATTGAACAAAAGGAACAGGCTGAAATGTGGTTGCCGCGGAATCCGGCCACAAGATGTTGGGAATGCAACGGACAGTCGGAAAAACAGCTGAAAAAACTGTTGCAAAACAAAGGAAAAACAGGTACAATAGCCTCCGGAAACTGATCACGCGAAATGCGGATTATTTAAGAGGAGGTTTTTTCCATGGCAGTTAAAGTTGCGATTAATGGTTTCGGCCGCATTGGCCGTCTTGCGTTCCGTCAGATGTTCGGTGCTCCCGGATATGACGTGGTCGCCATCAATGACCTGACCAGCCCCGCGATGCTGGCTCATCTGCTGAAGTACGACACCGCTCAGAAGGGCTACTGCGGCGTGATCGGCGAGAACAAGCACACCGTCGAAGCGACCGAGAATTCCATCATCGTTGACGGCAAAGAGATCACCATCTATGCCATCAAGGACGCCAAAGAGTGCCCCTGGGGCGAGCTGGGCGTAGACGTGGTACTGGAGTGCACCGGTTTCTACACCTCCAAGGAAAAGTCCATGGCCCATATCGAAGCCGGCGCCAAGAAGGTTGTTATTTCCGCTCCCGCGGGCAACGACCTGCCGACCATCGTTTACAATGTTAACCACAAGACCCTGAAGCCCGAAGACCAGGTCATTTCCGCTGCCAGCTGCACCACCAACTGCCTGGCGCCCATGACCAAGGCCCTGAACGATGCCTTCCCGATCCAGGCCGGCATCATGACCACCGTGCACGCCTACACCGGCGACCAGATGATCCTGGACGGCCCGCACCGCAAGGGTGACCTGCAGCGTGCCCGTGCCGGCGCCGCCAACATCGTGCCGAACTCCACCGGCGCGGCCAAGGCGATCGGCCTGGTTATCCCGGAACTGAACGGCAAGCTGATCGGCTCTGCTCAGCGTGTGCCCGTGCCCACCGGCTCCACCACGATCCTCGTGGCTGTCGTCAAGGGCAAGGATGTAACCAAGGAAGCGATCAATGAAGCCATGAAGGCTCAGGCATCCGAATCCTTCGGCTACACCACCGAAAAACTCGTTTCCTCCGATATCATCGGCATGACCTACGGCTCCCTGTTCGATGCCAACCAGACTATGGTCAACAAGATCGACGACGACACCTATCAGGTGCAGGTCGTGTCCTGGTATGACAATGAGAACAGCTACACCAGCCAGATGGTCCGCACCATCAAGTACTTCGCCGAGCTCAAGTAATTAAGCCCGTCTTCTTCCCGATACAGCCCTGCCTGATCCGGGGAGATCGACCGAAGTAACCGTTGCGAAACATGCCCGCTGTCGGAGAGAACCGGCAGCGGGCATTTTTATGCCCAGCATGCACGGTCAGGAAACACGGATAACTGACTATACTGGGAGTTGATATATATGGAGAACATTCAGACCCAGGATCACATTCAGCCCCGGAAGGGCCGGGGCAGACTGATCCTTCAATTCTTAAAAGGAAGCAAAGCCTTTTTCATTCTTTGTATGATCTGCGCGGCCCTTTCCGCCCTGGCGGATATGATTACCCCTCAGATCATCCGTGTGACAGTGGACAACGTCATCGGCTCCGCCCCGGCGGACACTCTGAACCCGACAGTTCGCTGTCTGCTGGAACGCTTCGGCGGACCGGAAGCGATCCGCGGAAGGCTGTGGATCATGGCGCTGGCCGTGATTGCGGTGGCCGTGATCAAGGTCGTGACCCAGTACTGCTTCCGCGTTTTCAATGCCCGCGGCGGTGAAACGCTGGTCAAGAACATGCGCGACACGCTGTTCCGCCATATTGAACATCTGCCGTTCCGGTGGCATATGCAGAACCATACCGGCGATATTATCCAGCGCTGTACCAGCGATATCGACACAACCCGGAACTTTATCTCTGAGCAGATGACCAGCCTGATCCGAATCGGGATTATGCTGGTGCTGTCCGTTGTGTTCATGCTGGGCATGAACGTGACGCTGACCCTGATCGCCATGATCCCGCTGCCAATCATCGTCTGGTATTCGCTTTTCTTCCATCATAAATTCCGCAAAGGCTTCCAGGAATGCGATGAAAACGAGGGCAAACTCTCTGCCATGGTGCAGGAGAACCTGACCGGCGTCCGCGTGGTTCGCGCCTTCGGACGGGAACGCTACGAGCGGGATCGCTTCGGCAAACAAAACTCCTTCTATACATCCCTGTGGGTGAAGCTCGGCCGGCTGATGGCATTCTTCTGGTGCTCCGCAGACATCCTTTCCGGCGTGCAGATTATGCTGGTTGTGATCTTCGGCGTGCTGTTCTGCCTCAACCGGGGAATGACCGCCGGAGAGTTCATTGCCTTCCTCAGCTACAACGGTATGCTGGTCTGGCCTGTGCGCCAGCTTGGCCGGATGATCAGCGAGATGTCCAAGGCCGGCGTCGGCATCGACAGGATCGGCTATATTATGGACGCGGAGGAAGAGCAGGACGTACCGGACGCGCAGGAACCGACCATGGACGGCGATATCCGTTTCGACCATGTATCGTTCAGCTATGACGGCAGCCCTGAGATGCTGCATGATATCAGCCTGACCGTTCCTGCCGGAACGACGCTGGGTATCCTCGGCGGCACCGGCTCGGGCAAGAGCACGATGATGTATCTGCTGGACCGTCTGTATGACCTGCCGGAAGAAAACGGAACCATCTCAATCGGCGGCACCGACATCCGGAAGATCAGGCTGGAGCATCTGAGGCGGAATATCGGGATCGTGCTGCAGGAGCCCTTCCTCTTTTCCCGGACGCTGAAGGAAAACATTGCCATCACTGTACCGGATCTTCAGGAAGAAGAACTGCGGACCGCGGCGCGCGCCGCGTGCCTGGACGATACCATCCAGTCCTTTACCAAGGGCTACGATACAGCTGTGGGTGAACGGGGCGTGACCCTGTCCGGCGGCCAGAAGCAGCGGGCGGCGATCGCCCGGATGCTGACTCGTCCCACGCCTATTATGATCTTTGATGACTCGCTTTCCGCTGTGGACACCGAGACCGACGCAAAGATCCGGAAGGAACTGGAGAAGCGCTTCGGATCCGCCACCATTATCCTCATCTCCCACCGGATCACGACCCTGGCTAAGGCGGATCAGGTGCTGGTGCTGGATCACGGCAGGATAGCGCAGCTGGGCACTCCAGCGGAACTGAGCAAACAGGACGGACTGTATAAAGAAATCGAAAGCATCCAATCCATGAGCGTGGAGGATACAGAGGAGGTGAACGCGTAATGGAACAGGCCATGAATAATGAACATGACTATAAGTCGCTGCCGTTCTTCGGCATTCCCCGGCTCTTCCCGTACCTGAAGAAGTACCGGAAGACCCTGTGCTGGATGATTATCTGCGGCCTGCTGGGCACTGGTGTGGATATCCTGATGCCCGTGCTGCAACGCTACGCGCTCAACCACTTCATCACCCTGCGTACGCTGGACACCCTGCCCTGGTATATCATGATTTATATTGCGCTGATTCTCTTTGCCTCTTGTGTGAATTTCGTTTCCTGCAACGGCGCGATGAAGACGGAGGTCTCGGTGAACCGGGATCTGCGCGCTGAGGCCTTCAATCACCTTCAGACGCTGTCTTTTTCCTATTATAACCAGAACAGCGTGGGCTGGATCCATTCCCGGGTCATGTCGGATACATCCCGTATCGGGAGTCTCGTATCCTGGTCCCTGATGGACGCTGTGTGGCATACCAGCTACCTGATCGGATCCCTCGCCGTGATGCTGATTATCAATGTCCGCCTGGCTCTGATGGTCATGGTGATCCTGCCGCTGATTGTGATTCTTTATTCCCTTTTCCAGAAAAAGCTGATTATGGCGAACCGGAAGATCCGGGAGCTGAACTCCCGCATCACAGGGGATTTCAACGAAGGCATTACCGGCGCGAAAACCATCAAGACGCTTGTGGTAGAAGACAAAATGGCCGATGACTTTGTGAAGGACACCGGAGAATACAAGGGAACGTCCATCCGGGCAGCCCGCCTGCGGGGCGCCTTCGCAGTCACGATGCATCTGGCGTCCTCTCTTGCCCTGGCGATCGTTCTGTGGCAGGGCGGCTATATCGCGGCAGAAGAGGTCGGTACCTTCTCCATGTTCATGTCCTATGCCCAGGGACTGATGGAGCCTGTCCGCTGGATCGTGGATGCGATCTCGGACGTGATTACCACCCAGGTGAACATTGAGCGCCTGACCCGCCTGCTGGGCACAAAGTCCGACGTGACCGATACGCCGGAAGTGATTGAAAAATACGGCGACTCCTTCAGTCCGAAGAAGGAAAACTGGGAATCCATCAAGGGCGATATCGAGTTTGAGGACGTTTCATTCCGATATCCGGACGGCGACGAGTACGTGCTGGAGCATTTCAGCCTGAAGATTCCCTTCGGCAGCAACATCGCCATCGTGGGCGAAACCGGCGCGGGCAAGAGCACTCTGGTGAACCTCGTCTGCCGCTTTTTTGAGCCTACGGAAGGGAAAGTGCTTATCGACGGGCGCGACGCCCGGGAACGGAGCCAGCTCTGGCTTCACAGCGCCATCGGTTATGTGCTCCAGACGCCGCATCTCTTCTCCGGAACGATCCGGGAAAACCTGCTCTACGGCAATCCGAATGCCACGGAGGAAGAGATCGGCCGTGCGCTGAAGCTGGTTTCCGCCGATCAGGTGGTGGCCAAGATGGAAAAAGGCATCGATACGGATGTCGGAGAGGGCGGAGACCTGCTCTCCACCGGCGAAAAACAACTGATCTCCTTTGCCCGCGCGATCCTGGCGGATCCCCGTATCCTTGTGCTGGACGAGGCGACGGCGTCCGTGGATACCCTGACCGAACAGCGGATTCAGTCAGCGATTGATACAGTTATCCAGGGCAGGACCTCTCTGGTCATCGCCCACAGACTTTCCACTGTCCGTAATGCTGACCTGATTCTTGTGGTGAAGGACGGAAGGATTGTGGAACAGGGAACCCATAAGGAACTTATCGCCGCGAAAGGCCCGTATTACCGCCTGTATACCAGGCAATACGAGGACGAAGCGACAAAGGGAATCCTGCAGTAATCCCAAGCATAAAACTATGAAACAAGACGGGAAAACTACTTCCCGTTTTGCTTTGGTATACTATTTTGTTCTCGAAATCGGCTGATTTCTGCTTTGAAGAGGAGAGAGCTGTAGGGTGTGACAGGGACCCCATCAGGAGCTGATCGCCGCGAAGGGTCCGTATTACCGCCTGTATACCAGACAGTACGAGGACGAGGCGACAAAAGGAATCCTGCAGTAATCCCGGATGCAAAACAATGAAACAAGGCGGGAAGAATACTTCCCGTCTTTATCAGTGTATTCCTCTATTCCGCGGTATCGGACTGATTCCAGCGGTGAAAAGGAGACAGCAGGATTGCCGAACAGAGAACCCTGTCAGGCACGGCCTGCGGCAATGGTTTATAATCCCACAAGTTACAGATAAAGCGATCAATAGATGATTTCGCAATAAGCGAAGTCTGAATATGCCATAGGAAAGCGGACAGGAAGACTTCTTCCTGCTCCGTCATACAGGCAGGGAAAAACAGGACAACGAAAAGGAGACCGGAATCCGTTCCGGTCTCCTTTTCCCTGATTAAAGTATCAGATGAAAGAGTGACTGTGAATTAGTGCACACTGATGCACTGTCCGTTGGAAGCGAACTTAGCATAGTGCAGGACGTTGCCGTCAGCATCCTGAGACTCGATACGGCCGATGGTGACCTGATGGATCCAGGGCAGGGGCTCGCGAGCCTGATAGATGATAGCGGTCTTGGCGGGAGCTTCTTCCTCGTTGAAGAGGTTCAGGCCTTCGACATACTGGATCGCCTGAACCAGTTTGCCCCAAGAGTCGTAGCGAACTTTCACGCCGTCCTTGGTTTCGCCGTCATAGGAGAAGCCCAGCTCATAGTTACCACTGTAGCTGCCGTACCACATGGTGGTAATAGTGTATTTGCCGTTATCCTTCTGACGGATGAAACGACGGAGATAGGTGCGCGGACCCCACGGATCTTTTTCCCACTTGACGAACTCCGGAACATCTTCAATGGTGTCATACTCACCGTCGTCCTGGGTGTTATAATCCGGTCCAAGGCCCCACATTCCGCCGTAGCCGCCGAAACCGGGCTGCAGGTCAGCAAATGCATCTTCATCCAGGGAGTAGGTGCCGGTGGTGCCGTCCCAGGTGATGATGTCGAGCCACTGCCAGTTGGAAACAACATTCAGCCAGCCAAGCTCTTCGCTCAGGGTGATGACGGCGGTGTGGTCGTCATTCTTGGTGGACATGGTGGGGATGCTGGGAGCTTCCGGCAGGCCTTCAATTTCGCTCACGTTGGTCTTGTGGGCGATGATATCAGCGGAGGCCGCGGATACGCACAGCACGAGTACGAGGGCAACCAAAATGGACAGGGTCTTCTTCATGGTTTTAACATCTCCTCTTGAATGATTTACTCCCTTTCCAATTAGGGTAGTGAATGTATCATTTTTATACCATCAATGATACGCATTTGTCAACAGAAAAAAGCGGATTTTTTCAGAGAATATCACGATATTCGGCAAATGATGGATTTTTTTTACATTCTTGCAAAGACCATACGGCCCGCGCTGGTCTGCAGTACGCTGGTCACCGTAATCTCCGCATTCTCACCCACATGGGACCTTCCGCCCTCGATGACGACCATTGTGCCATCCTCCAGGTAGGCGACGCCCTGACCGGACTCTCTGCCTTCCTTCATAATATGCACCTGCAGTCCCATACCCTGAACAACCGCCGGACGGAACGCCTCCGCCAGTTCATTGATGTTCAGGCTTTTTACGTCGCTGACTGCGGCGGCCTTCTGAAGGTTATAGTCCACGGTGATCACAGTGCCGCCGCAGTCCCGGGCCTGCCGGAGGAGTTTGACGTCCACGTCCTGCAGCTCTTCGATATCCGTGGGATCAATGGTCAGCGGTTTCACGCTGCCCTGCATTTCCCGCAGGATTTCCAGCCCGCGCCGGCCGCGTTCACGCCGGCTGTCGTCGGCGGAATCAGCCACGTGCTGCAGTTCGTCAACCACATACTGGGGAATGACGATATCGCCCTCGACAAAACCGGTCCGGAGGATTTCCAGAATCCGCCCGTCGATGATCGCGCTGGTATCGATGTACTTCCGGGATGCATAGCCGTGTTTCCGCGTTCTGCTTTTTTCCCGCGCGCCGGACAGGCGTGTAATCATGGCGATGAACTCACGGCTCCGCCGCTTTCCGATATTGTATCCCAACGCGCCGAGCGTCAGGTAAAGGATAGCGGTGAGTGCTGCGCCGGCTACGCCGTTGCCCAGAAAGGAGACCATCTGCCGGAGCAGCGCTGCTACGATCAGGCCGAGGATCAGTCCGATCACAGCGGAGAGCAGCTGGTTCGCAGGCATTTTGTCAAATTCCTTCTGCATTTCCTGCGAGAGGCTGTTTACCCGGCGAATGATCCGACGGCTCAGCAGCAGCAGGATTATACCTCCCAGCACACCCATTCCGGCATAGGCTGCCACGGGCGCCCAGGCGGGGATGTCCGCGTTCTGATGACTCAGCCGGTACAGCGCCAGGCCAAGCTGTGCCGCGGCCAGGCCAATGCCGATCCCGAGCAGGATCAGTAACAGCTTTAACAGTTTTTCCATTGCTTTGGATCGCATGATTACCTCCAACAATCAATTCACAATTCATAATTCATAATGATAAGGCGAGAATAGTCATCATTCATTTCGGACATTCCGGAACAGAATAACAACAAAAGTAAGATGACTGGACGAGTATTCAATACAATGAATTGTGAATATTATATCAAGAAATTACACTCAGGGCTTGCGCGACGGTGTCGACGCCAATGACACGGACGCCTTCAGGTGCGAATATGCGCTTTGCGTTTGTCCGGGGAACGATGATCGTCGTGAAACCCAGGCGGGCGCATTCGGAAACGCGCCGTTCGCACTGGGGTACGCTGCGCACCTCACCAGCGAGCCCGACCTCGCCCATCACGGCGACCTCCGGGCTGACGGCCTTGTCTTTCAGGCTCGACGCCACGGCCACGCACAGCGCAAGATCTGCTGCCGGCTCGCTTAGTTCGAGACCGCCGGCTACGTTGATATAAACGTCCTGGTTATAGGTCCGCTGACCGGCCCGTTTCTCGAGCACCGCGAGCAGCATTGCGACCCGGCCGCTGTCCGCGCCATTCACTGCGCGCCGTGGTGTTCCGTAGAATGTGGGGCTGGTCAGCGCCTGCACGTCGCACAGCAGCGGACGGCTGCCTTCCACGCCGCAGAAAACGGTGCTCCCGCTGGCGCCTTTGGCCCGGCGGCTCAGCAGCTCTTCACTGGGATTATCCACAACCTGCATGCCCTGCCCGGTCATCCGGAACACGCCCAGCTCATTTACCGAACCGAAGCGGTTCTTGACCGCGCGTAGTAACCGGTAGTCCTGCTGCCGGTCGCCCTCGAAATACAGCACAACATCCACCATATGCTCAAGCATCCGGGGCCCTGCGATCGCGCCGTCCTTGGTCACGTGCCCTACGAGAAAAACGCTTGTTCCGGTTTCCTTGCACAGCCGCATGATCAGGCTGGTGCTTTCCCGGATCTGGCTGACGCTGCCCGGAGCACTGGCCATTTCCGGCCGGTACACGGTCTGGATGCTGTCGATAACCGCCGTATCCGGCTGCATGTCGCGGATTTTTTCCTCGATTGCGTCCAGGGCGTTTTCCGCCAGAACAGAGAGATCGCTCTCGACGCCCAGACGTTTTGCCCGCAGCTTGATCTGCCGGGCAGATTCCTCGCCGCTCACATACAGCGTCCGTTTTCCGCTCCTTGCCAGATGATCACAGACCTGGAGCAGCAGTGTGCTCTTGCCGACGCCCGGGTCGCCGCCGATCAGAATCAGGCCGCCTTCGACGATACCGCCGCCGAGAACCCGGTCCAGCTCGCTGATGCCGGTGCCGGTGCGCATCGTGATATCCTCGGGAATGTCCTTCAGGGCAAGCAGCTTCGCGCCTGTGCCCGGCCGCTGGTTTGCGGCGACTTTCCCGGTTTTGTCCGGCATGGCCTGGAGGTTTTCCTCCAGGGTATTCCACGCGCCGCAGCCGGGGCAGCGGCCCACCCACCGGGGGCTCTCATATCCGCAGGCAGTGCAGGCGTAACTGCTCTTGACCTTCGCCATAATTCCATCCCAACTTTCCCATGAGATATGATATTATACCACAACGCAAAAGGGCAGGACAATGAAGTCCTGCCCGTGTATCAACTGTTTATACGATCTTACTGATGTCCGTTCGGGGCATGCTCCCAGGCGTACTGGATCGCTTCCTCGTGGCCGCTGTCCACCTTCCGGCTGTCGTGGGTTTTGCTATTGGTAAAGTGGATACAGACCTGGCCTTTAAATTCGTTGGTGGAGATTGTGTCGCCTTCCGGATAGTTATGCGGCACGCCGTACAGGGAGCAGGCGAAGGTTCTGGTGCCGATCGTGACCAGCAGCGGACGACGTTGCCAGAGGTTCTTATCCTTGATTTCCTGGCTGGTGGTTACGCCGTAGCATCTGCACAGACGCGCAGTGTCGGCCGCAGTCAGCGGTTCCGCGTCGACATGGAGGCCGCCGGCCCAGCGGTGCGCCCACCAGACAATGCCGGTCTTGACATCGTATACCTTATAGTTGCTGCCTCTCGCCCAAAGCTCGTTGATACCGCCCGTGTACCAGTCGATTTTTTCGGCCGGGTACAGGGTCATAGTCAGGCTGCTGGTATCGCCTGCGCCGATAGGTACCGTACCAAACAGTTTATGTTGCGTCGCAGGGCCGGCGACACCGTCAACAGACAGGCCTTTTGCCCGCTGGAATGCTCGTACGGCATCAGCAACGGAGGTGGTGTACCGTGTAGTGATGCTGCCGCTGTAGTATCCCTGTCGCTTCAGTTCTGTAACCAGGTTTTTCACAGCATTGCCGGTGGAACCGGTCTTCAGTGTGGTATAGGAGGCCTCCTGAGCGCCGCTTGGTTCAGGCGTGACACCGGGTTCCAGGGTAGCTGTAGGTTCCGGGGTTGGTGTGATGACCGGGGAACCGTCCTCGTTACAGCGGGTTACGAAATCCGCATGCAGATAACCCATACCCAGAGAAGAATGCTGGACATAGTACCAGTTGACGCCTTTGACTTTAGTCGGTTCGCCGTAGTAGGGCATGACGATGTTCTTATCTACCCGGCCGATTACGTCGGTATAACCGGCCTTTTTCCGTAAATTCACACCGGAGGAAGTCGTTTTGATCCAGCCGGAGACGGGATCCGCTGTCGGCGCAGGAGTATCGGTCACTCCCGGCGCGGGCGTCGGAGTGTCGGTAGCCCCGGGTTCAGGCGTCGTATCGGGGGTTTTGACTACCTTCACCACATCGCTGCGAAGATAGCCGCGGTTGCTGCCGTCGGCGACAAAGTACCAGGTATAACCGTTTTTCTTGACCGGCTCAAGGAGATAAGGAAGGGTAACGTTTTTCGCGATCTGCTTGATGACCGTGCCGGAAATGGTGGCACGCAGATTACAACCGCCCATGATGGTCCGTACCCATCCAAGTGCCTCCGTGACGGGAGCTGCGGTGGGGGCAGGCGTGGCGGTTGGTGCTGAAGGATCGCCGTCCGAGAAGGGCTGCACGCAGTCGTTACGGACATAATATGTTTTGCCGTCCTTGAGAACAGGATACCAGGTATATCCGCCCTGTTTCACAGCGTTTCCGTTCAGCGGAAGGACGCTTCCCCGGCCTTCCCAGTCATGGTTCGGGTCATAATCCCCGCCGGGGCTGACCCGCAGATGGCAGCTGCTCAGGAGCAGCTTCACATGGGTATAGGAGGATTCAGTACCGGGTTCAGGGGTATAAGGTGTCGGTGTGATGACAATATCAGTAGGTTGAGGGGTGGCGGTCGGCACTGAGGAGCTGTCGTCCGAGAAAGGCTGTACGCAGTCGTCTCGGACATAATATGTTCTGCCGTCCTTGAGAACAGGATACCAGGTATATCTGCCCTGTTTCACAGCACTTCCGTTCAGCGGAAGGATGCTTCCCCGGCCTTCCCAGTCGTGATCCGGGTCATAATCCCCGCCGGGACTGACCCGCAGATGGCAGCTGCTCAGAAGCAATTTCACATGGGTATAGGAGGAAACGGTGCCGGATTCGGATTCGGGAATATATGGCGTCGGGGTGGTGACAACAGATTCTCCGGACTGAGGGCCGCCGCTGATGATGGAGATGAAGTCACTCATGATATAGCCGACAGTATTGTCGTATCTGACTTTAAAGAATGTATTGGAACCTATGCCGCGAACGGAAGGGATCGTCAGCAGTTCCACCTGCGTATTCCGGTCCAGCCGCATGATGCTGCGATAACCGGTGCCGGGGCCTTCGCGCAGGTTTGTGCCGCCCGCGGTTACGGAGCCGACAGAGCCCTCGATGGCGGGCAGATCCTGATTCATACCGGACGGTACCGGTGTTGGGGTGGGCGTCGGATCTCCGCTGCCGGATTCAGGCACGGGCGTCGGGGTGGCAACGGTACCGCTCTGTCTGTACAGCTCGGCTTCCTCAGAAGTCAGCTCACGGAAAAAGTCACCATGGACGTAAACGATGTAGATATTGTTGTTTTTCCGCTCCGGATCAATGGTTGCAATCTTGTACCAGGTGACCTTGTCCACGATTCTGACATCCCGGATTTCACAGACCTGACCGGACGGCAGATCAAAGGCGAGCTTCTGATCAGTTCCGGCGCCGACGCGCGTATGGACCTTGCTCAGGGTGATTCCGTAGCGCGTGGTTTCAGCATAAACGGATGGAAGCAGGCCTGTTGCGGAAGGAATCAGCGCGATCATCATGCACAGTGCCAGTGTGAGGCACAATAAGCGGCGATACACGGTCATGAATGGTTCACCTCAACGTTCTTTTCTCATCGGAATACATCAAGACGTACGTATCTGGAGATACAGGATCATTCTATTACGGAAATATTACAATGTCAACAGGAATTAATTCATAATTCATAATTCATAATTCATAATTTTCAAACGTTTGAAACAAAGGCATCCTGTGAACAGCGGTCAGCCGACGGGAGAAGGCTCTTCGGCACGGCGGGACTGACCGCAACAGAGCGGATTGCAGCATCAGGGAAAACCGACGCATATCATGATGAATTGAAAAAGAGAAGCTTTCGCTTCCCTTTGCTTCCCTGTTCTTACTTTACCACAATATTCACGATCCGGCCCTTCACGTAGATTTCCTTGACGATAGTCCTGCCCTCCAGAAAGGATTGTACGTTTTTCATGGCGTGGGCTTTTTCCAGAACGCTGGCCTGTTCCTCGTCCACACCGATCTCGACTGTGGCGCGGACCTTGCCGTTTACCTGGACAGGGATTTGGATCGTGTCCTCTTTGATCTTTTCCTCATCCCAGGCAGGCCAGGGCTCATAAGCCAGGGAGCCTTCATGGCCAAGAATATTCCACATCTCCTCCCCGATATGGGGGCAGATGCAGCTGAGCATCTTTACGAACGCTTCGGCATACACCTTCGGGCAGGTGCCATTCTTATAGCAGGCGTTCACAAAAATCATCATCTGGCTGATTGCGGTGTTGAAGCCCAGCGTTTCAAAATCCCCGGTCACTTTTTTCACCGTCTGGTGGAATACCCGGTCAAGGGCACCGTCGCTTTCGGCGGTGATGTTTTCCTCGCAGGTGAAGAAGGTCCACACGCGGTTCAGGAACTTCCGTGCGCCTTCCACGCCCTGGGGGCTCCAGGGCTTGGAGACTTCCAGCGGGCCCATGAACATTTCATACAGACGGAGGGTGTCCGCACCGTATTTCTCAATGATGTCGCTGGGATTCACGACGTATTTGGGGAAGCGTTTGCCCATCTTGATGCCGTTTTCACCCAGGATCATACCCTGGTGCACCAGCTTTTTGAAGGGCTCTTTGACCGGACTCAGACCTTTGTCAAAGAGGTAACGGTTCCAGATACGGCTGTACATAAGATGCCCGACTGCATGCTCAGGACCGCCGATATAGAGGTCGACCGGCAGCCAGTGTTCCAGCAGCCTGTAATTCGCAAAGGTTTCGTCGTTGTGCGGATCAATATAGCGCATATAATACCAGCTGCTGCCGGCGGAACCCGGCATGGTGCTGGTTTCGCGCAAGCCTTTCACGCCGTTCCGGTTATAGTGTTTCCATTCTTCTGCGTTTTCCAGAGGAGCTTTCCCGTTCTTCCCTTTATAGTCTTCAAGCTCCGGCAGGATCAGTGGCAGTTCGTCGTCCGGCAGCGGATAGATGGTTCCTTCTTCGGTGTGCACTACCGGCACAGGTTCGCCCCAGTAGCGTTGGCGGGCGAAGATCCACTCCCGGAAGTGGTAGTTGACTGTGCGTTTTGCCACGCCCATTTTTTCAAGCTTCGCAGTAATGGCTTCCTTGGCTTCCTCTACGGTCAGACCGGTAAATTCCTCACTGTTCATGAGTTTGCAGCCCTTACCCAGATAATCCTGTTTCTCAAACGCATGCTCTGAAACGTCTGCGCCGTCGATAACCTGGAGCATCGGGATGTTATGGGCGACAGCGTACTCAAAGTCACGCTGGTCATGGCTCGGAACAGCCATGACGGCGCCGGTGCCGTAGCTTGCCAGCACGAAATCACCGATAAACAGCTCTGCTTCTCTGCCGTTCGCGGGATTAATACACTTTACGCCTTCGAGACGGCAGCCGGTCTTTCCCTTGTTCAGCTCCGTCCTGTCCATGTCATTCTTTTTACGGGTTTCTTCTATATAAGCCTTAACTTCTTCCTGGTTTTTTATCCGAGGCATCAGATCCTGTACCAGTTGCCCGTCCGGCGCCAATACCATGAAGGTGATACCGTAGATGGTTTCGATACAGGTGGTGAAGATGCTGAACTCGCCACCGCCGACGATCTGGAATTTAACTTCCACGCCGGTGCTCTTGCCGATCCAGTGGCGTTGCATGTCCTTGGTGCTCTCCGGCCAGTCGATCTCCTCCAGACCTTCCAGCAGTTTCTCTGCGAAAGCGGGCTGATCGATAACCCACTGTTTCATGTTTTTACGGACAACAGGATAGCCGCCACGCTCGCTCTTGCCATCGATGACCTCATCATTGGACAGCACCGTGCCCAGCTCCTCACACCAGTTTACAGGCATATCAATATACTGAGCGTAGCCGTCCAGATACAGTTGTTTGAAGATCCACTGGGTCCATTTATAGAATTCAGGATCACTGGTGGCGATCATCTTGTCCCAGTCATAATCAAAACCAAGCTCTTTCAGCTGGCGGCTGAAGGTCCGGATATTCTCTTTGGTGAAGCCTTCCGGATGATGACCGGTGGAAACGGCATACTGTTCCGCCGGCAGTCCGAAAGAATCGTAACCCATGGGATGGAGGACGTTATAGCCCTGCATACGTTTCATCCGGCTGACGATATCCGTGGCGGTATAGCCTTCCGGATGCCCCGCGTGCAGGCCGACGCCGCTCGGATACGGAAACATGTCCAGCGCGTAAAACTTGGGTTTTGAAAAGTCCCACACATCCGTCCGGAAGGTTTTGTGATCCTCCCAGTATTTCTGCCATTTCGGCTCAATGGTCTTCGGGTCATAGATACGATCCATGTGTCTTCACCTGATCCTTCAAAAGAATTGAAAGCAGTATAGCATAAACCGACAGAAGGAGCAAGGATCGGCAGGATGTTGAGCAAAAACAACGGAGTCAATTGCTCAGCATTTGCTGGAATGGTGACATGGAAACGGGCCAGATCAGGATGCCGGCGGCTTCCGCGAAAATGCCTTCTTCAGGTTGCATCCTGACCCGGCGGAAGGGATAATATGTCGAGAAGCACGTTCGGGATTCTTTATGGTTTTCGGCTTGCTCTTTTTCTCTGTCCGGAGCCATTGATTGTTGGACAGGCGCCTTTTCTTCTGATGGAAGGGAAGTCGGGATTACTTCCGGCAACACCGGTTGCTCTTCATGTCCGACAGGAATACTGGGTGTTTCAGGGAGTATTACAGGCGATTCCGGCTGTTCAGGTTGTATGGGAGACTCCGGCTGCACCGGCTGTTCCGGCTGTACGGGCGACTCCGGCTGCACCGGCTGTACCGGCTGTTCCGGTTGAACGGGAGACTCCGGCTGCACCGGCTGTACCGGCTGTACGGGCGACTCCGGCTGCACCGGCTGTACCGGCTGTTCCGGTTGAACGGGAGACTCCGGCTGCACCGGTTGTTCCGGCTGTACGGGCGACTCCGGCTGCACCGGCTGTTTCGGCTGTACGGGCGATTCCGGCTGCACCGGCTGTTCCGGCTGTTCCGGTTGAACGGGAGACTCCGGCTGTACGGGCTGTTCCGGCTGTACGGGCGACTCCGGCTGCACCGGCTGTTCTGGTTGTACAGGTGACTCCGGCTGTACCGGCTGTTCCGGTTGAACGGGAGACTCCGGCTGAACCGGTTGCTCCGGTTGTACAGGAGACTCCGGCTGAACCGGTTGTTCCGGTTGTACGGGAGACTCCGGCTGCACCAGCTGTTCCGGCTGTACGGGAGATTCCGGCTGTACAGGCATTGTTGGCTGAATTGGTATCTCAGCCTCCGGGTTATCTGGATTGTCTATTTGCAATAGCGTTTCGGCGTCCGGCTGAGCATCGGGCAGTTCCGTTGTGTCCTGCTGTATGGGTATTCCAACTTCTGCCTGTGCCTGCGGCAGCTCCGTTGTGTCCTGCTGTACGGGTGTTTCAGCTTCTGCCTGTGTCTGCGGCAGCTCCGTTGTGTCCTGCTGTACGGGTGTTTCAGCTTCTGCCTGTGCC
>CAMKEI010000016.1 GCA_946411525.1 uncultured Clostridia bacterium | reverse complement strand
GGGTGGTCAAGGGGGTCAATTTCCAGAAACTCGGCGACGTGGCTTCCCCGGTGGAACTGGCCAGATATTACAGTGCCTACGGGGCGGACGAGCTGGTGTTCTACGATATTACCGCCTCCGCAGAAGGCCGTGCGCTGTTTACGGATATCCTGACGGAAACAGCGCGGACGGTTTTTATTCCGCTGACCGTGGGCGGCGGCATCAATACCACGGACGACTTTGACAGGGTGCTGAAATGCGGTGCGGACAAGGTATCGGTCAACTCGGGTGCCATCCGGGATCCGTCGCTGGTAGGCAAGGCCGCGAAGCTCTACGGCGATCAGTGCGTTGTGCTGAGCGTTGATGTGAAACGGGTGGACGGCGTATTCCGGATTTTCGCCAAGGGCGGCCGCGAGGATACCGGTATGGAGGCGATCGAATGGATCAGGCGTTGCGTCGGGAACGGCGCAGGCGAAGTAGTCGTCAATTCCATGGATACCGACGGGGTCAAGCAGGGATTTGACCTGGAACTGCTGGAACGGGTCTGTGAAGCTGTACGGGTACCGGTGATCGCATCCGGCGGAGCCGGGTGCATCCGGGACTTTATTACGCTGTTCAAAGCGCTGCCCGGTATTGACGCAGGTCTCGCAGCTTCGATCTTCCACTTCGGCGAAGTGGCGATTAAGGATCTTAAAGAAGAGATGAAACGGAACGGGATTCCGGCGAGGATATAGTTCTGCGATCGCCGTTACCAAAATCCCTACAGGATTCTGACGGCTGTTGCATGGCAGATGTTACCCAAACCAAAGGTTTGGACAACTGCTCAACAATTCATAATTCATTATTATCAGGGGGAAAAGTTATGCTCAACATTGAAGACCTGAAGTTTGATGAAGAAGGCTTGATTCCGGCTATTGTAGTGGACGCGGAGAACGGAAAGGTCCTGACGCTGGCATATATGAACAGGGAAAGCCTGCAGATTTCCATGGAGAAGGGACTGACCTGCTTCTGGAGCCGGAGCCGGCAGGAACTGTGGCTGAAGGGGGAGACCAGCGGGAACTATCAGCATATTGTCTCCATCACGGCAGACTGTGACCGGGACGCGCTGGTGGTAAAGGTGGAAAAGGACGGGCCGGCATGCCATACCGGTACGGAGAGCTGCTTCAACGATGTGATCTGGGAGAGTGACGAGCTGCATGAGTTCACCTATGAAGGGCTGATGGATCTGATTGCTGGCAGAAAGACGGAAAAGAAGGAAGGCTCCTATACCACCTATCTGTTCGAGAAGGGACTGGACAAAATCCTGAAGAAAGTGGGCGAGGAAACGACGGAGGTCATCATCGCCGCCAAGGATAAGGACAAGAAAAACACGATCTATGAAATCGCGGATCTGGCCTATCATGTGATGGTCCTGATGATTGAGGCGGGGATCTCACTGGATGATATCCATCAGGAACTTGCATCCCGCCATGTGATTGATAAGAAGGTTAAGCAGGAGAAAATGGTCTGATGATAGATCTGCACATGCACACCGTTTTTTCCGACGGAAAGAACACGCCGGAGGAAATGGTACAGGAAGCGATCCGCCGGGGTCTGGACGCGGTCGGGATTTCAGATCACAGCCATCTGGATCCCTGCGGGATGACAGCGGAAGCCAGCGCGGAATACCGGGCAGAGATCGCCCGGCTAAAGGAGAAGTACGCAGGGCAGATTAAAGTGCTGTGCGGCCTGGAAAGGGATTTCATTTCGGATGATTTCGGACCGTACGATTACGTGATCGGATCGGTGCACCTGCTGACAATGCCGGACGGCCATCACGTTTCGGTTGACTGGACCGCTGAGAAGCAGCGGGAAGGCGTGGAAAAGTATTTCGGCGGCGACTGGTACGCGTTTGTTGAGGAATTCTATGCAACGGAAGCAAAAGTCGCAGAAGTGACAAAGTGCGACATTATCGGCCATTTTGACCTGATAACCAAATTCATCGAGCAGGAACCGGCTTTTGACGTACACCATCCCCGTTACGTGAAAGCATGGCAAAGCGCCGCCAATATTCTTCTGAAAACCGGAAAACCTTTTGAAATCAATACCGGCGCGATGTCCCGGGGATACCGGACCGAGCCGTATCCGAGCAAAGAAATACGGGACTATATCCGTGCACGGGGGGGGAAGCTGATTCTTTCAAGCGACAGCCACCAGAAGGAAACCATCGCATACCGGTTTACGGATTATCAGGACGAAGTGTGCTGTGCTGACAGGCGCTGACTGCCTGAAGAAACAAGATCATCTGCTGAAAACCGAACAATAAGGGGCGGCATTGCCTTCCGGAAAAATACTTGAAGTCGAAGACAAAAAGTAATATATTTTAATATGGTTTTTTATAATCCTGAATGAAACAAAAAGGCTTTCGGAACGGCCGCACACTTCACCTGCAACAGAAAACCGGAGGAGTTGACTTCATGGCGATGTCTTTGATCCGAAACAGGCGTACCGTATGCTGCCTGCTGTGCTGCATGCTTCTTGCGGTTCTTTTTCCCGCCGGACAGATCAGCACCGGATCAGCTGAAGAAGCGTCCCTGTCCCTGAACGTTTCAGGGAACCGGAATACGAAACTTGCGGTTGATCCGATCCGCAAAACAGAAGGCTTTTCTGCCGTTCTGTATGATAACGAGAACGGGCTGCCGACTTCCGAGGCGAACACAATCGCGCAGACCAGCGACGGCTTTATCTGGATCGGCAGCTATGCCGGACTGATCCGATATGACGGAAACAACTTTGAGCGAATTGAAATAGAAAACGGGATTCTGAATACGCGGTGCCTGTATGTTGACAGCAGGGACAGACTGTGGATCGGCACCAACGATTCCGGCATGTATCTTATGTCAGAAGGAATCATCCAAAGGCTCGATCCGGGTGACCAGCCAGTATCCGCCAGCATCCGGGCCATTGCAGAAGATCCTGAAGGCGTCATCTATATCGCAAGCGTGGCAGGTATCTTTACCATAGACAGGGAACTGCATTTTTCCGTGGTAAAGGACGAGCGGGTTTCAGCGGAAACCATCCTGGATATCCGTCTCGGAGCGGACGGCCTGATTTACGGCGTTTCCCAGAGCGGAGATCTGTTTACCATGAAAGATGGCAAAGTGATCACCTTCCTGAGCCATGAGGAGTGCCGGATCAAGGGCGTCATTGCCATCCTGCCGGACACACGGAAACCGGGCAATCTTTTCCTGGGGACGGAAGAGTCCCGGATTTATAACGGCAGCCTGGAAAAGAATTTCGCTTCCCTGCAGGTCAGAGACATTTCCCCGCTGTCCAGTGTGAACCGCTTTGAGTATGTCAAAGGGGACATATGGATCTGTGCAGGGAACGGTATAGGGAAGGTGGACAGTGAGGGCTTCCATCCGCTGAGAAACATTCCGATGAACAAACTGGTCGGCGATGTAATGACAGATCATGAAGGCAATCTGTGGTTTACGTCTACGCGGCAGTGCGTCATGAAGATTGTCCCCAACCGATTCCTTGATATGTATGAGCGCAACGGACTGGACAAAGAGGTTGTCAACTCCACGTGCATGTACGGAAGACAGCTTTTCATCGGGACTGAATCGGGGCTGGTCGTTACCGAGAACGGGGAAGAGCTGGACAGCATCCCCCTGACCAGGGCCGAGACGGTTTCCGGCGTCAGTCTGGATACCACAGACCTGCTAGAATATCTGGACGGCGTGCGTATCCGTTCGATTATCCGGGACAGCAGCGGACGGCTCTGGATCTCAACATGGACCGGGCTTGGACTGCTTCGATATGACAGGGGAGAACTGACGGCATTTACAAAAGCTGACGGGCTGATTTCCACACAGGCCCGCACGGTCTGCGAGTGCGCGGACGGAACGATCCTGGCGGCTCAGCCTGACGGCGCAAGCGTGATCCGGGACGACCGGATTACAGCACGCTACGGCGCGAAAGACGGACTGATTGTCACTTCAATCCTGACCGTGACGGAAGGATTCAACCATGAGATGCTTCTGGGATCCGACGGCGGCGGAATCTATGTCATCGGGCAGGACGGGCTGAAGCACATCGGTCTGGAGGATGGACTGAAATCGGAGATCATTCTGCGCATCAAACGCAGCCGCTACCGGGATATCTACTGGATCGCAACCGGCAATTCCCTGGCGTATATGACGCCTGACTATCATGTTACGACAATCGAACACTTTCCATATTCCAACAACTATGACCTGTATGAAAACAGCAAGGGCGAAATCTGGGTGCTTTCCAGCAACGGCGTGTATGTGGTCAGCGCCGATGAGATGATCGCAAACGGCCATATTGATTCGACATACTACGGGCATTCGGCCGGCCTGCCCTATGTTGCAACGTCCAATTCCTTCAGCGAGTTGACCGATGAAGGCGACCTGTATATAGCGGGCGTCAACGGAACGGTCAAAGTCAACATTGAGAAGCCTTTCAAAAACTACAGCGAATTCAAAGTCGCACTTCCGTATATCGACGCCGACAGCAAACGGTATTATCCGGACGAGACAGGCGAGTTCATCCTGCCGGGGAATGCGCACAAGCTGACTTTTTATCCCCATGTGTTCAATTACTCCCTGGCCGATCCTCGGATTTCCTACCGGCTGGACGGTTTCGATCTGACAGATACTACTGTCAGCCGCAGCAAGCTGGGTCCGGTGGATTATACGAATCTGATTATCGGCGCCTATCAGTTCATCATGACGGTTCAGGATCCCATGGATCATACCGAGCAAACCTTATCCTTCCGAATTGTCAAGGGAAGGGAAATGTCTGCCGGAACGATAGGTACCTCTATCATGATCCTGGCGTCGCTGATTCTGATGGGAGGCGTCCTGGTTTACACTTCCCCGCACCGGAAGCATAACCGGCTGGAAGACAGGCTGTTTTTCGAACTGATTGTATCAAACATTGCTCTGGCTGCCGGGGCGCTGCTGTCATATGTTCTGGAGTATATTACGGGTCCGCTTATCCGGGGACTCATGATCGCAGGGAATACAGTGTACTATATCATGCTTGTCTTTTTCCCTTGCCTGCTGCTGGTATATCTTGATTACTGCACCAACCCGGACAAAGCCCGTGTACGTAGAAACAAGATACTGTACGGGATTCCCTGCATCCTGTATTTCGCTGCGACGATGATCAATCTTAGAACAGGCTGGTTTTTTTCGATCACTGACGGGAACATCTTCCGTTCGGGAAGGTACATTCACGCGGGATTTATTCTTATGCTGGTTTATCTTCTGCTTTCACTGATCAAAATGTTCAAAGTCAGGAAACGCCTGGTGGCTATCAGCGCTGTCCTGATCACCGCTCGGTTGATCGGGGAGATCTTCGCGCCGGACATTTCCTCCACTTCATTCTTCTATGCCATGATCCTCGTGTGCATTCATCTCTATCTGACAGACCGACCGCTGAGTGAGGAGGCATTATGATCGCTATTGACAAGGCAGCCGCCGCATCCTGCTACGCAGATGCCGCTGCTCTTCTGGTGATGATTCTTCTGGCACTCCTCGCAGATCGTCTTCACAGACGGAAAAGCGATGCTCTGCGGATTTTCTTCCTGTTCAGGCTGTCCCTGACGGTAATCTGCGTGCTGAGCTTTATCTGTCATGCCATGATCAAACAGCCGGCACCCTGGTGCCATACCCTGGCAATAGCCGCCATGACCCTATGGGACTGGGTCACGTTCCTGGTCGTTCTGCTGTGGGCTGCTTACTCTGAAAAAAAGACTTACGGGAATAAAAAACGGTGGTCCCTGATGAACGTGCTTTACAATCTGCCCTTCGGCGTGTTCACAGTGCTCCTGATCGTCAATCTGTTCACCGGAATTGTTTTCACCTGTACGGAAGAAAACCAGTATGAATTCAAACCGCTCTATTATGTTTTTGTCGCGATTGAGGCGGCCTGTTTCCTGATGTCGATCATCAGAGTGCGGTATTACAACCGAAGGGCGTCGAAAGTAAGTTTTATACAGGCTGTGCCGGTACTTGTGCCTGTGGCGCTGGGACTATCCGTACAGTACTTCTTCCCTTGCCAGACAGACGTCCTCGGCTTCGCCATCGGCGCGGTGATGCTGAATTTTACCATGGCCGATGAAGCCCGTTTTCTGGATGAGGAATCCGGATTTTACAACAGGGATTTCCTGGCTTTTCTGTTCGATCTTTCCCTGGCAGGAAAAAACGAAGCCCGCAGCGCACTGATTCTGGAAACAAACGGGAATCTTCCGGCCTGTTTCGATATCCTGCGGGACACACTGCATCAGGACGGCGACGTGATCCGGACAGAAGAACAAAAATTCCTGATGTTCTCCAGGGAAAGCAGCCGTTCCGCGCTCCAGTATCTTTCCTCCCTGGTGGATGAGGCGGCGGAAAAGCATAACAAGGAACATCCGGAGGAAAGAGTTCAGATCACAACGCGCTGCCGAATCCAGACAACCTCAGAGAATCAGTTTGATTTTCTTCGCGCCGTTCTGGACGAGAAAGAAGCGGGCGATGAAATGCGGGGCGTGGTGTCCATGATCTCGGAACTGGACCGCCTGGACAAAGAGCTCAAACTGGCAGCGGATATACAGATCAATACACTACCGATGAATTTCCCGCCTTTCCCGGACCGGACCGAGTTTGAACTGTATGCCTCCATGACGCCGGCAAAGGAGGTCGGCGGCGATTTCTATGATTTTTTCCTGATAGACAGCGATCATCTGGCGCTGGTGATTGCGGACGTTTCCGGCAAAGGCATTCCCGCCGCGCTGTTCATGATGGTGTCAAAAACGCTGATCAAGAACCAGCTGATGACAGGCTGCGATCCGGCAACAGCCCTGGAACGCGTGAACCTGCAGCTCTGCGAGCGGAATTCTTCCATGATGTTTGTCACGGTATGGCTGGCCGTGCTGGAGATTTCCACAGGGAAAGGCTTGGCCTGCAACGCGGGGCATGAAAATCCGGGAGTCCGGTACGCGGGCGGGGATTTTGAACTGCTCAAGTATAAGCACGGCATGTTCATCGGCGTAAACAAAAAAGCAGCATATCAGGTTCGTGAGTTTGAGCTTCATCCCGGTGACTGCGTGTTCGTCTATACAGACGGCGTACCTGAGGCGACCAGCGCAGACGGAGAAATGTTCGGAGAAGAACGGCTGATCAATACGCTGAACCGGAACGCCGACGCCGGACCGGAGGAACTGATCCGCAACATGCACGAGGCAGTGGACCTTTTTGCGGACAATACACCGCAGTTTGACGATATTACCATGCTGTGCCTGAAATATTACGGCAACCGGAGCCAGAAGGAGAAGAAATAAAATGATTCAGGGCAGGGAAGAAAACGGCAAACTGATCATCACACTGATCGGAAAGATTGACTCATTCAACGCGGCAGACACTGAAGAAAAGATTCAAACGCTGCGCAGGGAACATGCCTGTGAGTCGGTCGAGCTGGACTGCGATCGGCTGGAGTATTCCACCAGCGCGGGGCTACGGGTGATTCTCAGGCTGAAGCAGGAAGTGAACGATACGGTGCTGACCAACGTTCATCCCGATCTGTACAACATTCTTGAGATGACTGGATTTACCGATATGATGGAAGTACGGAAAGCATACCGGGTGATTTCCGTGGAAGGCTGTGAGGTGATCGGAGCGGGAGCCAACGGCAATGTCTACCGGATCAATCCGGACACCATCGTCAAGGTGTACCTGAACCCGGACTCGCTGCCGGAGATTCATCGGGAACGGGAGCTGGCGCGGCTGGCGTTTGTTGCCGGTGTACCGACCGCCATTCCATATGATGTGGTACGCATAGACGGAGGCGGCTACGGTTCAGTGTTTGAGCTCCTGAACGCCACCAGTTTTGCCAAGCTCCTGGTCAAAGGAGAAAAAACACCGGAAGAAATAGCGGAGATGAGTATCCGGCTGCTTAAAATCATCCATTCCAAGGAGATCCGCTCGGAGATCCTGCCGGACATGAAAGCGACCGCACTGAACTGGACGGAGTTCCTGAAGGATTATCTTCCGACGGAGCAGTTTACCAGGCTGCACGGCCTGATCAGCGCTGTGCCGGAAGATATGCATCTGATACACGGTGATTATCATGTAAAAAACATCATGCAGCAGAACGGTGAAAGCCTGCTGATCGACATGGACACGCTCTGCCACGGTCATCCGATTTTTGAGCTTGCAAGCATGTACAACGCCTATGAGGGTTTCGGACTTGTCAAACGCGGAATTCAGGAGAGATTCCTGGGGATCCCGGACGAGACCGGCGGGATCATCTGGCGCAGGAGTCTCGAGCTGTACCTGGACACTGAGGATCAGGACAGGGTTGATGAAGTGGAGGCCAAAGCAAAGATTATCGGCCTGACCAGGCTGATGCGGCGCGAAATCCGGCGGGACGGGCTGAACCGGGAAGACGGAAGAAAGATGATCGACACCTGCCGCACGAATCTGACGGAGCTGCTGAACAAGACTGATACGCTGGTGTTCTGACATGAATAATATAAGAAAAATAGATCTGCACATGCATTCCACGGTATCGGACGGAACAGACACGCCGGAAGAGCTGCTGGAGCAGGTCAGGAATGCCGGAATTGAACTGTTCGCGCTGACGGATCACGATACTGCGGAAGGCTGTGTAAGAATCCGGAAGGTGCTTCACGCAGATGACCCGCTGCTTCTGTCCGGTATTGAATTTTCCTGCCGGGATGAGGAAGGAAAGTATCATATTCTCGGTTACGGATTTGATCCGGACAGTCCGTCCGTCCGGCAGATTGTGACAAGCGGACACCGGTATCGCATGGAAAAGGTCATAGCCCGGCTTGATTTCCTTCGCACCACGTTCGGATTTGTTTTTCCGGAGCATGAAATCCAGCGCCTGCTGAGCCTGTGCAATCCGGGAAAACCGCACATCGGGAACCTGATGGTACAATACGGATACGCTTCATCCAAAGATGAAGCAATCAACAGATATATCAATCAGATCAGATTTCATGATGAATACGTGCGCCCGGATGAAGCGGTCAGCGGCATTCTCGGAGGCGGAGGAATTCCTGTGCTTGCTCATCCCGCCTTTGGCAGCGGCGACGAACTGATTATCGGCGACGAGCTGGAGCAGCGCATCCGCCGCCTGATCGGGTATGGCTTGCGGGGACTGGAGGTTTTCTATTCGGGTTACACGCCCAAACTGCGGGCCGAAGCGCTGAAAATCGCGGAAAAACACAATTTGCTTGTTACAGCCGGCAGTGATTATCACGGGAAGAACAAGCTTGTTACACTGGGCGACACGGCATTGGATCAGGCTCAGACCATTCCCGACGGAATGCTGCGCTTTCTGGAGGAAGCCGGGGACAAATGCGCGGCTGCAAAATGATATGCGGGGATCATCACGATGATCAGCCTGTTACGAAAAAGTTTCTGGACGACCGGGAACTTTTTTTCCTGAACAGCGTCTGACAGAATGAGACCGGGGAAACCGGCGTTCTGAAAGGAGAGGAAAGATCATGAGAAAGGTCACGGCGATTATTCTGGCGATGCTGATGGTGCTGAGTATCACAGCGTCGGCCATGGGAGAAGAGAACAGAATCTGGCAGACAGGAGACAGCGGGGAGAAGATCGCCTGGATTCAGACGAGGCTGAAGGAACTGGCTTACCTGAACCGGGAACCCACAGGCATATTTGATGAAGAGACCGAAGAAGCCCTGAAGGCTTTCCAGCGGGATCATGACCTGCTGCAGACTGGTATGGCAGACAGCGTCACTATGAAGGTGCTGGAGACGACCATGGATACAGCTGACGACATGATGAGCCAGCGGACCTATGACGTATATGAGGCGGCGGAGGCACCAGCAGCCAAAGCAGCTTACGGCGCGCCGCTGTCAACCGGCATGCCGGTTTCCAACGGGGGATGGTCCGGACAGATTGAATGGAACACGGAGGAATATGCCACTTTTGAGAGCAACCGCTTTCTGAGCGTGCTGACCTCGCCTTTATCGACTTTTGCGGCGGACGCGGATACCTCCTCCTACGCCATGCTCCGGCGCAAGGTGCTGAACGGGGAACGGGTGGCCCCGGACAGCGTCCGGATTGAGGAAATGCTGAACTACTTTCACTACAGCTATGCCCGGCCAAAGGACGGGGAACCTTTCGGCGTAACAACGGAAATCGGGCCCTGTCCCTGGAACGAAAAAACGAAACTGCTGCTGATCGGTCTTCAGGCGGAGGAAATCAAGAAAGACGACCGGCCGGGGCACAACCTTGTATTCCTGATCGACACTTCCGGCAGCATGTTCGGCAGTGAACGGCTGGATCTGGTGAAACGGGCATTCATGCTTCTGCTTGACGAACTGGAGCCGGATGACACCGTGTCCATCGTGGCTTATGCCAGCCAGGACCGGGTGATTATTGAAGGTATTCCCGCTGCGGACAAGACCCGGATCATGGAAGCAATCTCAGAACTGGAAGCCCACGGCGCCACCAACGGTTCCGCGGGTATCAGCAGAGCCTATGAGATCGCAGCGAAGTATTACCGCGAGGAAGGCGTGAACAGGATCCTGCTGGCCACGGACGGGGATCTGAATGTGGGCGTTACCGGCGAAGGAGATCTGGCAAGACTGGTAACTGAAAAGAAGAAGGCAGGGATCAGCCTGACCTGTCTGGGTGTCGGGATGGGCAATTACAAGGATAACAAGATGGAAGCCCTGGCAGACTACGGCGACGGCAACTGCCGATATCTCGATACGATCCATGAAGCCCGGAAGGCACTGGTGGAAGAAGCCGGCGGCACCTTTATCACGGTCGCGAAGGACGTGAAGATCCAGGTGGATTTCAACCCGGCAATGGTAAAAGGTTACCGGCTGATCGGCTATGAAGACCGGTTGATGGCTGCCGAGGATTTTGCCGATGATGAGAAAGACGGCGGAGAGATCGGCAGCGGGCACCGGATGACGGCTCTGTATGAGATCGTTCCGGCAGATTCGGATTTTGAATTCGGCGAAGCAGAAAGCCGTTATCAGAACCTGCAGACTTCGGAGAAAACGGAAGATGCGGACTGGCTTACGGTTTCCATCCGGGCAAAAAAACCCGAAGGCACCGAAAGCGAACTGTATGAGTATCCTGTGAAGGCGGCTGCGGTCCGCGAGGAGCTCAGCGAGAACCTGCGGTTCGCTGCGGCGGTGACGGAAGCAGGGATGATTCTGCGGGAGAGCGAGTGGAAGGGAAGCGCGACCTGGGAACAGGCGCTGGAACTGGTCCGCGGATGCGAAAGCGTTACCGGGGACGCGTACAAGGAAGAATTCGTGTATCTGCTTACACTGCTGGAGAGGGCCCAGTAAGCGAAGCATGAAAAAAATCATCAGAAACAGATAAAAGACGATGACAAAACAGGCATAACAAAATATAATGGCATGGATGTGACTGCAAGGAGGACACCATGCCGTTTTTGTATGAGACCCATATGCACACCTGCCAGGCGAGCGCCTGCGGCAGGGCGACAGGCAGGGAACAGGCCCGGGTATATAAGGAAGCCGGATATACCGGCATCATCATCACAGACCATTTTTTCGGCGGCAACACGGCAGTTGACCGTGAACTGCCCTGGGAAGAGCGGATTGACTTGTTCTGGCGGGGCTATGAGGATGCGAAGGAAGAAGGCGACCGGATCGGGCTGGACGTCTTTTTCGGACTGGAACAGAATATTCATTTTGACGAGTATCTGATTTACGGCCTGACAAAGGAATACATGAAGGCACATCCGGAGATGGAACACTGGAACCGGCGACAGCAGCTGGAGGAAGTGCATAAAGCCGGCGGCTGTGTGATTCAGGCGCATCCATTCCGCATGCGGGGTTATATGGACAGGATCAGGCTGGGCTTGCATTTCTGCGACGGAATTGAGGTTGCAAACGCAGGAAACGAGCAGATGGACGATGCCCGTGCCTGGCGCTACGGCCTGGAAAACGGCCTGATGATGACAGCCGGATCTGACAATCACCGCGGAGCCGACTGGCCGCTGTACGGTGTCGAAACTGAAGACCGGCTGCAGAATATCACGGATTATGTCAGGGCGATTATGGATAAGAAGCCCGTCCGGCTGCACATTCCGGAAGGCAGGCTTGAGTTTGCCGAGCCGCCTGTGATTGATGAACGGCACCGGGCTCTGATGCTGGATGAACAGGAACAGGAGCATCCCGCAGAAAAGGAATGGATAGACTGAAAAAAACGTGATCCAGACGGATCACGTTTTTTATGCGCTCAGAAACGACTGTTTTTCTCCAGGAGACGACACCCTTTCCGGCTGGGTTCTTTCCGGTCAGGCGTTTCCGGTAGATCGAACTCCCAGGCGGTGCTGGCGTTGATGACAGGAATGCCGTGCCAGTTTCTTTCACGGACAAAATGGGAACCGGTATAGGCCTGATGGACATGGCCGTGTACCATGACGGCCGGACGCCAGGTGTCCAACAGCGGACCGAAGCACTCAAACCCCCGGTGCGCATAATCGTCCTGATCTCCAAAGCTGCGGATCGGGGTATGCGTCAGCAGAATATCGAAGCCGCCGGTGGCGCGAAGCATGCGGCGGAGGGAAGCGACGCGGGAAGCCATTTCCTTTTCAGTATACATATTCACACCGTCCGGACGGTAACGGATGGATCCGCCCAGGCCGAGGATGCGGACGCCTTTGACGAGGACGACCCTGCCGTCCGCGCACAGGCAGCCCTCCGGCGGTTCCTTTTCGTAGCGGTCATCGTGATTGCCGTGGACATAGACTATCGGAGCGTTTGTAAAGCAGGTCAGGAAGGACAGGTATTTTGCCGGCAGATCTCCGGCGGACAGGATCAGATCCACTCCGCGCAGCGCCTCCCGGCAAAGATCCCCCCAGAGCCTTTCGGAGGGTTCGTCCGCAATTGCCAGAATCCTCATTACCGCACGCTCACTTTCTGTTCCAGCTGAAGGCTGAAAGCTGAGGTTTCAGTTCACCGTGGATTCCCTGAAGACGGACCAGCGGGCGGGCGGATTCAATCAGTTCCTCCGTGCCGGGCAGGGTGCCGACAATGTTATCAGCCAGGTAATCCATACAGAGAATTTCAGCCGGGGTAAGCAGACGGTCCGCGTCACAGCGAAGGACGCCTTCCTGATCCCGCAGTTCACCTTCGAAGGGAGAGAAGGAACCGTCCCGGATCTGCTCCCGGAAGTGATTGACTGTCCGGGCTGCATACGGATCGAAACGGGAGGAAAAAGCGACGTCCAGGATGCTGGAACCGAGACCCCACCAATAATTGGTTACGTTATCCCTGCTTCCAGACTGACTGAACGTGCCGTTCAGAATCCGTTCCAGCATCATCCGGTAGAACAGACCCCAGCGCGGAATCAGCGTGGCCATGTTGATAATTTCCCCATTGTTGCGCACATAAAGGCCGTAATCACGGGCTTCCCGGTTCGGGGCGGTAATATCCCGGTTACAGATAACGCGGATCTCCGGATCCTCGAACGGCGTTTCCGCATTGAACCAGGAAGCGGAGAACCAGTTCAGGTAGATCCTGGCCTGAGGATTGACCATACGTGCGCCTAGCGCGAAGGCATTTGCCGCTGCCGGCGCGCCGTAAATCGGGTAGTCCGCGATGTAGCCGATCTTACCGTTGTCAGAAAGGATGCCGGCGGCAATACCGAGCAGGAATTTCGCCTCGTAGAAACGGATGTAGTATGTCCGGATGTTGGTATAATTGGACAGCTGGGAACAGCAGAGGAACCGGACATCCGGATGTTTGAGAGCAGGTTCGACGGTGCTGTTAAGCATTACCGGCGACGTCGCGAAGATGGCGGTATAGCCATCTTTGATCAGCTTGCCGATTACTTCCTCGCAGTCGGCGCGGGAGGGGACGATACAGGTGGTGGTTTCCAGCTTGTCGCCCAGCTTTTCCTCCGCTTCCAGCCGGCCGAGATTATGCCAGTAGTTCCAGGCGGAATCCTCAATGGAACGGTTGAAGAGGAAGGCGGCTTTGATTTTTGACGGGCGGAACAGGGCGGAGATCAGCGGCACCGGAACAACAGGTTCCACCTGCTCCATCACCAGATTCACACGGCCGTCCCGCAGTTCGAACTCCTTTGACATCAACCGGATGCGTTCGGCTGTCTTCGCCATATCATCGTCCCTGACGTCCAGATAGCCGAAGGCGGTCAAATAGATCAGGAACGCGTCGCCGCAGGGCTGCGACGGTTTCCCTTTCATCAGGGTCAGATAGTTTTCGGTAAAATAATGATACAGTTTCCGCAGAGACAGGATTTCATCGCCGGTCCATTTGTCTCCGGCGCGGACGCCGGGCAGGGAAAGCAGTTTCTGATAGGAGCCGGGACGGGAGAAAAAAAGGGAATACAGGCCGGTTTCCTTGGTAAAATCACAGTACTCGTAATAGGATACGATCTTCGGGTCGTTGCTTTTGGGCGGATAAACCCGGGTGACGTCTGCTTCGATATCCCGGGCATCCAGGTATTTCATGACGGAAGTCCGTTTGTTTCCCTCAATAACATAATAATTCCCCAGGTATTCCAGTACGGTAATCGGCTGGTTCACGCCGGACTGTTCCACGCTCTCGCAAAGGCGCTCCCATTTGGAGGCAAACTCGCTGCCGCCTTCCAGGATCGGCAGAAACCCTTCCGCGAACGCATAACTGCGGCCGCGGGAAACGGAACCGACCACCCGGTCCAGCGGAACGGGCATGATACCGAGAGAGAGCCGGCTGAGGGAGGAAAGGCCGGGGACCTTTTCCTCCAGCACGGGAAGATAAGGGTCGGTATTGGCCTGGATGGCCGCCTGATAAACACGCAGCCCTTCCCGGCGGGCTTTGCTGTAATGATCCATAGAAATCACTTCATTTCTGATTCATAATTCACAATCCATCATTCAGTATGCGGAAACACTGCAGCTGAATATGAATCCGGGATCCAAAGGGACCGGGTTCATTTTAGCATCTTTCGGGGCAAATGGCAAAAATGCGAACGTTTTGGATGTAAAGGCATTAAACGTCCGCAACCTGTACGATCTGGGATGCGGACTTCTCAATTTGTCCGTCTTGAGAAAAACAAGCCCGAATGATAAAATATCCCTGTATATTCATGATTACGGAGGGATTCGGAATGCCGGAGATCGGGACGATCCTGCGGGAAGGGAAAGGCAAGAAGATCTACGCAACGGATGACCCGGACAAGGCAATCGTCTATTTCAAGGACGAGGCCATGGCGTTTCACGGCCTGAAACGGGGACGGATCCTCGGCAAAGGCGAAGTCAACAATTCGGTGTGCGAGCACCTTTTCCAGCTGCTGAAAGAAAACGGCATCGAGAACCATTATCTGGAACGGATCGACGCGCGGCACTGCCTGATCAAACGCTGCGAGATGATTCCGCTTTCCGTTAAGGTCCGTAACCGTTCAGCAGGCCAGCTGGCAGAACGGACAGGCATCCCTGTAGGCACCAGGCTGGAACCGCCGGTGGTTGAGTTTGAACTGCGGAATACCGGTCTGGACGCAGATCCGCTGGTCAACAACAGCCATATTTACGCCATGAAACTGGCGACACCGGAAGAGATGGCGGAGATCAGCCGGGTCAGCCTGAAGGTGAACGACATCCTGACGGCTTACCTGAAGGATATCAATATAGAACTGATTGATTTCAAACTGGAGTTCGGACGCTTTCACGGACAGATTCTGGTCGCGGATGAAATTACGCCGGATACAGCCCGTTTCTGGGACGCCGGCACGCATGAGCCGCTGGATATCGACCGGTTCAGGAGAGACATGGACAATGTCGCGGAAGCTTATCAGGAAGTGCTTCACCGGATGATGGGCGTAGGATAAAGAATATGATCAGAAATAGGATAGCATTGCTGCTGGCGCTGCTGCTCCTGTGGGGGACAGCAGGCGCCATGGCTGAAGATGGAACATTTCCGGCATTGAACGATGCCGGTTTTCTGGATTCCGGAGAGTTTGTTTTTGAAGACGTGGAGAACGGCGTCTGGCGGTACGCCAGCGAAACGCTTCGGGTAGAGATCTACCGCAGGGAACAGAAAAAGCCTGCCAGAGTCTGGTATGAGGCTGAGGTGTTCTGCGCGGAGGGAAGCCCGGGTCCCCGGATGGTTGCCAACGATCCGGAAAACTGGAAAAAAGCCGCCAATATGGAGTATCCCTACAAGATTGCCCGGAAGTACGGTTCGGTGCTCGCTGTTTCCAGCGACTTTGCCCAGCTGAGGCTGCAGCAGAAGAAGAGCAGACCCGGTATCATCATCCGGGACGGGAAAATCCTGTCGGACAGGACCAAAAAACAGGGAGCCAAGGACTTTCCGAATCTTGACTGCCTTGCGATCTGGCCGGACGGCGATATGAAGGTTTACGGAAGCGACGAGCTCACGGCGGAAGAATACCTGGAGGCAGGCGCAACAGACGTGCTGGCCTTTGGCCCGATTCTGATCCGGGACGGAGAACTGAACGAGCAGGCGCTGAGCAAATACGGGACCAGCCACGCTCAGCGGACGGCGGTGGGCATGGTGGAGAAGGGCCATTACTGGTTTATGATGCTGGAAGGACGGATCAAGCGGAGCAAGGGCGACGGGATCCGGTTCCTTGCCGAGAAGCTGATGGACAAAGGGTGCACCCTGGGGTTCAACCTGGACGGCGGAGAGACTGCCTGTATCGTCTTTATGGGACACCAGCTGTGCAGGCTGAAAGACCGGAAAAAGCCCCTGTCCTCCAGGAGGACCAGCGATATTCTGGCAGTCGGCACTTCCGAACTGCTGCCGGCAGAGAAGGATCCCTGGTGAGCCCTTTAAAACTGTTGCAATGCAAGGGAACTTATGTTAGAATGCCATGCGGTGTATTATACGCACCGCTGTTTTATGCTGAAATGATTCAGGAGGAAAGATATTCATGAGCCACACCTACGAGAAGCTGTCCGGAAACAAAGCAAAGCTGACATTTACCGTCCCCGCGGAACAGTTTGACGAAGCAATGCAGGAGGCGTTCCTTAAGCTGCGCAAGCGGATTAACGTGCCGGGTTTCCGGAAGGGTAAGGCTCCGAGAAGGATGATCGAGACGCTGTACGGCGAGAGCATTTTTTATGATGACGCTTTTGAGATCGTTTTCCCGGATGTGTATCGCGCGGCTGTTGAAAAATACGATCTCAAGCCCGTAGATCAGCCTCAGATTGACCTGGATGAAATCGGCGCCGGCAAGGACCTGAAATTCCATCTGGAAGTGTTTGTCCGTCCTGACGTTGAACTGGGCGAATATAAGGGACTGGCAGTCGAAACCGACATTCAGAAGCTGACGGACGAGATGGTGGACGCCCGCATCGAGGAAGACCGGAAAAAGGCCAGCCGCACCATTGACGTGGACGACCGTCCCATTGAAGAGGGAGACACGGTAAACCTGGATTACGCCGGTTCTGTGGACGGCGTTGCATTTGCCGGCGGCACTGCACAGGGGCAGACCCTGACGATCGGCAGCCATCAGTTTATCCCCGGTTTCGAGGAACAGATGGTCGGCATGCAGATCGGCGAGGAGAAGGACCTTCAGGTCAGGTTCCCGGATGAGTATCACGCGGAAGAACTCAAGGGCAAGGACGCTGTGTTCCATGTAAAGGTTAACGGCATCCAGAAGACTGAAGTACCGGAACTGGACGACGATTTCGCAGCGGATATCAGTGAGTTCGACACCTTCAATGACTATAAAGCCAGCATCGTCAAGGAACTGACCGACCGCATCAACAGGAACAATGATGCGTCCGTTGAGAACGCGCTGGTCGAAAAAGCCGCGGAGAATGCGAAGATCGATATTCCCGAAGCCATGATTGAAGATCAGGCAGACTACATGGTCCGTGAAATGGCGATGCGGATGAGCTATCAGGGTCTGCGGATGGAGGATTATCTGAAGTATACCGGCCAGACGATGGACGGTCTGAAGCAGATGTATAAACCCGAAGCTGAGAAGCGGGTCCGGATCGAGCTGGTCATCGAGGCGATCCGCAAGGCCGAGAAGATTGAGCCCACGGAAGCGGACATCGAGAAGGCGATTGCCGACCAGGCCGAACAGATGGGCCAGGAGGTCGAGACCTTCAAAAAGAGCCTGACAGATGAGCAGAAAGGGTATCTGAAGGATAACGCTGCAATCCGCCTGGTGCTGGATCTGCTGAAGAAAGACGCAAAGATCTCGGAGAAGAAGGCTGAAGAACCGGAAGAAAAGAAGACGGAGAAGAAGCCCGCCGCAAAGAAACCTGCCGCGAAGAAGTCCGCCAAGAAGGCTGAGAGCGAGGAAACTCCCGCAGAAGAAAAACCCGAAAAAAAGCCTGCCGCCAAAGAGACGGCCAGGAAAACAAACGCTGAATAATGTTCACTGTACGGCGGCCCGGCCGGGCCGCCCGTTTCAGTCAAAGGAGGAACCGATATGCCGCTTATCCCGATGGTCATTGAACAGACGAACAGGGGAGAACGCTCCTACGATATCTATTCCAGGCTGCTGAAGGACCGGATCGTATTCCTCGGCGGGGAGATAACGGATGACACGGCCAATCTGGTCGTCGCGCAGCTGCTGTTCCTGGAGATGGAAGACCCGGACAGCGACATCAGCCTGTATATCAACAGTCCCGGCGGATCCGTGACAGCAGGCATGGCGATTTACGACACGATGAAGTACATCAGACCACAGGTCCGCACCGTCTGCGTCGGTATGGCAGCGAGCATGGGCGCGTTTTTGCTGATGGCCGGTGAAAAGGGTAAACGGCTCGCACTGCCCAACGCAGAGGTTATGATTCATCAGCCGCTGGGCGGCGCCCAGGGACAGGCGACCGACGTGGCGATCCGTGCGGAATGGCTGATGAAGACCAAGAAAAAGATGACTGCCATGATGGCGGAAATGACCGGTCAGCCCCTGAAGAAAATTCAGGCGGACGTGGAAAGGGACTATTTCATGAGCGCCGGGGAAGCGCTGGAGTATCATATCATCGACGAGATCTATCAGCCGCGGGACAAGCAGAAGAAGTGAGGGTATGCCATGGCAAACAATTACGGCAGACAGACGCCGCGGTGTTCCTTCTGCGGGAAGGAACAGCGTATGGTCAACCGGCTGGTGGCCGGGCCGAACGTTTATATCTGCAACGAGTGCATTGCTCTTTGCAATGAAATCCTGAACGATGAGGAATTCCTGACCGGAGATGAAGCGCAGGAGCAGATCGGTCCGGTGAAACTTCCTTCACCCGCCGAGATGAAAAAAACTCTGGATGAATATGTTATCGGCCAGGAGCGGGCCAAGCGCGCACTGAGTGTGGCGGTCTACAACCATTACAAGCGTATCAACCGGAAAACAAAGCGGAACGATGTGGAGCTTCAGAAGAGCAACATACTGCTTCTTGGGCCGACCGGAAGCGGCAAGACCTATCTGGCCCAGACGCTCGCAAAAATCCTGGAAGTTCCTTTCGCCATAGCCGACGCTACCAGTGTGACTGAAGCCGGCTATGTAGGCGACGACGTTGAGACGATTCTGCTGAGACTGATCCAGGCGGCGGACTGGGATATTGAAAAGGCCCAGCGGGGCATTGTATACATTGATGAAATCGATAAAATCGCCCGAAAGGGTGAGAATATGTCCATCACCCGGGACGTCAGCGGTGAAGGCGTCCAGCAGGCGCTGCTGAAGATTCTGGAAGGAACGGAAGCAGCGGTTCCGCCCCAGGGCGGAAGGAAACATCCGCATCAGGAAATGGTCAGGATCGATACGACCAATATCCTGTTTATCTGCGGCGGCGCTTTCGACGGTCTGGTTCCGATTATCGAGAACCGGATCGGAAAGAAAACGCTGGGATTCGGAGCGGAAATCCAGAGCCAGCGCGACCCTTCCCGAACAGACGCGCTGAAGGATGTTCGGCCGGAGGATCTGACCAAATACGGCCTGATTCCGGAATTTGTCGGCCGCCTGCCTATCGTGGTGACACTGGAAGGCCTGGATGAGGACGCGCTGATCCGTATTCTTACAGAACCGAAGAATGCGCTTTGCAAACAGTATGAAGCACTGCTGGATATGGACGGTATCCGTCTGACTTTCGAGGAGGATGCCATCCGTTCCATTGCCTGCCAGGCGATTGAACGCAAGTGCGGCGCCCGGGGCCTGCGTGCCATCATAGAGGACGCGATGCTGGATACTATGTTTGAGCTGCCGGGCATGCCGGACGTCAATGAATGTATTATCACAAAGGAGGCTGTGAATGGCGGAAAGCCTACACTGATCTCCGGAGTCGGCAAACGGACTTCCAGAAGAACGGAAAAGAAAAAGACGGACGAAACGGACGCATCGTAATCAATAAGAGGATATCATGAAAAAAAACCAGACAATCGAATTGCCTGTACTGCCTTTAAGGGGACTGATGCTCTTTCCGAACATGGTCCTGCATTTTGACGTAGGCAGAAAAAAGTCCCTGGCAGCCCTTGAGCAGGGTATGATGGACCAACAGAAAGTTTTTCTGATCAGCCAGAAGAACGACGATACGGAAGATCCCGGCTGGAAGGACCTGTGCAAGGTCGGAACCGTCGCAGAGATCAGACAGGTGATGAATCTGCCCGGGGAAAATATCCGTGTGCTTGTGGAAGGAGCGGCCCGCGGTATCATCCAGGAAATGACCGGCAATGACGACTGCATGAAGGCAGTGATCAAAGTCTGCGAGGACAAGGCGGTCCGTTCGGCGGAAGCCAAGGCGCTCCTGCGCACTGCGCAGGATCTGTTTGAGGAATACGCCCGGGCTTCCCAGCGGGTCAGCCAGGACACTGTGGAATCGATTCACGCGATTGAGAAACCGGGAGAGGCGGCGGATCTGCTGGCAGCCAATGTACTGACCAAGCGGGAAGACCGCCAGGAAATCCTGAACGAACTGAATCCGGTTGCAAGGCTGGAGAAGGTTTGTGCGATCCTGATGCGGGAAACTGATATGGCGGATACTGAGAAACAGATCCAGGCCAGGATCAGGAAACAGGTGGAAAAGAACCAGAAGGACTATTATCTGCGGGAGCAGATCAAGGCGATCCAGACCGAACTCGGCGACGGAGACGAGACGGAAACTGCCGATCTGCGCAAGCGGCTGGCCGAAACACCGCTGAACGAGGAAGCGCGGAGCAAATGTGAAAAGGAACTGGACCGACTGGCGCGCATGGCGCCGGGCAGTCCGGAAAGTTCTGTGAGCCAGACCTATGTGGAATGGATCCTGGACCTTCCCTGGGGAAAGGAAACGGAAGACAATCTGGATCTGAACCGGGCCAGGGAGATCCTGAACCGGGACCATTACGGCCTGGAAGACGTCAAGGAACGGATTATCGAATATCTGGCGGTGCTGCAGCTGAAGAAGGACATGAAGGGCCCGATCCTCTGCTTTGTAGGACCGCCCGGCGTGGGCAAGACCAGCATTGTCAAGGCAATCGCCGAAGCGGTGGGCCGGAGGTTCGTGCAGGTCAGCCTCGGCGGCGTCCGGGATGAAGCTGAGATCCGCGGTCACCGACGGACATATATCGGTTCCATTCCCGGTCGGATCATTGCCGGTATTAAGCAGGCGGGGACCTGCAACCCCGTATTCCTTTTTGACGAGATTGACAAGATGAGCGGTGATTTCAGAGGAGATCCGGCTTCCGCCATGCTGGAAGTGCTGGACTCCGAACAGAATCACGCTTTCCGTGACCATTACCTGGAACTGCCGTTCGACCTGAGCAAGGTGATGTTCATCACCACCGCCAACAATATGGAGACGATCCCCGCCCCGCTGCTGGACCGGATGGAATTGATCGAGGTGCCCAGCTATACGGAGGAGGAGAAACTGCAGATCCTTAAGCGCCATCTGCTGCCCAAGCAGATCAGGGAGCACGGTATGAAAGCGAACGCCCTGAAAGCCGGCGATGAAGTCCTGAAGCGAATGATCGAGGATTATACCCGGGAGGCAGGAGTCCGTACGCTTGAACGGACGGCCGCAAAACTCTGCCGCAAGGCGGCGGTGAGAATGCTGGACCAGGGGAAGCGCTCGATGACCATAACCCGGAAAGGACTGCGGGAAATGCTCGGCGCGCCGCGCTATCTGCGGGAGCCGCCGGAGAAAGAACCAAGGGTCGGCGTCGTAAACGGATTGGCATACACCACTGTCGGCGGCGAACTGCTGGAAGTGGAATGCACCACAATGATCGGCAAGGGAGGCCTGAAGCTGACCGGCCAGCTTGGGGATGTTATGAAGGAATCCGCGGAAGCGGCGTTCAGCTGGGTCCGCGCGCACAGCGAAGAACTGGGCCTGCAGAAGGATTTTTACCAGGGTATCGATATCCATATCCATGTGCCGGAAGGCGCTGTGCCTAAGGATGGCCCCTCGGCGGGTGTGACCATGACGACGGCGCTGGTCAGCGCTCTGACCGGAAAACCCGTGCGGCAGGACGTGGCTATGACCGGTGAAGTGACGCTGCGGGGGCGGGTACTGCCCATCGGCGGACTGAAGGAGAAGACCCTGGCAGCTTACCGGGCAGGGATCCGGACGCTGATTATTCCGGAGGAAAACCAGAAGGACCTGGAGAAGATCCCTGACCATGTGCTGGAGCAGTTCAGGGTTGTAAAGGTTAAAGACATTAAAGAAGTACTGAAAACAGCGATCATATAATCAGGAAGCGGAAGGAGGGGCAGGCAACGATGGAAATCAATACGGCGGAATTTGTCACATCCATGGCGGATTACGGGCTGTTTGAAGGTAAGGGCCTGCCCCAGATCGCAGTGGCGGGCAAGAGCAACGTAGGAAAAAGCACCCTGATAAACAGGCTGTGCCGGCGGAACAAACTGGCACGCACCAGTTCAACACCCGGCAAAACGCGGCTGCTGAACGTGTTCCTGCTGAACGGGGAGTTTCATCTGGTCGATTTACCCGGGTACGGATTCGCCAAAGTGGACAAGCGGGAGAAGCAGCGCTGGGGCAGGATGATGCAGGATTATTTTACCAAGGCGGATGAACTGCGGCATGTTCTCTGCCTGGTGGACATCCGCCATGAACCTACGGAGGACGACAGACAGATGAACCGGTTTCTGCGGGAGATGGAGATCCCTTTTTCCGTGATTGCCACCAAAGCCGATAAAATCAGCCGCGGCGCCAGAAGCAAATATCTGGCGCCAATCTGCCGGGCGCTGAGCGTACAGCCCTGGGAGATCATTTGTTTCAGCGGAGAGGACGGTACCGGCAGGGAAGAACTGCTGAATCTGATTGACGGGATTCTCCACCCGGCAGACGCATAAATTTTTCCTTTTTTCCCAAAATACAGTTTTTTCCTATTGCATATGGAAACCTTCGGGAGTATAATCCATGTCCGTGGATTGTGGGACGCTTTCGGCGGAAAAGTGGAGGAGAACTCCACAAAAGTGGAAGGAGAGGGGCTGAAATCCCCCTTATTTCACATGCGAGTGTTCAAAAATGCCCCGTTTGTGTCACAGAATAACCATAGAGTGGGAATGACTCCCAAATAAAGGAGGAAAAGCCAATGAATCTGGTCAAATGTCCCCGCTGCGACCTGAATTACATCCGGGAAGATGAAAAGTACTGCAAGGTATGCCTTCAGGAAATGAAAGGGGAATCCCGCTCAGAAGAGATCGAACTGTGCAGTATCTGCAATGAGGAACCCGCGCTGCCCGGGAAGGACATCTGCCTGTTCTGCCTCAGAGAGATGAACAAAAGTAACAGCACGGAAGAAAACGAACCCGATACGGAGACGGAAAACGTCGATACAGCCACTATTGGCGATATGGATGACGTGAGCGGTATGGATGAAATCATACCTGAAGTGGAAGAGGAAGAAACCGATGAATTCGAGGAGATCGATCATGAGATGAGCCTTGAAGACGTTCGGGAAGATGAGGAAAGGGACGCGGAGGACGACGAGGAGGACGAGGAAATCTGACCGGATCCCTTCCATCCGATTATAAAGGAGATTATATGAGCCTGTTTGCCATCGGAGACCTGCACCTGTCCGGGGGAGACAATAAACCCATGGACGTGTTCGGCCCCCAGTGGGACAGGCATTTTTTGCGCATCCGGGAAAACTGGCAGAAACTGGTGGACGAAGAGGATACAGTGCTGATACCCGGAGATATCAGCTGGGCGATGCAGCTTCAGGACGCCCGCGAAGATCTTGAAGAGATCGGCTGCCTTCCGGGCAGGAAGATCCTGTGCAAGGGGAACCATGATTACTGGTGGAATTCCATCAGCCAGGTGCGGGCTGCCCTGCCGGATGGAATGACCGCCCTGCAGCACAACGCAGCGGATCTTGGAGACGCGGTGGTCTGCGCGACCAGGGGATGGATGATCCCGACAAGGGAAACGCCGCTGAGCGAGCAGGATGCGAAGATCTGCAGACGGGAGGCGGAGCGCCTTCGCCTTGCGCTGGAAGACGCATCGTCAAAGGCAGGAGGCAGGCCGTTGATTGTCATGACCCACTATCCGCCGTTGCTGGCCGGAGAGACAGACACGGTTTTCACTGAACTGCTGGAAGCGTACGGGGTACATACCGCGGTTTACGGACATCTGCACGGGAACGGAATCCAGAACGGGTTTACCGGGGAGCATCACGGTATTCGGTATTATCTGGTTTCCTGTGACAGTATCGGGTTCAGCCCGAAAAGAATTTTCGGATAAAATATTAATTTTTTGACATATTTTAACACGCAGGCAGGCACACTTATCGTGCCTGCCTGTTTTTGCATACAAAATATTGAGACAGGGGGAAAAGCATACCACAATCAAAGACTTAATTATTACAAATATATTACAATAATATTATATAATAATTAAATCATAAACAATATCAGCCTGCAAACCATTTGAAAACAGGGCTTGCGGAGAATTCAATCTTGTGTTAAATTTGTGGGGAAAAAGGGAATCTCATCCCAAAATTGAGCATAAAAGTGGTAGAAAAGGGGGCGGTGTAGTGGACGGCTCTAAAAAAGATCAATCCGCAATCAATGCCGCAAGCCCCGAAAAGAAAGAAAAACAAGCAGCCAGAAGGTTCATCGGATCGTTCAACCACAGCCTGGACAGCAAAGGAAGACTGGTCATCCCGCAGGGATTCCGGGACAAGCTGGGAGAGACCTTCTGCGTTGCGCCTTCCTTCGATTTCCGGTCCATTGCGATTTATCCGACGGAAAAATGGGAAGAGCGGAATGAGACCTATGAAAGACTGGGCAAGCTGAATCCGGCACTGAACCGGTATCTTGAACAGTTTTATGCATTGAGTTTTGACGAACAGACTTGCGATGGGCAGGGAAGAGTGCTCCTGCCGGCCAACATCCGACAGAAGATTCTTCACGAAGAAAGGGATATGGAAATCACCGGCGCAAACGACCACGTACGCGTAGCTGCCGTTTCCGCCAGCGGTGATATCTGGAATCAGTTCAGGGATGAACTTCCACAGCTGCTGGAAATGATTGCGGGGCTGGAAGTCCCAAAGGAATGAAAAGGAGGTGAGCGCGGATGACTGAAATGACTGCCAGGGTCAGGAACAGGCTGCAGGACGGTATGATCGACTGGCAGGAAAGGCGGTTTCGGAAAACAGAGTTCCGTCAGCAGCAGGCGGATATTCATCGGTCAAGAATGACTTGTTCCGCCTCACTCCCATCGTTTCATCAGACACAGGACTGGACCGGCGGTATGGCAGCCAGCAACCGGATTCCGGTCATTGAAGAAGCAAAACCCAGGAGACGCCTGATCTCCTCCGAAGGGATCCGGTGGGATGCAGCGATTACCGCGCTGGTGATCATCGGCGTCCTGCTGACCATCCTGCTGGCGGCGGATCTGGCAGGCATCGGAACAGGCGGGCGGACGATCGGCAAGCTGAATTCCTCCATACGGGATCTGGAAGCCAGAAACGAACGGCTTCAGGCTGAGATCGATCTGACGGCAGGCAGCGCCGCCGTCTGCACGGAAGCGGTGAAACTGAACCTGATTTCATCCAACGGCGCCAGAACGATCCGGCTGACAGTACCTGCCAACGCGCAATTGACGGTTTCGACGGCGGAAAAAGCCGCAGAGAACGCGGATCTGGAGGGAAGAATGACTTCCTATGCGGGAGACTGAAATGCTCGGTCTCCCATTTCGTATTTCCATCGGGTGGAAAAAGAAGCATTTTTGTGATAATCTTATATGAGGCTGAACCAGCCAGAGTGATGAGGTGGACAGGCATGAAATTGTGGGAACTGCTGACGGAACTCCCCTATGTGGAGGAAACCCGCGGAGATATGAACACGGAAATCCGGGAACTGGTATCCTCCAGCCGGGAGAAGGCCGACGCGGGGCTGTTTTTCTGTATCGTCGGCGCCCGGTTTGACGCGCATGACTATGCCTGGGAAGCCGTGGAAAACGGTTGTGTGGCATTGATCGTGGAGCATTTTGTTCAGATGAATATCCCGCAGGTCCGGGTAAACAACGGTCGCGCGGCCATGGCCCGGATTGCCGATGCGTTTTACGGCCATCCCTCCCGGCAGATGCGTATGATCGGGATAACCGGAACCAAGGGAAAAACCACGACCACCTATCTGCTTCAGAGTATCTGCGAGAAGGCCGGCCTGAAATGCGGGATCATCGGTTCCACAGGCACGGTGGTGGAAGAACAGCATCTGGACAGCAAACTGACCACGCCGGATCCCATCGACCTTCAGAAAATGCTCCGCATGATGGCCGATGAGGGTGTGAAGGTGGTTTGCATGGAGGTTTCCGCGCACGCCATCGATATGAACCGCCTGGACGGTATGAATTTTGAAGTGGGCTGCTATACCAACCTGAGCCAGGACCATCTGGATTATTTCTATACCATGGAGCGGTATTTTGAGACCAAGAAGCTGTTTTTTACCAGCGGTATGGTCAGAAACGCTGCGCTGAACGCGGACGACGAAACTTCCAAAAAACTGAAGGACGGCATCAGCTGTCCCCATATCACTTACGGGATCTGCGTGGATGCCGACGTTTTTGCGCGGGACATCGAAATTACGGAGGAAGGCGCACGATTCAACGTACAGCTGCATGGGATGAACCAGATTGCGATCCAGATGCGGATGACCGGTATGTTCAACGTTTACAATGCGCTGGCGGCAACAAGCTGCGCGCTGATTATGGGAATTGCCCCGGATATGATCAAGGCCGGGCTGGAAGCGGTCACCAGAGTTCCCGGACGTATCGAGGTACTGCAGACCGGAACGCCGTACAAGGTCATCCTGGACTACAGCCATTCTCCGGACGCACTGGAAAACATCCTGAAGACAGTGCGCCAGTTCACCCGGAACCGGGTTATCGCCCTGTTCGGGTGCGGTGGTGACCGTGACAAAGGAAAGCGTCCCATGATGGGCGAGATCGGCGGCCGGCTTGCAGACTACTGCATTCTGACATCTGACAATCCGCGGACAGAGAATCCGATGGTCATTCTTGCCGCGATTGAGAAGGGGATCAAACCAACCGGCAAACCGTACGAGGTGATTGAGAACCGTCGGGAAGCGATCAGCCGCGCACTGCGGATGGCAGAGGACGGAGACGTGATCGTGCTTGCCGGAAAAGGCCATGAGACCTATCAGGAGATCATGGGAATCAAACGTCCCTTTGATGAAAAGGTTATTGTCAGCGACCTGTTGCTGGAAATGAGAAAAGAACAGGAATAAGGGAGTGACGGTATGTATTACAGGATGATCGGCGCCGCTCTGATTGCGCTGGCAGCAGCTCTCCTGACCGGCCCGCGGCTGATCCGGTACCTGAAAAAACTGCATTTCGGACAGACAATTTACGAGCTTGGACCAAGCCATCAGCAGAAGCAGGGTACGCCGGTTATGGGCGGGCTGATGATGGCTGCAGGCATCCTGCTTGGAAGCCTGATCTGTCATCCCGCGGAATGGGACGGTATCTGGGACTACATCCTTCCGCTGCTGGCAGTTTCCTTTCTCAGCATGGCAGTAGGCTTTGCGGACGATTATATCAAAGCAGTCAAAAAACGTCATGACGGACTGAGCCCGTGGCAGAAAATTGCCGGCCAGGTAATTGTTTCACTGGGTTTCAGTTTATACTGCTATTTTTCTCCGCGGATCGGAAGCGCCATCCGGATCCCTTTCACCGGATCGGAATGGGATCTGGGTTTTTTCTATATTCCCGTGATGACGCTGCTGGTGATTTTTATCGTTAACAGCAGCAATCTTCAGGACGGCCTGGACGGCTTGCTCGGTACGGTTACTGCGATCAGTTCCTCTGCCTGGGCAGTGATTTGCATGATTATCACAGTTACGTCCGCACTGACCGGAAAGAACGCTGCCGGCGGCGCGGCGACCGCCGGAGTTTTTGCCATGAGCATGGCGGGCGCCTGCATCGGATTCCTCCGGTTTAACCGGTATCCGGCAAAGACGTTTATGGGCGATACCGGCAGCATGCTGCTGGGAGGGGCGACCGCAGCCATCGCACTGCTGCTGCGGCAGCCCATGCTGCTCCTTCTCATTTTTTTCACGCCGATTATGAGCAGTGTGAGCGTCATCATGCAGCGGTATTACTATAAGCTTACCCACGGAAAGCGTATTTTCCTGATGAGCCCGATCCACCATCACTTTGAGAAGAAAGGGTATACAGAGACACAGATTGTCAGCATGTATGCGGGGATCACGATGCTGCTGTGCCTGATCGCCGTGATCAGCGTCTGCGCGTCATTCTGAGGAGCATAACATATGGATTTTGAGAAGAAAAAGGTCCTGGTTGTAGGCATGGCACGGAGCGGCGTAGCGGCGGCACAGCTGCTGCGTGCTTCCGGAGCGGAAGTGACAGTCAACGACTCAAAAACCGAGGAGGAGCTCGGTCAGCAGCTGAAACCCCTGGAAGGGCTGCAACTGGAACGCCGCTTCGGCTGCGGCGCCATGGAACTGCTGGAGGGGAAGGACTGCCTGGTCATCTCTCCCGGCATTCCGGACACCGTCCCCTTTGTCGTAAAGGCAAAGGAAATGGGCATTTACGTGATCGGTGAACTGGAACTTGCAGCCCAGCTTTCCAGGGGAACGCTGGTCTCCGTAACCGGCACAAACGGCAAAACGACGACAGTTTCCCTGCTGGGTGAAATATTCTCCAACAGCGGTAAAATAACCCATGTGGTAGGCAATATCGGATATCCTTTCTCCCTTGCATCTCTGATCAGCCGGAAGGAAGACGTGATCGTATGCGAAGTGTCTTCGTTCCAGATGGAAACAGCGGATACCTTCCATCCGCATGTGGCGCTGCTGACGAATATTACCGAAGACCATCTGAACCGGCACGGTACGATGGAGGCATATACAGCTCTGAAAATGCGGATGTTCCGGAACCAGACGGCCTCAGATTACGCTGTGTTCAACGCGGATGATCCCGGACTTGACGGACTGAGCAGACAGGTGAAAAGCCATGTGCTTTTCTTCAGCCGGAAGAAGGAAGTCAGGGAAGGCGCGTTTGTCAGGGACGGGCAGATCATTCTGCGGATGAACGGAAATGAGAAGAAGGTGTGCGGGACAGAGGAAGTCTATATTCCAGGCCCCCACAATCTGGAGAATGCACTGGGCGCCGTTTGCGTCGCCGCCGCGATGAATGTTCCGGCGCCGGTGATCAGGCACAGCCTGAAAACCTTCCGCGGCGTGGAGCACCGCATAGAATCGGTCCGTGAACTGGATGGTGTGGAGTATATCAACGACAGCAAGGGGACCAACGTGGATTCAACCATCAAGGCGGTACAGACGATGAGCCAGCCGACCGTGATCATCCTCGGCGGATATGACAAGCATACATCCTTTGATCCGCTGTGCCGTGAAATCATCAACAGCCCGATGATCCGTCACGCCGTACTGATCGGCGAAACGGCAGGACTGATCCGCCGGGATCTGGAAAGGGTCGGTTTTACCAATCTGACGGACGCCGGTTCCCTGCGCGAGGCGGTGGAGACCGCCCGCGGGATTGCCGGGAAAGGCTGGTGCGTATTGCTGAGCCCGGCATGCGCGAGCTTTGACATGTTTAAGGATTATGAAGAACGCGGCCGCGTCTTCAAACAAATCGTAAAAGAACTATAAAACAGACTTTGGTCTGATTTGTACGTGCAGTTCAGTATCCGGACCGCAACAAACTGTCGCAGAAGGGGGAAAAGCCAGTGCAGGGACCGCAGGACAACTACCGGCCCAGAACTGCGGGCGAGCGGTCACGGCAAGCCGGGAACAATGACGGCGTCCGTGACTGGCAGCGGAATACCTGGTTCGGTCCGGCACCGTTGAACGACAACCCTTTCGACGAACCTGAGGATGCACCTGAGCTGAGAGAAAGCCGTTCGGAAAATGTGACTGAACATATCGGCGACTTCTGGAATTCTCCCGGAACAGGATATCAGAGCATATCCGATTCCGGAAAAATCAATACAGAAAACGGACAGGCAAAGACAAGCAGAAAGCAGGCGAGGCCGAGTACGGTCCGGGTAATTGCCGGTGTCGTTCTGGTCCTGACGGCACTACTGCTTGTACTTCGTTTCGCCGTATTCAGCGTTAAACAGATCATTGTGACCGGAAACGAATCGATCCCGGCGGAAGAAGTCATCAGGGCAAGCGGCATTCACCGCGGAGACAGTATCCTTTCCCTGAACGAGAAGACTGTGGAGGAAAGGATCACCTCCGACTACCGGCTGCAATTCAGGTATCTGGCCCGTGAAATGCCATCCACCGTTATCCTGTCCATACGGGAAAGGGAACCCTGCTGCTGGCTGACCTACTGCGGCATCATGTACGTGATGGACAAGAACCGCATGGTGCTGTACGAATCCGAAAACCCGTCCGAACAGCCCCAGAATCTGGTGGAAATCAAAGGGCTGGAAGTGCGTTCCAACACCCTGGTCGGCCAGTATATCAATCTTGGCAATGAAACGCAGAAGAGCATTTTTACGGAGCTCTTTCTGGAAATGAAAGTTCTCGGCTGCATCAACCAGATCAAGGAAGCGGATGTCAGCGATACCAATTCCATCCTGCTGGCTACCCGCGGCGGATACACGGCGGCGCTGGGAGACCGGACCAACATTCACGCCAAACTCCGGAGCCTGCTGCTGGTTCAGGAGGAACTGATCCGGCTCGGACAGACCGGCGGCACCATCAATGTAACAAATCCCGAAGTCCCGATCTATTCACCGTGAATCATTCTCCGTGAATTCTGTTTATCCATGCGGAAGTCCGACGGCAACCGGTCTGATAAAATTGTTACAAAAACGCAGAAAATCGTAATAAATAATTGCAAAACTATTGCAATAACGGCCTGAAGAGGGTATAATCCTTGAAGGTGTATATTATTTTGTAGTAACTGACCGCGATCTGTCAACGGGATCCGGAAAACGGGGGGCATGAGAAACCTATGAAGACAACGGTTGCAGCCATTGATTTCGGTACGAGCAAGATTGTTACGCTCGTTGCTGAGAACAGCGGCAGTCAGCGCTGTGATATTACGGCGGCCGGCGTAACAAAATATGACGGTTATCTCGAAGAAGGCTGGAACAATCCCGGCATGCTGGACGAAGCAATCCGCCGTTCCATTGCGGACGCAGAAGAGCAGTCCGGCAGCAAAATCAAGGAAATCAACGTCGGTGTTCCCGGCGCCTTTACCCATGTATATGCCACAAAGGTAACGGTTCCGCTGAAGGGAACGGATCCGCGGGTTACCGCGTCAGATGTCAAGACAGCTTTCAGCATGGCCGCGGAAAACCTGGCCAACGTGCCCGGCGTCGTCGTGCATTCCAGCCCCGCCTGGTTTATGGTGGACAGCGGGAAGAAGACGCTTGAGCCCGTCGGCATGAAGGGACGCGAAATGACCGCTTTCATCAGCTTCGCCGTGGGCAACAGGTTCTTTATTGACGACGTGACAAACAGGATGGCCGATCTCGGCATTGTGGTTACAGGATTCTATTCGACTTCCGCCGGTGAAGCCATGCTGTATCTGAGCGAACAGGAACGCGACCATACATCCGTCCTGATCGACATGGGCTATCTGAACACAGAGATTATCGGCGTGGAAGGAGACGCGATTATTTACCACAAGGTACTGGACGTCGGCGGCGGAGACCTGTCGGTCGCGCTTGCCGAGGAACTGGACATTTCGCTGGACGCCGCCGAAGATATCAAACGCAAGTTCGTATACGGAATCGAGACCTCGGGAGAAACCTATGAAGTTCCCGGCACAGACGGACAGAAAGGCACCGCTTTCACCAGAGACCAGGTCAAGCCGGTTCTGTGCAAGGAACTGGATGACATCTGCGCCAGGATCAAAGAGGCGGTAGACGACGATTTCGGCGGACTGGGCAGCTGGTCCAACGTTTTCCTGACCGGCGGCGGACTGAGCTTCAACCGCGGCGGCAAGGAATATCTCGCAGGCCGGCTCGGGCGCCCTGTACAGGAGACACCCCGCCGTACAACCAAACTGAACAGCCACTGTTTCTCCAGCGCGCTCGGACTGATGGACCTGATCATCGATACAATCGAGCAGCAGCGCCAGCCGGCAGCCGGCGCAGGAGGAAAAATCAAAGACTTTTTCCGCAGTCTGTTGGGAGGTTAAGAACATGATCGAATTCCAGAATGAAGAACAGAGCACCTTCGCATCGATCAAGGTAGTCGGATGCGGCGGCGGCGGAAACAACGCCGTGAACCGTATGGTGGATGCCGGTCTGCGGGGAGTTGAATTCATCTCCGTCAACACGGACCGGCAGGCCCTGAATCAGACCAACGCACAGGTCAAGATCCAGATCGGCGAAAAGCTGACCAAGGGTCTCGGCGCCGGCGCGATCCCTGAGGTGGGACGCCGTGCTGCAGAGGAGAGCCGGGAAGAAATCGCTTCCGCCCTGAAAGGCGCGGATCTGGTGTTTATCACTGCCGGCATGGGCGGCGGTACCGGCACCGGCGCTGCCCCGATCGTTGCTGAGATTGCCCGTGACCTGGGCACCCTGACGATCGCTGTGGTGACAAAGCCCTTCAATTTTGAGGGAAAACAGCGGATGAAAAACGCCGAAGCCGGCATTGCCGAGCTGAAGCAGCATGTTGATACGCTGGTGGTCATTCCCAATGACCGTCTGCTCCAGGTAGTCAACAAGGGAACGACCATGCTTGAAGCTTTCCGCATCGCGGACGATGTGCTCCGCCAGGGCATCCAGGGCATAAGCGACCTGATTGCTGTGCCCGCGATGATCAACCTGGACTTTGCGGACGTCAAGACCGTTATGGAATCCGGCGGAATGGCCCACATGGGCATCGGCATCGGAAGCGGCGAGAACAAGCTGGTCGAAGCGGCCAAGAACGCGATTTCCTCTCCGCTGCTTGAGACGAATATTGACGGCGCCCGCGCCGTGCTGATCAACGTGACAGGCGGCGAGGACATTTCCATTGTCGATATCAACGAGGCAGCCAACCTGATTATGGAAGCGGCGGATCCCGACGCGAATATTATCTTCGGCGCCGGCATCGACGAGACGATGAAGGACGAAGTACGCATCACTGTTATCGCCACCGGCTTCGAAAAGACACCGTTCCCGACCAAGGAACCTGCCCGCAAGCCGCGTGAGATTGAGCATGAACGTCTGTTCGGATCCTTCGGGACCAACTTTGCCAGGTCTGAAGCTTCCGCAAACCGTTCCGTCTTTGATACGCCTGCAGCGACGCCGGCAAGTCCCTTCTCCACAGGGAACACCGGAGAAGTCCCCACGTTCATGAGCAGCAGCCGGCCGAGCATGGGTGTGCCGGGCATGGTCAACACAGGCTCCTTCCAGACAGGATTCAGCTACCAGCAGACATCGCCGCAACAGCCCATTCAGGCAACTCAGCCATTCGCGATGAATCAGGGAGCCGGGCAGCCTCAGCCCAATCCCGCATTTGCCGCACAGCCCGCGAACTATCAGCCGGTATTCAACAGCAACGGCCAGGTAACCGGGCAGACAGGCGGATTCCATGCGGTTCCGCAGAATCCCGCTATGGAAACAGATACACACGGGGTTCCCGGATTTATGAGGAAGAAAAAGTAATCAGGTTCAACCGGACGGCGGTCGTCAGACCGCCGTCCTTTTTCTTTGCGTGCGAGGAGAAAAGAATGCTGGTAAAAAAACCGGGAGTAGGATATAATATCATGTCAATGTATATGATTTCAGGAGGGGCTAACATGCGCAGAGGAGCAGTCTGGATCCTGATCTTTGCGATGCTTTTTTCCACAGCCTGCGCCGACACGACGCAGACGGCGCCGGACTATATCATGGAAGGCTATGACGGCGGAGTAACATACCGTGTATGGGATACAAATCTCTTTTTTGCACGGATGCAGGAAAAAACCGGTATCTCGTTTCAGTTCCGCCAGTACACCGATTCTGACCAGTGGTCAGCACGCAAAAAGGAAATACTGACCGGTGAAGACCTTCCGGACGTGCTGTTCAAGGCGGAAATGGGAGCCGATGAAGTACGCGATCTGTATCAGAACGGCTGTATCATCGATCTGAAACCCTACCTTGAAACATATGCGCCGGATCTGTGGAAACTCCTTCAGGAACATCCGGAATGGGAAAAAGCGATCACAATGGAGGACGGCGCCATTCCGTGCCTGCCCGCAGTCAATACCCTCCAGAACAATGACGCCATGTGGATCAATACTGACTGGCTGAACAAACTGAAACTGGAAACACCGACCACGGCGGAAGAACTGACAGCGGTACTCCGTGCGTTTAAAACCGGAGATCCGAACGGCAACTACCAGCAGGATGAGATTCCGCTATCATTTATCGGCATGTGGGAGCTTCGGTTCCTCGCGCACGCGTTCGGTATCGTGGACAACGACTATTATGTGACGGAAAGGGACGGAACAGTTACATCCTCCCTGACATCGGACCAAAACAGGGCGTTCCTGTCCTGGCTTCATCAGCTGTGGGAGGAAGGACTGCTCGACCGGAACGGGTTTACCTATACGGACAGCATGCGGCAGATCACAGATGAAAAGAAAACCATTCCGTACGGAATGATTATGACCGCCACGCCGCTGACGGTTGTTCCGCAGGCTGCGCTGAAACAGTATTCCCTGCTGGATCCTCTGCAGTATGACGGAAAGCAGATTTACCGCGACCTGACGGGTGACCTGGTCCGGGGAACTTTTGCCGTCACATCCGCCTGCGGTCAGCCGGAAAGGCTGGTCGCATGGGTGAACACTCTTTATACGGAAGACGGAAACAGGCTGGCATATTACGGCGTTGAAGGAGAAGACTATATCCGGACCGACGACGGCATGTGGGAATGGAACACTACCCTGGAAACAGTGGCAAACAAGATCCTTCCAACCCATACCATCAGCGAGGGAGGGACCGCACCGGGGTATACAGACGAGACGTTCCAGATGCAGTACAGGGACGAGGATACACGGAATGCCGTGGAAGCGATGAGCAGACTGAAACAGTACAGCATCCTCCCTTATCCGCCGGTAACGCTGAACGCGGAATCGGAAAAAAGGGTGGATGAGATCCAGAATGATCTTTCCCGGTATGCTGAAAAAACCATGGCGCGGTTTGTGACGGGCGATATCGAACTGACGGATGAAAACTGGGACATCTTCTGCAGAACGGTGGAAAAGAAAGGTCTGCAGGAGATGATCAGCCTCTGGCAGGCGGCCGTCCGGTAACAGACAGGGGGATAATGCAATGGGTTATGCTGAGGGAAAAATCCGGAAACTGGAGACGGAGCAGGCAAGCGCCAGGCTCCGGTATCTGTACGGGAATGATGAAGTCCTGCTGAATCATCAGCGGGAACGTTACGCCGCTTTGATCCGCCGGCACGCGGAACTGTTCGGGGACAGGGAGGACGTACAGCTGATCAGCGCACCCGGCAGGACGGAGATCGGCGGAAATCATACAGATCACAATCACGGCCGTGTGCTGGCAGCAGCCGTTAACCTGGATGCGCTGTGCGCAGTCAGTCCCCGGGAAGATCTGAAAGTATGCTTTCACAGCGAGGGATATGCTCCTGTTGAGATCGATCTGTCCGATCTGTCTGTGAAGCCGGAGGAAAAAGGGACTACCGCGGCGCTCATCCGCGGCGTGACGGCCGGCATGAAAAAGGCGGGATACAGAATCGGCGGGTTCGACGCAGCGGTGACTTCCACAGTAGCCGGCGGCAGCGGACTGAGCAGTTCCGCGGCGCTGGAGGTCATGCTCACCGGGGTGCTGGACAGCCTGTATAACCGTTTCGACATGCCATATGTGCTGCGGGCGCAGATCAGCAAGCAGGCGGAAAACCTGTGGTTCGGGAAACCCTCCGGGCTGCTGGATCAGATGGCCAGCGCAGCCGGCGGCCTTGTGACGGTCGATTTCCGGAATACGGATCATCCGGAGGTGGAGGCAATCTCCTATGACTTTGCCCGGAAAGGCTACGCGCTGGTGGTTGTGGCAACGGGAGGATCTCACGCAAACCTGACGGATCAGTACGCGGCGATACCCGCGGAGATGAAGAGTGTGGCGGAATGCTTCGGGCAATCGGTACTGCGCGGGCTGACAGCGGAACAGCTGGCGGAAAAAGCGGATGAGCTCCGCGCAAAGGTCAGCGACCGGGCGATTCTGCGGGCATTCCATTTCATCCGGGAGGACGAACGGGTGCCGCAGCAGGTGGCGGCCCTGAAGGAAGACAGGATCGGAGACTTCCTGCAGCTGATTATCGACAGCGGAAGATCAAGCTATATGTACCTGCAGAATGTGTTTGCGGATAACCGTGACCAGAGCCTCAGCCTGGCTTTGTGCCTCGCGGAGGAACAGCTCAGGGGGACCGGCGCGTGGCGGATCCATGGCGGCGGTTTTGCGGGAACAACACTGAATTTTGTACCAGCGGAAAAGATCGCAGCGTTTGTGGAAGTCATGGAACGCGCGTTCGGGGAAGGTGCCTGCAAGGTGCTGAATATTCGGCCGGTTGGTGCGGCGAGAGTAGAATTATGATTGTGACACACAGCGCTTCTGAGACACAGGCACTGGGGAAACGGCTGGCTGAACAGCTGAGGGCGGGAGACGTGATCCTGCTGGAAGGTGAGTTGGGTGCCGGAAAAAGCGAACTGGCCCGGGGCGTGGCCAAGGGGCTCGGGGTACAGGAGACGGTCACCAGCCCGAGCTTTACAATTCTGAATGTTTATGAGAGCGGGTCTGTGCCGCTGTACCACTTTGACTGGTACAGGCTGGAGAGCGCCGAAGAACTGTATGAGCTGGGCATGGATGAGTATCTGGGCGGAGACGGCATCGCGCTGGTGGAATGGCCGGGCAGATGCCCGGACGCCGTCCCGGAGGACTGCCTGCGGATCTGTATCGAAGCCACCGGAGAAAACACCCGGCGGATTACAGAGGAAACGCGCGGAAGATTCCGTGAAATATCCCTGGATTGAGGCGGCAGACAGATGAAGATACTGGTGATCGACACTTCCGGCCCGGTATGCGGCACGGCGGTCATGGATGAAGAGAAGGTATACAGCGAATATACCGCGCAGAACAGAAATACCCATTCGGCAAGCCTGATGCCTATGATCGAGGCGGCGTTGAGCGCGGCAGGGACGGAACTGAAGGATCTGGACGCCATAGCTGCGGTGACGGGCCCCGGAAGCTTTACCGGCGTTCGTATCGGCGTGGCAACAGCCAAAGGGCTGGCTCACGGAGCCGGAATTCCCTGTATTCCGGTGGACGCGCTGGAAGCGCTGGCCGAGTCGGCTGGATGCTATGACGGTGCGGTCTGCCCAATTCAGGACGCCCGGGCAGGCCAGGTCTACGGAGCGGTTTTCCGGAACGGAGAGCGGCTGACCGGTGATGCGCCGATGAAGCTCGAGGATTATCTGGAACAGGCGGAAACGCTGGATAACCGTTTTCTGTTTGTAGGGGATGGAGTTCCGGTTCACCGCAGGGCAATCAGTGCCAGCCTGGGGGAAAAGGCTGTGTTTGCGCCCCCTTTCCGCAGCTATCTGCGGCCTTCCGCGGCGGGATGGATCGCGCTGAACAAAGGGGAAAAAACCGATTACCTCGGACTTCAGGCGACTTATCTACGGCCGCCGAACGCACAGAAGAACAAAAAGCTGCTGGAGGCCATGGGGCATGAATGAGCCGGTGATCCGCTTCATGCGGCTGAGGGATGTGGACGCCGTAGCGGCCATTGAACAGGAGACATTCGCCCGGCCCTGGAGCCGCGAGAGTTTCCGGCAGGAGCTGACCCGAAACGCGGTTGCCCGGTATCTGGTGGCGGAAGAGGACGGACAGATCCTCGGCTACGCCGGCGCATGGGTGATCCTGGATGAGAGCCATATCACCAATATTGCCGTGAAGGAGGAAGCGCGGGGCCGCGGGATCGGCAAAAAGCTGACCGCGGAACTGCTGCAGATTCTGTCCAATCTCGGCGCATGCTATGCCACGCTGGAAGTGCGGGTCAGCAACCTGCGGGCGCAGAATCTGTACAGAAGCCTGGGATTTGTTTCCGTCGGCAGGCGGAAACGCTATTATGAAGACAATAACGAGGACGCTTTCCTGATGGTGTGTGAACATCTGCCGGAGGCGGATCCCGATTACAGCGAAGAGCCATGGATCGAAAAGGAGGAGGAAACATGAGCAGAGTTTTTCTGACCGTGCTGGACGCCGTCGGCGCCGGAGAAGCGCCGGACGCAGCTGAATACGGAGACGTGGGCACGAACACATTGGGACACGTCATCGCAAAGTGCAATCCGAAACTGCCGAATATGGCCTCCCTGGGCCTTGGGCAGATCCCGGGTACCGGATATCAGTGGGACGGCCCGGTCTGCGGCGCATACGGCCGGGCTATGGAGAAGAGCAAAGGGAAGGATACGACTTCCGGGCACTGGGAGATTGCCGGCGTGCAGGTCCGGACCCCCTTTCCCACATTCCCGGACGGTTTTCCGGCTTCCTTTATCGAAGCGTATGAAAAAGCAATCGGCCACAGGTGCATCGGGAACAAGCCGGCTTCCGGAACGGTGATCCTGGAAGAACTCGGCGAGGAACACATGAAAAACCATACGCCGATTGTGTACACCAGTGCAGACAGCGTGTTCCAGATCGCCTGCCATGAGGATATCTTTTCGCCGGAAACGCTGTACGGATTCTGCCGTACGGCCCGGGAAATGCTGCAGGGAGAGCTGGGAGTGGGCCGGGTGATCGCAAGGCCATTTTTCGGAACACCCGGACACTTCATCCGCTCCGGGCACCGCCGCGACTTTTCCCTGCCGCCCTGCGGAAGAACGCTGCCTGATGCGGTGCAGGAAGCTGGCCTGGAAAGTATCGGCGTCGGCAAGATCGAGGATATTTTCGCGCACCGCGGACTGACACAGAGCGATCACGCGGCGGGGAATCCGGCCTGCCTGGACGCGCTGATCCGCTTTATGAACATGGATTTTGATGGGCTGTGCTTTACCAACCTTGTGGATACTGATTCGCAGTACGGACACAGGAACGATCCGGAAGGTTTCGCATTTGCGCTGGAATCCTTCGACAGGCGCCTTGAGGAAATGCTGTCGCTGCTTAAGCCCGGTGATCTGATGATCATCACAGCGGATCATGGCTGCGATCCATGCTTCATTCAGTCCACGGACCACAGCCGGGAGTATGTTCCGATCCTGGCCTGGACACCCGGCATGAAGCATGAGGCAGACCTCGGCACCCGGAAAACCTTCGCGGATATCGGCGCGACATGCGCCGAATGGCTGGGACTGCCGGAACGTTTCGGAGCGGAATCCTTTGCGGATGCGCTCCGGGCGGAATAACGCTGATAAAGGATATGAGACGCATGAACAAGTTCAAGATCCTGCTGACGGTTCTGCTGGTGCTGCTGGTGCTTGCCGCCGTGCCGGCACTGGCAGGGGAAGCGGAAGACCTGACGGACAGCCTGAAGATAAAAACCGTTGACAAACCCGGCAAGATCAGCTGTATCACGGACGGGAAGTATACTTCGTTCTGGGAGAGCAGCAGCACAAAGGATCCGTGGATCATCATTTCTTCCGACAAGCCGGTCTACGGACTGTATCTGTGCTTCCAGAAGATGCCGGACTCCTATGTGATCCAGAAAGCAAACGGCGACGACTGGGTCACTGTGGCCGAGGGAGGGAATCCCCGGTTTCATCACGCGTTCTTCCGGCTGGACGGGCTGAAAAAGATCCGGATTATATCAACAATGGATAAGAAGAACGTCATGGGTTTCAATGAGATTTACGCTTTCGGGGAAGGCGAGATACCGGACTGGGTGCAGCAATGGAAGGAACCGTCCGGAAAAACGGATATTCTGTTCCTTGCGACACATCCGGACGACGACGTGCTTTTTCTGGGGAGCGCGATTACCTGGTATGCCGCAGAACAGAGAAAAAATATCATAGTTGCCTACCTGACTTCCTCCAACACAACCCGCCGGAGCGAGGCGCTGAACGGCCTGTGGACAATGGGAGTCCGGGTGTATCCTGAATTCGGGCCTTTTGCCGACAAATACAGCAATCCGCCCAAAATCGAACGGGCATACAAGGACATGGGCGGTCAGGAGAAGGTGCTGGACTGGGTGACGGAAATGTACCGGAAATACAAGCCGGAAGTTGTGGTGACCCAGGACCAGGAAGGAGAATACGGCCATCCGCAGCACAAGATGCTCGTGGACGCCGCCATGAAATGTTTTGACAGAGCCGCAGATGAAGTGTCCGGACCGGAGTCAGTCGCGCAGTACGGCACATGGGAAGTCAAGAAACTGTATCTTCACCTGTACGGGCTGAGAGCGGAATCTACCGCGTTCAACTGGGACCTTCCGCTTGCTTCCATGGGCGGCAGGACTGCGAACGAGGTTTCGGAAGAAGCTTTCGCGAAGCATGTGACGCAGGCCGGAAAAGGGCATAAGTACGGGGGCAAGCGGGTCGTGTTCTCTGTGGATGAATATGGCGTAAAGCGTTATCCAAACAACGTTTTCGGCCTGTATGACTCCCGGGTGGGACCGGACGAAACCCATCAGGACTTCCTTGAACATATTGAAACCTTCGCGGAGACTGAACCAGCTGCAGGAGCGCCGGAAGCTGCCGAGGAACCGGTGACAGCACCGGCGGAAGAACAGGAACCGGAGGACTCCGGCGAAACAGACCTGGCCGAAACGGCGGAAGAATGGGAAGAAACAGAAGTAACAGAAGAGACAGAAGAAATAGAACTGACGCCTGAAACGGAACCCGGACAGGGCGACGGACAGGCTGCGGAAGCGCAGACAGAAAGACAGGGAGAATTCGCGGTCGTAACCCCGCCGGACTGGGCGGATGTGAAGCTGAATGAACAGGGATTCCTGGATGAGGGTGAGTACATCTTCGCAGATGAGGAAGAAGGACACTACATCTACGTCAGTTCCACCCTGAGGGTCGTGATCGAAAGGACTTACGAAACGTTCGAAAAAGAGCAGAAGAAGGATCCGGATCAGGAACTGTACGTCTTTACCGCGAACATCTGGTGCAACACTGAAGCGGGGGAACTGCCCCGTACCGTCAATTCAAACCCGGAAAACCCGCGGAAGGATCCACGATTTATCAAAGACATCGCGGCCGATCAGAAGATTGTATTTGCCACCAGCACGGACTATTACACTTACAGGGCGGGAAGGGCAAAGGAGGATAAAAGCTGCCATGTCGGAGTCGAGATCCGGAACGGCGCGGTCCTCTATGACGATCCCCAGATCAAAGAAGTAAAGATGCCGAACTATGAAACGCTGGCGCTGTATTACGACGGGCATGCCGAAAGCTATCCTTCCAAAGACAAAACCGCGGAGTCGTACCTGAATGACGGAGCGGCGGAAGTGTTCACTTTCGGTCCCTGTCTGGTCCGGAACGGCGAGCTCACCGAATATATCGCGACAGCCAACAGATCGAACAATCCGAGACTGGCGATCGGCGTCGCAGAACCGGGTCATTATGTTGTGGTTCTGTGCGAGGGCAGGGTCGGAAAATCCGACAAGCTGAAGAGGTCGACCGGCGTAATGATGAAAAATCTGGCGCAGATCATGAAAGAGCAGGGATGTACAGTCGCGGTCAATATGGACGGCGGACAGACAGCCGTAATGGCTTTCATGGGAAAGCAGATCAACCGGGTCGTGAAAACAGACCCCAAAGGCAGGGCTTCCGTGGAGGCGCTAGCGTTCGGGTTCTCCGAACAGGTCGGGACATTTGAACTGGAAGGAATCAAGTTTAAAAAATAAGGCTTGACACGCTGTGAAGATCAGTGATATCTTATTCAGGTAGCCGCTCGGGAGAGGTCTGTCCAAATGCGCTCCGCGCAACCTCAGAATCCCGGCGAGATTGTAATCAGGAGGTGCTGTCCCATGTATGCCATTATTGCAGCGGGCGGCAGACAATACCGTGTATCCCAGGGCGATGTGATCTACATCGACAAAGTCAACCAGGAAGCTGATTCCAAGATTTCCTTCG
>CAMKEI010000015.1 GCA_946411525.1 uncultured Clostridia bacterium | reverse complement strand
GGTCGCTGCCCAGTTCCCGGGGATTCTCATACCGGATGTTGATGCCGGTCTTCACACCGGGCGCCACAAACAGCGGCGTTTTGCCGATATAGTTGAGCAGCATGTGCTCGATCGTGTAATTGATCGTCGGCACGACGCTGGAGACGATGATCCCGTCCACCACATCCCTGCTCACGCCTTCATGGGCAAACATGGACATCAGGCGCACGCCGTATTCGTCCGAAGTGGACGTGATATTGGTGGACATGCGCCAGTACTTGTACATTTCCTTTCCGTCGAACAACGCCGTCTTAATATTCGTGTTGCCGATATCCATTGTCAAGATCATATACGGATTCTCCTCAAGGCTTTGCCTTTTTCCCCAGCGCATAACCGACGCCTTTTGCCACGCTGCCGCCGATCAGCGTTGTCGCGACCAGTTCAAGCAGTCCGTTGGTCCCAACAAAAAGGATAATAAAGTGGAGCGGATTAAAAGCGCCCATCGTCGCGACTTTATCCTGGATATATTCAGTATGGTAAAAAGCAAGAACCAGGTACCCCATAAAGAACAGCGTATTCAGAAAAGCCGCGCAGAATGAAGCCCCGTAATAACTGAATATTTTTTTGCCGTCCTTCTTCTCAAGAAGCCGGTAAATCCAGCCGACACACAATCCCATGATCGTCCGCATGCATACGCACATAATGATTGTATGAACCGGACTGATGCTGAAAAGAGTGGTTATCATCGCAGACATGGGTTGAATAAAACTGGTCAGACCAAATGTCGCTCCGAGTATTGCGCCTGCCAGCGGACCGAGCAGAATAGCGCCTATCGCGACCGGAATATTCATTAATGTCACATTGAGCAATGGATTGATCGGAATATTGCCCAATCCGGCCAGTTTCATCAAAAGCTCAATGGCAACAAACATTGAGACCAGGCAAAGATAACGCAGTTTCTTCGATTGAAAACCTCTGGACATATTTCCCTCCGTTCAGACTCCTTTCGGATGTCCGTCGAAAATGTATTTCCGCATTTTATGTTCATGGTGCGTCCGGCGCCGAAGGCTGCCTGCGCTGAACTGATGCGGATGGGACTATTATACTTGAAAATCAGGGAATGTAAAGAAAATCAACGGCAGATTCCTCAGGAGGTTTTCCCATCCCCTTCCGTATCCAGCCTCTGCCTGGCAACCAGTTCCGCGAAGCTGCCGCCTTTCCCGATCAACTGCTCATAGCTCCCTTCCTCAATGATCGCACCGTTGTCCATGACCAGGATCCGGTCGCAGTTGCGGATGGTGGACAGGCGGTGAGCAATCACGATACGGGTGCAATCCAGCGCGTCCAGCGCGTCGGATATCTGCTTCTGGGTTTTGTTGTCCAGTGCTGAAGTCGCCTCGTCAAAAATCAGGATCTTCGGCCGGGGCGCAATCGCCCGGGCTATCATCAGACGCTGTTTCTGGCCTCCGGAAATACCGCCCTGGCCCTCTGAAATCACGGTCTGCATTCCCATGGGCATTTCCCGGATATCCTGGGCAACACCTGCGGTCTCAGCCGCTTCCCAGGCCTCGTCCAGCGTCAGCTGCGGTGCGGAGATGGCAATGTTGGAGAAGATATCTCCCTGGAACAGCTGCCCGTTCTGGATGACCACGCCGATGTGCCTGCGCAGCGAACGGGGATCCAGGCTGCTCAGATCATTGCCGTCATAGAATACGGCGCCTTTTTCCGGTTTCTCAAACCCCAGCAGCAGGCGCACCAGCGTGGATTTTCCGCAGCCGGTACGTCCCACGATCGCGACATATTCCCCGGACCGGATGTTCAGACTCAGATCGTTCAGGATATACGGGGTGTCCTCGTCATAACGGAAGGACACATGGCTCATCTCTATATGGCCGCTGACATGGGAGATTCCCTTCTTCTCCTCGGCAACTTCCGGCTCCGCCTGCAGAATCGGTTCCGCCATCTCCAGCACCGGCTTTATGGAAGCCACCGAAATCGCGATGCCCGCCAGCGCCGAAAACGCGCCTGAAAGCCGTCCGTATGCCGCGCTGAAAGCATAATACTGGCTTTCCGAGACACCGGTTCTGACTGCCAGGTAATACAGCACGATCGTGCCGGTCAGGGAAATAGCCGCGGTGATCAGTCCGTTCAGTTTCACAAACGCCGGCGGATTATACTCCAGTCTCGCATTTCTCGCGTACAGCCTTCCCCAGCGCGCGAACACCCGTTTTTCCGAACCGGACAGCCTGATCTTCTGGATCCCGTTCAGCATGGCGTAGGTCATACCGGTTTCTTCCGCGCTCAGCTTCATCTTTTTCCGGGAGATGCCAATCTGGACCAGGGACGCCGCCACGCTGACAGCCAAAGTGGCCAGCGTGATGAGTATGGACGGCCAGACCAGGGCCGGAGCGTAATGAAAAATCTGTGTCACATACAGCAGGGACATCAGGCTGCTCAGTCCGATGGAGAAAACATTGTTCAGAATCATCTCGCACAGGGATGTAACGCTTCCCGCCCGGCTGGCCAGTTCACCTGAGGAGAACTTCCGGAAAAAGCTGACGGGAAGAGACAGGATCCGCATCATCACCGACGCCTCCACAGCCTGGGAAGTCCGTGTGTAGATCCGGTTCATCAGCAGCGTGCGGACCAGGCTGATCAGCCTGGCCGCAAAGGCAGAGCACAGCAGAAATACCGCGGCGCCGATCATCAGCCTCATGTTCCGGGTTTTCAGAACCGTGCCCGTAATCAGGCTGTATAACCTCGGTTCAATCATGCCGATCAGCGTAACTGCCAGCGTGACCAGGACAATCAGGGTCATGTCGCCGCCGGAGATACTGTTCTTCATATACAGCAGCAGATCCGGAATCCCCAGTTTTTTCATCGGCAGAGGTTGATAGAAGCACAGCGCATCCTGAGAGAACAACTCCGCATTTTTCCGGGTTATACGCATTTTTCTGCCCGTAGCCGGATCCTTGTAATAATATCCGAAAAACCTCCCCGGCAGCAGCGCCACGGTGGTGCCGGTCTCCTTCATGCAGCCAAGCATCGGCCCATAGGCGTCGTTCTGCCAGTTATCCGTCAGCTTCACGTCCCGGACCATCAGGCCCGCGGGACGCAGCGCGTGCTCCAGCTGTTCAGCCACGTCCGTAATGCTTTCCGGGATCTCCGCCGGTTTCCGGCGGTAATATTTCAGCACGTCGTCGATGGCTTCCTTCGCAATCAGGCGGTCATCCTCCATCCGTTCCGCGTCCCATTTATCCATCACCACACTGGCCATGCGGAAAAAGGAGTCTTCCAGTACGTTCTGATCGCTGTCCATCCGCTGTTTGATCTGTTCATCAAACCAGTTCATATCTGAATTACCCCTCCTTCCTATTCGCTTGTAACAAGATCCGCATATACGCCGCCCATGGCGTAGAGCTCTTCATGAGTACCCCGCTCAACGATCTTCCCCTTTTCGAGGACGATGATTTCATCGCAGTCGCGGATAGTGGACAGCCGATGAGCAACCACAATACAGGTAATGCCGCGGTCCTTCACAGCCTTCACCAGCTCATATTCGGTTTTAGCGTCCAGCGCGCTGGTCGCTTCATCCAGAATAATAACGGAAGGATCCTGTGCCAGCACCCGCGCGATTTCCAGTCTCTGCCGCTGTCCGCCGGAAAGATCCCGGCCATTTTCAATCAGCCTGCCCCGGTATCCCCCGGGCCGCTGCAGAATATCGTCGTGGATCTGCGCGTCCCGTGCGGCCAGAATTACCTCAAAGTCCTCAATGCTCTCATCCCACATACGGATATTGTTGGCGATGGTATCCTCAAAAAGCACGATCTCCTGATCCACCATAGCCACAGATCCGGTAAAGATGCTGCGCGGAATGCCGGAAACCGGTCTCCCGTCAAAAAGGATTTCTCCCTCCCAGGGCCGATACAGGCCGGCGATAAGCTTGCTGACAGTGGACTTGCCGCAGCCGCTTGCGCCGACAATTGCCACCCTGTCGCCGGTTTTCAGGTGCATGGAAAAATCAGTCACTATCGGTTCACTGAGCGGGGAATAGCCGAAAGTCACGTGTTTCAGCTCCACCTCGCCCTTCAGTTTGGCGAAACCAGCTTCCTTACAGTCCGCGCCGTTCGTGACTGCGGGGTCGTCCGGATAGTTCATGACGTCCTCGACCCGTTCCATTGATGTGCGCATCTCCTGAATGGTCTGGCCGGCATTCACCAGCGTCATGGCCGGTTCCATAAAAGCAGAGAGCAGGCCCTGGAACGTCACGATCATACCCAGCGTGAACTGGTTGCTCATCGCCAGGCGTACGCCCAGGAGGAGCACCATATAATTGCTTGCCGTACTGATGAACTCAGGGATGAGGCCGATCCGCGCGCTCAGCGTATCATACTTGACCTGCTGTGTGTTTACAGACGCCTGATAACCGCTCCACCTGCGGAAAAACCCCGCCTCCGCACCGGACGCGCGGATTGTTTCCGTCTGGCTGATTCCGGCCATCGTCGCGGAAGAAAGCTTCCCCATGTCCCGCAGCTGCACACGGGTCAGATTGATTCGTTTCTCAGCCAGATACCGTGCCGTAAACAGGTTGATCGCCAACGAGGCAACGCCGACCAGCGTCAGCAGGATACTGTAGCGGATCATGATGACCAGATAAAAGACCATCATCACTGTATTGAGTGCCAGCGGCGCTACAGTCTGCACCAGCGTACCCGCGATGGACGCGTTCGTTCCCTGGCGCTGCATAATATCGCCGGTCATGCGCTGGGAAAAGAAATCCATCGGCAGCCGCAGTATTTTCCACATGTATCCCGCGTTGCCCTCGATGGCCATCTTGCCGTTGATCTTCAGGCTGTATACCGTCTGAGCCCACTGAACGATCAGCTGGAACACAGCCAGCGTGGTCATCACCGCCAGGAACGGATAGAGCCAGTCCGGCGCTGTTCCTGTCAGCAGGCGGTCAAAGAAAATCCGGGACATGACCGGGTTGATGATTCCGAACAGATACATAATCACGGAGGTCAGCGCCACAAAGGCCACCGCAGGGCCAGCGCCTTTCAGGCGCCCGCAGGCAAAGTCCAGCATGCTCCTTCGTTTTCCGGAAGGCACAAATCCCTCCCCGGGGGCAAACGTCAGCACCAGCCCCGTAAAGGACTCGTCAAACTGCTCCATAGATACCTGAACGATACCTCTGGCCGGATCATTCAGCACGGCCTTTCCGTTTCTGAATCCGTCCAGCACCACAAAATGATTGAATTCCCAATGGATAATACAGGGAAAGGATCCGCTCTCCTTCAGGCCTTCCGGTTCCATGCGGTATCCGTGGGGTTCCAGCCCGTAGTGCTGCGCGGCGAGATATACATTTTTCATGTTGGAGCCGTCCCGGCTGACGCCGCAGTCAAGCCGTACCTGTTCCAGCGGAATCCACTTCCGGTAATAAGCCAGCACCATTGCCAGACAGGCCGCGCCGCATTCCAACGCTTCCATCTGCATAATCACCGGCACCTTAGCCACTCCTGACTTCACAGGCGCCCTGAGTACAGTCTTTTTCGCCATCTTCTGCTCCTATCGTCAGTTCCAGAGGAAACTGATCGGCGTGGTGGTCTCAAGGACCAGCTCCGCGTCATATTCACCCTCGGTCAGCGGATGGCTGATATGATCCATTGTAAAAATGAGCGTTATCTCGTCCTCATCATCAGACGAGTAAATCCAGCTGACGTGCCCCTCATTCTCTCCGATACGCAGTTTCATACCGGTCTTGACCACCTCCAGCTGATTTGCCGGAAGGCTGCAGGTTATCAGAAAGCCGTCCGCCGTTTCTCCTGTTCCGGTCTGTTCTTCCGACATGTGATAATACTCCACCTGTACCCGGACCGCCTTGGTATTCTCCAGCGTGACCGTGGACGCATAGACGATAAACCCGACCAGCAGCAATATGACTGCAGCCAGGATCATCCACAGCCGCGGGCTGGTCACCCGCATATAGTCATGCAGCGCTTCCGGGGAAGAGATACGGTCAATGCTTTTTTGCCGGAAAAGTCCCTTTTCCATGTCTGTTATCCTCCTGCTGGCGGATGGTATGATCAGGTTGGTTTTACTTCAGTTTTTTCCGGATCGTCAGGACGTTTTCTCCGCCTTCCCGGCGGTACAGCACCTCGTTCATGGTTTTTTTGACCATATAGATGCCCAGGCCTCCGATCTGGCGTTCCTCCGCGGAAAGGGTCACATCCGGGTCGGCTTTCGCCAGCGGATCGAAGGGATCGCCCCTGTCCCGGAATACAATTTCCGCACTGCCGCCTTCCGTCTTCACGCTGATCCGGGCGTCGCCTGTATTCTGCCCGTAGGCATAGCTTGCGATATTGACGAAGATCTCCTCCGCCGCCACGCGGATCTGGTACTGCGCTTTGACAGAACAGTCAGCCTTCTCCAGTTTCCGGTCAATGAACGCGAGCACCTGCTCCAGGTTTTCATTCTTTGCGTTCACCGTCAAGGTTTCCGTACCGGTCATCGCCTTCCCGGATCCGATATAGGTAAAACCCAGCATGGTGATGTCATCAAACTGGTCCTCTTCACCGGCAAAGGCTGCCATATCTTCCTGCACGGCGGAAAGCGCTTCCCGGAGGGTGGCGTTCCCGGCGGCGTTCAGCGTCCGGATCATCCTCTCCGTGCCGTACTGTTCCATACTGCTGTTGATAGCCTCCGGCACGCCGTCAGTATAAACAAAGATCCTGTCTCCGGGATTCAGCTGCAGCTCATATTCGGTATAACGCATACCGTCCATAGCCGCCAGCGCGAGTCCGTGCTTATCCCTGAGCAGTTCAAAGCCGGTTCCGGCGCGCATCACGGCCGGATACTCGTGCCCCGCATTTGCACACTTCACCTGTCCGGTCTGCAGATCAGCGATGGCCAGCCAGACCGTGACGAACATTTCCGCTTCATTGCCCTCGCAAAGGATGCTGTTCGTACGGAACAGGATATCCGCCGGTTCCCGTCCTGATTCAGCCTGGCCGCGGATCGCCGTTTTCGCCCGCATCATGAAAAGCGCGGCCGGAATACCTTTTCCGGAAACGTCGGCAATCACCAGGGCAATCCTGTTCTGGTCGACGAAGAAGAAATCATAGAAATCGCCGCCGACCTCCCTTGCAGGATCCATGACGGCATACACCTCAAAGTCACGGCGGGGAAAATCAAAGTTTTTCGGCAGCGCGGAATCCTGGATTGTTCTGGCGAATTCCAGCTCCTGCTCAATACGCTTTTCCGCCGCTGTGATGTATCCCTTCAGCGTATCCACCGTCTGGTTGATATCGTCGGACAGGGACGCGAATTCAGAGGAGCCGCGAACATCAACCACCTCATCCAGGTCTCCACCGGTAATCTTTGCCAGCGAAGCGTTCACCATGCTCAGATTGTTCACGACTATCAGCTGCACCAGCTGGGAAACCAGCGTATAAATCACCGCAAAAAGCAGAATGTCCGCGAAGGCAATCTCATATACCTGCGCGTCGCGCTCGGCATAAATCTCAGACGACGGCACCTGCACAAGCACCGTCACATTATCGCCCAGATTCTCCATGCGGCAGAGGGCTTCCGTCCCGAAAACCTTCGCGGTGAAGAATACGTTCTCCGGCGCTTCCAGAATCTGCCGCCGGTCTTCCCCCGTCATAAATTCATCCGCGTGCGTTCCCGCCACGATCGTCCGGCGGTCCAGAATCAGGTCATAGGCGCCGTTCCTGCCCACATGAAGCATCAGGCGGTCCCCATTCCTCCAGGATTCGCCGGCATGGAATTCCCGGATATCGGTAACCGCATTGGTTACCATATTCTTCGCATTCTGAATGGCAGACTGTGTCTGAAGCGCGTAGAAAACCCCTAGGCCAGACAGCAGCACCACCACCGTCACAACAAACAGCCAGAACTGAAAGCGCCGGGAAAGCGGCTGCTCTTCCCTGCGGAGCGGACGGAACGGATTCCGCCACTCGCCGGCCAGGACCTTCAGCGCCGCGGAACCGGCCGCCATGCCGAAACCCGTGAAAAGAATCATCGGCTCGCAGCAGATTTTCACGAGAGAGATCGCCATGTTCATATTGCCCCGGTGAGTGATGAGAATCGCATACATGTGGGACACTTCCATCACCGCACCCAGGATAAAAGCAAAGATCGCGGAAGGCTTCTTTTCCTTGAACAGCCAGACGCGAAGCGCGGCAGCCAGGAAGCCGGCCAGGCAGGTGGACACACTGCAGGCGCTCCTGGTAAAGCTTCCGATGCCCCAGTATGTGCCGGCAATATAGCGCTCAATCCCGCCGATCAATCCGGCAAGAATACCCGAGAAAGGATCAAAGAACAAGCCTGCCATCAACGGACCGAGATCGCGGACATTCAGCACCATCTGGCTGTAGTCCACGGCAAAATGCGTGGACAGAACGGAGCAGCCGCCGTAAACCAGGCCGATGAGCAGCCGGTGCCATATGCGTATGCGCCTGCCGTTCATCCATTTCCAGATCACAACGGTCAGCAGCACATACAGCACCGTGATCCCGGTCATCTTCAGTATCATCGTCAGCATTGGTCTTCCTCGTCTGTATCCGCCGAATCGGCAGATTTATGTCCCGTTCCCGGTGTTTTGCTTGTCTGAAATATTATTTTATCAGAAAAAGCCTTATCTTTCAATCTTTCCGATCTGACCGCCGGCATCGAAAAAAAGCATACCCGGTACTGGACATTTTCAGGAAAAAACATGTACAATAATTTCATCAAAGAACTGCCGCCTTGCCGGGTGCAGCCGTATAAACTGATGCGAGACACTTAGAAAGGAGGGTGACGACCATGGAGGGTAAACTGAAAACCCTGTTCGATTTCCAGAAGTACGAGGGGAACCCCGCGCTTCAGTCGGTGATCGATTCCGTCCATTCACGCTATGCCGTAAAGGAGCTGAGCATGGACGAAATGGAGTGGGTCGCCGCTGCGGGCATTCCCGAGCAAAAACCGGATGAAAAAAACCGGAAAGGCGACAAGGAATGCAGACCGTAGATCTTGATCAGATCTATACGGAATACAGCGGCAAGGTAATGGGATATATCCGCGCCAGGGTGCACAGCAGCGCAGACGCGGAAGATCTTCACTCGGAAGTGTTTGAAAAGATCCTGCGAAAGATCGAAGGCTTCGATCCGTCCAAGGCATCCCTGAACACCTGGATCTTTACCATCACACGGAACACGGTAATCGACCATTTCCGCCGGACAAAGCCCACTGAGGAACTGGACGAAAACCTCTCCGACAACATTGAGCTTGACGAAGACCTGCTCAACTCGGAAGCGCTCGGCGAACTGGCCGCGGCGCTCAGGAAGCTCCCTCAGCAGCTGATGGATATCATCGTGCTGCGTTACTATGACGGCAAACCGCTCACAGAGATTGCGGAACTGATGAACCTGAGTTACGGAGCCGTCAAGCTTCGGCATCAGAACGCTGTCCTGATGCTGCGTCAGGCGCTTACCGAATAAAAATGACCCGGCAGTTTTCGAAACTGCCGGATTCTTTATGTCGCCGGATCTTTCTCTTTACCGATCCGGATACAGAGGTTGTTCAGGTTCAGGGCATAAGTGTACCGCACATCCTGCGCGAACGCCAGCACCAGGCGGATCCCCAGCGCATCCTTTCCGTCCCTCGGAATATAGCTGACCGGATCAAACGCGCCGCAGTCGTCCCGGAAGCGCAGCACCAGATCGTCTTCCTTCTGCAGCAGGCGTACGGACAGATCGTGATGCTTCCGGTCCCTGGTGAACCCGTGCTTGATGGTATTTGCCGCCATTTCCTCGATACACAGCGCAATATGATTGCTGATTTTTGCGTTCTGTCCGTGGGCACGGCAGAACTGTTCAGCGCGTTCTGCCGCGTCTGTCACATCGCTCATGGAGCGGATGTCCATCTCCAGCAGCCTGTCAGATGAAACGCCGAAATCCTCCTTCAGCAGGAGGACCGCATCGTTCCGCCATGGAGCCGCCCGGGTGAGCGCTGCTGTGAGGATTCCGATAAACAGTAAAGTCATGCTTTCCCCGGCCGGAAAATAAAGCCATGCACCATCCGTCCCCATAAAACGGCTGAAGGCGAAAGCCGCCGCCACAGGAAAAACCGTTCCTTCCAGCAGGGAGATCAGCACAGTCAGGGAAACCCGTCCCGTTCCCTGCCAGGCGTTCTTGACAGCGTTATTGATACAGCAGGGAATCATTCCCGCTGCAAACAGACGCAGCCCGAGAACCGCCGCACGCTGCGCTTCTCCGGCTTCCGGAATGAAAAGTGAGACCAGCACAGGCGCAAACACGCCCAGCAGAGCTCCCATCCCGATCCCCAGAATTACGCCGTACCGGCATAAGAGCCGGAGCAGAATCCGAAGGCCGGTATAATCCTCCTCATGCAGGAAAATCCCGGAGAGTGTCAGGGAAACGCCTCCGATGCCTGTTGTGATGCAGTTAGCCGTATTGCCCAGCGTCGTAATGGCGGCAAAAGCAGCCAGCGCATAACTGCCGCCTGTCGATCTGAGAACCCGGTTCAGGAGAAATACCGCGATCACGGCCGAAGCCATGTTAAAACCGGCCGGGATCCCTCCGCAGAGCAGCTCCGCAATCTTTCTTCGGCTGATCAGCCGGAGGGAAAAGCGGAACACGCACCGTTTCGACAGAAAATAGAAACCGACGACTGCCATCGCCGCGTAATAGCTCAGGGCGGAAGCCAGACCCATGCCGAACATCCCCGCGTGAAAAACTGTGACGTTCAGCAAGTCAAGCGCGATATCAGCAAACGTCATGGCCAGGACGGCCGCTATCAGCAGCACGCTCTGCCCGGCCATCTGCAGGAAAGGGATCAGCACCAGCGCGCCGATACATCCGGGAGCTCCGACGCAGAACCCCCTCAGGTATCCCCTTGTCATATCAAAAAGTTCACCGCCCGTACCCGCACCCATGGCTCTGGCCAGAAAAGGCGCGAACAGCAGTACGGCTGCTGTGAACAGCAGGGAAACCGCCGCCGCCGCGGATACCGCGGAAGAATATCCCGCGTCAGTATCCTCCCGGGAGCCAAAACCGAGCGATTTTCCGCAAACCACCTGCACGCCCGCCGAGAGCAGCGTCCCGACCGCCCCGATGGAGAGCAGCAGCGGATTGGCCAGGCTGTAGGCGGCCATCGCCTGCTCTCCCAGAAAGCGGCCGATCATGATGTTGTCGACCAACAGGCACAGAGAAACTGCCAGCGCAGAGGAAACCTGCGCTGACAGCATCTGTTTGATAAGTTTACGGATCATGAAGGATCCTCCGTCCGGCCTGTTTTCAGGAGATTACTGCGCGGGAGTATAGACCCGCTCCACGGAAACCATTTCACAGTTTACATTGAAAGCAACCCATACGTTGTCCGTTGCGAAATCGGGCGTCAGGTTTTCATCGGCCAGCATCTCCTTGAACTCCTCGACGGTATATGTTACCGGCTCTTCCAGCAGTTCGCCGCTCTCCCTGTCGATATTGTCCGTAATCCGCAGGCCGTCCGGAATCTCCAACTTCAGTTCGACATAGGGCTCGATATATTCCTGCTCGTACATATAGACGTGGTACTCCTTGTCATCCTTTACCAGCACGATGCTGTCATTGATGATAATATCGCCCTCTTCGGTGGTCTCGATCGTTTCGATCACTTCCTCAAGCTGGCCGTCAGTAAACGTGTCGCCGGCCTGCAGCGATTCAACCTGCGCTTCGGGCAGCGGAATAGGATGCATAACCACCGCTGTCAGGGTATTGGTTTCAGGATCATAGTCGCTCAGATTCGTAATGAACGTGCGTCCCGCGATCGCCTGCTCTCCTGTGACGGTGGCTCCCGTAGGAATGAAGTCCAGATCCGTCAGGAAGTGAACGCAGATTTCCAGCTGTTCATCCGTCAGGTTCTTGTCTTCCGCTGTCTGGGAAGGCGTCAGCACGAACTCAATGCAGTATCCCCTGTAAATGGAGAAGAAACTGATGAAATCAAACGTTTCCGTTTCATGCCGGGCAACCAGCAGCAGCGTGCCGTAACCGGTCTCGCCATAGGTGATCTCCACTTCCGGATCATCGTCAATATAGGTCTGCTCGAGCCGCTCCAGCTCTTCCTCGTTCAGATCGTTCAGTCTTTCCACGTCGTAATACTGTTCATCATATGCAACGGATACCTGCATGATCGGCGCATTCGGATCTTCGGATTGAATCTGGCTGACGATCTGATCCGGAGCAACAGATTTGGGAACCAGTCTGTATCCTTCAGGCAGGCCGCACTGCAGCGTAAAGTCTCCGTTGATGCTCAGGCTTCCGAGCGTCACCTTCCCGTGAACCTCCGCCATCGCGGATGCGGCACAAAGCAGCATCGCAAGACTCAGGGCAACGGCAATGATCTTTTTCATCATAATTTACCTCCTTCTGCTCTGTGCTTCTTACTGCACGACGAACTGCTTGCTGATGAAGCCGACGTCTCCGGTGTCCTGATCCTCCACCTGGTACCAGTTGGTCAGTTCCTTGATTACCAGCAGTTTATCATTCTGCTTGTATGTCGCCATAATCTCCGCGTTCTTGCTGGGCGCCCAGCGCATATTGACCCAGCCGCTGGCACGGGAAGGCCGGATCGTCACAGTGAACGGCGTCACCTTTTTTGCGCTCCTGAATTCCGCGTTAATCTCCGCCTCCGGATCGACAGACGCGGCAGAAGCAGCGGAAGTACCGGAACTCGGTTTGGCCGGAGGCTTGCTCTTGCGCAGGTAACGGCTGGAAATAAAAGCGGCATATGTATTATAGCCATAACCCGGTTTGTTGTAGTAAAAGTCGATCAGCGCCCAGCCGTTGCCGCCGTCCCGGTAATAGCAGTAGATCCTTGTGCCGTATTTCAGGCTGCCGACCACATTGCCACCGGGGTTGTCGCGGACATTCAGTCCTTTGCCGTTCTCGGTATAGACATAGTAGTATCCTGCGGAATCGGAAGGCGTATCATCCTCCGCCAGTGCCGCGGGAATCAGGCCGGCTGCAAGCACCAGCACCGTCAGCAGAGCAATCAGTCTTTTTATCATGGTTTTTCCCTCCTGTTTATCTGTTGGATCAGTGCAGCACCCTGTGCGGATTGTACACTGTCTTCGGCTGATGATTCTTCCGGATCGTCTTGACCCAGTCGTTATCAATCTGGAACTCCACGATCCGGACTACGATCGCAGCAAGCCCGTGACCGTTAACATATTCCCTGGCGTAATCGATCATCTTCCACTGATTCTGTTTCGTAACGGCTCCCGGACCGAGCGGCTTTCTGTATACCGCCTTGACGACGTTTGATCCGTTCTTGCTGTTGATCGCTTCCGGGTTTCCGTCGAAGTCGTAGCCTTCCATTTCAATTGTGATGCTTGTGATATTCAGCTCGCTGGTGTTTCTGATCTCAAAGATCAGGTTCCCCCTGCCGTCAAACGAACCGTCCACCCATCTCAGCGCATTCTCCCAATCGCCGACCTTTACCCGGATGGACGTCTGGAATCCGCCGTCCTCTGTCGTTCCGGTGACGATGGTTTCCCCGTATCTGACGCCGGTGATTTTGGCCTTGTTGGGCGCCTTGCTGTCAGGCACCACTGTTGCAATGGACGGATCGGCGCTTTCCCAGGTCATGTTGTTGTTGGTCGCCTTGTCCGGCTCCAGGATCGCGCCGGCAGTGGACGTCTGCTTGAGATCGATATAGGCGACGTTCCGTTTCATGTGCACGCCGGTCACATGCTCGCCCACCTTGACACGGACCTTTGCCTGCCGGTTCGATCCGTCGGTCGTAACCGCCTTGACATACGCTTCCCCGGCGGAAATGCCGGTTACGGTTCCGTCATCCTTGACGGTCAGGATCCGTTCGTTGGACGAGGTCAGTTTCAGCTTCGGATTGCTGGCGTTTGCCGGTTCAATCACCCAGCTCAGCGTAGCCGTTTCTCCTTTGTAAACAAACGGCGCGTTTCCGAAGGTGACCTTCTTCACCGGCTGCTGGACATGCACGACAGCTGTCGCCTGCACGGTTCCGACCTTCTGACTTGTACAGGTAATCACACAGTCGCCCAGCGACACGCCGGTAACCCTGCCCTGCGCGTTGACTCTGGCAACCCGCTCATCTGAAGAGGACCAGAAAACCTTTTTATCGTTCGTGTCGTTCGGCAGGACGGTAGCCCTCAGCGCAACGGTCCGGCCCGCGTCGACCGTCACTTCTTTTTTGTCCAGCGTAATTTTTTCCGCGCTTTGGGTTACCTGCACGTTGATGTTGGCGCGGATATTGCTGCCGTCGGCCGATGTGGCCGTAATCCGGGTTCCGCCCCGTTTTACACCGGTCACGACGCCGTTTTCATCCACCTTGGCAATCATCGGGTTCGAGGACGCCCAGGTCACCCCTTTCCGGGTCGCATTTTCCGGAATGAAGGACGCCTTCAGGGTCATGGTTCCGCCGACAGGTACATCCTTTGAAGGCGCGGACAGCGTAATCCGCGTTACCGGCTGAACCACCACGATGCGGTACTGCAGTTTGGCCGAAGGATCCGCGTCACTGGTAATCGTAAGCACCGCCTCGCCCGGCTTCTGGCCTGTCAGGGTGTTCCCCCTGACCTGAACAACATCCTTTTTATCCACGGACATCGTAACCTTCTTGTTCCTTACGGTGCTCGGCTGTACGCTGACCTGCAGCTTCTGGCTCTTTCTCACGGAAAGAACGATGACCTGCAATCCGTCATCTTCCCCGGAAATCAGTCCACTCAGAAAAGAACTGTCCGCTTTGTAGATCATCAGCCTTCCGGTATTCAGGCTGAGCCTGACCGTTTCTCCCGCTGCCGGCGCGACAAGACTCACGCAGAGTATCGCCAGCACAAGTAACGGGATCAGAACTTTTTTCTTCATTTCCCCGTCCTCCTCGTTGATCAGTCATTATCCTTCCGGACTGTTCAGCCGTCTCCCTGTCCCGGAAGCAGATCCGGATCATCCTTTTCCGTAGCGTCCACGGTCATGGACAGCGTTCCGGAAGGCACGAAACCGCGGGCCGTCTGACCGTTGATTGTTGTTTCCACATAGTCCCACGCGGAAGAATTGTACATCGTCGTCAGATAAATGACCTCGGTGCCGGCCGGGAGCTGCGTCAGCGCTTTGCCTGTCCTTGCCGGATCATCCGTCAGCGTTGTGGAAACCTCCACCTTCACCGGGCTGCCATCCCAGCTCAGTATGTCCAGCGCGGGCTTCTTACCTTTAATCTTCGCGCCGTCCACATAGCCGATCCGGTACTGTCCGGCCGCGTTGGCTTCATAGAGCATCAGCATCCAGCCATTGTCGTAGCCCAGCGCGTATACCGCGCCGTTTGTGCTGACCGACGCTTTCCCGTTGTTCGCCCGGTAAGCATATACGGAAGGCGCCGTATAAACGTCCAGTTTCTGGCCGGTCTGCAGCTCCACATAGTTGAATCCGCGGGGCTTGTTCACCTGGGCCGGCGGCGTGGGCATGCCCTTGCCCTTCGGGTTGGTTGTTTTCTTCTCCCGCATTTCCCGGCGAACGTCCTTGATCAGGTCCACATTCTTGTTTTCTATCTTGGAACACTGGGAATAGGTCGCATGATGATCATGGCTGTTCTCGTTGGCGTTGGGCGTATACCAGGGCATCTGGATGAACCAGTTATAGCAACGGCTGCCGGTTTCAAACTTGTAACCATGCCGCGCGTAAATCTCGTTGAACGCATACAGGAGCGTGTCATACTGATAATTCCACAGTTCCTCCCTGGTCAATTCCCGCTTGTCACTGTCCGGGATGATGTACAGGGAATCAGCTTTCGCTTCCGTCGGCACGAGCGCCGCGGCACAGGGCAGTACGATCGCCAGCGCGAGAAGCAATACAATCAGTTTTTTCATGGTGTTTTTACCTCCTGCCGCCATCCCGCTGAGCGGGACAGCCTGTCCTTATGATATTCTTTTCCATTGGGGTTCATTATATCACACAATCAATTGCCCGGCAAATGAACGTGTGACATTTTTTTGTACGATACACGGATGGAAGATGGCAGTATCTTTCAGCAAAATCTTTTATTACCGCCTGTTTCCGGTATGCTTCCCTCCGGCCCGGCAGGCGTCCGGAAAGACTCTCATGCCGTATGTTTTGTTTGGCAATCCGGCGGTTTTTTGATATAGTGGTATCAATCAGAAACCGGGCAGGAGGAGAATCATGGCCAGACACAATGCGCAGCAGTTATCGGAAGAAAAAATGCGCGTCTCCTTCGATCTGGACGAGGTGCTTTTTGTCTCACCGAAAACCCATAAAACAGAGCCGCCGCCGCCCTTCCCCTTCAACCGCATCTTTCAGGAACGGCTCCGCCTGGGAACACCGGACGTCATCAGGACGCTTCAGGACATGGGTTATGAAGTCTGGGTTTACACTTCTTCTTTCCGCTCCGAGCGGTATATCACCTTGCTCTTTAGGCTCTACGGCGTTCACTTCGACGGAATCGTCAACGGAACCCGGCATCTGAAGGAAGTCCAGCGGAACAGCAAAACAATCCTTCCGCAGAAAATGCCGAGCCGGTACCGGATTTCCCTGCATATTGACGACGAGGCCGTCATCTGTTCCGCAGGCGCCCAGTACGGATTCCGTACCTATCAGCTGGACGCCCAGGACGACGACTGGAAGGAAAAAATCATTGAACGGGCGGAGCACATCAAGAAGCTGATCCGCTGAATCCATTCCCTCAGGCGAACCCGAACAGGCGGCGCCGCGGAACTCTTTCCGCGGCGCCGCCTTCTTTCCCTGTGGATGCGTATTGATCGCTGCATTACCGTTTGTCCTTATCGATCAGTCCCAGGGCAATAGTTGCCAGCATGGCAAAAGCGAAGATAAACACGCACAGCGCAAACCAGTTGCTGAGAATATTGTCCACAGAATTCTCATATTCAGAATTATGAGCCGCCGCAGCGGTCTTCTGCTGGATGAACTCCTTCACGTTTTCCTCTCCGAAGAAGTCTATCACTTCCCCCACCGTGGTTTTCAGGGTAACCGTCCTGTCCCGCTGCCCTTTCAGCACCTCATTGTTCTTCAGGAAATCCGCAACAGCACCGACTGTCACCGGTTCATTCAGCTGTTTATCAGAAGACGCTTTGACCAGTTCCTCTGCATGCAAGGCATCCAGCACCTGCCCGAGCGTCAGTGTCCTGCCTATTTCCAGATCCAGTAATTCCTCAGATGCCGGATCTGCCGAAAAAGCAGTCAGCAGGTCACCCAGTGTCCGATCAGAGATCAGTTTCTGATCACGCACAGGCTTCAGCGCGTCATCCGTCAGAATCATCTCTGTAATTTCCCGCAGTTTAACCGGATGGGTAATCTCCTTCTCCCGCAAATGCAGGTAATTGTCCGCGCTGTTCAGAATGTCCGCCACTTCACCGACGGTATAGGCCTTCAGTACTTCCCTGTCCCGCTGCTTTTCCACAACCGGACTGTCCAGCTTGTCCATAATTTCCCCAACGGTAACCGTACCCCCGATTTCGCTGTCCCGCATCCCGGACACCGTTGTCCATACCGACGTCATCGGCAGCTCATTATAGCCGCCCTGCGCGGTAATCGCCCTGATGCCGTAACTGGAAACAGTGAACTCGGAGATCTGCCTGCTCCACTCGGGCAGCGGAATAATGCCGCCGGAAAAAACCAGCTGGAAAATCAGAATGAAAGGCATCAGCGTCATCGCGCCGGTGGTAGTGCGTGAAATACTGGAAAGGAACAGGCTCAGCATATCCGCCGCATAAGAAATCAGGAACATCGAAATACCGATATCACAGATGATGAACGGCGTAATCTTTCCTGATCCGTACCCCCTCGGTATCGGCACTTCCAGCTGTCGGAGCACAAACATGGTCAGCACCGTCTGGGCCGCGCACAGTATGAACTGATAGATCATATGCGCCGTGATGTAGGAGGAAATATGCATTCCTGAACGATGCTCCCGCTTGATAATCGCCCGTTCCCGGCACACGGACTGTATCGAGTTGAAGCAGCCGTTCCAGATGGCTACGCAGGTCAGGGCAAACCCACCGATCAGGCTGCCCTCCATGCTCACGAAAAAGCGCTTGCGGATAACCATGGCTACCAGACCTGCGATGATCGCCGCCATGGGCAGCACTTTCCAGTCACTTTCATTGATAAAGAAACGGAGCTGTTTCCCCAGATAGATGCGCACCTGGCTCTGCCGGCCGGTATGCCGGATCCGGCGCGTCCGTTTCGCTCCGGTCATATTCGCTTCAGACATGCTGCTTCACCTCCGCCGCATCCCCCGCCGGGGCACCTCTTCCTTCTCTTTCGGCAAATTTGATAATGAACTCGTCCGCCCGGCCTTCGCCGCCTTCCTCCGGGCGATTGATCACCTTGACTATTTCCTCCATGCTGTCTTTTCCGAAGAAGGCCCGCGCCTCGTCAACAGGCCCGTACCAGGCAAGCCGTCCGATCCGTTTCGCGTCCTTTGCCAATACGATCACATCGTCAAAGAGGTCGATCACGCGGTCCGGCGTATGTGTGATCACGATGATAATCTTGCCCTGATCCGCGATCCGGCGCAGCTGCTGGAACAGTTCCCGCGCCATGACGCCGTCAAGGCCGCTGTCCGGCTCGTCCAGGATGAAAAGCGCCGGATTGGAGATCAGTTCCATGGCAATGGACAGGCGTTTCCGCTGTCCGCCGGAAAGCTTCGTCACCAGATGGTTCTTCGCGTGCGTCAGGCCGAAGATTCCCATCACTTCGTTCACCCGGGCTTCCCGTTCCGCCCTGGTAAAGGAAGACGGCAGGCGCAGCATCGCGGCGTCCATGAGGGTCCGGAAAACAGTATCAGAACCCCGCATCAGATCCTGCTGGGGAACAAAACCGATGTCGTACTGCATATCCTTATACTCTTTGTACATGTTCCGGCCGTTCAGCATGACCTCCGCCTTTGCTTTCTCATAGCCGTTGACAGCGTTCAGGTAGGTTGTTTTGCCCGCGCCGGAACCGCCCAGCAGCAGCACCATACGGCCAGGCCGGATATACATATGGATATCCCGGAGAAGATATTTCTTTTTAAACAGCTCAATGGTGGTCCGTTCCTCCAGGTTCACGGTCAGACCCTGCTCCAGCACGGCTGCCTTCGTGCCGGAAAAATAGGACGCAGCGTCATTTTTCATTTCATCCGCCTGCCACAGCGGCTGATACTTCTTCATCCATCCCCACAGACAGGCCGGAATGAAACCCAGAATAACCCAGAGGAAAATCCACCGCTTTTTCCGGTCAAACACCTCGCACAGGCCGCTGTACACCCGGATCATATAGATCAGCAGCGCAAGCGCTACCAAAAGCTCGGCGACAGCAATAAACTCAGGCACGTTTTCAGTGCGTCCGGCCGGAGTAATCAGCAGCGACACTTCGCTCAGGATGATTTCGGCGCCTCTCAGCATGGCGGCAACCCTGCCTTCCCGCTCCATACCGACCGCTTCGCCAAGCTTGTCCTCCCGGAGGCATGGAATCAAGGCCTGCCAGCCTTTCAGACCGCATTTCCTGAAGATTCCATACATGCCTGCCGCATGCAGGATTCCCATGATAAGATAGTCCCATTGATTCGCTCTCACCTGGAAAAAGAATAATGTGATTACGCTTGCAATCTTTTCCAGAATCATACTCTTCCTCCCGATCAGTCCCGTTTGAGGTAAGGATACTTTTACACTTCGCGTAAGATCCGCCTGCCTGACACGATGACGCGCTGCGGACAGACCGGCACAACGCGGACAAATAAGCATGGCCCGCCGCTCCGGGGCGGGCCATGCTTTTTTTCACTTTACGCGAGTTTCTTCAGGATAATCATCTCAACGGATCCGCCGCTGATGGCGACCCGAACATCGTCGGCCACATGTCTGACCACGGATTTCTCAAGTTCGTCCCAGGCTTCCTCGGCGTCGGCGTCATGGCCGATCCGGGAAGAAAGGACATTCTCATACCGCCGCATGGACCACTCCCAGTCAAGGGTAGGGGAGCTGGAATGCTCAAACGCGTCCGGAAGCATGAGCGGGCCGACAAAGCCGTCATAGTCTTCATCGCAGCCCCAGTCAAAGAACGCCCGAAGGCGCCCCATCAAGCCCCGCGCGGACTCATTTTTTCCCGTGGCGGAAACAGAGAGCAGCTTTTCTCTCTTTTCAGCGCTCAAACGCGTGGCAACCTTCAGATGCAGCTGATACTCACCGTTCTGATCCTCGATCCAGAACTGTCCTTCCGGTTCGCCGGTGATGGAGCGCATCATGCCCATCATTTCTTCTGTCAGCAGGCGCAGATGCAGCGCATTCTTCGGAGACAGCTCCTTATAGGCCGCCACCTTGTCCACCTGTTCCAGTGCCGTTTCGATCCGTTTTCCTTTGCTGGAAACCGTAATTACGTCTGTTTTCATGATGAAAGCCCTTTCTCAATGCGCGATTTCCAGAATATCCGCAAAGCCGGTTACTTCGAATACTTCCTGTACGATTTCATTCACGTTGGTGATCTGCATACCGCCTTTGTCGCTCATCATCTTATGCGCAGTGAGAAGTACCCGCAGACCGGCGGAAGAAATATACTCCAGTCTGCTGAAATCCAGCGTCAGGGTTTCCACGCCGCCCAGGGACTGATTCAGCTCCGCTTCCAGCTCCGGCGCGGTCATGGTGTCAAGACGGCCTTCCAGCGCGATCTCCAGCGCGGTTCCGTTCACTTTTTTTTCAATCGTCATGATGGGTACCTCCTCTGAATTGGTTCGTTTACCCGGTGGTGTTATATTGTACACATTTTACCCTGCAAATGTCCAGATCTTTTTGTCTCCGGAGCGGCAGTACCCGCTCTTACGGAATCAGCAGCAGAAAACCCTGGGCCAGCGCAACGGCGCAGCAGGCGGCAACGGCCACTGTCAGCAGACTCCGGCCCCGCCAGGCCAGAAGCACCGCCACCGCGACACCGCATACCGCCGTACGCAGATCCCCGGTGGAATAAAACACGTCCGGAAAAGTCATCGCGCCAAGCACCGCATAGGGAATATACGCCAGGAAGGATCGGATGAAACGGCTTTTGATCTCCCTGCGGAAGACGGTCAGCGGCAGCATACGGATCAGGTAGGTCACGCCGGCAGTCACAGCCAGATAAGGCAGAAAAACAGTCCATTTCATGCGGCATCCTCCTCCGCTGGAAACCGCCAGGCCCCGGCAGCGGCCGCCAGCACGCCGCAGATAATGATGACAAACCCTGAAGAAACACTGTTCAGCCCGGGGATATAGCGGAAACAGAGACTGAGCGCCACCGCAACAAGCACCACAAAGCGTACCGGCCGGTTTTCGCGCGCCGGCGGCAGGATGATCGCCAGGAACATCCCGTAAATGGCAATGCCCAGTGCCGTACGGACAAAGACCGGCAGAAGCGTGCCTGCCGCTCCGCCCAGGAAGGTGCCGAGCGACCAGCCGATCCATGGCGTCAGCATCAGTCCGTAGAGATAGTGTTTCCCGACTTTTCCCGGCTGCGACGACGCGACGGCAAAAATCTCATCCGTGTTCGCAAAGGAAAAGATCAGGCGCTGGAGCGTGCCCATACTGCCGTCCAGCTTCCGGCTGAGCGACAGGCTCATCAGCGCATAGCGCAAATTGATAGTCAGCTGAGTCAGGGCCATTTCCGCCAGGGATGCCCCGCCTGCCATAAGCGGAAGCGCGGCAATCTGGCCGGCGCTGGTCAGGTTGGTCATGGAGATCAGCACCGCCTGCAGCACTGTCAGTCCGTCTCCCACAGCCTTCATGCCGAAGGCGAAAGAAACGCTCAGATATCCCAGGCCGATCGGAATTCCGTGGCGGATCCCCTGCCGGAAGGCAGCTCTCATGAACCCGCCCCCAGCCTGCGTACGCCGTCTTTGGTGACAACCGCATGGAAATTCTGTGCGCGGCCGCAGTGTTCCCGGCCGAAGATTATCGCCGAGCGTATGGCCGCCTCCGCCCGGTCCGCGTCAGCTTCGCTGCGAGCGTGCAGCACACACAGCGGCGTATCCGGCTCCACCCGGTCCCCGATCCGGACCTGCAGCACATAGCCTACGGAATAATCCAGCCTGTCCTCCATTGTCAGCCTGCCGGCGCCCATCGCCTGCGCCGCCATACCAAGCGCCATGGTATCCATCTTTGTCACCCATCCGGATACGCCGCAGGATACAGGGCGGATGACCTTCGCCCGGGGCAGGCGTGTCACATCATCACACACAGACGGATCACCGCCCTGGGCCGCGATCATCTGTTTCATCTTTTCAAGGCCCGCACCGGAAGCGATAGCCTGTTTCATCATCTGCTGACCGGCCTCCGGCGTCTCCGCCCGGCCGGCCAGGTGCAGCATAAAACCGCCGAGGGTCAGGGACACCTCCAGCAGATCTCCGCCTGCCCGGCCTGCCAGGATATCAATGGCTTCCTTCACTTCCAGCGCGTTGCCGACATGGGTGCCCAGGGGCTGATCCATACTGCTGACCAAGGCGACAATGGGTTTGCCGGCCAGCTCGCCGACCCGGACCATGCTTTCAGCCAGTTTCAGGCTGTCTTCCAGGGTACGCATGATCGCGCCGGAACCTGTTTTCACGTCCAGGACGATAGCGTCGGAGCCGGCAGCGAGCTTTTTGCTGAGAATCGAGGAAACGATCAGCGGCAGTGAATCTACCGTGGAAGTCACATCCCGCAGGCCGTACAGGGTTTTGTCCGCCGGCGCAAGCCGTCCGGTCTGACCGATCACAGCCACGCCGATCTCCTTTACCTGACGGACAAAATCTTCCACCGAGAGGGTGACAGACAGCCCGGGAATTGATTCCAGCTTGTCCAGCGTGCCGCCGGTATGGCCCAGACCCCGCCCGCTCATCTTCGCCACAGGGGCGCCGCAGGCCGCCACCAGGGGCGCCAGCACCAGCGTGGTGGTATCGCCCACACCTCCGGTGGAATGCTTGTCCACCTTGATACCGGGAATCGCGGAAAGGTCCGCGATATCTCCGGAATCGCGCATAGCCAGGGTCAGATCCGTCGTTTCCCGGTCAGTCATACCGTTCAGCCGGATTGCCATCAGAAGGGCTGCGAGCTGATAATCCGGCACGGTTTTTTCCGCAGCCGCTTCGGCAAAAAAGGCTATTTCTTCTTTTGTCAGCTCCTGCCCGTATTTTTTTTTCCCGATGATCTCCAGCATAGTCATGCGTATATCCTCCTCTGACCGGAAACAACAGGCCGATATCCGGCAGTCCGGATATCGGCCCTTCGTGCCCTTCCGGGCTGGTTAATCTTCTTCTTCCTCTTCAGGCAGATCCGCGTTGTGGAACACGTTCTGCACATCGTCGTTTTCCTCCAGCAGATCCAGCATTTTCTGAATCTTCAGGATGGTATCCGGATCGGTTACGGACACGGTGTTCTGCGGAATCTTCGCCACTTCCGCGGAAAGGAAGGTAATCCCCTGCTTTTCCAGGTTCTCACGGACGGTACTGAAGTCATTGGGAGCTGTGAGGATTTCGTATACGTCGTCATCCACTTTGACGTCCTCGGCGCCGGCGTCCAGGGCGATCATCATCATCTCGTCCTCGTCGCTGCCGGGTTCCCGTTCCACCACGAGCACGCCGCGCTCATCAAACATGAAACCGACGGATCCGGTGGTCCCCAGATTGCCGCCGTACTTGGCGAAACAGTGGCGTACGTCGCTGGCCGTACGATTGCGGTTGTCGGAGATGCAGTCCACGATGACTGCCACACCGCCGGGGGCGTAGCCTTCATAGGTGATCTCTTCGTATACAACGTTGCTCAGTTCACCGCTGGCCTTTTTGATAGAGCGCTGAATATTGTCATTCGGCATGTTGTTGGCCTTGGCCTTGGCAATGATATCCCGCAGCTTGCCGTTGGATTCCGGATTGGCGCCGCCTTCCCGGACGGCGATGGCGATCTCACGGCCGATCTTGGTGAATACCGCGCCGCGCTGCGCGTCCGCCTTGCCTTTTTTTGCCTGAATATTATGCCACTTGGAATGCCCGGACATCGAATCCCTCCCAGAAATGTGTAAGGTATATGAAAAATACATTGCATTATATCATTGTAAATTCATATGCGTCAAGGAAAAATGGCCCTCCGCTGTGCAGAGGGCCATGAAACGCAGGATCGAAGAGGATTTATTCTCCCTTTTCCAGCGCCAGGGTCCGGGTGGTCAGGTCGCAAACCTCCGCGGGTCCGAAGTACTGGATCGCGCCGGGATAGGTAAAGGCAGTCTTCTCAGCCCACTCGTCCCGGTGCGCCTCAAAGTATTTGAAGGGCGCGCCGTCCAGCTCAACCAGCGCCTTGCGGATAACGGGCTTGTCCTCACCGTTCCGCCTCTCGATGTTCATCATCTTGGTGATGGGCATACCGCCGGCCACCCATTCTTCAGCGGGTTTGGAAATATTGGAAACCTTGGACAGGTATCCGGTGCATCCATACTGGATCAGCATGAAGGCATTGTAACCCAGGCTGTAGCAGTAATCGGCGTCGAAGTTGGACGGGAACGCGCAGCGGCCTTCGTAGCCGAAGAAGTGATGCTGCGATCCGAACTTGCCCTTGTAGGTGCCGGCTGCCTTTCTCTTCTCGAGCTCTTTCCTCACCATCTCGGAGAAGAGCTTCTCGGACTCAATCAGGGAAACCTGCACGTTGCCGTGGGGATCCCGTTCAAGGAACAGCTGCTGCTGCACGAACCCGGGCAGGATCTCAAACACCGCGAAAGATTCGCCGGACAGACCCTTCCTGATGTACTCATACTTGGCAGCCCAATCGGGCAGTGCGTTGAATTCTTCCGTTTTTTTGCCGGCCAGCAGTTCGTTGATCTCCGCGATCAGTTTGGAGAACTCAGGCACAAATTCCACAATACCTTCAGGGATGATGGCGACGCCGAAATTCTCGCCGTTGTTGCCGCGTTTTTCCACGGAATCTGCAATGTAGTTGGCAATCTGCGCCAGGGACATCTTCTTCGCGGCCACTTCCTCGCCGATCAGGCAGATGTTGGGCTGGGTCTCAAGTGCGCATTCCAGGGCGACATGGGAAGCCGAGCGGCCCATGACCTTGATGAAATGCCAGTATTTCTTGGCTGAATTTGCGTCTCTCTCGATGTTGCCGATCAGTTCCGAATAAGTCTTGGTCGCCGTATCGAAACCGAAGGAAGCCTCAATGTCTTCATTCTTCAGGTCGCCGTCGATCGTCTTGGGGCAGCCGATCACCTGCACGCCCGTGTTGTGGGCAGCCATATATTCGGCCAGCACAGCCGCGTTGGTATTGGAATCGTCTCCGCCGATGATCACGATCGCAGTCAGGCCGTGCTTCTTCGCAACTTCGGTCACGATCTTGAACTGGTCCTCAGTCTCCAGCTTGGTGCGTCCGGAACCGATGATGTCAAATCCGCCGGTGTTCCGGTAGGCATTGATATACTCGTCAGTAAACTCAATGTAGCTGTCTTCAATCAGTCCGGAAGGGCCGCCCTTGAAGCCCAGCAGCACATTGTTCCTGTCCGTCGCCTTGATTGCGTCGTACAGGCCGCAAATTACGTTGTGCCCGCCGGGTGCCTGCCCGCCGGAAAGGATCACGCCCACGACCTGCTTTTTCGCCGCGGAGGTATTGCTGTCCTTGACAAAGGTTATCTCGTTCTTACCGTAGGTGTTAGGGAAAAGCGCCTTGATCTTTTCCTGATCCGCTACGCTCTCCGTCGGCGCTCCGACCTGAACGGAGATCTCAGAGATGCCGCCGCGAAGCATTCCGGGAAGCTTGGGGCTGTACTCATATCTTGCTTTCTGAAGTGGTGAAAGATCCATCGTGTGCCTCCATAAATAATATTAGTTTTATATGATCCATGTACTGGATGAACCATCTGTTTTATCCGCGGCGGATGATGCTGTGGCGCTCCGGTCCGACGGAGATCCAGCGGATGACCTGGCCTACGGTCTGCTCCACGCGGTTGACGAAAGCCTTCGCTTCCTCCGGCAGTTCCCACCAGTTGCGGATGCCGGAGATTTTGCACTTCCATCCCTTCATGGTCTCGTATACCGGCTCGCACCGTTCCAGCGCCGCCGGGAAAGGCATATCCGTAATCACCTTACCGTCCAGCTTATAGCCGACACACAGCGGAATCTCATCCAGGTCGCTGAGCACATCCAGCTTGGTCATCGCCAGCTCGGTTGCCGCCTGGACCTCAACTCCGTATTTGGTCGCCACCAGGTCGATCGGCCCGATGCGGACAGGCCGCCCGCCGTCTTCGCTGCATTCATGGCAGATTTCGCAGAATTCCTCCGCCTTCTTCCCGGTATACTCGCAGACAAAAGGCCCTTCACCCAGACAGGTGGAATAAGCCTTGGTCACTCCGATCACCCGGTCGATCTCCATGCCGGGTACGCCCGCACCGATCGGGGCGTAGGAAGACAGCGTGCTGACGGAAGTCGTATAGGGATAAACACCAAAATCCAGGTCTCTCAGGGCACCGAGCTGCGCCTCGAACAGAATGCGTTTATGGTCGCTTTCAGCCTTGAGGAGGTAAGCCCGGGTATCCTGGATATAGGGCTTGATCTTTTCGCAGTATTCGCTGAGCCAGGTGTTCAGTTTCTTCTCACTGACAGGCTCGGCGCCGTAGATCTTCTCCAGGGTCAGGTTCTTCCATTCGCACAGGTTCTTCAGATGCCGTTTCAGCCGGTCCGGGTAAAACAGTTCGCCGGCCAGAATGGTCCGCTTCTGGTTTTTGTCGGAATAGAAAGGCGCAATGCCCTGTTTGGTGGAGCCGAATTTTCTCTCTTTCAGGCGGCCCTCCTCCAGCATGTCCAGCTGGTGGTGCCAGGGCAGCAGCAGGGAGGCTCTCTCACTGATCTTTAAATTGTCGGGTGTAATCGCGATGCCGTTCTGGTTCGCTATTTCCCTGACCAGCGCTTCCGGATCCAGTGCAACGCCGTTGCCCAGGATATTGACCACGCCAGGCCGGCACACGCCGGAAGGCAGCAGGTGCAGGTCGAATTTGCCGAATTGGTTGATGACGACGTGTCCGGCGTTGGCTCCGCCCTGGAAACGCACGACAACGTCAAACGCTTCCGTCAGCAAGTCCACCATTCTGCCTTTCCCTTCATCGCCCCAGTTGACTCCCACGATCGCGGTGCAGGCCATCGTTCCATCTCCTCCCGGGTATGTTCCCGATCTGTCAGTTCGTGCAGATATTCTCAAAAAAACGCCTTTGCGAGTATCATAATTTTACCTGTCTGAACCATATTTGTCAATGCGTCAGGGCGTTTCAGGCTTCGCGCTCACAGGGCTTTTTTCAGATACTGCCCGGTGTAGGATTCCGCAACGGCTGCCACCTCTTCCGGCGTGCCTTCGGCCACGACCGTGCCGCCGCCGTCGCCGCCCTCCGGTCCCAGATCGATGAGATGATCCGCGACCTTGATCACATCCAGGTTGTGCTCGATGACCAGCACCGTATTTCCGGCATCCGTCAGGCGCTGCAGCACCAGGATGAGACGGTCCACATCCGCCATATGCAGACCCGTAGTCGGCTCGTCCAGCAGGTAAATCGTCTTTCCGGTCGCCCGGCGGCTCAGTTCCGTAGCCAGCTTGACCCGCTGTGCTTCACCGCCGGAAAGGGTGGTGGACGCCTGACCCAGTTTCATGTAACCCAGTCCGACGTCGTACAGCGTTTCCAGCTTGCGCAGGATCTGCGGATGATTCCCGAAGAAACCGAGCGCCTCCTCCACGGTCATTTCCAGCACTTCGCTGATATTCTTCCCCTGCCAGGTCACTTCCAGCGTTTCCCGGTTGTACCGACGTCCGTGGCAGACGTCGCAAGGAACATAGATGTCCGGCAGAAAATGCATCTCGATCCGCTTCATGCCGTCTCCCTGGCAGGCTTCACAGCGGCCGCCCTTGACATTGAAGGAAAAGCGGTTCTCCCTGTATCCTCTTGCCTTTGCCTCCGGGCTCAGCGCAAACAGCCTGCGGATCAGGTCAAAGAGACCCGTATAGGTCGCGGGATTGCTCCGCGGCGTGCGGCCGATCGGGCTCTGGTCAATCATGATGATCTTGTCCAGCTGCTCCGTTCCCTCCATGCCGTCAAACCGGCCGGGCCGGGTCTTGGCCCGGTTCAGAACCCGGGCAAGATGCTTGTAAAGGATCTCGTTTACAAGGCTGCTTTTCCCGCTTCCGCTGACACCGGTGACGCAGGTGAGAACTCCCAGGGGGATCCGCACGTCGATATGCTTCAGGTTGTGTTCCGCCGCACCTTTCACGGTCAGCCATCCGGCGGCTTTCCGCCGGGTCTGCGGCACAGGGATCATTTTCTGCCGGCTCAGGTACTGGCCTGTCAGGCTTTCCGGACAGGCGCGGATATCGTCAGCCGTCCCCTCCGCCACAATATACCCGCCGTGGAGCCCCGCGCCGGGGCCTACGTCCACAATCCAGTCCGCGGCCAGCATGGTCTCCTCGTCATGCTCAACGACGATGACCGTATTGCCCAGGTCCCGCATACGGCGCAGCGTTGCGATCAGCTTTGCGTTGTCCCGCTGGTGCAGGCCGATGCTGGGTTCATCCAGGATATACATCACACCCATCAGTGCGCTGCCGATCTGGGTCGCCAGGCGGATACGCTGCGCTTCTCCGCCGGACAGCGTGCCCGCCCCGCGGCTGAGCGTCAGATAATCCAGGCCCACGTCGCACAGGAAGCCCAGACGGGCGTCGATTTCCTTCAGAATCTGCGCAGCGATAATCCGGCTGTTTCCTTCCAGTTCCAGCGCCGCAAAGAACTCCCGCGCCTGGCGGATGCTCATGTCGCTGACCTCCGGCAGGCTCATCCCGCCCACGGTCACGGCCTGCGCTTCCGCCTTCAGACGTTTCCCGCTGCATTCCGGGCAGATTTCCTCTGCCATGTACTCTTCATAGGCCTGTTTCATGGCGTCCGAAGTCGTCTCCCTGTACCGCCGCTCCAGCGTCGGGATGATGCCTTCAAAGCTGGTGGTATATTCCCGCTCTCCCCGGGCACCTTCATAGGTGATGCTGATCTTCTCATCGCCGGTTCCGTAGAGCAGGGCGTTCATCCCTTCCTCCCGGATCTCCTCCAGCGGGGTATCCAATGTAAATCCGTATTTCTTTCCCATCGCGCCGAAGTATTGGGCTGCAATCCCGTTCTGTTCCGCCGCGTTGAATCCCATCAGGTTCATGGCGCCTTCCCTCAGGGACATCCGTTCATCCGGGAAAATCGCCTCCCGGCTGATCTTCATCCGGATACCCAGTCCGCTGCAGGCTGGACAGGCGCCGTAAGGGCTGTTGAAGGAGAACATCCGGGGCGTCAGCTCCTCAATGGAGACGCCGCAGTCCGGACAGGCATAGTTCATGCTGTACAGCGTCTCCCCCTTTTCCATGCAGTCCACGATTACCAGCCCCGCCCCGCGGGCCGCCGCCGTTTCCACATCCTCCGCCAGCCGGTGGCGGAATTCGTCCGTATTCCGCAGGATCAGCCGGTCCACGACGATCTCAATCGTATGCTTTTTCTTTTTATCCAGCTCCGGCGCGTCCTCCAGGTCATACATCTGCCCGTCCACACGGACCCGGACATAGCCGTTTCTGCGGGCGGCGGCAAACAGATCCCTGTGTTCTCCCTTGCGGCCCCGGACAAGCGGACTGAGAACCTGCATCCTGGTTCCTTCCGGCGCGGCGCAGACCGCGTCCACAATCTCGTCCACGGACTGCTTCCGGATTTCCCGGCCGCAGACCGGACAATGAGGTACGCCGGCGCGCGCCCAGAGCAGGCGCAGATAGTCGTGGATCTCCGTCACCGTACCGACGGTAGACCGGGGATTCCGCCCCGTCGTCTTCTGATCAATGGAGATGGCCGGGCTCAGCCCCTCAATGGCGTCCACATCCGGCTTGTCCATCTGGCCCAGAAACTGACGGGCATAACTGGTCAGGCTTTCCACATAGCGCCGCTGGCCTTCCGCATAAATCGTGTCGAAGGCCAGCGAACTTTTTCCGCTGCCGCTCAGTCCCGTGATGACCGTCAGTTTGTCCCGCGGTATTTTCAGAGAGATGTTCTTCAGATTGTGCTCGCGCGCGCCCCTGATTTCCAGATATTCATTCATAATGCACTCATCATTGATCTTCAGATTGTTCTTTCTCCGCTGCCGGGTTTCCCGGTCCGGGCGCCTGCCAGACCGCTATACCAGCCTCAGTGCCGGCATGGCGTTCAGACTCAGCGCTGCTGTTTCCCCGTTCATCAGCCTGTAATAGGCTGCGCTGCCGATCATCGCGCCGTTGTCCGTGCAAAGATGCAGTTCCGGCATAAACAGCTGAATCCCCAGCTCGCCGCACATCTCCGCCGCCATCCGCCGAAGTTCCCGGTTGGCGGATACCCCTCCCGCCAGCGCAAACCCCTGATATCCGTCCAGGCCGCGTTCCTGCAGCAGAAGCCTTGCTTTTCCCGTCAGTTCCCGGCAGACCGCCCGGCGGAAACTCGCCGCAAGATCCGCTTTCGGAAGCGTTTCCCCCCGCTGCTCCAGGGTATGCACCGTATTCATGAACGCAGTCTTCAGCCCGCTGAAACTGTAGTCATACCGCCCGTCGGTTTTCGGGCTGGGCAGGGTAAACGCATCCGGATTGCCCTCTTCGGCAAGGACGTCGATCCGGGGACCGCCCGGGTAGGGCAGACCCAGGGCACGCGCCGCCTTGTCAAAGGCCTCGCCCGCCGCATCGTCCACCGTCTGCCCCAGCAGGTGGTAGACACCGTAGTCGGCAACCTCCACCAGATGGCTGTGGCCTCCGGAAACGACCAGGCACAGGAAAGGCGGGTTCAGCTCCGGATGGCTGAGGTAGTTCGCGCTGACATGACCTTCAATGTGGTTGACCCCCACAAGCGGTTTCCCCGCCGCATAGGCCAGTCCCTTCATACAATTGACGCCGGTCAGCAGCGCGCCGACCAGTCCTGGTCCTTTGGTCACAGCCAGCGCATCAGCTTCCTGCAGGCTCATGCCCGCTTCCCGGAGCGCCTGATCAATGACCCGGTCGCAGGCTTCCATGTGCGCGCGGCTGGCAATCTCAGGAACCACCCCGCCGTACAGCTCATGCAGGTCAATCTGGCTGAACACCACATTGCTCAGGATCTTCCGCCCGTTTTCCACCACCGCCGCGGCAGTCTCGTCACAACTGGTTTCCAGGGCAAGAATCCGCACTGTCTCCTGCGATTTCAGCTCCTCCGCCTTCCTGCGGGACATTTCATCATAATTCATCATTCATCCGGCATAACGGCCTGTTTCTTCCGCGTTACGCCCCTCTTTGCTCCGTTCTTTTTTCCGCTGTCCGGATCGCCGCCACCGTGACGAAAATCAGCAGCATCATGACCGCAACAGCCAGCAGCACCCGGATCCCCAGGCTTACAAAAAACGAGGCAGGCATCAGCCGGATCAGCAGATCCGTCCGGGGATCCAGCAGCCAGCCGTCGTTTGTAAAGGCAATCCGGTGGAACGTTGTGAACAGCCCGTCAAAATCAAGCAATCCCCAGATCAGCAGCAGGCTGAAAACGGCACCGGCCGCGGTCAGGCCGCGGCTCATGCCTTTTGTGAACTCCTTCAGGCGCTTCCGGAACGCCACAGCCATACCCGCAAGAATCATGGCCAGGCCGCCCGCGATCCACCGGACCGTTCCGGCGAGACGGATCAGCTGCCGGCAGTCCGCCATGTGATCCGCTTCATAGGAACGGAAGCAAAGATACGTGTTTCCCTCCCCGTCGGAGAAGGAATACTGGAACGTCTCTTCCTGCCCGGCAAGATAACCTGCGGTCATGCGCCCCACTCCGGCATACTCCCGCTCCGGCAGTCCCGTCGTTTCCGGCGGCGCATGACGGAACATCTCCCGTGTAAGCAGGTTCCCGTTTCCGGCCACGCCGCATATTGCTGCTGCCAGCGCAAAGACAATCAACGCCCATGTCAGCAGAAAACCCGTCGCTTTTTTCATTTACTGCATCTTCAGGTAAGCCGTGACGAAACCTTCCAGGTTTCCGTTCATCACGTCGTCGATATTGCCGCTTTCGTAGTTGGTCCGGTGATCCTTGACCATCGTATAGGGCTGGAAGACGTAGGAGCGGATCTGGCTGCCCCATTCGATCTTCTTCATTTCACCCTTGATATCCGCCATCTGCTGTTCCTTCTCCCGCTCGCGCAGCTCCAGCAGCTTGGCTTTCAGCATCTTCAGGCAGGTGGCACGGTTCTGCACCTGATCCCGCTCCGTCTGGCAGGCGACCACAATCGTCACGTCGTCCTTGACGTAGGTCATGCGGACGGCGGAGCTCGTTTTGTTGACGTTCTGGCCGCCGGCGCCGGAGGAATGATAGGTGTCCACCCGGACGTATTTCATGTCGACCTTGATCTCGTCGCCTTCGTCCTCAATCATCGGCGCAACATCCAGACTAGAAAAGCTGGTATGCCGCCGGGCATTGGCGTCAAAGGGGCTGATCCGCACAAGGCGATGCACACCCTTCTCGCCGCGGAGATAGCCATAGGCGTGGTCGCCGCTGACCTCAAAAGTCACGCTCTTAATGCCCGCCTCGTCTCCGTCCAGCAGATCCAGCAGCTTCACCTCAAAGCCCATCCGCTCGCAGTAACGAGTGTACATCCGGTACAGCATCTGCGTCCAGTCCTGGGCCTCGGTTCCGCCGGCGCCGGCATGCAGGCTCAGCACGGCGTCGTTGTCGTCATAGTCACCCCGCATGAGGGTCTCCAGTTCCAGCGCGTCCGCCTTTTCCTTCAGGCTGGCCAGTTCCGTGCCGACCTCCTGGACCATTTCTTCGTCGTTTTCTTCCCGGGCGAGCTCCATCATCGTATCGATATCGTCCGCAGTGCTCAGCAGGTTTTCATAATGCGCCAGCTTATTCTTCAGGTGGCCCAGTTTCTGGTTTACCCTGGTGGAGCGCTCCGTATCGTTCCAGAACTCGGGCTGGTTCATCTCCTCCGTCAGTTCATCGATCTGCTCCTTCATATGATCGATATGCAGCGCCTCGCCCGCGGCCAGGATGCTCTTCCGGATGCCCGCGATATCCTGTGCGTATTGTTCAAGTTCCAGCATATTATCCTCCAGTTCATTATTCACTGTTCACATTCAGAACACCGTATTCAGTCCCGTTTATCCGTCCCGTTGCGCGTTGCGCGCCGACTATTGAGCGCTGTCCTTCAGCATACAGCAGTTCTTGTATTTCTTGCCGCTGCCGCACGGGCACGGATCGTTCCGTCCGATCTTCTCCGACGCCTTTACGCGTCTTGGCTGCCGGGGTCCGTCTCCAGCCATCCGGGCTTCGGTCGGTTTCGCGGTCTGCACCCGCTCCGGTGTAACCTGCACCTTGGTCTGATAGACCCGACGCACCGTGTCTTCCCGGATCAGATGATTCAGTTCCTCGAACATATGGCCGGCTTCAATCTGGTATTCCGTAACCGGATTCTTGCCGCTGTAGGCACGGTATCCGATGCCGTCCCGCAGCTGATCCATGGCGTCGATATGATCCATCCAGCGGGAATCCACGCTGCGCAACAGCATAACCCGTTCCACTTCACGCATGTCGACATGGAGCTCATCCATGAGCTTCTCGCGCTCTTCGTAGAAGGCCCTGGCGTCTTCCTTCAGCGCCGCGATGAAGCCTGCCCTGTCCTCCTGCTCCGCGGCAATGGCACGGTTCTGTTCAAGGGCGCCGTGGCGGTTGCAAAGGTTTTCCAGGTAATTGGTCGCCTCTTTCCATTCCCACTCAGAAGCATCTTCGCCGTTCATCCAGCGGCCTGCGGCAAAGTCGATCACATGCTCCGTCATACGCATGATGCTGTCACGGACATTCTCGCCCATAAGTACGCGGCGGCGCTGTCCGTAGATCACTTCACGCTGGCGGTTCATGACGTCGTCGTACTCCAGCACGTGCTTACGGGTCTCATAGTTACGGCTTTCAATCCGCTTCTGGGCGTTCTCGATCTGCTTGGTCAGCAGGCCCGCAGTCAGCGGCTCGTCATCCCTCAGCCCCAGCCGTTCCACCATCGGGCCGATCCGGTCGCTGCCGAACAGGCGCATCAGGTCGTCTTCCAGGCTGATGAAGAACTGAGTGGATCCGGGATCGCCCTGTCGGGCGCTGCGACCGCGCAGCTGGTTGTCGATCCGGCGGCTTTCATGGCGTTCAGTACCGATGATATGCAGGCCGCCGGTCTGCAATACCCTGGCGTGCTCCCGGTCCGTTTCTTCCTTGAACTTCAGATAGTGCTCCTGATAGCGTTTCCGCGCCTCAAGCACTTCCTCGCTGACATGCTCGTTATGGCCGACAGCCTCTTCGATCACTTCCTCTTCCAAGCCCTCCTGCCGCAGAGCGCGGCGGGCCAGAAACTCCGGATTGCCGCCCAGCAGGATGTCGGTACCGCGGCCGGCCATGTTTGTTGCGATCGTCACGGCGCCCCAGTGACCGGCCTGAGCCACAATCTCCGCTTCCTTGGCATGGTTCTTGGCGTTCAGCACCTCATGGGGAATTCCCTTGCGGCGCAGCATGTCACTGAGCATCTCACTGACTTCCACACTGATCGTACCGACCAGCAGGGGCTGTCCCTTGGCGTGATACTGCTCGATGCTCGCCACCACGGCATTGAACTTCGCAGCTTTGTTTTTGTAGACCATGTCTTCCCGGTCTGTCCGGATATTCGGTTTGTTGGTGGGAATTTCCACGACGTCCAGCGCGTAGATGCCCTGGAATTCCGCCTCTTCCGTCTTCGCGGTGCCGGTCATACCGGACAGCTTGTGATACATGCGGAAATAATTCTGGAAGGTAATGGTGGCCAGGGTCTTGCTCTCCCGCTCCACCTTAACGTGTTCCTTGGCTTCGATGGCCTGGTGCAGTCCCTCCGAATAGCGCCGGCCGATCATCAGGCGTCCGGTAAACTCATCCACGATGATGACCTGGCCGTTCTGCACGACATAGTCCACGTCCCGTTTCATCAGGTTGTGGGCACGCAGGGCGCAGTGTACGTGATGGTTCAGTTCGCTGTTGTCGGGATCATTGATGTTGGTGATGCCGAAAGCGTTTTCCACCTTCTGGGCGCCTTCGTCCGTCAGGGTGACTGCCTTTTTCTTTTCCTCCACCTCGAAATGGACGTCCCGCTTCATGGTCCGGACCACCGCATCCACGCGGTCGTAGAGCTCAGTGCTCTTTTCTCCCTGACCGGAAATAATCAGCGGCGTGCGGGCCTCGTCGATCAGGATCGAGTCCACCTCGTCCACGATGGCAAAGGCATGGCCGCGCTGCACCAGGTTTTCCCGGCGGATGACCATGTTGTCCCGCAGATAGTCGAACCCCAGCTCGTTGTTTGTTCCGTAGGTAATATCGCAGGCATAGGCCCGCCGGCGCTCATCGGACTCGAGGTCGTGTACGATCAGGCCGACGCTCAGACCCAGAAAGCGGTGAACTTTGCCCATCCACTCGCTGTCGCGGCGAGCCAGGTAGTCGTTCACTGTAACGATATGGACGCCTTCGCCCCGCAGGGCGTTCAGATAGGCGGGCATGGTGGATACCAGGGTTTTGCCTTCACCGGTTTTCATCTCCGCGATCCGGCCCTGATGCAGTACAATGCCGCCCAGCACCTGCACCCGGTAGGGGCGCATGCCCAGGACGCGATCCGCTGCCTCCCGGACCGTCGCAAAAGCTTCCGGCAGGATACCGTCTTCCGTTTCACCGTCCTGCAGCCGCTGTCTGAATTCAGCTGTCTTGGCCTGCAGCTGCTCATCCGTCATGGCACGGTATTCTTCTTCCAGCGCCATGACGGCTTCCAGAGGTTTATTCAGTTTCTTCAGCTGGGCATCATTTCCGGAGCCCAGCACTTTCTTCAGAAAATCAAGCATCCGTATCTCCTTCACTGCCCCTCCGGATCCCTCCGAAAACGGGCAAAGCATTATAGGTTAGTATACCACCGAAGCATCTGCAGGTGCAAGTTTTCAGCCAAAAAACCGCCTTCCGGTTACGATCCCTTCATGGTATAATCAATATCACGAAGAAACAGACAGCACCGGGCCTTCCGCCCGGGCGGAAGGAGATTAACGATGCGCCGCTTCCTGAGCAGTCTCGGACGTGCCGTATTCATCGGCGCATTGTTGTTCCTGCTGCTGCAAGCGTCCCCTGTGATGGGCGAGATCTCCGTTTCGTTCAGTCCCTCAGCTCCCCGGGCCGGAGACTGTGTGGATATCATCGTCGACCCGGGGGAAGACGCGGCGGGGGTGCAGTACCGCCTCTTCGCCGGTACTGAAAAAGTCTTCGCTTCAAGAAACGCTGTAAGCCGATTCTCCGTTTCGTTCCGTCCCCGGAAAGAGACGGTCTACACGGTGGAAATCACCGTCCTGCGCTCCGGAAAACGAAAAGAAACCGTATCCGTTGCCATTCCCGTTTCAGACGCCGCACCGGAACAACGCGGGGAGGACGTCATCTACAGCCAGATGGACGGCTGGTGGCGCAAATTCTATTACGCAAAAGAATACAGGCGCACGCTGGAAAGCTCCGGCTGCGCGGTTTTTGCCGTCAGCGAAGCCCTTCAGCGCCTCGGCATTGAAAGCGACGCAGCGCTGCCGGACGCTCTCGCCCGGGTATACCATAAATGCTATATCGAAGGCGTCGGCACCGGAACAGAGGCCCTGGTCACCCAGACAGGCCTTGATTTCGGTTTTGACACCCAGCATCTGCCGGTCCGGGCGGAGGATGAACTCGTTTCCTTCCTGAAGCGCGGAGACCTTTTCTGCCTCGGGATCGTGACAGGCCACGTCGTACTTGCCGACGGTTTCGATGAAGAAAGCATGAAAGTCCATATCGCGGATTCCGCGCCGGGTATCACCTTCAGCAAGCTGAAATCAACCCAGGCTTATATCCGCAGCGAAGACGGAACATGGCAGACCGTCCGTTCGGCGGATGAAATCCCGGGCATTCGCTGGTATTTTGAAACCGCCCAGTTCGGCGGCGCCGGATACTGGCTGGACCTGAAGGACTGCGCCGCGCGCGGCATGAGGCTGATCCGCCGGCCCTGGCTGACTCTGACTGCGGAAAACGGTGAAACCGCGGTGTCCGCTGACTGGTTCGGTACAGCGCAAAGCTCCATCATCGTCGGCGGAGAAGCCAGAACCGTCAGCACGGACAGCCTGTACTGGTTCTGCGACGGCGCTGAAAAGCCGCAGCTCGCTGTCGTTACCCGGGAGCGGGGGGCCACCCTCACCCGCCGTAACGGACAGGCTGTCGGGAATTACCTGCCCATCCCCTGGGGACAGGTCCTGTGTGCGCTCCGTACGGACGAAGAACGGGTTTATGTGTACTGGCGCGGTGTTTTCGGTTATCTGAAACGGTCCGAAGTGGAACTGACCGGCGTTCCGGAGCAGGTCTTCCCCGCCGCCGTGGTTACCGCGGAAGGAAAGCCCGCAGGTACTGTCATCAAAAGCCGACGTCAAGCAGATGAGAAAAGCGCCGTCGCCGCGGAATGGCCCGTCGGCACAGAAGTGATTGTCTTCAGCCGGACGGATGGCTGGTGTTTCGCGGAAGGCACGGGCCGCCGGGGCTGGATTCCGGAAAAAAACCTGGCGTTCGTTCCGGACAGCCGGGAATAAGCCCGCCGGCACGCAGCGATCAAAAACACCGGGGTCGTCATGACCCCGGCGTTATCTGTTTACCTGTATTATTCAGTTTTGCGTCCTCTGCGGCGGCGGGTTGCGATCGCCTCTTCTGCGGCTGCCTTCACTTCTTCAGACACCTCTGTTACAGCTTCGCCTGCTTCTTCTGCCGCGGCTTCAGCGGTCTCAGCGGTTTCCGTCACAGCTTCCGTCGTTTCCGCAGCGGCCTCCGCGGTTTCCGCGACCGCTTCCGGCGCCCTGTCCTCAGGCTTTTCGGAATACAGTTTCCGGAGCGTCTCGGCCATCAACTCGCTGCTCTGGGCGGTATCCTCCGCTTCAGGCTTCGCGACGGCAGGCATCTCCCTTGCGGTTCCGCCGTTGGAGATCTCGCTCCGGCGGCGGCGCTTCGGTTCTGCGCTGTAATCACGATATGTGGCGCCTTCCAGATGATCCATGGCCTTTCTGGACTCGCTACGGCTCTTTCCGCGGCGAACCGCGCCGATGAGCAGGAGCAGCAGCAGCACGCCGGCAATCCCTGTCAGAATCCATTTGGCGCCCTCGGCAATGCCTTCCGCCTGATCCAGCCATTCCGGTTCCGGCTGGTCCGTCGGCATCGGCTCGGCGGCCGGGGCCGGCGGCGTCACCAGCGGCGCTTCCGTCGGTACGGGCGTCGGCTCCGCGTAATCAATCACAATCTGATTGCTGGTGAAGGACAGCAGCTGATCCAGCTGATCCCGGCAGGTGGCGGTAAACTGGAAAGTTCCTTTCCTGGTCTCTTCCGGAATATTGACTTCCGTATCGCGGATGAACGTGGCGCTGCTGCCCGCGGGAATGCTTTCAAAACTGTACAGCGTCGTATCCACCGCCTTCACGGTGATGTTTTTGACTTCCACGGCGCTGTCATTGTGTACGGTAACGGTAAAGCGAACCGCTCCGGGGGTCTTGTAGACGACGTTCCGATCAGCCGAGGCATCCAGCGTCAGCACAATCTGCTGGGTTGGATCCATGCCGATAATCTTCACCCGTCCGGTGGCCGTCTCCACGCCGGTGCCGGTGGATTCGTCCGCCTTTACTGTAAACTGGAGTTCCTGTGTTTCGGTGATGGTCAGTTCCTTTTCAAGGGTGACCGTCTCCCCCGCTTTCACGCTCTCACCGCTGAACACGGTGCCCAGTGACGGATCGGTCACAGTAACATTGGTGAAATCAAGATTGCCGGAGTTCTTCAGCGTCAGTGTGAGCTTAACGGTTTCGCCGGGTGCTCCGCCTTTTTTGTCCGCCTTCAGCGAAGCGGTCAGATTGACTTCACCGTACTTGACTGTTGCGCTCTCCACCTTGGTGGTGAAAGTCTTTCCGCCGGCCTTGTACGACACGGTGGCGGCGCTGGTCAGGTCCTTGGTTCCCATGACTGCGGTGAAAGTATAGGTCCCTGTCTTCCCGGCGGCAATGGAATCGATCGTGCCGGATTTGGCGGATATGGAGGCGTTCTCCTTGATATTCACGGAAGTGACGTCCACGGAACCTGTGTTCTCGATCTCATAGATCACGCTGACTTCCTGGCCTTTCTGGGCCGTGGTGGGCGTGATTTTCCGGCTGACGCTGATTTCGGGATCAGCGCCGGTATAGGTGATCTTCTTGGAGAAGTTCTTGCCTTTCTTGACCAGCTTCGCTTCCGCATCATCATCGGCTGAAGATTCGTAGTAGGAATAGCGGATGCTGAAAGCGATCTTCCCGGCTTCCAGCTGGGCCTGCGTGACCTTCCAGTCGCCTGTCCAGCGTTTGTTGGCGCCGACGGAAAGCGTAGGAGAGCCGAATTCCTTGATCTGCTCGCCGTTGGGATAATACAGCGTGACCGGACCCGGCAGATCCCCGTCCCCGATGTTGGTCACGGTGATGGACACGGTAATCGTCTCCGGTTTGGAGAATTTATATTTACTCAGCTCCATGGAGACCTTGATCGGATCCTCCGCGAGCGCAGCGGAGACGCACAGCAAAACAAGGGCAATCCCCAGTGCCAGCGCAAGGAACAAGCGTTTCCTGTTCATATAGTATCGGAGCCCGGAGCTCCTTCCTCCTTCCCCCCGCCGGAAGATCTTCCGTCGGACGCGTCAATATGGGTGGATACAGGACATCTATAGTATTGTATAAGGAAAACACAATTCTGTCAAGAATTTGTAACAATTAACGGGGAATACAAAGAATGAACAAAAAACGCGGCCGCAGCGCTTTACTCGCCTGAAATCCGGTGTATAATGGGCGATACAAAGCGCAGACGCTTTACTACCTTATTATGAGGAGGAAAACAAAATGAAGAAACTTATCGCTCTGGCGCTCGCCCTGGTGCTCGCGCTGACCGTATGTACCGCTTTCGCTGATGAGCCCATCACCCTGAAGATCGCTCATATCGGTCCGACCACCGGCGCGGCCGCCCTGTACGGTCTGGCCACCCAGCACGGTGCCGAGATCGCCGTGGACGAGATCAACGCCGCCGGCGGAAAATACAGGATTGAACTGATCAATGAAGACGATGAGCACAACGTTGAAAAGGTCATTAACGCCTACAACGCCGCGCTGGACGCCGGTGCCCAGATGATCCTCGGCTCCACCACTTCCAAGCCCTGCGAAGCCGCCGGTGCCAAAGGATATGAAGATCGCGTATTCTTCCTGACCCCCTCCGCTTCCTCAGTCAACGTCATCGAAGATAAGGACAACGTCTTCCAGGTCTGCTTCACCGACCCCAACCAGGGCTCCGCTTCCGCCGAATACATTGCGGAACACAAGCTGGGCACCAAGATCGCCGTGATTTTCAACAATGCGGACGTATATTCCACCGGCATCCGTGACACCTTCGTCCAGAAGTGCCCCGAGCTGGGTCTGGAAATCGTCAGCGAAGAAACCTTTACCGACGAGACCACGGACTTCACCGTGCAGGTGGGCAAGGCTCAGGAAGCCGGCGCTGAAATCGTCTTCCTGCCCATGTACTATACCCCCGCTTCCCTGATCCTGAAGACCGCCGCCGCCAAGAACTACAAGCCGATCTTCTTCGGCGTGGACGGCATGGACGGCATCCTGGACGTGGAAGGCTTCGACAAGTCCCTGGCGGAAGGCGTCATGCTGCTGACCCCCTTCGTCGCCACTTCCGAAGACGAGAAGGTCAAGAGCTTTGTTGCCGCTTATCAGGCAAAGTTCAATGAAACACCCATCCAGTTCGCTGCGGATGCCTATGACGGCATCTACATTCTGGCTGCCGCTGCCGAAAAGGCCGGCATCACCGCCGAAATGACCGCCGAGGAAGCCTGCGATCTGCTGATCGCCGCCATCCTTGATCTCAGCTATGAAGGCATCACCGGTTCCATGACCTGGGACGAGTCCGGCGCCGTTACCAAAACGCCTATGGCCGCCACCATCGTCAACGGTGTCTACGTTTTCGAAGACTGATTACTCCTGCGCACTTTCGCGGACCGGTCCTCTTTCGGGACCGGTTTCGCTTGTTTTTATCTTCCGCCCGCAGTTCGGGCGCGATTCCTTACCCGCAGGCACGAAAGGAATTAATATATGATTTTTCTTGATCACCTGATCAACGGCTTGAGCCTGGGCTCCATCTACGCAATCATCGCCCTGGGTTACACCATGGTTTACGGCATCGCCAAAATGCTGAACTTCGCTCACGGCGACGTCATCATGGTCGGCGCATATATCGCCTTCTGCGGACTGCAGTATTGGGGTCTTCCTCCGGTGGTTGCCTTCCTGGTTGCCATGGTATTCTGCACGCTGCTGGGGGTCACCATTGAAGGCCTGGCTTACCGTCCCCTGCGCCAGGCTACATCATTGGCGGTGCTGATCACAGCCATCGGAATGAGCTACCTGCTGCAGAATATCGCCCTGATGATCTGGGGCGCCAATCCCAAGGCTTTCCCCACCACCTTCATCAACGACACCTCCCTCCATCTGGGACAGCTGAATATTTCCTCCGCCACCCTGATCACAATCATGGCAAACGTAGTCATCATGGTGACACTGACGCTGTTCACCTCCCGGACCAAGCTGGGCAAAGCCATGCGCTGTGTATCGGAAGACCGCGGGGCAGCGGAACTGATGGGCATCAACGTCAACCGGACCATTTCCCTGACCTTTGCCATCGGGTCCGCGCTGGCGGCCATCGCCGGGGTTCTGCTGTGCTCATCCTACCCGATTCTGCAGCCGACCACCGGTTCCATGCCCGGCATCAAGGCTTTTACGGCCGCGGTCTTCGGCGGGATCGGCTCAATTCCCGGAGCCATGCTGGGCGGCGTGCTGCTGGGTGTCATTGAGATCTTCGGCAAAGCCTACATTTCCACTGAACTGGGAGACGCCATCGTCTTTGCCGTGCTGATCGTCGTGCTTCTTGTAAAACCGGCCGGACTGCTGGGTAAGCCCATGCGCGAGAAAGTGTGAGGTGAGGATGATGACAAAAGCAAAACGCAAACGCCTCATCTACAATCTGATCACTTTCGGTCTGGTCATCGCCGCCTATCTGATCCTGCAGAACATGATCGACGCCAAGGCCATCAGCCGCTCCCTCAAGGGCCTGCTGGTCCCGATCTGCGCATGGATCGTCATGGCCGTCTCGCTGAACCTGGTAATCGGTTTTTCCGGAGAACTGAGCCTAGGTCATGCCGGATTCATGAGTATCGGCGCCTATACAGGCGCGATCGTCAGCGGCTGGTTCCTGTCCGCATTTGATATGCAGGATCCGACGCTGCGCCTAATCCTGGCCATTCTGATCAGCGGCGTTGTCGCCGGAATCTTTGGCGCACTCATCGGCATTCCCGTACTGCGGCTCCGCGGCGACTATCTGGCCATCGTGACCTTAGCCTTCGGAGAAATTATCCGGAATCTGGTCAACGTGCTCTATGTGGGCACAACGGACGGTAAACTGTATTTCTCCTTCCTGAACAAAAATCTGCCGGAAGGCGTCACCATGCTGGTCGACGGCGCCAAAGGTGCGGTGAAAATCAAACCGATCTCCACTTTCACCATCGGGTTTGCCCTGATCATCCTGACCTTGATCATTGTGCTGAATCTGGTTAATTCCCGCGCCGGCCGCGCGATTCAGGCCACCAGGGACAACCGGATCGCGGCTGAGTCCATGGGCGTGTCTGTAACAAAGTACAAAATGATGGCCTTTGTCACCGCCGCCACCCTGGCCGGGATGGCCGGCGCGCTGTACGGGCTGAACTCTTCCACGGTGGTTCCGACCCAGTTCACCTTTAACCAGAGCATCAACGTGCTGGTCTTCGTCGTGCTGGGCGGCCTGGGCAACGTACTCGGTTCGGTAATCTCAGCAACCTTCCTGACCGTACTGCCGGAAATTCTGCGTGAGTTCGCGGACTACCGGATGCTGGTTTATGCGGTGGTGCTGATCCTGGTAATGATCTTTACCAACAACCCGCTGATCCGCTCCATGATGAACCGTCTCTTCGGACCTGTCAGGACACTGCTGCGCGGAAAACAGAAAAAAGCGCCGGGAGGTGACGCAGAATGACCGAGGAAGTCAGAAGACACCGTTCCGATACAAAAATGGTACCCGTTCCCTCCCATTCCATCGTTCCGGAACGGGACGTAAACGAGATTCCTGTACTGGAAACCCGTCACCTGGGTATTGAATTCGGCGGCCTCAAGGCCGTGGACGATTTCAACCTGACCATTGGCAGAACCGAGATCGCCGGTCTGATCGGCCCCAACGGTGCCGGCAAAACCACTGTTTTCAACCTGCTGACCAAGGTGTATGAACCCACCAGCGGCGCGGTCCTGATCAACGGTCAGGACCTTCACGGCATGAGTATCGTACAGGCTTCCCGGCTGGGGATTGCCCGTACTTTCCAGAACATCCGCCTCTTTGACAAGATGACGGTTGAAGAGAACGTGCGCATCGGCCTGCATAATCAGATCAGGTACGATATGTTCACAGGTATCCTGCGGCTGCCACGCTACTGGAAGCAGGAAAAGCGCCAGCATGAGCGGGCCATGGAACTGCTGGACATCTTCGGCATGC
>CAMKEI010000014.1 GCA_946411525.1 uncultured Clostridia bacterium | reverse complement strand
GGCTGAAAAAATGGCAGGATCATACCGAGGAATCCATGCCCGGCGATATGAGCACCACGCCAGGAGCCGAGCGGGAAAACTTCCTGATTGATGTCACCTGTCCCCGTTTCGGAAACGGTGAAGGCAAGGGCATGATCAAGGAAAGTATCCGCGGTTACGATATGTATATTCTCTGTGACCCCGGTGCGTACAACGTTGAATATAAAATGTTCGGGCAAACGATCCCCATGAGCCCGGACGAACATTTTGCCAACCTGAAGCGGATTATTGCTGCCATGGGCGGCAAAGCCAAGCGTGTCACGGTTATCATGCCTATGCTGTATGAAGGCCGTCAGCATCGCCGTTCCGCCCGTGAAAGCCTGGACTGCGCCATGGCGCTTCAGGAGCTTGAAAACATGGGCGTTTCCAACATCATCACCTTTGACGCCCATGATCCCAGGGTACAGAACGCCATCCCCACCACCGGCTTTGAGAGCATTATGCCCAGCTATCAGATTTTCAAGGCGCTGCTGAAGCGGGATAAGACCCTCCGGATTGATAAGGATCATATGATGATCGTCTCTCCAGATGAAGGGGCGATCGACCGCAATATTTTCTACGCCTCTGTCCTGGGCCTGGATATGGGCCTGTTCTATAAGCGCCGGGACTACACCCGCATCGTGAACGGCCGCAATCCCATTGTTGCCCATGAATACCTGGGTGACAGCGTGGAAGGAAAAGATGTGTTTGTTGCGGATGATATGATTTCCAGCGGAGAAAGCATCATCGATCTGGCCAGGGAGCTGAAAAAACGCAAGGCAAACCGGATTTTCGCCGGATGTACTTTCGCCCTGTTCACCAATGGCATTGATGCTTTTGAAGAGGCCTACCGCAACGGATTCATCGACCGCGTCATTTCCACCAACCTGACCTACCGCAAACCGGAACTGGCGGAAACCGAATGGTTCGTCGAGGCGGATATGAGCAAGTATATTTCCTTCATCATTGCGACCCTGAATCATGACCGGAGCCTCAGCAAGCTTCTCAATCCCTACGACAGAATTCATGCGTTGATCAAGCGCTACAACAGCGAACAGATGGCCGCGGGTATCCGCCTTGTCTGATTTTTCCGAACATAAAACCGGGTTCCGTACTGCGCGGAATCCGGTTCTTTTATTCTCTGCTGTCCCCGATTCTCCGCTGTTTTTCGGTTTGACATCACACCGGAGAACACATATAATCTGAAAGAATAATCAGCCTTCACCTGCAGGGCTGAGGAGGATCGGCGATGAAAAGACTGACCGCGTTTCTGGCTGCGTTTTTGCTGGCGCTCTGCGCCGGCGTTTTCGCCGTTGCCGAAGACGATGAAGTGCTGTATCTGAATCTGCCGATCGACTTCTCCCCGGGGAATGAGATCAATCAGAAATACTACCTGTCAGAAACCCTCTACGAAGATCCGACCCTGAGAGTTGAGATCACGACCGGAAGCGATAACGGCAGGCTGTACTGGATCGCCGATATCGAAATTCAGGATCCCAGCCAGCTTCGCACAGCTGCCGCAGAAGGCTTCGACTCGAAAGGATCCGAGTCCGGCTCCGTACTCGCCCGTCGTATGAATGCGGTGCTGGCAGTTAACGGAGACTATTATTGCTATAATACCAACAGTTCGGCGAATGTAACGATCCGTCAGGGCATCACCTTCAAAAACAAACTGCTGCGCAGCCCGTGCCAGGATGTGCTTCTGATTGATGAAGACGGTGATTTCCATGGCGTGGAGGATCCCCGGAGTGGAGACATCGGCACGGAAATCGACGGCAAAAAAATCATCAACGCATTCTATTTCGGGCCATTGCTGGTCAACAACGGCAAAATCCGGAAGGATAAACCGCCACTTCACATGAATCCGAATGATCCTGCCCAGCGGGTTGCCATCGCGCAGACCGGCCATCTGAAATACCGGGTCATCGTCACCGGCCCGAACGAACGGGGCAGCAAGGCTTTCCGGTTTGAGGACTGGCGGGAATTTGTTGCCGGTATGGACGATATTCTGGTCGCCTATAATCTGGACGGCGGAGACAGTTCCGTGCTGGTCTTCAATGGCCAGAAGATCAACGACCCGGAAAACAGGAATGAGCGCCCGCTGGCGGACATCATTTACTTCGCGTCCGTCTGGCCCGGCGTATAATCGGCTTCCTTGGCCGTGCAGCGGTTAAAAGTCTTCGTCCCCTTCATCATCCTCCTCCGGAATCATAAACTCCGGAAAAGAGTCGCTGAAGGGAATATACTCTGACTTTTCAAACATCTCGTGAATCACCTGATAGTGCGGATGATCCCGCCATCCTCCCAGCGTCGGCCGTGACCGGTAATCAATCTGGCAGTTCGGCAGGCGTTTTTTCAGTGTCTCAATGGTTTCAGCCGGTATGCCGGTTCCGTCACCCGAACAGTTAAAAAGCCACAGTCGCCTGAGCCATGTCATTTCATACAGCGGGGAAAGATCTGTAATCCGGTTGAAGGAGATATTCAGATCCATCAGGTGCGTCAGCCCTTTCAGCGGAGTCAGGTCGGAAATCTGATTATTGAACAACTCCAGGTATTCCAGCTTGGTCAGGCTTGCAAGGGGGGTGATATCGGTCACCCGGTTGACTGCGATGATCAGCACCCGCAGATCCGGCAGATCCGTCAGCCAGGAAAGGTCATCCACTCCGTTATGCCCGAAATCCAGTGCTTTCAGGTTTTTGCAGTAACGCAGCACAGCGATTTCCCGGGTCGTGTGCGTTGGGGATCCTGATCGGTGCAGGGTGGAAAAGGCCGTCACGTCCGTCCGGACTTCATGATCCCTGCCGATTTTCAGTGTCCAGCCGAATTCAATCCCGGGATACAGCGCTTCCAGTTCCTCCGCCTGCGTACGCAGGAGCGGAATGTCGTACATGTCCGCTTTCTCCAGGCCGGGATACCCGGCAAGTACATCCTTCACCGTCGAATAGTTCAGGCGCTGCCCGTCAAGATTCAGATATGTTACCGTCGGGTCGCCCGGTTCCGTATCTTCCGCGGATGTCCACAGAGGCGTCAGGAGCAGCAAAACCAGCAATGCCCAGATCATCTTTCCGGTTCTCACGGTAACCCTCCTGTTTGCGTCTGTCTTCCGGAATCTCCGGATTCATTTGTAGCATAACTCTGCCTGATTCGCAACCTGCTTTCCAAATAAATGCTCCGGGATGATAGCATCCCGGAGCGGTTCTTACGATGATTTTACTGGCTTACCGTATCAATCATGGCCAGCGTCACTGTCAGATCTACATATTTGCCTTCGGTCGTGGCAGGCAGGCCGTTTTCCAGCTTGTCGGCACGGAACACCTTCACGGCAACCTCGTCGCCTTCCTGCAGAGACTCAATAATCGCTTTCTCTTCATCAAAGGAGGAGATCACCTGGCCGTTTACCTCGACCATGATATCGCCGACCTGCAGTCCGGCTTTCTCGGCGGGGCTTCCTTCCTCCACTTCACGGATCAGTACGCCCTGCGGCCACCTGCCGTTTGTATTGCCCGTGTCTGTAACTGAAAGGCCCATACGGGGTTTCCCATACAGTCCGGTAGTCGCCGGAGCTTCGGCGGGGTTGTCTCCCGCGGGCTGCTGTGCCGCAGTGCTCTTACCGCTCAGGGCAGCCTCTATTACATCCTTGGCCTCGTTGATCGGAATGCACATGCCGATGCTTTCAACAGTGGCATTGGAGCTGTAACGGGAGCCGGTGTACTTCAGCGTCGGAATACCGATCAGCTGTCCGGCTGTATTGAACATACCGCCGCCGCTGTTGCCGCTGTTGATGGCCGCGTCGGTCTGGATCATGCTGTTGACCACCTTGCTGGAGCGTCCGTACTTGTCAAGCGAGCTGTTGTCGGAAGCGATCTCCCGGTTCAGGCCGGAGACGATGCCCGCGGTTGCGGTTCCGGTAAATCCGATCGGGTTGCCGATGCACACGACCCAGTCGCCGATGACCAGTTCATCGCTGTCGCCGAGTTCCACAGGTTCCAGCGGCAGTCCCGGAACACTCAGTACCGCCACGTCCTTGTTTTCATCGCTGGTGACCACTGTCGCGTCGTAGAGATTCTCTTCGTCGTCGCCGATGGAAATCTTCAGGCTGTGAGCTCCTTCCACCACATGGTAGTTGGTCAGCACGTACTCTTTCGCAATTACAACACCGGAACCGCTGCCGTACTTGATTTCTTCGGAAGAATCCGGCTGGGTGCGTCCGTAGCCGTTGCCGTATCCGTTACCGTAGCCGCCGAAATAACTCCAGGGGAAATAGTCATATCCGCCGTAGCCGCCGTAATTGTTATTGACAATCTGATAATTGTTCACGCCGACCACGCTGTCCCGTACCTTGGCGATTGCCTCGGTAAAGGGCGAGGTCAGAACAACTTTCTCCTCTGCGCTCGCAGAAGGCTGGGAAGCGCCGATCACGGTTCCCGCAAATACACAAACCAGAGCCAGGGCAATGATACCCATCAATTTCTTATTCAGGATCTTTCTCATCTCAAAAACCTCCTTTCCGGTTTTCGAGGTAAGTATATTCCCTGTTTTTGTACAGATTATGAACGCAAAATGAATAATTCACAATTCAGAATGATATTAACCCAGTCCTTTTTCGGCCAGTCCGATGTTATACATGAACTCCCCTGCCCAATAGATCGTTCCCGCCACGGTTTCCACCTGTTCTCCTTCGAAAAAGAACCGTACCCGTTTCAAACCGGTATTTTTGCACAGCGTGTTTACCATGCTGTAGCAGATCAGCGTTTCCGCGTCCTTCCCCTGCTCCTGAATTTCCGCCCGGAAACTCTCGCTCAGGTTAACAAGCACGGTATCCCCTTCCGCGGCAATTCCGAGAATATCATCCTCCCGAACGGTGTCGGGAAGCGTGGCAATAATACCCTCCTCCTGTTCTGTAACATCGGGTCCTTCCATCAGGGCGCACATCTGTGCCCGTAGGCTGTCTACAGAGCGGCGTGATACAGGGCGCTCGCATTCACAGAGAATACCGTTCCGCGCGAAATAGACCGTAACGCTGCTCATCAGGAACGGTTCCACGGCGGCGCGTGTCACTAGTCCGCCCAATGCGGTCACAGTATCAAACCGTCCTGTCTTTGTCTTCAGTTCCGTAACAGGCTTGTCGCCCTTCCTGAAACAGACCGCGGTCACGCCCGGAATAAAAGTCGTCAACGTATAGGTCACAGCCGCGGCAAAACAGGCCAGATCTGTTCTGCCTTCTTCCAGCAGGGATTCCGCATCCTCCCGCAGGCTCAGAGTAATCAGGCGGGTGCCGTCTTCCAGGTCGCTGGCGACAGGATCGTGAGTCAGCAGTTTCCTCAGTTCCGGAAAATCCTGTTCTCCGATCATGCTTCTTCTGACGTCGCTCATGGCGTCGATCAGTCCTGAGGCCATCTGTTCCGGTGTCTGGCCGGAAAAATTGACCATGCGTATGGTACAGCCGACGCCCCTGCTGTCCGGCAGGGGATAATACAGAGTGGCGCGTGCATTCAGCGGATTGTTGCTGCTCTTCTCCCCCAGCGGTGTTCGTTTTGCTTCCATCTGTTCCCAGAGAACTGCGATGTTTTCTCCCTGATGCGCGATCAGGGTGCCCATCGGCAGATTGCCGGAGATGTCCAGCGCGACGCTCTGGTCCGCGACCAGCACATTGACGCTGTTGATCCCGTCTATTTCACAAAGGGTCGTGGACAGCGCCAGGCAGTTTTTGTAATACTCGCTCGAACTGAGCTGAAGCATGGATGATGTCAGATTGACGGTACATACGCCGTCGCTGATCTCAAGCGGATGAGCGCCGTACAGGCGCGTGGTCTTCGTACCGCCGAGTTTTCGGGCTTCCCCGTCGCCTTCGGCCCTGAGCAGGCTGCGGACGAGCAGTTCCGCCGTATCGTTCAGGTTCGCAGCTTGCAGGCGAACGCTTCGGGATACCAGGTGCAGTCCGTCCCGGCCGGGAAGATACATCCTGTATTCTCTCTCATCAGTTGCTATCCCGTCTCCGTCTGGAGCGGTATAGCGCGCCTCTGCGGGAGGAAGTGTCGGAACCGGCGTTTTGTCTTCCTCAATGCCTCTTCCGGTGCATCCGGTCAGGAACAGCAGGCAGAATAGCGCGAGCGTCAGGCAGACCGTCTTTTTCATCATGACGCTGCTCCTTCCTGCGGGAACATCACCACAAACTCGGATCCTTTCCCGGGCTCGCTGTGAACGGAGATCGTTCCGTCGTGCATTTTTACCATCTGCTTCACAATGCTCAGTCCCAGTCCGGTGCCGCCGGTTTCCCGTCCTCTTGCCTTGTCCACCCGGTAGAACCGTTCAAAAATATGCTCCTGGTCGTTTGTCGGAATACCGATTCCGTTATCTTTCACCCGCCAGATAATGCAGTCGTTTTCCTGCTTCAGGGAAACATGAATCGTGCCATCCTCCGGCGTATATTTGATCGCGTTGTCCATCAGGTTGTAAAGGATCTGGCTGAGCTTGCTCCGGTCTCCGTAGAGAAGCAGGTTCGGCTGGATGTCCTCTGTCAGCGTCTGGCGGTTCTGTTCGGCAGCCGGCGTCAGCAGGTGGACCGTTTCCTGCGTCAGCTCGCTCATGTTCACAGTGCCGCGTTTCATCTCTTCCCGGTTATCCATCCGGGTCAGCACCAGCAGGTCCGTTACGATTCCGGTCAGGCGGTCTATTTCGTGGTTAATATCCTTCATGAAGTCTGCCCGGACGTCTGCCGGCATATCTGGCTGATAGATCATCGATTCCAGCATAATCTTCATTGTGGCAAGCGGTGTCTTCAGTTCATGGCTTGCGTTGGAAACGAACTGATTCCGGGTCTTGTCCAGGCTCTCCAGCTGTGCCGCCATGGTATTGTAATTCTCGGCAAGCTCCCGGAGTTCGCCGCTGCCCCGTACAGGTACGCGAACGCTCAGGTCGCCTTTTCCCATCTTCCTCATGGTCCGGCTCACTGCCGTGATCGGGTTTGTCAGAACACGGCTCAGAAACAGCGCCACAATCAGCGCCGCCACAGCGATAATCGCAAATATCCGCAGAAGCTGCAAACGCACCGAATTCAGCGAATCCATCAGGCCCTGTATGCGGCTCACGAACAGAGCTGCGCCGATTCTTCCCTGGAATCCGGACATCTCATGCACGCTGTATGCCACATAATCAGCACCGCTTTCTCCGCTCATTTCTTCAACAACCGCCCGTCCCGGCGCGTGAATTCCATAGGCTTCCGTATCATTCCCTGCCAGCACACGCAGCGCTTCATCCACCCGGATCCGCTGGCCGCACAGGTTCTGGAAAGTGTCGTACTGGATTTTTCCGTCGTTATCAATCAGAATCAGGCGGCCGTCCATGGAGGCGGCGTTTTCCTCCAGCATTTCGTTCAGTTCGTTGGAGGAAACAGATTGAAAAAGAGGAGCCGCCGCCAGGGCAAGCTTCTCAGTCTTAATGCTGTCGTCCCGCGTCCGCTGATCGAACAGGTAATCGCTGACCAGTCCTGTCAGAGTGGTTGCGGCTAAAAGAAGAGAAAGGCCTACAATGAGAAAAAAAGCCAGCAGGATCTTCCACCTGATGCTGGCCATGAAAGCAAAATTAGTCCTGATCCGTGAAATAATAACCAACTCCCCATTTGGTAAAGATGAATTCAGGCTTTGATGTATCCCGTTCAATCTTTTCCCTCAGGCGGCGGATATGAACGTCTACTGTACGCGCGTCACCGGCATAGTCATATTTCCAGACAGTTTCGAGCATCTGTTCTCTGCTGAAAACAGTACCACGGTTCGTCACAAACATTTGCAGCAGGTCGAATTCCTTGGCGGTCAGTTTGATATCCCTGCCGCCCAGCGTTACGCTCCGCTTGATCAGATTGACTTCCATATCATGAACGCGGATCACGCGGTGCTCCTGCTGCTGCACACTGCCCGCAACACGGCGCAGGATCGTCTTGATACGCGCTTTCACTTCAAGGATATTAAACGGTTTGGTCATATAATCATCCGCGCCGTATTCCAGGCCGAGGATCTTGTCCATATCCTCACCCTTGGCGGTCAGCATGATGATCGGTATGTCACTGCGCTCACGGATCCGCTGGCATACGGCGATCCCGTCCAGTTTCGGCAGCATGACGTCCAGCAGGATCAGGTCAAAAGCGCCCGTCTCAAACTTGGCCAGGGCTTCCTCGCCGTCCATAGCGCTGTCCGTTTCGTAACCTTCCTGCTCCAGCGTATATTTCAGGCCTTTCAGGATCAAGGGTTCATCGTCAACCAGGAGGATCCTTTTTCCCACAGAAAACACCCTTTCGTAACCAATACTGTATAAATATTATCTTATTTATATAAAAAAAGCAAGGGTTTGTTACAAAGTATTACAAATAATATAACGAAAAAAGAACTGCCCTGCGGCAGTTCTTTCATATGCCTGTTTCAGTTTACTCATAACTGACTTTGGCGGATTTGCTGTTGTATCCCATCAGGATAATCAGGGTGCGGCCCCGCTGAAGCTCTATCTCTTCCCCGTCCGGGCCGTAGAAAACCGTACGGCTGTCGTAATCAGTCCGGTGCCACACGCCTGCGATATGCCGCCCGCCCATAAAGTAATCCGCGTTTCCCGTGCCGGTCAGCACCGGATCGGGGCGGGCTCCGCCTTTCCAGTTCATCTTGATGCCCTGAACAATTACATTGCTGAATGTGATCGTATTACCGAGTACCCGTTCCTCAGCGACGGTCCATTGAGTGAGTTTGCCGTTTTTCTTGTCATTGACATCCTCCGCTCCAATGAGAGTCGACTCGCGGTATGGCAGATCTTCGCCGCTCGGCATCGTCACATAACGGATATATACATTATCTTCTTCGTCATATTCCAGCCTGCTGTCAGTATCATGCCGGTCTCCGAAAGTAACATAGATGAAATCCGCCTTATCGCCGACGGACGGCAGTTCGTCTGTGAATTTCCATGTATGGTTTGCCGGCGTATAGTCCTTTGGAACGACGTTCTCCAGAATTGCAGTCAGTTCGAACAGTTCGGTATTGGCGTCTTTGTTGCCTTTCTTCAGACGCCTGACATATTTCTTCCACGGTTTGTTGATTCCGACGTCGCCTACATATACGATCCCCGGGTCTTTCGCGTTCCTGTTTTTTGACGTAGGATTCTTTCCGTACAGTTTCATCCATTCCTGGGGAACGTCAGTGCTTGGATAGCCGGATGTGCAGAAAACACAGTCCCATTCCTGGCGAAGACGTACATGAGTCAGTCGGGTGCTGCGGACAAAGCCGACATAATCCGGAATCGTATCTGAAAAAACCATGCTCATACGGGTTTCTGCGCCGCCCTGTCTCTGGCAGGCTTCATATACCACATCAGCGTAGGAACCGTTTACCGGCGCGATGGAATAGGAAGGGCCGACTCCGTTATTGGCGTTGGAAATCTGCACCATCACCGGCTGATACTTTTTGGTCGCCGCGATGTTCGCAAATCCTTCCGGACAGGAGATCCTGCTCAGCATTCTTCCGGTGGTCGGACTGATTCCCTGTGCGATCATCTCATCCGCTGACGGGTTAAGGTCAGCGTAATGGATCTTGATATCTCTCGGATCAAGACCGTTGATTTCAACAGGATCTGCAAGTGCCGATCCTGAGCTCAGTGCCAGGATGGCTGCAAGGAACAGGATCATCAGCTTTTTCATTGTGTTTCCTCCCGGTGTTCCGTCTGCCCGGCTTGCCCCGTCGCGAAAAGGCACATTGGCTTCCGGACGTTTGTCCGTCGTATGGTACGCTGTCTGTTTCAAGAAAAAGGAACCACCTTTACAGTGGTTCCCGGAAATCCGTTTCCGGATTTTATTCATACTTCACGCTTCTGTTCTTATTGTTGTAATCCATCAGAATGATCAGCGTCTTGCCGCGAAGCAGTTCGATTTCCTCACCGTTCTCGTCATAATACACTGTACGGCTGTTGTTGCTCTTCCGTTCCCATACGCCGGTATAGTGTTTTCCGCCCATGAAGTAATCAGCGTTTCCGGATCCGACCAGTGCAGGATCGGGACGCTCGCCGCCGCGCCAGTGCATGACAATGCCCTGTACGATCACATTGGTGAAAGAGATCGGATCTCCGAATTCCTTGGCGTCAGCCTTGATCATCTTCACGCCGTCTTTTTTGATTGTATGCGGATTGATCAGCACCTGCGTACGGAACGGAGTATAGCTGCCGTCACCGTTCGGAACATAACGGAAATAAGTATTCGTGGTATCATCGTATTCCAGGCGGCTGTCTGTCTTTGTTACGCCGCCGAACTTCACGTCCACGATTTTCGCGGTATCGCCGCCCTCAGGCTGCTCATCCGTAAACAGCCAGGTATGATTGGCCGCTTTGTGATCTTTCGGAATAATAAACTGTACGATATTTGCCAGTTCGAACAGTTCGCTGTTCGCGTCGGTGGCCGGAGCCAGCCGGTGTACATACTTGCTGTATGACTTGGCGAAGTCGCCGACATAAATCAGGCCGATATCCTCTGTTCTCGCGCCCGCGGGATTCTTGAGTCCCATCGCTCTCCACTCCGGCAGAACGTCAGCTTCGCTGTAACCGGAAGTGCAAAAAGCGCAGTCCCATTCCTGGCGAAGACGAACATGGGTCAGACGGGTGCTGCGGACAAAACCGACATAATCCGGAACAACGTCCGAAAAGATCATGGAAAAACGCGTCAGGCTTCCGCCGTATTTCTGCGTGTTCGCCTGGCATGCTTCATAAACCACGTCGGCGTACTGCGCGTTGATCGGAGCCGTCAGAGGATCGCCTTTGGAGCTTTCACCCACGCCGCCGCCTGCATTGGAAACCTGTACCATAACAGGCCGGTATTCAAGAGAGAAGGCTGCGCCGACAAATCCCGCCGGAACTTCCACTTCATCAAGATTTCTGCCGGTAGTGGGGCTGATGTGCTGATCGATCATTTCCTGAGGATCGGTGTTCAGTCCTGCTTCCTTGATCTTGATGTTGCGTTTGCCGGTACCGTCGATCTCTGTGGAAGCAGCCAGCGCGACAGTTGCGCTCAACATGATCGCCAGTGCCAGAATCAGACTAAGCGTTTTCTTCATACCCTGTATTCCTCCTGATACTTAATCGGGTAAACCCTAAATATAGTATCATATGAGCTTTTGCTTTGTCAAATAATGGGGCTGTCTGTCTCATTCCTCTGTCTCGATGGATTCCTTCGCAGTAACGGTGACCTTCCGGTCGTAGCAGGAGAAGATTTCATTGACCCTGTCTGTACCCGGGCCTTTGGAGATCAGGCTGATCAGCGGCACGATAATCAGCCCGGCAATCATGCAGAAGGCGCCCGCATTGATCGGCGACTGCAGGAATCCGAGGTTTATGTTCAGCACTTTCAGATTCGCCAGCATGTCGATGATCATAAAGATCGAGGAGAAGAGCATTGCCGCCCAGCAGCCGTTCTTTGTTGTCCGTTTCCAGTACAGCCCGTAGAGGAAGGGAGCCAGGAACGCTCCTGCCATCGCTCCCCAGCTGACGCCCATCGCCTGCGCGATGAAGGCGACGCTTGAATTCGCCTGCACAATTGCCAGCGCGGCGGAAATCACGATAAATACCACGATCAGCACCCGCATGATCAGCAGTTGCTTCTTCTCATCCATGTTCCTGACCACGTGTCCCTTCAGCAGATCCAGGGTGACCGTGGAAGATGAGGTCAGCACCAGCGACGACAGTGTGGACATGGAAGCAGAGAGCACCAGGATAATAACGATTGCGATCAGAAACGGTGAAAGCGTTTGCAGCATAGTTGGAATCACGTTATCAAATCCGCCCGCCGGATTTCCGCCCTCCGCCGCTCCGAGCTCGGCAGCAAACAGCCGGCCGAAGCCGCCCAGGAAATAGCAGCCTCCGGCAACCACGATCGCGAAAAAAGTTGAAATAATAGTTCCCTTGTGAATAGAACCTTCGTTCTTGATCGCATAGAACTTGCCGACCATCTGGGGCAGGCCCCAGGTTCCCAGGGATGTGAGCAGCACGACACCCAGCAGGCTCAGAGGGTCGGGGCCGAAGAAAGAATTGAAGACGCCCGGAACCGTTCCGTTTGCGATCCCCGAGTCTTTTGCCGCCGACAGGCCCTCCAGCGAAGCCATGAATCCCCCCTTACTGCCCAGCACAGCCGCGATAACCGCCACAATGCCCACCAGCATGATGATGCCCTGGATAAAATCGTTCACGGCAGTCGCCATATAGCCGCCGACAATGACGTAGATCGCCGTCAGCACTGCCATGACGATCACGCACACGGCATAGTCGATATTGAAAGCCATCCGGAACAGCCTGCTCAGGCCGTTATACAGTGAGGCTGTATAAGGAATCATAAATATGAAGATGATAATGGACGCGGCGACTTTCAGGGAAGGCGCTGAGAAGCGTTTCTCAAAAAAGTCAGGCATGGTGGCGCTGGACAGATGCTGTGTCATGATCCGGGTGCGCCGACCGAGGATAACCCAGGCCATCAGTGAACCGATCAGCGCGTTGCCGATGCCGACCCAGGTGGCGGCAATACCGAATTTCCAGCCGAACTGGCCGGCATAGCCGACAAAGATAACAGCGGAAAAGTATGACGTCCCGTAGGCGAAAGCCGTCAGCCAGGGACCGACATTCCGTCCGCCGAGCACGAAACCGTTTACGTCGGTGGAATGCTTTCTGCAGTAGAAACCCACAAAAATCATAACGCCGAAAAAGACCAGAAGCATACCGAGTTTGAGGATCAGATCACCGATTGCCATAATGAAACCTTCTTTCTGGGATGCCGCTCATGAAAAAAGCCCCTGCGTCCGTCAGGACACAGAGGGCGAAATTTCATCGCGGTACCACCTCGTTTTTGCCGTTCCGTCGGAAACGGCCTCCGGATACTTACATATCCTTTGCGCTGTATCGGGCGCCCCCGGGTTTCCTACTCCCCTTCCGGGTTTCAGATCTCAGCTCCGGAGAGTATTTCGGACGAACAGTTCCGGCCGCCTCGCACCTTCCGGCGGCTCTCTGGACGGAATCCCTGTTTCCTACTGGATCTCCTTCATCGCACCGCAATCGTATTCCCTTCCTGTCTTTCCGTCAAGATGCTGAACAGTGAAAGAACAATTTTCCCGGCAGGCCTGCTGCCTCTTTCCTGTTTTCATCCGACGGTCCGCAAGTGTTTTCATGACCGCTGCGGGCGGCTGATGAAGCCCTGCCGGTCATGTCCGCAGGCGCGAAACCTGTCGGATTGACAATCAGCAAAACAATGCTATAATATCACCGTTCCGTTGCGAACGATGACGCTGGGGGTGCCGGTTTCCGGCTGAGAGGGCGCAGCCTGACCCTTGGAACCTGTGTAGGTAATCCTACCGTAGGGAAGCGGCAGATGATTATTCCGTACCGCTTCCCGCATGCCATGCATGTGGGATTTTTGTATGTCGCAAGCCGGAAACAATCGTTTATCGGAGGAAACTGAACATGTCTCAAACCGGAAGAAAACAGTCCTATACCCGCTGCCTGGCGGAAGGCGGCATCTGCGTTGCGCTTTCCATAGCGCTGAGTTATCTGAAGATCCCGGTGATGTCCGGCTTCGGCGGTTTCGGAGGAAGCATTGACTTTGTAATGATCCCCCTGATAATTTTCGCTGTTCGTTGGGGTCTGAGTTGGGGGATCGGCGCCGGTCTGGTCTTTGGAACACTGAAGTATTTCCTGGCTTCCGGCATTTCGATCAGCTGGGTATCCATTGTTTTTGACTATGCCGTTGCCTATGCATTCGTCGGATTTGCCGGTTTCTTTAAAAAGAAATATGTCCTGCTTCCTGTTGCCGCGCTTGTCGGTTGCTTTGCCCGCTTTATCATTCATTTTATCAGCGGCGTAACGGTCTATGCGCAGTATATGCCTGAAGAATTCATGGGCTTTTCCGGCATGACGCCTGTCCTGTATTCTATTTTGTACAACGGAACTTATATGCTGCCAAATACCGTCATTGCCATCGCAATCTGCTCCCTGCTGATCCCGGTCATGAAAAGACTGGATCGCTGACGCGCTGCGCCGCAAATGCCGTTGACATTCGGAATCGTTTACGATAATATTTGTACGTAAACGATTTCTTTTTTTGCATTTTTTGAAAATCAGAGGTGTTACGATTGGTCAGATTAAAAGATATTGCTGAAGTCTGCGGCGTTTCCGTTGCTACAGTCTCCCGGGCGCTGAACGGATTGACCAATGAAAACAGGGAACGAACCTCTTTCATCTGCCAGACCGCTCATGATATGGGTTATTATCCGAACGCGGCTGCCAGAACGCTGAAAACCAGCCGCTCCAACAATCTGGGAATCCTGTATGAAGACCGGATGAATCATGAGTATTTCAGTTCTCTCTTCGACGAGCTTCGCAGGGAAGCGGATGCTCACGGCTACGACCTGACTTTCCTCGGTCATGGCGGCAATACTGAAACCAATTACTACGAGCATGCCCGCCAGCGCAGTCTGGACGGCGTCATCGTGGTTCAGGCGGATTACGACGCAGCCGGCATCATCCGCCTTGCCACCAGCAGCATTCCGACCGTCATTGTCGATCATACCTATGACGGCTGCGACTGTGTGACCAGCGACAACCGCACCAGCATGGAACAGATCGTCCGCCATGTTCACGCCCGCGGCCATCAGCGCATTGCGTTTATACAGGGCGAAAAAGGTGCAGTCAGCCGGGAGAGGCTCGCAGGCTTTTACAAGGTCTGTGCCGAACTCGGAATCCGCGTTCCGGTGGAATTTGTCCGGGAAGGTCATTTCCACAATCCGTCGGACAGCGCTGAAATTATCCGGGATCTGATGCAGCTTGACGACAGGCCCACCTGCGTGCTCTGTCCTGATGATTACAGCTGCCTCGGTGCATTGTGGCTGCTGGAAGCGCAGGGAATCAGGGTGCCGGAGGATATCAGCCTTGTCGGTTACGACGGTATCCGCATGAGCCAGATGATTACGCCCCGCCTGACGACCTACCGCCAGGACACGGTGCAGATCGCAAAAAAAGTGTTCAGCCTGATTACCGACGCGATCGACTCTCCTGAGACACACATCCCGAAGCAGATCACGGTCTCCGGCATGCTCGTAGAGGGGGAAACCGTCAGATGAAACGTCTGATCAGACTGGGACTGCTCCTGACAGTCCTTTCGCTCCTCACCGCTGTTCTTTCTTTTCCCGTCCGGGCGGAAGATGTGCCTGAAGAGATCATGGAAGAAGTTACACTCGATGAGGAATCCGATACGGTCGAATCATCCGGTCAGAAAGAACTGACAGCCCGGGATGCCTTTATTGATGATATTATTGCTTTGGGAAAAGAACTCTATGAGAAGGCCGATGGTAAATACCAGCGTGCTCACTACAAGGGCGACATCTATGTTTGCAAGAATTTCACCGTCTATCTGTTCCGCCAGACCCGAAGCAGGTACCGCATGGCGGAGTTTCCGGACAGGGAACTGAAGATCCCCAACAATCTTCCCGAAAAAAAATGCAGGCCGTATTCTTACGGCTACTGCTGGGAAGACATTGCCGCCTCCGACGGAAATCCTTTTGAAGTTGCGGCTCAGTTCCTTTATGACAAAAATCTGTCCAAAGAGGAAAACATCGCTTTAGCCCGGGGATTTATGAAACAGGCTGAAAAGGGCGATTACTTTCAGATGACCGGCGATTATTCGGGCGGCAAGGGCGCCCACAGCGCAATCTTTATGTCGGATTATGATCCGGAAACAGATTCTGTCCGCTCCCTGGAAAGCAACCGTGCCGGCAAGCGAATTAACGGCCTTCGTTACGGAAAGGTCATGTATGACTGCGAGCTGGATATTGATGAGTGGATCGGCTTCTTCTGCCGCAAGAAATGCGGCGCCACGCTCTATCGTCTGCGCGATGATATCATCTTTGCCGAATAACAGTTTCATTGACTCAGATAAGCAAATGAGGGCAGCCATGCTGCCCTCATTTATCTTTTGTCCTAATCCTGTCTATTCTCTTTGAACAGCGAGCTTGCTGTCGTTTCTCTTTGCTCGGCGCTTATCCCGTTCGCTCAGCACCACGCTTTGCAGCAGGATAAAGAAGCCCAGCAACGCTCCGCTGGCCATGTCCTGCCACCAGCTGTCGTTTAACTTGCTCATACCAATGATCTTCTGGATCGTCGCAAGAATCATCGCTCCGAAGAATGAACCGACCACGTTGCCCACGCCGCCGGTCAGCAGCGTGCCTCCGATGATAGACGCTGCGATGGCGTCCATTTCACTTCTCATAGCCACGCTGGCGTTTCCCGTGGGTTTATGCATCAGGAACACGAAGCCGGCCAGACCGCTCAGCAGTCCGCTGATCACATAGCTCAGGAAGCGGGTCCGCTTGACGTTGATACCAAGCATCAGCGCGCTCTGCTGGTTTCCGCCGATCGCGTAGATGTTCCGTCCGAGTTTTACATATCGGAGCAGGAGGAAACTCAGGATCACAACCGCCAGTGCCACAACTGCGCCGATCTCCAGTTTGGCGGGGATCATGTTGCCGTTTTGGGCAATATATCCCAGGAATGGAATCTCGATCTTGTTCCCACGGAACGCGTAGAAAACAGCATGCGTCTGCGCGGAGACCTTGACCGGTTCCACAGACAGCATGGTCGTCAGGCCCCGGGAAAGGAACATTCCGGCCAGGGTTACAATAAAGGGCTGGATTTCAAGATAACTGATCAGGAAGCCCTGGCCAACACCGAACGCCAGGCCGATCCCCAACGCGAGGAACAACGCTGCAACGATCCCAAAGCCGTTCTGCAGGCTGGTTCCGTTCAGGAAAAGCGAACAGGCCATGACTGTAAGGCTGATTACGCCGCCGACGCTGATATTGATTCCTCCGCCGATCATTACAATGGACAAGGCGCATGAGATGATAATCAGGTAAGCGTTATCGTTCAGCAGGTCAAAGAACATCTGGAATTTCTCGAATCCCTGAACGGGGGCAATCACAGCAATCGCATACATCGCAACGAAAATGCAGATTGCAATGGTCGTCAGCAGTTGTGTATTGGTTAACGGTTCTCTCCGTTTCAATCACTCCACCCCCTTTGCGGCGGATGTGTTCATTTTGCCCGCCCTGATCTTGTTGGTCATGGAGGTGATCCAGTTCTTGATTACAGGAGAACCTGCCACAACGATGATAATGATGACAATGGCTTTATAGGCCTTCACGTTCACCGTCGCAACATTCATGGCATACAGAGTCGTCGTCAGCATCTGGATAATATAGGCGCCCATAATGCTGCCCGCAATCCGGAACCGTCCGCCACCCAGGTTGTTGCCGCCGATGGCGACTGCCAGAATAGCGTCCATTTCAATGTCTACCAGCAGCGTCTTATGACTAAGCTGCGCCATCCGGCATACGCCGATCATCGCAGCCACCGCCACGCACATTCCCAACAGTACGAAGCTCAGCAGCTTGATTGCTGTCGGATTGATACCATTCAGCCGCGCCGCTCCTTGGTTGACACCCACGGACTGAGTATAAAGCCGGAGATTGGTCAGCCGGAAAATCAGCGCCAGAACGATTCCAACCAGTATAACGGCGAAAATCGGCGTCGGAATCGGAATGCCCGGGATCGTCATACCCATTGCCTGGATGATGGGACCGGACAGCTGCGGCGTGGCGCTGCCTGTGATCCAGTAAGCGATGGACCGGCCGCAGGAGAAAAGAATCAGCGTTGCAATCATCGGCTGAATCTTAAAGACCGCCACCAGCGTTCCGTTGAACATCATAAATGCAACCGCAGTCAGAATGCATACCACGATCGCCAGGATCATGGATCCCGCTGTCACAGTTTCCCAGGACTTCAGGATTTTCACAAAGAAACTGCCGGCAATCGCGCCGACCGCGCCGACAGAAATGTCCTGGCCGCCGCAGGCCGCGGTTACCAGCGTCATCCCCATGGCAATGACGGCCAAGGCGCTGGCGTTATCAATAATGGTAATCAGATTTCCGCTCAGCACGCTGTTTCCGCTGTTGTTTACGGCAACTTTAATACTGAAGAAGCTCGGATCACGGATCAGGTTAAACAGCAGCAGAATTACCAGAGCTGTTATCGGAATCAGCAGCTGCCCCAGGCCGCTCTTTTTGAGAAAACTGCTTTTCTTTGCAGCCATTTTACTGTTCACCTCCCGCAATTGTCTTCATGACCTGTGCCTGTGTCAACTGATCACCGGTCAATTCGCCGACGATGTTCCGGTCTCTCATAACAATCAACCTGGAGCAGGTCCGAAGCATTTCTTCAATTTCAGAAGAGATGAAGGTAATGCTCATGTTCTCCTCAGTCGCCAGCTTCAGCACAAGCTTCTGGATCTCCAGTTTGGTGCCTACGTCAATGCCACGGGTTGGCTCATCCAGAATCAGGTAATCCGGATGGGTCAGCAGCCAGCGGGCCAGAATGACCTTCTGCTGATTACCGCCTGAAAGGCTGCCCACCGGCGTATCCTGGCTGGCGGTCTTGATATTCAGCGTTTTGATGTATTCGTCCGCAAACGCTTCCATCTGAGCCTTGGTCATGGGATGGAAGAAGCCTTTCATAACCTGCAGCGCCAGGATGATGTTTTCACGTACACTCAGATCCGCGATAATGCCGTCCCGCTTCCGGTCCTCCGGCAGATATCCGATACCGGCCTTCATGGCGTCATGAGGTTTCGAAATTTTGGTGTCCTTCCCCTTCATTTTCACCTTGCCGCCGGTCACCCGGTCCGCACCGAAGATCGCCCGGACGCTCTCGCTCCGGCCGGAACCCAGCAGCCCGGTAAAGCCGTTAACCTCACCCTTATGGATTTTGAAATCAAACGGCTTGCTTTCCGAACTGGAAATCTGCTCCGCCTCATAAACGACTTCTGTCGCAGCGGAACGCTTTTCTCCAATCTGTTCCAGATCAGCTAGGTCGTTCAGATCCTTGCCCATCATTTTCGCAACCAGTTCCACCTGCGGCAGATCCTCGATCGCGTATTCGCCGACCAGTTCGCCGTTCCGGAGCACAGTAATACGGTCGCTGACCTCATATACCTGCTCCAGGAAGTGGGTGACAAAGATGATTCCGACGCCCCTGCTCTTCAGATCCCGCATCAGGCTGAAAAGCATCTCCACTTCTTTATCGTCCAGGGAAGAGGTCGGTTCATCCAGGATCAGCACCTTGCAGTTCATGTCCACCGCCCGCGCGATGGCCACCATCTGCTGCACAGCCAGAGAGCAGCTGGACAGCTCCTGCTTTGCCCGGGCCGGAATTCCCAGATTGTTCAGGATCTCCGTGGTCCGTTTTTCAAAATCTTTCCAGTGAACCATCTGGCCTTCCGTCCTGCCGATGAACATATTCTCGGCTACCGTCAGGTTAGGACACAGGGTTATCTCCTGGTAAACCGTAGCGATCCCTAAATTCTGGGCTTCCTGGGGAGAATGGATATGCGCTTCTCCCTCCACGCCTTCCACCCAGATGCTGCCTCCGTCCTTTTCATGGACGCCGGTCAGCACCTTGATCAGTGTGGATTTCCCCGCGCCGTTTTCGCCCATCAGGGCATGGATTTCTCCCTTGCGCAGGGTAAAATCCACCTTGTTCAGCGCCTTGGTGCCCGGAAACTGCTTATCGATCCCGCGCATCGTCAATACCGCGTCGTTTTGCATCTGGGGGTTCTCCTTCCCGGTCTCAGCACAGTGAATATCGTGCTGGTTTCTTCAAAGAAAGCGCGGTATGAACGCGCTTAACCGTTTGTTCATACCGCGCCATGTCTTGCTTTTCTGAATTACTTCAGACCGTAGGTGTCGATGTCTTCCTGGGTAATGGTGGTGGCGTCGAAGCCCTTTTCTTCGTTGTAGATGATTTTGTCATCCGGCAGTTCCAGCGCTTCGCCGGCTTCCAGCTTCTTGATCATCCCATCGATAACAGCGGCCTGGAAGGGGCTGCACTGTCCGTCGTAGTTCCACTCGCCGGCCAGCAGCTTTTCAAGAGCCCAGGCGTTGCAGTCAAAGCCCATGATGATGACGTCGCCGTTCACGCCGTGGGTGATGCCCTTCTCATCCAGAGCAGTCACAACGCCGCGGGCCATGCCGTCGTTCTCAGCGTACACAACATTGAAGGTCTTGCCAGCGTCGATAGCGGCCAGCGCGATCGCGTGAGCTTCGTCTTCGCTCCAGCTGTCTCCGCCGGTACCTTCATGAACGATCGTCCACTTGTCATCGGCTGCGCACTTATCAGCCAGGGCACCGGAGCGGCCGAGCTGAGCGGCGCTGCCCAGCTGTCCCTGGATGTGCAGCACATCATACTTTTCAAGGCCCAGGCTCTCCAGCCAGGCAACGGCCTTTTCGCCCTCAGCGGGCATATCGGAAACAACAGCTGCGGTAAACAGATCGGAAGAGCAGTCAATCAGGCGGTCGAACAGGAACACGCCGATGCCGGCTTCCTTAGCGGCTTCCAGCACTTCGTCCCAACCGGTGGTCTCAGCAGCGGATACCAGGATGTACTTCACACCGGCGGTGATGAAGCCCTGAGCAGCTTCCAGCTGTTTGTCCGCGGTGGGAGCGGTCACGAACGTGGCGTCGTAGCCGTTCTCAGCAGTGAAGGTGGCGTTCAGGTCAGCAACGTTGGCCTGACGATAGCCAGACTCAGAGGGATCCAGATTGATGATGCCGACTTTGATTCCGTCCGCCAGAGCAGAAGCGGCGCACAGCACCATAACCAGAGCGAGTACCAGAGCGAGAATTTTCTTCATGGGTTTTTCCTCCATTCCTATTTTGGCTTAACAGCCATCTTGGTTACAGTATAGAAAAAACCCCCTGCTTTGGAAATACAGAGGATTTTTATTTTGGTATGAAATTTTCCGTTTCTGCCATGTGCAGACCTGAAAACGGTTCAAAATATTTTTTTGATAGTTGAATATTATCTTCCGTACAATTTTATGCTTCTGACCGGTTTGCCCTTCGGAAGTCACTGGGCGTCATGCCGGTGGTCTTCTTGAACAGGTAGCTGAAGTAATGGGAATCGTTGTATCCGACCTCCTGCGCGATCTGGGATGAGCGCATTTCCGTCGCCTCCAGCAGTTCCTTCGCCTTGCCGATGCGAAGGGCGGTTAGATACTGTGTAAAGGTCAGTCCGGTTTCCTGGGCGAACACCGTGGAGAAATGGCTTTGGGACAGATGTACCTCTCCCGCCACGTCCTGCAGCATCAGGTTCGGATCTGCGTAGTGTTCGGAAAGGTATGCCCTGGCCCGGCTGATCGTCGGGTCTCCGTAACCGGCCCGGTTCCGGTTGCGGAATGCCATCGCCTTTTTCAGCAGGTCAGAAAGCAGGCGGAAGCCTTCCTCTCCTTCCGTATGCATCATTTCTTCCACCAGCTCATCCGAGAGCACTTCCTTCGGGGTTCCTTCCGCTTCCTGGATGATCCGGCGGGCCGTCAGCAACCCTGCTACCCGCAGGTAACCCAAAGCAAGTGCCGGGTCCAGCGAACGGGTATACTCTGTCAGGATCGGTTCCACTTCCTCTTCGGAAGCGTACTGCAGCCTTTCATACAGCGGACTGAGCTCGGTTTCTGACAGAGGGCGCTGCTGTCCGGTTGTCTCATTGACCCCGATAATTTTCCGCTCCTCATTCGCCTCCGGCCCCTGCAGATGGCGTGCATGCCGGGCGTTCTTCATGGACTGGCGGATATCATGGAAATCCGTTACCGTGTCGCCCACTGAGATCAGCAGCCGTTTTTCCCGGGCCAGCTCCGGCAGATGCATCGCGGAGTTCGCGAATGAATAGGCCCGTTCCTCCGTGTCCTCCGGATTGTCGCCCAGGACCAGTGCGCGGGCACCTTTCGGTGCGCCGCAGACATAAACGCCGCCGCCGCTCATTTCCGCCAGGGATACCAGTGCGTTCCGGCAGTTCATCCGTTTCTCTCCCTCCGCCGGGAAAGCGATGTCGATGACCGCGTAACAGCCCGCTGTAAGGTTTACCCCAAGATCCCTCATCTGGCGGAGCAGTGCCTCGTCGTCCTCACTGTCTCCTTCATCAGTAAAGAGGGACGCCAGTAGTTTGTCGCGAAGAAATTGATTTCCGGAAGACAGCCGTTCTCGCAGCGCCGTGAGGTTCTCCCGGTCCCGGCGCTTTTCTTCAATCTGCCTGCTGACCCGGTCCAGTGCGGATTCCAGCTCCCTGGCGGTCACTGGCTTGAGCAGGTATTCCTTCACACCCAGTGAGATGGCTTTCTGGGCATAGGCAAAGTCGTCATAACCGGAAAGAATGATCCGTTCCACCCATGGCATAGTACGCTGCACTTCTTCGCACAGCTTCATGCCGTCCATGAAAGGCATCCGGATATCCGTCAGCAGGATGTCCGCATTCAGGTCCCGCAGCATCGGCAGGGCCATCTCGCCGTCCGGAGCCTCCCCCACCAGCTGATATCCCTTCTCCTCCCAGGGAAAGGAGTTACGCAAATTCTCCCGGATGGCAATCTCGTCATCCACGAGAAAGACTTTCATCATTGTCAATTTCCTCCCTTGAACGGATTGGGATTGTGAAGGAGACTTCTGTTCCTTCCGGACCTGACTGAATGATCAGCCCGGTCTGTTTCTTGTAATACAGCCGGATCCGCATATCGACGTTCCGCATACCGAAGCCGGAATGGCCGGGTTCCAGTGCCGCCTGTACGGTTGGGGTTTCCGCATGCAGGTTTTCCTGCAGCGCTTTCAGCTGCTCTTTGGTCATGCCCTTGCCGGTATCCACGACAATGAAGGTCATCACCCGATTCTGGCGGGTAACTTTCACAATAATCTTTCCGCCGCCGCGCTTATTCTTGATGCCGTGATAGAGAGCGTTTTCTACCAGCGGCTGAAGAAGAAGCTTCAGCATATAGATCTCTTCCAGGCCTTCGGGCTGATCCACTTCGTAATCGAGAATATCCCGGTAACGGGTCTTCTGAATGCTGAGATACGCAGAAACATGTTTTAGCTCCTGGCTGACCGGGATCCAGTCGGCGCCGGAGGACAGGGAGATCCGGAAGAAGTCGCTCAGGTTCCGGGTCAGGCGGACGACTTCGTCCCCCTTTCCGGATTCCGCCTGCCAGACAATCGTGTCCAGCGTGTTATATAGAAAATGCGGATTGATCTGAGCCTGCAGGGTCCGGAGTTCCGCCCTGGCCAGATTGTCCTGTTTCTGCCGGACCTGATCGATCAGGGTCTCCAATCTGTCCGCCATCTGATTGATCTGGTCGCCGAGTTCTTTCAGTTCCTCAACGTTCATGCCCCGTACACGGTCGGTAAAGTTTCCCTCCGCGATGCGGCGCACCGTCTCTTCCAGCGAATAGATAGCGGTATGAATGGAGCTTGTCAGTCTCCGGGTCTCATTGCGGGTGCGGATAAACGCGAACAGCAGCAGGAGAATCTCCGCCCCGGCCGCAGAAATCACGATTGTACGCAGCCGCCGGCTGGCGTCTGTCGCGCTGGCGATCTCCTCTGTGGTAAAGGCGTCCAGCATGTCCGTCACCAGCCGGCCGACATTCCGCACTTCATCCACAATGCTCTCGATCTCGCTGATTGGGATACCTGCTTCCATGCCGTCACGGATCTTGTATACATACTGTTCAAGGGTATCCATGGTCCGTCGGGCAATCGTCAGCTGCATCTGGCCGCTGCCCTGGGTCTCTCCAAGAAGCATGTCCAGCGTTTCATTCGTCTGTGCGATCAGTTCCTCCACGCCGCTTTCCTGAAAGGAAGTCCGGCCGGCCGCCACGGAAAACAGGTTCTCCGGAATCGTGCTCTCCAGGGCAGGCTTCATGCGCGCTGCTGCGTCCATACGCCGGATCATTGCCTGCGTCCGGAACGAGTATACAAGCATGACAGCCAGGCCGATCACCGCGGGAATCGCCAGCAGAACCGCAATGCTCGTCACTGACCGGCGGACCTGTGAGGTGATGCTGGTCATTCCGCTTCGCCGCATCTCAGAAGCCCTCCACCGCCGGATCGCTCAGATCGTCGAAGTCAGTAAAAGCGCTTTCGTCCGGATGATTCACCTTTGATAATTCTTTTCCGTCCTTCAGATCGCCGACCAGTTTCATTACGTCAGGGCCAAGGTGCGGAGTGCACTGCACCACGCAGTTGATCCTTCCGGCTTTCAGCGCGTCCACTGCTTCCCTTTCACCGTCCACGGTAATCAGGATCATGTCTTTCGCTGCCGGATCGTCCAGGCTTTCCAGGACATCCAGTGCGCCAAGCGTCATGCTGTCGTTATGGGAATAGATCACATCAATTCCGTCCGCGCCGTATTTTGCCAGCAGTTCCCGCATACATTCCTCGCCTTTGGATCGGAGGAAGTCGCCGTCCACGCTGTCAATCACGGTAAAACGGTCATCCTGCCCGATCACATCCATGAATCCCCGTTGCCGGTCCCGCATAGGCGTGGAATCCGTCGTGCCGCAGATCTCCACAATACGGAGTTTATCCGCGCCTGTCTCATCCGCCTTGCGGACCAGGTATTCTCCGGCCCGCCGGCCCTCCGCATAAAAATCAGCGCCAATATAGGCAGTATACAGGCTGTCATCCTGTGTCTCAATCATCCGGTCCATCAGGATCACGGGGATACCGGCCTGTTTGGCTTCCGTAAGCACATTGTCCCAGCCGGTTTCTACGATCGGTGAAAACACGATTACATCCACCCGGTACGCGATAAAGGAGCGGATTGCGTCAATCTGCTTTTCCTGCTTCTGGTTGGCGTTTTCCATCATCAGGCTGTATCCCGCTTCCTTCGCGGCTTGTTCCATGCTGGCAGTGTTCGCGATACGCCAGGAGCTCTCCGCGCCGAGCTGGGAAAAGCCCACCACAATGGAAGCGTTATCTCCGGCCGGATCCTGTTTGCCCGCACAGCCCGAAAGCCCGAACAGCAGGATCAGTACCAGCACGAGTATAATCGCTTTACGCATAAACTTTCCCCCATTGCCGTCTTTCTGGGTTTTACCTGATTATCAGGCCGCGTCCCCTTCTCCGGACATCTCCTCTTCCGTTCCCGGTTCTTCCGGTTCAGGTTCTTCCGGTTCAGGTTCTTCCGCTTCCGGTTCCACAGGTTCCTCTGCCTTTTCCGCCTCGCCGGCCTCATGGCCGAGAATGGCGGACAGGTCAATCGTGCCGTCCTCGATCCCCTGGATATACTCTTCCAGGCACAGATCATGTTCCTTCATATACTTCGCGTGTTCCACGCCGACATAGCGGATGTGCCAGGGCTCCGCCACAAATCCCGTGATCTCTTCTTTTTCCTTCTGGTAGCGGATAATGAATCCGTACTCCCAGCAGTGTTCATTCAGCCACTCGCTGTGTTTCGTCCCCGCGAACGAAGAGGCCCCCTTTTTGTTGACGTCAAAAGCCAGGCCTAGATGATGTTCGCTGGCGCCCGGTTCCGCAACCGAGCGCAATGCGGCTCTGCGGGCCTTGGAGCTGCTCCAGCCTTTGTTCTTCGATTTATAGCTTTTGATCTTCGAGTTCAGCACGTTGTTCTGGTCGTCCCAGCTTCGGTAACCTGCGGAAATCTGCCATTTCTTGCCAATACCGTCCGCCTTTGCCGCTTCCAGCATTTCTTTCAGTGCCTCCACGGCGGCCTTGACTCCCCTCGTTTTCTTGTACTTGACTGTCGCCAGGTCCTTTTTGATCACGGTGTTGACCTGGATCAGGTCTGCCGGCGTAAAGAACTCGTCCAGCACGTGTTCCTTATTGACAAGCATCGGCTTGTCACCGTTCAGCACGTCCGTTTTTTCATCCTTGGGAGCAGCTTCGGCATCCTCGGCGTAGAGTTTGGCCAGCGTCTCCTGTCCGGCGATTCCGTCGGTATCCAGCCCGTTCTTTCGCTGGAACGCGATTACCGCGCGCTTGGTACCGCCACCGAACTGGCCGTCCACCTTGCCGCTCAGATAACCCAGGTCCTTCAGCCGCTGCTGAAGCTTCTTTACGTCTTCGCCTTTGGCTCCGACAGTCAGAATTCCCTGCTCCTGAAGCTCAGCGGCAGTGGCTTTCGGCTTTTCTGTCGGCTCGGCCGTCTCCTGTGCGGCCGTCTCCTGTGTGGCCGTCTGCGCAGCGCCTTCTGCAGTTCCTTCGGCCATGGCAGCAGGAATCAAGCACAGGCACAGCAGCAGTATCGTCATCAGGCAAACCGCAATCCGTTTCACAGGCTGTTTCATATTCGTTTCCTCCCTTGAAGGATCATGTGTTGTGAGCAGTATCAATATATTATATATCATAATAAGCCTTTCAGGCAAATTCCCTTGTCGGTCTGACGAAAACTTGGTATACTGAACCGGAATCACACACGGTAAACGGAGGCGGGGCATGCCTGATCCAACGGTTCACGTATCCTTCGGCCGGGAGGTACTGGCTTCGCTGCCTGAAGAGGTTCGGGATAATATAATGCCCGTACCTTATACCTTTGCGCTCTTTGGACCGGACGTCTGGTTTCTGTATAAACCTTTCGGACACCATGAAAGCAGGGGGCGCCGGATGCATACCACAAAGCCCGGCCTGTTCCTGATGTCCCTGCTCAGGCAGACTGAATCATCCGGCTGCAGAGCGGAAATGTTTTCCTATCTGGCCGGATTCTGCTGCCATTACGCGCTGGACAGCACCACCCATCCCTATATCATCCATCTCACAGCTGAAAAGCATGTTTTTCCCCGCAGCCACATGAGCCTCGAGCATGCCCTGGATGCGGCCGTGATGAAGCGGGACGGGGTCTGGGGCACAAAACACCCTGTCACGGACAATTACTTTCCGAAGCTCCGTTTGCCGGAAATCATGCAGGCGGACCTGGACGCCGTATATGAGTCGGTCTACGGCTGGACAGGCTGCTGGGCGGATATGAACCGTTCCTGCCTGCGGTACCGGCAGTGCTTCCGGATCATGGAACATCCGCGGGGGCTTGCCGCCCGTCTGGCACGGCTGACAAAGATCCCCGTGCTCGGTTCCCTGATGTATTCTGAATCGTTTTTCCATGACCTGGATCCGGAAAACGAAGCGCGCCGTCCCTGGCGTCATCCGTTTGATCCGTCGCAGGTTTCTGAGGATAGTTTCCCGGAGCTGCGGGAAAAAGCCCGGCAGTTAGCCGTCCGGATCATCACCGCGGCCTATCGTTATCTTCACGACGGAGAAGGAACAGAGGAGAGTCTCTCTGAGCTCATCGGAGACCGTTCGTACCTCAGCGGCCTGCCGTCGGATGATCCCCGGAATCTTTCCGTCCCTTCCATGCTGCCTCCCGGCGCTGAGCCTGGAAAGGAGGAGCCGTAATGGACGTAAACAGCCTGGAGATGAATTCGCTTGTCACGCTGCTTGTTGCCGTGCTGGTCTTTCTGCTGCCCTGGGCGGACCGTCGGATCTGCCGGCGTATGCGGCTGAATCTCGAAGGCGGGCTGAGCGAAAACCCGGACGCGGACCGGCTGCTAAGGCTCCGGCAGCGGCTGCTGGTTTTCGGCTTCCTGGTCTATCTCCTGGTTTTTGCATGGCTGGTTTTCTTTTCCCGTGACGCGGCAGGTAACTATACCGTTCATGTCGCTCCCCTCGAGGATGTAAAGAATGCATTCTCCACGCCCACCGGTTTCACCGGCTGGTTCCGGACGCTGTTTACGGAAGGCGTGGCCTCGGCCTTTTCCCAGATCTCCATTGTCCGGCCGGAAGATCTTTCCCAGTTTTATCTGAACGTGATGATCTTCGTACCGATAGGATACCTGCTGCCGTATGTGTTCCGCTGGTTCCGCACCAGGGTACGCGTTCGGCCGGTGCTCTTTTGCCTGCTGCTCAGCTTTCTGGTGGAGAATATACAGCTGATTTCCCGGCGCGGAATGTATGACTTCGACGATATCATTTCCAACACGCTTGGCGGCTGGATCGGCCAGCTGCTTTATATCGCCGTGGGTTATGTGGTTACCCATCCGGGCTGGCGGAAAGATCTGCGGGAATACCGCAGCTGGAAGCGCCGTGCCCGAAGCAGCACGCTTTTCCCGTACACCAGAAAATCAGGTATGTTCCGTTCCACCCTGAGGGGATCCGACCAGGGCGAAGTATGCGATTTTTATGTCAACAGGCTCGGTTTCCGGCTGCTGCAGCAGCTGAACCGGCGGGAATCCGGCGATGTTGTCTTTCTCTTTGAGATGGGAAAAACCCAGGTTCAGGTTATCTGTTCCTTCCGTGAAACCGTACCGGCAAAACAGTATCTGACGCTGTATGCCACGCGGCTTTCGGCTGTGCGCAGGCGTCTGGAATCAAACGGCATCCGGCCGGGTGATTACCGCCGGGATCCGTGTACGGGGCAGCGAATGCTTCGCTTTACCGGTCCGGATCATGTATGTGTTGAAATCATTGAAGCGGACTGAGCGATATCGCTCAGTCCGCTTATCTTACAGCATCCTCTTCCGCTTATCTTTCAGCCTGCCTTCTTTTCCGAGGGCCACCAGGCGCTCATATCTAAGCACCGCCGTTTCCATAACCTTTTCCCATGGGACCGGAATGGTTTCGCGCGCCTTTTCGCCGATTGCCTGCAGTTTGGCTGGATCCCTCAGCGCCTCGGTCATCACCCGGGCCAGATCCTTCGGATCATTCTCGCACAGCAGGCCGTTTTCCTTGTGCCTGATGATCTCCGCGGCGGTGCTTCCCTTGACCATGACCGAGGGCGTACCCATGACGGCGGCTTCCCGTACCACCATCGGGGCGGCATCATACAGGGAGGGGAAAGCAAACACGGAAGCCCGGGCATACAGCGCGTCCAGCAGGCTCGCGTCCGTAATATGGCCTACCAGTTCGGCCCGGTCCTGGATATTCAGGTCGCTGATCTTCCGGCTGATCGCGTTCATATCCATGCCCTGCCCTGCCAGCAGCAGCCGGTATGGCGTGCCCGCCTGTTTCATCTCCGCGCAGGCTTCCAGTACCGTCAGGATATTCTTCTTCCAGTCCATCTGGCCGACAAACAGGATCAGCGGATCTGTACCCAGATTCCACCGGCGGTTAATCTGCTCAACATCGCCGGGAGCGGCTGTCCGCATGGTCGCGCCGTTGGGCATTACCTGGATCTCACCATCATAGCCGTATTCACGCAGTACGTCTGCCGTGTTCTTCCCGACAGCCCAGACCTCGTCACAGCGGTTATAGAAACTCACGACCAGCTTCACGCCCATTTTTGCGATGGACTCGGAACGGGTCGCTTTCAGGAAATCATCGTAGTATTTTGAGTGGAAAGTCGCGACAAGCGGCAGCTTCCGGACCGCGGCGAGGCGAAGCGCCTCCGAGCCCGCAGTAAAGGGGCTGTGGGCATGAACCACATCCAGATCAATCATCCGGATGCGCTGCCGGTAATGGGCGTCCAGCACCGCTTCACCGACTTTATACTGCTTCATGCCGGGCACGCTGCTCGCAACGTATTCCACCAGCTGGAACGGAAAACCGCCCTGGAAACCGGTATCGTACATCGGGGCGACTACCGTCACCTGGTGCCCCATCCTGGAAAGCGTCTCTGAATAAGCCTGGACCACCCGGCCCACGCCATCCACAATCGGCAGAAATGTATCTGTAAACTGCCCGATCTTAAGCATTGAACCCACCTTCACACAGGCTTCTGCCTGTTTCTCCTATTTGGTATTATCTCATGTTCCGCTGAAAAATGCAAATCACTCCCTTTGAAAAACAGAAGGAATACTACCCCCGGCGCTGTAATACATTGACACATTCCGCCGCTGGGTATATTGTTTCTTCATCTTAACGAAAGAGGTTTGCCATGAAAAACACTTTCGGCACTTCCGTTTCCGTGACGCTCTTCGGTGAGAGCCACGGCCCTGAGATCGGCGCTGTCATCGACGGTCTCGCTCCGGGCCTTTTTGTGGACGAATCGTTCATTGCTTCACAGCTGGCGCTCCGCCGCCCGGCAGGAAGGATCTCCACCGCCCGGCAGGAAACCGACGCTTTCCGCATCGTCAGCGGCGTTTTTGAAGGCCATACCACCGGCACGCCCCTGACTGTCCTGATTCCCAATGAGGATATCCGCAGCGGAGACTATCGGCGGGGACCCGCGCGCCCGGGGCATGCCGATCTCACCGCTGCCGTCAAATACCATGGTTCTGAGGATTACCGGGGCGGCGGACACTTCAGCGGACGGCTCACCGCCGCACTGGTTGCGGCCGGGGCAGTTATCATCCCTGCGCTGAGAGCAAAAGGCGTCCTGATCGGCACCCATATCGCCCGCTGTGCCGGAATCGATGATGTGTCTTTCGGGGACGATCCGGTTCCGGATCTGGAGAAGCTGAACAGTCTGTCCTTCGCCGTGCTGGACGAAGCCCGCGGCATTCAGATGCGGAATATGATCGAAAGCGCGGCCGCGCGGGGCGACAGCGTGGGCGGTGTGCTGGAAACCGCCGTGGCCGGCCTGCCGGCAGGAGTCGGCGAGCCATGGTTCGACACTGTCGAAGGCGTCCTTTCCCATGCGCTTTTTTCCATCCCTGCCGTCAAAGGCATCTCCTTCGGCGACGGGTTTGCCCTGGCGGACATGACCGGCAGCACAGCCAACGATCCGTTGCGGATAAAGGACGGCACGCCTGTGACTGAAACCAATCACAACGGCGGCGTGAACGGCGGTATTACCAACGGTATGCCGCTGCTCTTCCGCTGCGCGGTCAAGCCCACGCCCTCCATCGCCCTGGAACAGCGGACTGTCGATCTCCTGACCGGGGAAGAAACTTCCCTCCGGATCTCCGGGCGGCATGATCCCGCGATCGTACACCGGGCCCGGATCGTCGTGGACAGCGTCACCGCCCTTGTCCTCTGCGATCTCCTTGCCCTCCGCTTCGGAACAGACTGGCTGTCCTCGCTCTGATTGTGAATTGTGAATGATGAGTTATGAATTGAATTATGGCTGCATCGGCGAGCATCTGCCCCACAGTTTCTCGAAAGAAGTCCATGGGCAGATCGGCGGATACGCCTACGAACTGAAAGAACTGACTCCGGAAGAGCTGCCGGCTTTCATGGCAGCCCGGTCTTTCCGCGGGATCAATGTCACGATCCCCTACAAGCAGGCGGTCATCCCGTTCCTGGATGAAGTGGATGAGACCGCCCGGAAGATCGGAGCGGTGAATACCGTCATCAACCGGGATGGAAAATTGTACGGTTTCAACACTGATCTGTACGGCCTGATCCGGCTGATCCGCCGGGTTGGTCTGGACCCGGCCGGGAAAAAAATCCTGATTCCTGGTACCGGCGGCACTTCCCGTACCGCGGTCTTTGCGGCTGAGTCCCTTGGCGCCCGTGAGATATACCGGATCAGCCGCACCGGCCGGGAAGGCTGCATCACCTATGACGAAGCCCTGAAGAATCATACTGATGCGGAAATCATTCTGAATACAACCCCCTGCGGCATGTTCCCCGAACCGGACGCGCAGCCGCTTCCGCTGGAACCGTTCCGGCAGCTGGAAGGTATCGTCGACGTAATCTATAATCCCCTGCGCAGCAGGCTCGTCCTGGATGCGCGAAGCCGGGGAATCCCCGCGGAAGGCGGCCTGTATATGCTGGTCGCCCAGGCGGTCCGTGCTTCAGAGCATTTCATGGGCACAGAGTATCCGGAGGATCTGACCGACAGGATTTACGAACAGATTCTTCACCGGAAGGAAAATACTGTACTTATCGGTATGCCGGGCAGCGGAAAATCCGCCGTAGGCGGAATCCTGGCCGAAAAAACTGGCAGAGTTTTTGCAGATACGGATCAGATGATCATGGAAAAAACCGGCAGGACCATCCCGGATATCTTCCGGGAGAGCGGGGAATCCGCCTTCCGGGATCTGGAAAGCGGGATCATCCGTGATCTGTCAAAACAGGGCGGCCTGATTATCTCCACCGGCGGCGGAGCGGTGCTCCGCGGGGAGAACGTCGCCGCGCTGCGGCAGAACGGACGCCTGTTCTGGCTGGACCGGAATCCGGACGCCCTTGTCCCGACGGACGACCGGCCCCTGGCGGACACAGCGGAAAAAATGAGGCAGCTTTATCTGGCACGCGAACCCGTCTACCGGGCCGCGGCGGATGAAATCATTCCTGTCGCCGGTACCCCGGCAGATGTCGCCAATCTGATTGAAAGCAGGTAAAAGCATGAACATTCTGGTGATCAACGGTCCGAACCTGAATATGCTGGGCATCCGGGAACCGGATATCTACGGCTGTTCCACCTACGCTGATTTGTGTGACATGATCAGGGCCCATGCCGGCAGACTCGGCGTCAGCGTCACCCTGTATCAGTCCAACCATGAAGGCGACCTGGTGGACGCCATTCAGCAGGCGTACGGAAAGCAGGACGGTATCGTCATCAATCCCGGAGCCTATACCCACACAAGCGTCGCTCTGCTGGACGCGCTGATTGCAGTTGCGATCCCGGCGGTGGAAGTGCATATTTCCGATCCGGATACCCGGGATGATTTCAGGAAGATCAGCTATATCCGCGCCGCCTGTGTGAAAACCATCAAAGGCCATGGTCTGGATGGTTATCTTGAAGCCATGGATTATCTGTCCGGAGATCTGAAATGAAAGTACTGATCCATCCCGGCGCTGCCCGGGGCACCGTCCAGGCGCCGCCTTCCAAGTCCATGGCGCACCGCCTGCTGATCTGCGCCGCCCTTGCCGAAGGCGAGAGTGTTGTGCGCGATGTGGACCGCAGTGAGGATATTCTTGCCACGGCGGATTGCCTGACCGCGCTGGGAGCCTCCCTCTCCTGGGAAGGCTCAGCAGTCCGCGTCCGGGGCTGCGATCCCCGGAAAGCCGGTCCGGCCGTGCTCCGGTGCCGGGAATCCGGCAGTACCCTGCGTTTTATGATCCCGCTGTGTCTCCTTTCCGGCGCGTCCATGCGTCTGGAAGGCAGTGAAACGCTTCTGTCCCGTCCCCTGTCCGTTTATGAGGCTCTCTGCCGTGAGCATGGACTCAGCCTGCTGCGTACGGACAGCGGCCTGCTGGCTGAAGGCGTGCTGGCCGCCGGAGAATATACCGTCCCGGGCGGTATCAGCAGTCAGTTCGTCACCGGCCTGCTCTTTGCCCTTCCGCTCCTTTCCGACAGCAGCCGGATCCGGCTGATACCGCCGGTGGAAAGCCGTTCCTATCTGTCCCTCACCCTGCAGGCGCTGCGGGACGCCGGTGTCCCTGTCTCATGGGCGGATAACTGTACGCTCACCGTACCGGGAAACGCGGTATACCGTCCGCAGGATCAGGTGGTTGAAGGAGACTGGTCCAACGCGGCTTTCCTTGAAGCGCTGAACTGTGCCGGCGGGGCTGTCACAGTCACCGGGCTGCGGGCGGACAGCCTGCAGGGCGACCGTGTATACAGGGATTATTTCGCGCGGCTGGCCGCGGAATCCGCGGAACTGGATCTGTCTGACTGTCCGGATCTCGCCCCCGTGCTCTTTGCGGTCGCCGCGCTCTGCCGCGGAGGTGTGTTTACCGGCACACGCCGCCTGCGCTTTAAGGAAAGCGACCGCGGCGCTGCTATGGCGCGGGAAATGGCAAAATTCGGCGTCGATCTGGTTCTTGAAGAGAACCGGATCATCGTATCCGCCGCCGGGCTTCATGCGCCGTCACAGCCGCTGGACAGCCACAACGATCACCGGATCGCCATGGCTCTGTCACTGCTGTGCACCCGTACAGGCGGGGAGATTGACGGTGCGGAAGCCGTCCGTAAAAGCTTCCCGGATTACTGGAACAGGTTCCGGTCTCTGGGAATCGAAGTTGAAATGAAAAACTGATCCGGAGGTATTTATGGCTACATTTCAGTCGCTGGAAGAAGCAAGGGCTTTTTTCATCATGGATCGTTTCGCCACAGAAAACAATATGTCCCTGGAAGCGCTGACAGAAGGCGGTGCGGTCTGCAGTATGGAACTCACTGAGCGCCATCAGAACGCGGAAGGTCATCTGATGGGCGGCGCCATCCTCGCCCTGGCGGACTTCACCTTTGCCGTCGCTTCCAACAACGCCCATCGTCCCTCTGTTGCACAGCAGGTAAGCCTGAGCTTTCTGAACGCTTCAAAAGGAAAAAAGCTGATCTCTGCCGCCTTCTGTGTCAAGAACGGCCGGACCAGCTGCGTCTTTCGCGTCGAAATTAAAGACGACCTGGGCAAGGATATCGCCCAGGCCATGTTCACCGGATTCAAACTCTGATATCCGCAGCCGCGGGTTATCTGGCTTCCTCCAGCTGTTTCAGGATGCCGCTTGACTTCAGCGCCGGACGCACCGCATGATAGAAAATCGGCGCGGTCACCACCGCAAACGCCGCGTTGATCAGTGAAGGAATCAGCTTTGCAATCATGACCCCGGGTATCGTATCCGCCGGCACAGGCTCCACATACATCTTGAACAGCCAGGTCTTCAGCATATACAGCGCCACATAGGTCAGCGCGCCGAGCACGCAGGACACGATCAGCGGAAGGATGTTTTCCTTCCAGCTTTTTTCTTCTTTCTTCAGTACCCAGGTTTTATACAGGATACCGGTTACCCAGGCCATCGCGAACTTGCTCACGAACGTAATCAGGGCGTCAAAGAAGCTGTATCCGCCCAGCGCAATATCATAGATCGCGGAGCCGAGGCCTGCGGCCGTGCCTCCCCAGACCGGGCCAAGCAGCAGCCCGCTCAGCAGGCACATGGAATTCGCGAAATGGACTTTGCTCTGGCCTAGCGGGATCCGGAACATGGTAATCACGCAGATAATCGCGGCCATTACCCCGGTGAAAACGATCCGGGTAATCATCGCGTTGCTGTTTCTTCCGCCGGCTGTATTGCTCATTGTCTGATCTCCTCTTCTCTGTATCCAATATCCAAAGCTTGACTTTGGTTGTTCAGGAGTATATGCTTTGTTTGGCTATATGAAAAGTGCCAGAAAGAGAGATTTTTATAAGACCAGATGAGACAGAACAAACCGGCTTACCTGACGCTGTATGAATCGCTGCGGGAGGAGATTGTCTCCGGCGTCCGTCCCTTCGGCAGCCGGCTGCCATCCCGCCGGCAGCTCGCGCGGGACCGCGGGGTCAGCGCTGTAACGGCGGAACACAGTATCGAACTGCTCTGTGAGGAAGGCTATGCGGAACCCCGGGCCCGAAGCGGCTGCTATGTAATTTACCGGGAAACGGACGGATTCACGCTGCCTTCGGTCCGGTCAGACCACCGTCTCCCGCCCGCGCCGCCGGCGCCGGGCCGGAACGCCTTTCCGTTTCCGACCCTCGCCAGAGTCATGCGCCGGGTGCTTGCCGATTACGGGGAGGAAATTATGATCCGGCCGCCCAACGCAGGTTGTGCGGAGCTCCGGGAAGCCCTGTGCAGCTATCTGGCCCGGAACCGCGGTATTCGCGTTCAGCCGGATCAGATTGTCATCGGAGCTGGCGCCGAATATCTCTACGGGCTTGTCGTTGAGCTGCTCGGCAGCGGCCGGATTTACGGCGTCGAAGCGCCGTCCTATCAGAAAATCGAACAGGTATACCATTCCCGGGGCGTACAGGTGGACTATTGCCCCCTGGGCAAAGACGGCATTCTTTCTGAAGCACTCCGGAACACCTCCGCCTCCGTCCTGCACATTACGCCTTTCCGCAGTTTCCCCAGCGGCGTTACTGCTACAGCGTCCAAGCGCCGGGAATATCTTCGCTGGGCGGATGACCCGGACCGGTTTATTGTCGAGGATGACTATGAATCGGAATTCTCGCTCCTCCGCAAGCCGGAAGAAACGCTCTTCGCCTGCGCGGCCAGACAGAATGTGATTTATCTGAACACATTTTCCCGCACGGTATCCCCTTCCTTCCGGGTCGGGTATATGGTGCTTCCCCGGGCGTTGCTGCCGGTCTTTGAGCTGAAAGTCGGTTTCTACAGCTGCACTGTACCGGCTTTCGAACAGTATGTGCTTGCCGAACTGGTCAGCGGCGGGGAATTTGAACGCCATATTAACCGGATTCGCCGGAATGAACGCAGGCTGTCGGAATCATGACATTATGAGAAAACGGTTGAAGGTTCCGGCGTTTTCCGTTACAATTCAGGCAGCATCATACAGTCATGAAGGAGGAATAACATATGCCGATGCAGATGGGCTTCCGCTGGTACGGAGAAGGAAACGACAAGATCTCGCTGCAGGATATCCGCCAGATCCCCGGTGTCTCCACCATTGTCTGGGCGCTTCATAACAAGATGCCCGGTGAAGTGTGGGAACCGGAAGAGATTGAAGCAGTCCGCGCGCAGATCGAAGCCTTCGGTTTCAATATGGACGTGGTGGAATCCGTCAACGTGCATGACGATATCAAAATCGGCCTGCCCACGCGGGACAGATATATCGACAACTATATCCGGACCATCCGCAATCTGGCGCCTTTCGGTGTCAGGGTCATCTGCTACAACTTCATGCCCGTATTCGACTGGACGCGGACCGATCTGTTCCATCCTGTGGGAGACGGTTCCACCGCCCTGTTCTATCAGGCGGATCTCATTCAGGATGATCCCAAAGCCATGGCGGATTATATCCTGAAAAATCTCAACGGCCTCACCTTCCCCGGCTGGGAGCCGGAACGTATGGCCCGGCTGGACGAACTCTTTGCAGCCTATAAAGATGTTACCCGGGAGAAGCTCTGGGAGAATTTCAGGTACTTCCTGGAGCGCCTGATGCCGGTCTGCCATGAGTGCGATATCAAGATGGCCGTCCATATGGATGATCCGCCCTGGGATATCTTCGGCCTGCCCCGGCTGCTGGTGGATGAGGAAAGCATCGCCCGCTTCCTTTCCATGGTGGACGATCCCTATAACTGCCTGACCCTTTGCTCCGGTTCTCTGAACGCGAACCCGAAAAACAATGTGGCTGAAATTGTCCGGAAACATTGCGATCGAATTGCCTTCGCCCATATCCGCAACGTCCGCCACTTCCCCAACGGTGATTTCTGCGAAGCCAGCCATCGGGACTGCGACGGGGACACCGGCGTGCTGGAAATTCTCCGTGCCTATCATGACAACGGCTTTGAAGGCTACATCCGGCCGGATCACGGACGTCAGCTCTGGACCGAAACGCCCGGAAACGTCCGGCCGGGATACGGTCTGTATGACCGCGCGATGGGCATCATGTACATGCTCGGCGCCTGGGACCTGATGGACCGGCTCGACGGAAAAAAGTAAAACCTGCTCCCCTCACCCCTTCGGCAAACACCTTCATATTGATTTCACGGATCTTCTGTCGTACAATAAAAGGCGGAAGATCCTGTTTTGAACAAAAAAATATCATCGTCATTAGACTAAAGGATTGATCTGATTTATGCCTTCCAAGGAGAAAAAGAGCAAGAAAACCGCACCGGAGAGCATCTATGTCAACCGGGAACTGAGCTGGCTGGCTTTCAACAACCGCGTCCTGCTGGAAGCTGCAGATCACAGGGTTCCGCTGCTGGAACGGCTGAAATTCCTGATGATCTACCAGTCCAACCTGGAGGAGTTCTACCGGGTACGCATCGGCATCCTGACGCACCGCGACCTGCTGGCTCCGGACAAGGGAGATCCCGTCTCCGGCATGCTGCCCGCCGAACAGATTACCGAAGCCCTGCGCGTCACCCGGGAGCAGCAGGCCCTCATGGAAAGCGTCTGGAAAGAAATCCGGGACGAACTGCGCGCCAACAACGTGGACGTTCTGGATTTCAAAAAGATCAGCAAAGTCGACGAGCTGATGAGCAAAAAGCTCTTCGGCGATATCAGGGATCTGCTGCAGCCGCAGATGATCGGGATGGATCAGCCCCTTCCCTTCCTTTGGAACGGCGAGACCAATATCGTGGCCTTCCTCGGCCGCGGGACGGAGCAAAAACTCTGTTTCATCCCGCTCCACCGCATTCCGGCCTACCAGAGTTTTGAAATAGACGGCTGCCAGAAGATAGCCCCAACCGCCCAGCTGGTCCGGCACTTTCTGCCGCTGCTGCTCAAAAAAGAAACCATCATCCAGGCCGCTATTGTGGATGTAACCCGGAACGCGGACGTCTTTTTCTCCAGCATGGAGGACCGTGCGGATGACGACTTCCGCCACAAGGTTTCCGGAATGCTGTCCAAGCGGAAACGGGAAATGCCCGTGCGCGTACGGATCATCGGCAAGCTGACCGATCCCGCCAGGGCCCTGCTGATCCGCAAACTCCGCGTACCGGAAAACCGCGTCTTTTCCCAGACTGTTCCTTTCGACCTGTCTTTCCGCTCCTGTATCGGGCTCCCGGCGGAATTCCGCTATCCGGAGCGCAGACCTGCCCGCGATATCGGGCTGAAAAAGGGCGAGTATTTCTCTTATATTCAGAAGAAAGACCTGCTGCTGAGCTTCCCCTTCCAGAGTATGGCTCCCTTTGTGGACCTGATCTATGAAGCGGCTGACAATCCGGATGTGCAGTCCATCAAGATCACGCTTTACCGCATGTCCGGCAGCAGCAAAGTGGCGGCTGCCCTGGCCTACGCCGTCGACCGCGGAAAGGACGTGCTCTGCCTGCTGGAGCTGCGCGCCCGCTTTGACGAACAGAATAACATTGATTATTCCGAAATGCTGGAAGATGCTGGCTGCCGCGTCGTCTACGGTCTGCCGGAGCATAAGGTCCACAGCAAGCTGTGCGTTATTACCCTGCGGCACGGTGACGCGGTCAGCCGGATCACCCAGGTCGGCACCGGCAACTATAATGAAGTAACCAGCGAACAGTATACCGACCTGTCCCTGATCACCGCCCGGGAGGAAATCGGCCGGGAGGCGGAGGAAGCCTTCGCCGCGCTTGAAAAGGGGGAAATCCCGCCGGAAATGCATTCCCTCTGGATTGCGCCGCTGAGTTTCAAGTCCCGCGTCATGGAAATGCTGGACCGGGAGATCGCCAAAGGAGAAGATGGCCGTGTGGCCATCAAGGTCAATTCCCTCAACAACCGTGAAATCATGGATAAACTGATCGAGTGTTCCCAGGCAGGCGTCCGCGTGGAACTGTTTATCCGCGGCATCTGTTCCCTGCGGCCCGGTGTGCCGGGCATGACCGACAACATCACTGTCGTGAGTGTGATCGGCCGCTGGCTGGAGCATTCCCGGATCTACAGTTTCGGGGAAGGGCCGGATCAGCGTCTCTTCATCGGTTCCGGTGATCTGCTCAACCGCAACCTGGAGCGTCGGGTAGAAGCCTTTATGGAAGCTGTCACTCCGGATACCCGCGAGCAGCTCAACGCAATCCTGGACGCTTTGCGGAACGACCGGGAAAAAAGCTGGCACATGCTGTCAGACGGCACATACATCCTGGAGAAAGACAGTGAGAACACCTCTTCCCAGGAAGCGTTGTACCGCTATTTCAGCGTCCGCAAAGTGTCCCTGAAGGAGCCGTCATCCAATAACAATTCTGGCGAAACAGCCCCGGACACAGAAACCCGCTCCAAGGGCGGTCTGCTGGGCTGGCTGCGCAGGTTGAAAAAGCCGTAACCCGATATCATTCCAACCGGCAAAACGAAGATATGTATTCCCCCGCGATCTTCCCGCCGCAGTGGATAAATTATGAATTATGAATTGTGAATTATGAATTAATGTAAGGAGGTTCTGTCATGCCTGAACGCTACAACATCTGTCTCGACGTGGGCGGCACCAAAGTACTCGGCGCGATCTTTGATGAAAAGGACAAGATCATTTACCGTCTGAAAAAGCGCTCCAAAAGCGGCGGAGAAGGATCCGGCGATGTGGAAAAAGTCATCGTCAGCGTTGTGAACGAAATGATTAAGGAGTCCGGAATCGACAGAAAGAAGCTGAACGCTGTGGCTTCCTGTGCTCCGGGCGTCATCGACCAGGATAAGGGAATCGTCCTCTTTACCCCGAATCTTCCCTGGCGCAATTATGACATGGCTTCCGCCATGCGCAAGGAATTCGGTGTCCCCTTCTATGTCGGAAATGACGTAAACCTGGGCGTCCTGGGCGAATATCACTTCGGAGCCGCCAAAGGCTATAAAAATATCGTCGGTCTGTTTGTCGGTACCGGCATGGGCGGCGGCCTGATTCTCAACGGCAAGCTCTTTACAGGCAATCAGTTCAAGGCTGCCGAGTACGGTCATATGATTCTCGATCCGGAAGGACCGCTTTGCAACTGCGGCCAGCGCGGCTGTCTGGAGGCCTTCTCCAGCAAGCAGGGGATGACAGCCTATATACGCCAGCAGATCAGCCGCGGACGGGAAACCATGATGGCGGATGCCATTACGGAAGGTGTGTTCCGTTCCAAAAAGCTGGTCAAGGCCCTGGAAGCCGGCGACCAGGTAGCCATGGAAGCCGTGGACCGTGCCTGTCACTGGCTGGCTGTCGCCACCGGAAACCTCATCAATACGATCTCTCCGGATCTGGTGCTGTATGGCGGCGGGGTCATCGAGGCCATGGGTGATCTTTTCCTGAAGAAGATTCTCGCCGAAGTGGACCGTTACTGTATGCCTGCCATCCGTTCCAGCGTGGAACTCAAGACTGCTTCGCTCGGAGACGATTCCATCCTCTATGGTGATCTGGCCATGATCAAGGGCCTTGACTGATTTCAGTATATCTTTTCGATTTCACCGCTGATCCCGTAATGCTGCCTGAACCATTCCAGGTCTTCAGGAGAGCGGAGGAGCATGACCTCCTCAAACCGGCCGGTTTCGCTGTCGCGGAAACCGGCCACCTGCTCCCCTGTGCAGATGCTGCAGCGGATTGCCGGCGTGCCCTTGTATGGCTGGGCAGCCGGCGTTTTATTTTTTCTGGAGAATATAGAGAATGCCATATCTGTTCCTCCCCCTGATTGACGGTCTATGACTGCTTAGTCCGCCCCGATACAGGCTGTAACGCGGCAGTTGTATCCTGCTTCAGTGTCTGTCTGGTTTTCCGTGCTTCCTGATGATCCGCCTGTCAAAGCTGATCAGGATTCCCGGCAGGCAAATCAGGATCAGCAGAATTGCCACAAGCGATCCCAGTGAAAGCGTATTCACAATGGCCGTAATCGTCGGGTCCTGAAAAAGCCTTCCGATAACCGACGTCACCAGCACCAGGATCAGGCCTGATGTCGCGATGGTATGAATCGCGCCTTCGTATGCTTTTCTGATCGATTCGGAAACAGGTGCCGACTTCCGGTTCTCTGTATAATAGTTCGTAAACAGGATGCCGTAGTCGATGGTCGCGCCCATCAATATGCATTGAACGATGAGGAGCGCCAGGTAATAGATACTGCTCCCCGCAAGACCGATCCCGGAAACCGTCAGGAAGACGCCTGTCTGGACAATAAGCACCAGGATCAGCGGAATGATGAATGATCTTGTGGACAGCAGAATAATCAGATAAATGACAGCTGCGGTCAGAACGGTAATAAACAGGTATTCTCTTCCGAAGGAATGCGACATCTCTTCGTTCATGGCCGAATTGCCGATCAGGCTGTATTGTCCTGTAAACTTCTCCTCGCAGGCTGATGAAAGCTGTTCAATAAACCGGAAAGTATCCTGGGATTCATCCGGGTATTTCGTCGTAATGATCATTCTGGAATGCTTTTCACCCACCAGCTGGCCTTTTCCGGCTTCCAGGGCCGTATATGCTTCATCCAGAGCGGCTTTTGTGTCGTCTCCCATCATCCGCGCGAATCTCGGATCGTGCTGAACCGTGTTGTACAGATAATCGAACATTTCCTCCAGGGTCATCTTCCATTCCGGATCGCTGTTCTCCAGTCCTGCTCTGTACAGGAACATCAGTTCCAGCGAGGATTCATCCATATCGGAATAAAAGCCTGAAAACAGTTCGCTGATCTGATGCGGTGTCAGCGGATCGTCCCCGGCAAACATACCGAAGACGTCCGCATACTCGCTGATCTGGCTGATCATTCCCCGCTGCTCCTCGCTCATGTATTCCGTGAACAATTCATTGCCCGCCACATGATCGGAAAGAAAAGCCATGAATTCCGCCAGGGTCATCTCTGTCGGCTTGTCTCCGGCAAAGCGTGTATAGAATATCATTGACAGCGCGTCTGCGTCGAACTTCATGCCATTCCCCGTTTCAGGGATATTCCGTGCCATTTCCTCCGCCGTATATGGAGTGCCGAGCAGTGAATAATAGGACATAACGGACCTGACTTTATCGTCTTTGTCCAGCATGGCGCAGATATCCGGGACAGCAGGCTCGTCCCGGTTTTCATACACCAGCACCAGGGTATTGTCAGCCGGGAACACTTCCGCGACGTCGTCCTCCCGCTGCATGGTGTAGACAATACCCGTGTGCTGCTGCATGATAAACGCGCCTGTCATCAGCAGAATGAACACCACTGTAATCACGGTATGCATTCTGTTTGAAAAACCGGCAAGCGCCTTCATTGGAAATCTCGGGGACCGTTTGGCTGTCTTCCGGATCAGGCTGTCACAGGAAATCAGGATTCCGGGCAGGATTGCCAGCACACAGAACATGCTCAGGAATACACCTTTTGCCAGTACCACACCGAGATCCGTTCCGATTTTGAAACTCATGAACACAAGCATCAGGAGTCCGGCAACCGTTGTCATGCCGCTGGAAACAATCGATGGGAAAGCGTTGGCCACGGCAGCTTTCATCGAGGCGGGTAGGTCCCCGTTTTTCATCTTCTCCTGTCTGAAGCGGTTGCTCAGGATGATGGAGTAATCCATGGAAAGAGCCAGCTGAAGGATTGAGGCCATGGATGACGTAACGATGGAGACGCTCCCCTGAAAGATGTTCGTCCCCTGATTGATCGCGACGGCAATGCCTATGCATGTAAGGAACAGAAAGGGTTCTATCCATGATCCGCACATGATCAGCAGGACAATCAGAATCGCGCCAACGCCGCTCAGCAGGATCCAGGCGGGGACTTCCGGAATTCCCACGTCATCGTCATGCCATGCTATGGAATATCCCTGGAAATCCTGTTCCAGGGCTTTCTTGATGGATTTGATTTCAGGAGATTTATAATCCGCGTTCGTGCTGATGACATACAGCGTATAATCGTCCCGGTTGTATTCCGCACTGTCCGCCTGCCAGGCAACGTCCGTGACGTATGGGATGGCTTTCAGCCTTGTCCGTATCTCCTCTTTCTCCTCCGGCCGGAGATGGTCGAACATGACGCGGATCGTCTGGCTTGTCTGCATATCGGGATATTCTTCTGACATGATATCGATTCCCTGCTTCATTGCTGAACGGTCAGGCAGGTATTTTGTCAGATCCGTATTGATTTCAACCTTCATCATGAAAAACGCGCACACCGCGGCAATGATCAGCATGACCGCGAAAATTGCGCGGCGATGATCAACAACAAATGATGCAAAGGCTGCTCTGACTCTCTTCATCCGAATGATTCTCCCCTGAATAACTCTGCCTGTCCCGGGAATCTGACTGTTTTTTTATTTATCATATCACGTTCTCTGCATATATGAAAGAGAGGTATCGGAAACAAAGCCTGCCCGCGAAATATCGTCAGGCAGGCTGAATATATGCTGCGGCAGATTGTCTGTCGTTTTTTCTGTCAGAATGTCACGCCCTCAAAACCCTGCCACACATTTTTCCCGCTGTATGTCATGGCGGCAGTCTCTCCGCGCAGTACCTTCAGTACCGGGAAAGCCATCGCTTCCTGCTCCATCTCACCCGGATACACATGAATCGGCGCAATCCAGCTGCAACGCTCGCGAATGCCTTCGGTAATATCGTCAAACCGCATCAGACCGCCCGTAAGAAGGATGGCGTCCACTTTCCCGCAAAGTACCGCGCTCATTGCTCCGATACTCTTGCAGATCTGGTAGATCATGGTATTCCATACCAGCGTCGCCTTCCTGTCTCCCTGATCCACCAGCGCGTGAACGGTATCGGAGTTGGAAGTGCCGAAGAGGCTGACAAATCCACCGGATCGTGAACACATCCGCCGTACTTCATCTGTGGAATGGGCTTCGATATAATCCAGCAGTGCCAGCACCGGCACGCTGCCGATTCTTGTGGGAGCAAACGGCCCGTCGCCGTCCGCACCCATGGTACCGTCTGTCATTCGTCCATGGTAATGCGCGCTGACGGTGACGCCGCCATCGATATGGGCTACTATAAAATTGCAGTCTTCATATCTCCTGCCGATGGCTTTTGCGTGTGCCTCCGCGACCGCTTTGGGATTCAGCACATGGGAATGAGGCGTCCGATAGAGTCCGCGGATGCCGGTAAGGCGTGCGTAATCACAGTATTCATCAACGTTTGTGGGATTCAGCGTATAGGCGGGGCGATGATACGCCTGGGCGAATTTCCAGGCCAGCATGACGCCCAGTTTCGCGGCATGCTCGCTTCCGCCGACCGCCGCTTCCGTGTCGTCGTACAGTTTCTGATCGATTATCGTCACGCCGCTGGGCTGTGTGCATGCGCTGCCGCCGCGACCCACAAACGCGTCGATCTCAGCCGGATCCGTATTCTCCGCTTTCAGCATGTCCAGAATTACCTGGTACCGGAACGGCACCTGGCCGTTGACGTGGGGAAACTGAAGCAGTACCGGCGCGTCATGAAACTGGCTTCTTTCATACACTTCTTTTTCGTTGACAAAGAGGCTGATCTTCGTGGATGTGGAACCGGGATTGATTATCAGCAGTTTATATTCTTTTTCCATGTCATTCTGCAGACCGGGCCGTTCCTTCCGGAACGCTTCTGTCTTCTCCTTCTTCATCTGCGCACGTTCGTGTGCATGTCCGTTCACGGACAACACTTCTCTATTCTTCGCGGCTTTCTGTTTTCCTGCTTCCCTTTTGTCTTTTCTGGTGTTTCTTCACTTTGCGCAAAAAATATAGGTAACAGCTTTGAGAAATACGTGGTTTATGTATTATAATGACATCATAATCAGGGTTTGTGTTTTCTCGGGATGAAGTATGAACCATATTCCACCCTGGTATGCTGGGAGCAAAGCTTTTCCAGCAGGTTCCGGCAGATGCCAGAAACCCTTTGCGGGAACGGATCCTGAATCGTTTTCAAAGAAAGCGGAAACAAAACTGATGGATGAGCGCCTGATTTATGAGATTCTGTCCGTGGTGGAGGAAATCCCCGAAGGGAATGTAGCTTCCTACGGCCAGATTGCCCGGCTGATCGGACGGGACAGGAATGCCCGTCTGGTTGGCAAAGTCCTGAGCATGTCACAGTTTTATGGGGATTATCCCTGTCACCGGGTCGTCAATCACGCCGGCAGGCTCGCGCCTCATTTCCCTGAGCAGCGGGAACGGCTGAAGGCTGAAGGTGTCACGTTCCGGGGAAACGGCAACGTGGATATGCGGAAGCATCAATGGCAGTGCTGATTGACAAACCATGCCTGAAATCAGTCTTCGGCAGACGTTATATAAAGTGGAATATCACAAAAAGAGAGGAGCGAACCCATGAGTCAGCATTTCGACAGAGAGAATGCCATCCGGACGGACAGGATCACCCATTACGAAAAAATCATGGACAGGATCCTCCGGACCGTCGACCTGGACGGGATCAAACCTGCTGTCTATGAAGAGATCCTTCCCGAGCTGAAGGAACTGGATGCCTACTACACCAGTCCCGAATGGCAGGAGGACTATGCCGCGGATGAAGCCGGGCTGCTTCCGGAAGGGTTGAAGCGCGGCGTTCTCTCCCAGGACGGGATCAGCGATCTGCTGGATCGTTTCAGGGATCTCAAAGCCCACCCCTCTCATGCGGAACAGATGGTGCAGCTCTATTTCGACCAGAAGCAGACGCTGGACCTGTTCCTGGAACGCGGGGCTATCTCTCGGGAACAGTATGATATTTCGCTCGGAGAGCTGACAAAGAGGCTCGGGATGACGGAACAGGAACCATAATGCTGTGAGCGGAAAGGATGCCCCGGCCGTACAGGCCGGGGCATCCTTCTATCCATACGCAGTCAGGGATTCTCTGTCATGTGGCGCCTTGTGTCTTCCAGCCAGGCGTTCACTTTGTCCGCCGCGATTCGCTTGATGGACTCTTTGGGATAAGGTGAATTGAAGCCGCCGAAACAATAGAGGAAGTATTTCCCGTCCGAAGTCTTATACAAGCTCTCCTCGTAACCCCAGGGATCGCCGAAGTTACCGTATGTCTTCTTCATAATCAGCTCGGAAGCTTCTGTATCGTATTCTGTCTTGCAGATAATCTGTTTCATGAGAATCGTCCTTTCATAATAATCTGTCGTTTCCGGAACAATAATATAATACATAAACGAAATGATATGCAAGTATCCGTCATGATTCCTTTTATGATTGACAAAAATCTCCCTGAACCATATACTATTCAAGGTCTTGCACCCGTAGCTCAGTAGGATAGAGCGGCCGCCTCCTAAGAAATAGACGAACGCTCGCAAATGGGCTATAATCCGAAAAGGGTGCGGAGTTCGATCCCAGCCGAGGGCGCTGAAAATTCTAACAGAAGCGCGCGGAGCAGAGTTCGGAACCAACCGGGTGCGCAAGCACCAAAAACCCCCGATTTTCGTTAGAAATTGACCCGGTTTTTCTAATAAAACCCGCCAATTTCGTGAAGCTTCAAAATGCCGGAAGCGTTATAAATCAAGGCATGCACCCGTAGCTCAGTAGGATAGAGCGGCCGCCTCCTAAGCGGCAGGCCGTGGGTTCGAATCCCGCCGGGTGTGC
>CAMKEI010000013.1 GCA_946411525.1 uncultured Clostridia bacterium | reverse complement strand
AATTATGGAACGGAGTGATCTGTATGACATTCTCTGCTGCAAACACCATCTGGGTACTTCTCGGAGCCGCGCTGGTCTTCTTTATGCAGGCGGGCTTCGCCATGTGTGAGGCGGGCTTCACCCGCGCCAAGAACACGGGCAATATCCTGATGAAGAACCTGATGGACTTCTGTATCGGCACGCCGCTGTACTGGCTGCTCGGCTACGGCATCATGTTCGGCGCCGGCACTGCCCTGTTCGGCTGGATCGATCCCTTTATCATGAAGGATTATTCCCATGTGCTTCCCGCGGGCGTCCCGCTCTGGGCGTTCGCGATCTTCCAGACGGTCTTCTGCGCCACCTCCGCCACCATCGTATCCGGCGCCATGGCGGAGCGGACGAAATTCTCCGCCTACTGCATCTATTCCGCGGCGATTTCCCTGTTCATCTATCCGGTTTCCGGTCACTGGATCTGGGGCGGCGGCTGGCTGGCGGAAATGGGCTTCCATGATTTTGCCGGTTCCACAGCCGTGCATATGGTCGGCGGCGTCTGCGCCTTGATCGGGGCGAAGATCCTCGGGCCCCGCGTTGGCAAGTACGGCAAGGACGGAAAACCCCGGGCGATTCTCGGCCACAACCTGTCCATCGCAGCCCTGGGCGTGTTTATCCTCTGGTTCTGCTGGTTCGGTTTCAACGGTGCCTCCACCGTGGGCATGGACAGCGACGAGCTGATCGGCAGCGCTTCGCTGGTCTTCTTCAACACGAACCTCGCGGCGGCGGTCGCCACCCTGACCACCATGATCTTTACCTGGCTCCGCTACGGCAAGCCGGATGTTTCCATGACCTTCAACGCGGCGCTGGCCGGCCTGGTCGGCATCACGGCCGGCTGCGACGCAGTGAATCCCTTCGGCGCCGCGCTGATCGGCCTGGCCTGCGGCTTTGTGATTGTCTTCGCGGTTGAGTTCTTTGACAAGGTTGCGAAGATCGACGATCCGGTCGGCGCGATCTCCGTGCACGGCGTCTGCGGCGCCCTGGGCACCGTCCTGACCGGCCTGTTTGCCACCGGCGGCACCACCATGAAGGGCGTCTTCTACGGCGGCGGATTCAAATTCCTTGGAATCCAGCTCCTCGGTGTGCTGGCCACGATCGCCTGGACAGCCGCGATCATCACCGTGGTATTCCTCCTGATCAAAAAAGCCATCGGACTGCGTGCGGGTACTGAAGACGAAATCATCGGCATGGACCGCAGCGAGCACGGCCTGCTCACCGCCTATTCAGGGTTTGCCATCCTGCCAGAGGAAGGGTACGAGGCGCCCGCCATGCCCGCGCCTGCGGCTGCTCCCGCTCCTGTTGCGGAAGCCGTGCCGGTTGCCGCGAAGAAAGCGGAAAAAGTGCCCGGCGAACCGGTTTACACCCGCGTGCAGATCATTTGCCGCCCTGCCAGCCTGGAGAGCCTGAAGAAGGCCATGAACGGCATCGGCATCACCGGCATGACCGTCACCAACGTCATGGGCTACGGCGCGCAGAAGGGCAAGCCGGAGTATTACCGTGGCACCCCGGTGGAAGTCACGCTCCTGCCGAAAGTTCAGGTGGATATCGTCGTCAGCAAAGTACCTGTGAGCGAGGTCATCGAGACCGCCCGGAGCGTCCTGTATACCGGCCATATCGGCGATGGCAAGATCTTTGTCCAGGATGTTGAGAATGTTGTCCGTGTCCGGACCGGAGAGGAAGGCTACGACGCTCTCCAGTCGGAGGACGAATAATGCGCTGAAACAGATCCCCCGGGCCGCCTCCCCTGTGTGAGGTGGCCCGTTTTTCTGCGCGGTCCGGATCCGGGCCGTGTTTTCTTAATACTTCCTTTATGCTTTCCAGCCCAATCCTTACGCCGGCCTTATCCCTCCCGGTCTATACTGAATCCGGATAAAGGAGGCGCGTAAAGTGAGGATTTTCGGCGGATACCGGCTCACAACTTTCCAGGTGATCGCCGTCAGTTTCCTGTCTCTGGTGATGGCCGGAACCCTTTTGCTGATGCTGCCTGCCGCGAGCAGGGAGGCCGGATCCGCCTGTTTTTCGGACTGCCTGTTCACTGCAACGTCTGCCGTCTGTGTAACCGGTCTTGTCGTTCGGGATACGTTTATCACCTGGTCGCCCTTCGGGCAGGCCGTCATCCTGGTTTTGATCCAGATCGGCGGAATGGGCGTTGTCACCGCCGCTGTGACCATCGTTTTTCTTTCCGGCCGGAAAATCGGGTTGATGCAGCGAAGCGTAATGCAGGAAGCAATCTCCGCGCCGCAGGTGGGCGGGATCGTAAGGCTTACCGGGTTTATCGTCGTCACCGCGCTTTCGGTTGAGGTGCTCGGCGCGCTGGCGCTGTTGCCTGTGTTTGTGCCGGTGTATGGCTGGGGAAAAGGAGTCTGGTTTTCTGCGTTCCATGCGGTATCCGCGTTCTGCAATGCGGGGTTTGACCTGATGGGCGGGAGCGGGCCGTTTGCATCCATGACCGGATTTTCAGGGAATGCGCTGGTCAATATTGTCCTGATTTTGCTCATCACGGTCGGCGGCATCGGCTTCCTGGTCTGGAATGACGTCCGGGAGCACGGCCTGTATATCAGCCGTTACCGTCTGCAGAGCAAAATTGTCCTGATCTCCTCCGGAATACTGATCCTCGTGCCGTTTGTGTGGATCCTTCTGTTTGAAATGCCGGATGTTCCTCTTCCGCAGCGGATTCTTCCGTCCCTGTTCCAGTCCGTAACACTTCGGACCGCAGGTTTCAACACTATGGATCTGACCCGGGTCAGCAGCAGCGGAAAAACGATCATGATTCTGTGGATGCTCATCGGCGGTTCTCCCGGTTCAACCGCGGGCGGAATGAAAACGACCACGATGGCTGTCATGCTGATTACCCTCTTCTCTGTCATCCGCAGAAAAAACGATGTCGAATGTATGGGCAGGAGAATCGGATCGGACACCATTCAGCATGCCGTCGCTGTCGCCTCGATCTATTTTGCGTTGTTTTTCCTGGGTGGTCTGGTTATCAGCAGGATTGAAAACCTGTCGCTGCTCACCTGTCTGTTTGAGACGGCCTCCGCGGTGGGAACTGTCGGGCTGTCCCTGGGAATCACCGGAAACCTGGGCATTGCATCCCGGCTGATCCTGATTGCGCTGATGTTCCTGGGCCGCGTGGGCGGGCTGACGCTGATCTATGCTGCGCAGTCCGTACGCAGGCCGGTTCAGAGCCTGCGACCGCTGGAAAAAGTAACCGTCGGCTGAAGGAGGTATCGCTGTGAAGTCTGTCCTGCTGATCGGACTCGGACGTTTCGGACGAAGCATCGCTGAAAAGCTGAATGAAATGCATCATCAGGTGATGGCTGTTGACAGGGATGAAGCCAGGGTCAACGATGTCCTGCCGCTGGTTACGGACGCCCAGATCGGCGATTCAACTAATGAGACATTCCTTCGTTCGCTAGGTGTGGATAATTATGACGTCTGCTTCGTGGCCATCGGCGAGGATTTTCAGAGTTCTCTGGAAACTACGTCCCTCCTGAAGGAGCTGGGCGCGAAGAAGGTTGTTTCCCGGGCTTCCCGGGAAGTGCACCGGAAATTCCTGCTCCGGAACGGGGCGGATGACGTAGTGTATCCGGAAAAGCAGCTGGCAGCCTGGACTGCTGTGCGGCATACAACGGCGCTGGTGCAGGACTATATTGCGCTGGATCAGGAATATGCTATTTACGATCTGTTTGTACCCGCCGAATGGAACGGGAAAACAGTCGGTGCGCTGGACATCCGGAAAAAGTACAGTCTGAACCTGCTGGCAATCCGCGGCAGCGGACAGCCCAGTATCGCGGTCACGAGCGATACGGTTCTCCGGGAAAACCAGACCATCCTGGTACTGGGGAAATGGAAGGATGTTCAGCGATGCTTCAGATTGTAACCGGTATCGCTTCTTAAGGAGGTGATGTCAATGACGGATCTGATCCTGATCATCGTTTTCGGAGCCATGCTGTTCGCCGGAGGGTTTATCATCAGGGCAATAGATTCCTTCATTGCCCGTTATGTGATAAAATGTACCGGCGCGGATAAGGAGGCGGATGAATGTGAGCGGTCCGGGGCAGCGGAATCGGAATAACCGGCAGGTGCTGGTCTGTTTGTCTTCTTCCACGTCCAATGCGAAAGTCATCCACGCCGCCGCCAAGATAGCGGACGCTTTCCAGGGAACGCTGATCGCGCTGTTCGTGGAAACGCCTGCCTATGCCCTTGTCTCCGACGATGATAAAAAGCGCCTTCGGAGCAATATGAACCTGGCGGAGAAGCTCGGCGCCAGGCTGGATATCGTGAACGGAGAGGATGTGCCGTACCAGATCGCGGAATACGCCCGGCTGTCGGATATTTCCTGTGTCGTCATCGGCCAGACAAATACGGTCGGCGGGCTGTTCCGGAAAAAGAAATCGTTGACGGATCGTCTGGTGGCGTATGCTCCTGATCTGGATTATTTTATTATCCCGGATTACGGGACGAAAGTCTTTTTCGCGAAAAAAGCACAGTCCGGAAATAACCGGGACATCCTGCGCAACTGCGTGATTTTTCTCGCCGCTCTGGGCCTGTGCACGCTGGTCGGCCTGCTGTTTTCCAACCTTGGTTTCACCGACGCGAACATCATCATGGTTTATCTGCTGGGGTTGCTGGTCGTTTCCATCTTTACGACGCACCGGGCTTTCAGCCTGGTCTGGGCTGTTACGAGCGTTCTGCTTTTTGACCTGCTGTTTACAACGCCCCGCTTTACATTCTACGCCTACGGCACCGGATACCCGGTGACGTTTGTGGTCATGTTCGCGGCGGCGTTTATCATCAGCACGCTGGCCATCCGGCTGAAGCAGAACGCGTCCCAGTCTGCGAAGGCGGCGCAGCGGATGGGCGTCGTGCTGGAAACAGACCGTCAGCTTGCGAAAGCGAAAACCCGGGATGAGATCTTTTCCGTCCTGGCCGGTCAGCTTTCCCAGCTGCTGAAGCGAAGCCTGGTCATTTATCCTTCGGACGGGGAAACCCTGCAGAATCCGAGCTTCTACCCGACTGCCGACGATACGGTTCCCTACAGGGCGGATAAAGAACAGGAAGCCGTAGAATGGGCCTTCCGCCAGCATAAGCGGGCGGGCGCAACCACGGAGACCTATCCGCAAACGGACTATCTGTATTACTCCCTCCGGGTTCAGGAGCGTGTGTATGGCGTGGTGGGCGTTGCGGTTCACGGTTCCCCCCTTGATGCGTCGGAGCAGAGCGTGCTCGCGTCCGTCGTCGGGGAATGCTCCCTGGCGCTGGAGAACGCCCAGAACGCCAAGGAAAAAGAGGAAAGCATCCTGCTGGCAGAAAACGAGCGTCTCCGCGCGAATCTGCTCAGGGCGGTTTCCCATGATCTCCGCACCCCGCTCACGTCCATCCTTGGAAATGCGGATAATCTGATCACAAGCAGCGATACGCTTGACAATACAACCAGGAATCAGATCTATCAGGATATTTATGACGATGCGCAGTGGCTGAAAGGCATGGTTGAAAACCTGCTCTCCGCCAGCAGGATGAACGAGGGAAAACTGAATCTGAATATCACCACGGAACTGGTCGACGATCTGATCGGTGAAGCGGTCCGCCATCTCGGAAAACGTCTGGATGCGTTTGATTTCAGATGGAACAGACCGGATCAGCTGCTGTTTGTCAAAGCGGATGCCCGGCTGATCGTCCAGGTCGTCCTGAATCTGCTGGACAACGCGATGAAATACGCGCCGCCCGGCTCCCGCATCTGGATCAATACGTGCAGGGAAAACGGCGAAGTGCATGTTAGTGTGGAGGACAACGGTCCCGGAATTCCCGACGACCAGAAACCTTTGATCTTCGATCTGTTCTATACCGGCGGGAATCCGACGGGAGACAGCCGGCGCGGCTTGGGTGTGGGGCTCGCCCTCTGCCAGTCCATCCTGAAAGCCCATGACGGGCGGATCTGGGTGTCGGACCGTGATCCGCAGGGCGTCCGGTTCGAATTTGCCCTGCCCGAGGAAGAGGTGAATGCTCATGAATAAACCACTGATCCTGATTGTGGAGGACGATCCGCCGATCCGGAATCTGATTTCCGTCGCGCTGGAAGCCCATGATTACCGCCATATCTCCGCCGCGAACGCTGGAAACGCAATCATGGAGGCCACTTCACACAACCCGGACATCGTCCTGCTGGATCTGGGTCTTCCCGATCTGGACGGTGTCAAAGTCATCCAAAAGATCCGCTCCTGGTCCAATATGCCGATCATCGTCATCAGCGCCAGAAGCGATGACTCGGACAAAATTGAGGCGCTGGACGCCGGCGCGGACGATTATCTGACCAAACCCTTTTCCGTGGACGAGCTGCTCGCCCGGCTCCGGGTGACGATCCGGCGCCTGAATCAGAGCCAGATGGACAATGCCGATCAGACGGTCTTTGTCAACGGCCCGCTCAGGATCGATTATGCCGCCGGCTGCGCATCCCTGAACGGTGAGGAACTGCATCTGACCCCGATCGAATACAGGCTGCTGACCCTGCTCGCCCGGAACTGCGGAAAAGTGCTCACGCACAATTACATCACCCAGCAGGTCTGGGGCACCTCCTGGGAGAACAACGTCGCGTCCCTGCGCGTGTTTATGGCCACCCTGCGGAAAAAGCTTGAACCCGTTCCAGACAGTCCTGCTTTCCTTCAGACGCATGTCGGGATCGGATACAGGATGGTAAGAACAGACAGCTGAGCTTTCCCGCCGGATCATCCGGGCTTCTGAGGATTGACAAAGCGGCGGCCGTATGATATAAGCAAAGCATGGCAATGGAGCTGATGATTCAGCTCCGTTTTTGTTTTCCGCAGGCATCTGGACAGATCACTGATGCGGTTTGTATATCCCGTCATACGGAGGTGACCGGCTGTGGCAGCGTTCGATCGTATCCTGTCAGGTATTCCGGAAATGGACGTCGCTTTTGACAACATCAGGCTCGGGGACAATGTGGTCTGGCGCGTGTCGGATCTTTCACAGTTCAGACTCTTTATGGAGCCTTATGTGGAGCAGGCGGTCCGGGATCACCGGAACATCATCTATTTCCGCTTTGCCGGTCATGAGCCGTTGATCGCCGACCGCCCGGAGGTCAAAACGGTTCGTCTTCCCCTGTCGCACCGGTTTGAAACCTTTACGGTCGACATCCACAACATCATCGAAAGGGAAGGAAAAGACGCGTTCTACGTCTTTGACTGCCTTTCCGATCTGCAGGCGGCCTGGGCCACGGACCTCATGATGGGCAACTTTTTCCGGGTTACCTGCCCGTTCCTGTTTATCCTCGACACAGTCGCTTTCTTCCCGATTGTTCGGGGAAAGCATTCCGTGCAGGCGATCAATAAAATCCTGAACACCACGCAGCTTTTCATCGACGTCTACGCGGACAGCAAAAGCGTCTATGTCCGCCCGGAAAAGGTCTGGAACCGGAATTCCGACACGATGTTCCTTCCCCATACCTACGAGCCGGAAAGCGGCCGGTTCCGTCCGATCCTGGACGGCGTGAAGGCCAGCCGGTTTTATCAGACGCTGGGCCTGGCGCAGCGGTCCGCGGAGGAGCAGTACGCCGATTCCTGGGATAGGTTCTTCAACCGCACCAAACTGCTTCATGAGAGCAGCGCCGACATTACGGAAGACTGCGGCAGGATGTGCAACATCATGATGACCCGCGATGAGAAAATGCGGGAAATGGTGAAAAAGCATTTCACGCCGGAAGACTATTTTGCCGTGCGGGATCACATGATCGGAACAGGCATGATCGGCGGAAAAGCCTGCGGAATGCTGCTGGCCCGGGCGATCATCCGCAACCGGGAGCCGGACATTAGCGAGGTGCTGGAGCCTCATGACTCCTTCTATGTCGGATCGGATCTGTATTATACTTACATCGTGGACAACGGCCTGTGGGATTATCGGGTCAGGCAGCGGACGGACGAGGGGTATTTCCCGCTCGCGGCGGAGTTCGCGGAAAAGCTGCTGAGCGGCACCTTCTCCGACGGCATGCGGGAACAGTTCGTTCGCATCATTGAGTATTACGGACAGGATCCTTACATTGTCCGGTCCAGCAGTATCCTGGAGGACGGTTTCGGCAACGCTTTCGCCGGGAAATACGAATCCGTTTTCTGCGTGAACAGGGGCAGTCTGGAAGACCGGCTCAATGAATTTGAGAAAGCCATCAAAACCGTGTACGCGAGTACCATGAGCCTGTCCGCGCTGGATTACCGGAAAAGGCGCGGACTGGATAAGCGGGATGAACAGATGGCGCTGCTGATCCAGCGCGTTTCCGGATCCTATTACGGAGCGTATTACATGCCCTGCGCGGCAGGAGTCGGATATTCCTGCAGTCCGTACAGGATCATGAAGGACACCGATCCTTCGGCGGGAATGCTGCGGCTGGTTATGGGGCTGGGCACCTCCGCGGTGGACAGGACGGAAGGATCCTATCCCCGGATCGTCAACCTGGATATGCCGGAAAAAACCTCTTATTCCTCCTCCGCGGATAAGCACCGGTTTTCCCAGGGGAAGGCGGAAGTCATCAACATGACGAACCGGACGCTCGAGAAACTGCCCTATGAAAGAATCGCGCCGGATATTCCGGCGTATCTGGACAGGATCCTGCTCGAGCATGATTACGACGCGGAATACAGCCTGCGCGAATCCGGAAGGCCTCGTGACGTGAAATTCATTTCCTGCAAAGGCCTGGTTACCAACCGGACGCTGATGGAGCAAATGAGGAGAATGCTCCGCTGTATTCAGGATGAATATGATTATCCGGTGGACACGGAATTCACCATCAATATCTCCGAAAGCGGAGAATACTCCATTGACCTTCTTCAGTGCCGTCCCTTGCAGATCCGCAGGGAAAAAGGCGGCACTGTGATTCCGGCGGACGTGCCGGAGGAAAAAATCCTGCTGGAAAGCAGGGGGGCTTCCATGGGAATGCCGAAAGCCTCCGGGCTCGACCTGATCGTGTATGTGGATCCCGTAAAGTATTACAGCATGCCCTACGCGGAGAAAAACAGTGCCGCTCGGCTGATCGGCAGGATCAACTGGCATTACCGGGATCTGAACAGGCACATGATGCTGATCGTGCCTGGTCGGGTGGGTACGACGTCTCCCGAGCTTGGCGTCCCGACGGCGTTCTCCGATATCAGCGCGTTCGAGATCATCTGTGAGACGGAGGAGCGCCAGGCGGGCTATAACCCGGAGCTGTCCTACGGGAGCCATATCTTTCAGGATCTGGTTGAGGCGGAAATCCTTTATACGGCAGTTTTCCGCAACGAAAAAACGATCCGTTTCCGGCCGGAACTGCTGGAAGGATCGCCTGATATCGTCGGTCAGTTTGAATCCGGGAAAGCGTTGTCTGATATTGTGCACGTGTATGACGTCAGCGGCAGGCACTGCGAAGTCTGCCATGACGTAGCGGACGGGCGTCTGCTGATTGCGCTGGATCCCTGACAGCCCTGATCTTTTACTCCGACAGCCGGCGCTCAAACCGGTCCTTCCGGGTGTCGGATGGGATGTCCGTCGGGTATTCCCCCGTAAAGCAGGCGTGGCAGTATACGTCAGGCCCGGCCAGCGTCCGGAGTGCTTCCGGCGGAAGGTATCCGAGGGAATCCGCGCCGATGATCTCCGCAATCTCCTCCACCGTATGATGGCAGGCGATCAGGTGTTCCTGCGAATCAATGTCCGTTCCGTAATAGCAGGGATGCAGAAACGGCGGTGAGGAGATGCGCATATGGATCTCTTTCGCCCCCGCTTCCCGCAGCAGGCTGACGATCCGTCCGCTGGTTGTACCGCGGACGATCGAATCGTCGATCAGGACGACCCGCTTCCCGCGGATCACTTCCCCGATCGCGGACAGCTTGATCTTCACCTGGTCCAGCCGGTGATCCGGCGCGATAAACGTCCGGCCGATATATTTGTTCTTGATCAGCCCGATTCCGTACGGGATTCCGGAAGCGCGGCTGTACCCCAGCGCGGCGTCCAACCCGGAGTCGGGCACGCCGATCACCAGATCCGCCTCAACCGGATGCGACTGTGCCAGGCACTCCCCTGCCCGGATGCGCGCCGCATGGACGGAGATGCCGTCCAGCACCGAATCAGGTCTCGCGAAATAGATATACTCAAAAATGCAGTGGCGCGGCTGTATCCGGCCGCAGTGTTCTTTCCGGTACTGCACGCCGCCTTTGCTGAAGATGATGATTTCCCCCGGCTCGACGTCCCGGACCATCTCTGCGCCGACCGCGTGCAGCGCGCAGCTTTCTGACGCGACGATCCAGGTGCCTTCCGGCGTCTGTCCGTAGCAAAGCGGCCGGAAACCGTGGGGATCCCGGGCGCAGATCAGCTTCTGGGGGGACATCAGCACCAGGGAGTAGGCGCCATCCAGTCTGTCCATCGCCCGGCTCAGCGCTTCCTCAATGGAAGGCGAGCTCAGCCTTTCCTGGGTAATAATATATGCGATCGTCTCCGTATCGCTGGACGTGTGGAAGATCGCCCCCTTCATCTCGAGGGCGGACCTGAGCTCCGCGGCGTTGGAAAGGTTGCCGTTATGCGCCAGCGCCATCCGGCCCTTCTGGTGGTTCACCTCGATCGGCTGGCAGTTGTTCCGGTTTGTGCCGCCGGTGGTGCCGTATCGGGTATGTCCGACCGCCATGGTTCCTGCCGGAAAAGAATGAAGGATATCGCCGGTGAAAACCTCGCCCACCAGGCCGATATCCTTATGGGACACAAAAACGCCGTCGTCGTTGACCACGATCCCGCAGCTTTCCTGTCCCCTGTGCTGAAGGGAGTACAGTCCGAAATAAACCAGGCTGGCGACGTCCTCCGGCTGTTTTGCCATCACGCCGAATACGCCGCATTCCTCGTGGATGCCCATGCTTCCTCCGTGTCCGTTTACTGTTTCAGCCAGATGTCGATTTCCCGGGCGGCGTTCCGTCCGTCCGCCAGCGCGCGGACCACCAGGGACTGGCCGGTCCGCATATCTCCGGCGCTGAAAAGCCTGCCGGTCAGGTGGTGGCTCCCGTCCTCCGGCAGCAGCCGTCCCCGTCCGTCCGCCTTCAGTGCAAAGCGGTCCAGCGTTTTCTCTTCACAGCCGATAAAACCGGCGGCAATCAGCAGCAGGCCGCAGGGCAGCGTTTGTTCGCTGCCGCTCACCTGCTCGAATTTTCCGTCAGGCGTCCGCTGAAGCCGGACCGTTTCCAGGGCGGATATATGTCCCCATTCATCTGTCAGGATCTGTTTCACCGTGGTCTCATAGATCCGCGGATCCCCGCCCTGGCGAAAGATGGCCTCGGTCTGACCGTAGTCTGTGCGTAGGACGCGCGGCCATTCCGGCCAGGGATTATTCGGCGTCCGGTCTTCAGGCGGAGCCGGCATCATTTCCAGCTGCGTCACGGAAGCGCAGCCCTGCCGCAGGGCTGTGCCCACGCAGTCGTTGCCCGTGTCGCCGCCGCCGACCACCACCACGTGCAGATCCTTCGCGGATGCGTCTGACGTCTTTTTCCCGGTCACCGCGCGGGTCGCCGCCGTCAGGTAATCCACTGCGAACATAACGCCCTGGGCGTCCATGTGCTCCACGTTAAGGGATCGGGGTCTGCGGGAGCCGCCGCACAGCAGCAGCGCGTCATATCCCTGCAGTTCCTCCGGAACCGCCTCGGTGTTCAGCACAAACCGGATACCTTCCGTCTCCATCAGGCGGATGCGGCGTTCCACAATTTCCTTGGGAAGTTTCATGTTCGGAATTCCGTACATCAGCAGGCCGCCGGGACGGTCCGCCCTCTCGATGACTGTCACCTCATGCCCCAGCTGGTTCAGCAGATCCGCCGCGGCCAGCCCGGAAGGGCCGCTGCCGATTACGGCGATCCGCTTTCCGGAGCGGATCGCGGGAATCCTCGGTTGGATCCAGCCTTTTTCAAAGCCGGTTTCGATCAGATAGAGCTCGTTGTCCCGGTTGGTGACGCCGTCGTTCTCCAGGTTGCACGCTTTTTCGCACAGTGCCGGACACACATGGCCCGTAAATTCCGGGAAAGGAGCCGTCCTCAGCAGGCGCCTGAGAGCCTCCCGCTCCTGTCCGCGGTACAGCAGGTCGTTCCACTCCGGAATCAGGTTGTGCAGCGGGCACCCGAAATCAGACTGGCAGAAGGGCACGCCGCAGTTCATGCAGCGGGAAGCCTGCGCATGCCTGGCTTCGCCTCCCTGCGGGATATGCAGGTCTTCGAAGTCATTCAGTCTTTCTTCCTCACATCGAAAAGGGTTTTCTATCCTCATTGTATCTAAGAAACCCGTTGTGCTTCCCATAACCTGCACCTCCACAAATCAAAATTCTTAATTATGCATTCTGAATTATGAATTATGAATTGTATTTATGAATTCATATACGCCAGGTACTCGTCCGATATTACGGCTTTGAACTTCGGCAGCCAATCGCTGAAGTGTTCAAGGATCTCCCGGGCCTTCTGCGAGCCGGTCGCCTTCACATGCATTTCCAGCAGCCGGTTCAGTTCATCGGCCTGTTTTTCAGATACTTCATACAGTTTCACATGTCCGGTGTTCAGACGGCTTTCCAGCTGATTATCCTCGTCGAGCACCCAGGCCACCCCGCCTGACATGCCAGCGGCAAAGTTGTCGCCTACAGGACCCAGTACGGCCACCCGGCCGCCGGTCATGTATTCGCAGCCATGGTCGCCGACGCCTTCCACCACTGCCCATGCGCCGGAGTTGCGTACGGCGAACCGCTCGCCCGCCATGCCGGCCACAAAGGTATATCCGCTTGTCGCGCCGTACAGCGCCACGTTGCCGATCAGGGTATCCTCCTTTTTCCAGATAGAGTCTGCGGGCGGGCATACTGCCAGCGTGCCGCCGGAAAGACCTTTGCCCAGGTAGTCGTTCGCCACGCCGTAGAGGGTAATCTCCTGCCCGCGGGGCAGGAACGCGCCGAAGGACTGTCCTCCGCAGCCCTGGGCCTGGATATGCCGTTCTCCCTTCAGCATCGTACCGAAGGCGCGGTCTGTGGTCATCAGATGGACATGATCCTGATACAGCCTCGCGTCCGCCCGTTCCGCCAGGCGGAAATCGTGCTTCGCAGCAGGCTGGAAATGTGTGTTCCGGGCAAAGCCGGTCAGGTCGGAGAGATCCATCGCAGCGTTGTCCTTCACGGCCAGCAGGTCGCTGCGGCCCACCAGTTCGTTCACTGTACGGGCTCCGAGTTTCGCCATGATCTCCCGCATTTGCTCCGCGATAAAGAGCATAAAACGTTCTACATATTCGGGTTTACCCTTGAAGCGCTTGCGCAGTTCCGGGTTCTGTGTCGCGATGCCGAATGGGCAGGTGCCCAGCTGGCATACGCGCATCATCCGGCACCCCATGGTAACCAGCGGCGCCGTGGCAAATCCGAACTGTTCCGCACCCAGCAACAGCGCTACCATCACGTCATGTCCGGTCATCAGCTTGCCGTCGGTCTCAAGCGTCACTGTCTGGCGCAGCCGGTTGCGGCAGAGCACCTGGTGGGCCTCTGCCAGGCCGATTTCCCAGGGCAGGCCTGCATGATGCACGCTGCTCATGGGCGCCGCACCTGTACCGCCTTCGCCGCCGGAAATCAGGATGCCGCCGGCGCCGGCTTTGGCCACGCCGCTGGCAATGGTGCCGACGCCCGCGGACGCCACCAGTTTCACAGTGATTTTCGCGTCCTCGTTGGCGCACTGCAGGTCATAGATCAGTTCCGCCAGGTCTTCAATTGAATAGATATCGTGATGCGGCGGCGGGGAAATCAGGGAGATTCCCGGAGTGGAGCAGCGGGTCTTTGCCACGCTGTCAGTCACCTTCGCGCCGGGCAGATGTCCTCCCTCGCCGGGCTTCGCGCCCTGGGCCATCTTGATCTGGATCTCTTTCGCGGAGAGCAGGTATTCCCGCGTCACGCCGAATCGACCGGAAGCCACCTGCTTGATCGCGCTGTTCAGTTCCGTGCCGAAACGTTCCGGCAGTTCACCGCCTTCTCCGCTGTTGGAACGGCCGCCCAGGCGGTTCATCGCCTTCGCCATGCATTCATGGGCTTCCTGGGAAATGGATCCGTAGCTCATCGCGCCGGTCCGGAACCGCTTCACGATCTCCTCTGACGGTTCCACTTCATCAAGCGGAATTTCCCGGCACGCGTCAAACCGGAAGGAAAGCATGGAGCGGATCGTCCGCGGTCCTTCGTTTTCCACCCGCGCGGTGTATTTGTCAAACGTCGCCCGGTCGTCAGTCCAGACCGCCTGCTGAAGCAAATGAATGGTTTCGGGAGCGTAGAGGTGCTCCTCCGCCCCTTCCCCTCTTCTGTATTTGTGTCTGCCGATGCTGGGCAGGCCTGCCGCGGCAGTCTGCGCGAATGCGGCGTCATGATGGAAACGGCTGTCCGTCTCCACCCGGTTCAGGTCGGTGCCGCCGAGCGAGCAGGGCGTATTCGTGAAATAGGTCTCCACGAACCCGGCGTCCAGGCCGACAGCCTCAAACAGCTGGGCGCTCTGATACGCCTGCAGCACGGATACTCCCATCTTCGAGGCGATCTTCAGCACGCCGGCCGTCAGTGCCTTGTCGTAGTCGCGGATCGCGTCCTCCGGCGTCTTATCGATCCGGCCGTCCACGCACATCGCTCGGATGCATGCGTGTGCCAGATACGGGTTGACCGCCCTGGCGCCGAAGGCGATCAGCATGGCCAGCTGATGCACATCCCGGGGTTCGCCGCTCTCCAGGATGACGGAGACAGCGGTGCGTTTCTTGATCCTGATCAGGTGCTGTTCCAGCGCGGAAACTGCCAGCAGCGACGGAATCGCCATCCGGTCCGGGCCGATCCCCCGGTCAGACAGGATCAGGATGTTGATCTGATCACGGCAAGCCTGGTCACATGTGTCAAAGAAGCGGTCCACCGCGTCCCGCAGGCTGTTCTTTTTGTCATAGAGCAGGGAAACCGTGCGCACGGAAAAATCCGCGTGCTTCATCTCACGGATCCGCTGCAGTTCCTCTTCTGTCAGCACGGGGGACGGCAGTTCCAGCACGGCGCTGTTCGCGGCTTCCCGGGAAAGCAGGTTGCCGTCATCGCCCACATAGATGGAGCAGTCGGTCTTGACTTCTTCCCGCAGCGCGTCGATCGGCGGGTTTGTCACCTGCGCGAAACGCTGGCGGAAGTAATCGTATACGGATGGATGGGTCTTTGACAGCGCCGCCACCGGAATATCCGCGCCCATGGAAACAATGGGCTCGGTGCCGTTTGCCGCCATCGGCAGCACCACGTCCTGCATGTCTTCCCATGTATAGTTGAAAGCTCTGCAGAGCTTTTCTCTCTTTTCTTCAGGCAGGTCTTCAGCCGGAGCTTCCGTACGGGGCAGGTCTTCCAGGCGCACCAGCTTCTTCATCCATTCGGAATAGGGATGCTCCTGGGCGAAACGGGTTTTCAGCTCCCCGCTCTCCGTGAGCCGCCCGGTCTTCAGGTTTGCTTCCAGAACGTCACCGGCCTTCAGCTTCCACCGGCGCAGAATGTGCGCGTTTTCCTCAAACAGCACACCCGCCTCAGAGGTCAGGATCAGCCGCCGGTCGTCCGTCAGCGCGCAGCGCAGCGGCCTCAGGCCGTTCCGGTCCAGGGACGCGCAGACCGTATCGCCATCGGAATACAGGATGGCCGCCGGGCCGTCCCAGGGTTCCATCATCGTGGCGAAGTAACGGTACAGATCCTTCCAGGGCGTTCTTTTTTTCTGTCCCTGCCAGGGTTCCGGCAGCAGGATCATGCCGGCCAGCGGCAGCGGGAAACCGTTCATCGCCAGGAATTCCAGCGTGTTGTCCAGCATCTGGCTGTCGCTGCCGTCGTTGTCTACCACAGGCAGCACGCGCCGCATCTCCGCGCCCATCACGTCGGAGCGCATAGTCTCTTCACGGGCCTTCATGCGGTCATGGTTGCCGCGGATCGTATTGATCTCGCCGTTATGCAGGAGCATCCGCTGGGGATGCGCCTTGCTCCAGGACGGGAACGTGTTGGTGGAGAAACGGGAATGGACCATCGCCATGCTGCTGGTATAGCGTACGTCCTGCAGATCGTCGTAAAAGGAACGCAGCTGGTTCACCAGCATCATGCCCTTGTATACGATTGTGCGGCTGGACAGGGAGCAGATATAGGCGTCCGTATCCTGGTGTTCAAAAACACGGCGCAAAACATAAAGCCGCCGGTCAAAGTCCTGCCCGGCGGCGGTCTCCTTCGGCCTTTTCAGAAAGCACTGTCGGATACACGGCATCGTCCGCCGCGCGCCCGCGCCCAGCTGGGCCGGGTGGCAGGGTACCTCCCGCCACCCGAGTACCGGAATCCCTTCGGATTCCGCCAGTTGTTCAAAAATACCGGCTGTATTCCGGGCGCCGACTTCATCCTCCGGCAGGAAGAACATGCCCACACCGTAATCTCCCGGGGTGCCCAGATTGATTCCCTCTTCTCTGGCCCAGGCGGCAAAGAGCGTGTGGGGCAGCTGCGTCATGATGCCGACGCCGTCGCCGGTGGTTCCCTGCGCGTCGCTGCCCGCCCGGTGCGCCAGGCGTTCCACGATGCACAGCGCCTGGTCCACTGTCCGATGAGTCGCTTTCGCGTTCAGGTCCACCACGGCGCCTACGCCGCAGCTGTCATGTTCCAGTTCTTCATGATAAAGAGGATACTGTCGGTCCTTCATTGTTATCCCCCCGATTGATCAAGAATCCGCTGCGCGAACTCAGCCATCTTCATCCCGTGATTCATCGCGTACTGCTGCATGGTGCGGTGCGCTTCCGGTTCGGAAAGTCCCTTCTGCTTCATCAGCACGGCTTTTGCGCGATCCACGATGTCTTTGCTTGCTCCGGTCCGCCTCGGCAGCTTCATGCGGTGCAGCTGCGAGAGCATCTCCACCGCGCCGATCACTGCCTGTCCGGAAGCCGGCATCGTCAGCCGGAAAATCTCCGGTGATTCGATGTTCTCCAGCACCGGCTGTTTGGCAATCAGCAGAATCTGGATGCTGTCCTTATAATCCCACAGCAGTTCGTCCGGTTTGCAGTCCGGCGTGTAGCCGACCATTACCACGACGCAGTCTTCGCTTTCACTCAGTGCCCGCCGCAGTTCACTTCCCGACGCGCAGCTGCGGAATACCTGGTATCCGGAGGAGATAAGCAGCCGGTACAGTTTAGTTCGGCTGTCATCAGACTGGCTGACAATCACTATCCTGGCCACAGATCGCACCTCCTCGATAATAATTCATAACTCACAATTCATAATTCACAATCCATTTTTGGCTTCCGCAAACACATTGCAACCCGTATTGATTGTTGCGCAGCGGATCAATATGAACGATGAATATCTGATTCTGAATTAATACATCACGAGATAGCGATCTGTTTCCCACTTGCTGACGTGGGTGCGGTACGCGTCCCACTCCTTCTCTTTGCCTTCGATATACTGACCAAGCACATGCTCACCCAGGGCCGTGCAGATTACTTCGTCTTCCTTCAGGCAGTCGACGGCTTCCTTCAGTGTGCCGGGCAGGGACTTGATGCCCTTGGCTTCGCGGGTCGCGGCGTCCATGGCGAAGATGTTCTCGGTGATTTCGTCCGGCGGGGTCAGGCCCTTCTCAATACCGTCCAGGCCGGCAGCCAGGCATACCGCCATGTTCAGATAGGGGTTCGCGCTCGGATCGGGGCAGCGCAGTTCAACGCGGGTACCCATGCCGCGGGCGGCCGGGATCCGGATCAGGGCGCTGCGGTTGCTGGCGCTCCAGGCCAGGTAGCAGGGCGCTTCATAACCCGGCACCAGGCGCTTGTAGCTGTTGACCAGCGGGTTCGTGATCGCCGCCATGCCCCGGATGTGGGTCAGGATGCCGGCGATGAAAGCGTATGCTTCCTTGCTCAGGTCGCGCTTGTCGGCGGGATCCGCAAAAACGTTCTTGCCGTCCTTGAACAGGCTCATGTTGGTATGCATGCCGCTGCCGTTGATGCCGAACACAGGCTTGGGCATAAAGGTCGCGTGCAGGCCGTTCTTCTGGGCCAGCGTCTTGACCGCCAGTTTGAAGGTCATAATGTTGTCAGCGGCCGTCAGCGCGTCGGCGTAACGGAAATCGATCTCATGCTGGCCGGCAGCAACTTCATGGTGGCTGGCTTCAATCTCAAAGCCCATCTGTTCCAGCGCCATGCAGATCTCGCGGCGGGTGCTCTCGCCGTGATCCAGCGGTCCCAGATCGAAGTATCCGGCTTCATCCGAAGTCGTGGTGGTGGGGTTGCCGTCTTCATCCGTCTGGAAGAGGAAGAACTCGCACTCCGGTCCGACATTGAAGGAGTAACCCAGATCAGCCGCCCGCTTCAGCACCTTCTTCAGTACGCCGCGGGGATCGCCGGCGAAGGGGGTTCCGTCGGGGTTGTATACGTCGCAGATCAGTCTCGCGACTTTCCCGTGCTGAGGACGCCAGGGCAGAATCGCGAAGGTGTCCAGGTCGGGGCGCAGGTACTGGTCGCTTTCATTGATGCGGACAAAGCCTTCAATGCTGCTGCCGTCGATCATGATCTCATTATTGACGGCCTTTTCAATCTGGCTGGCGGTGATTGCCACGTTCTTCAGCTGACCGAAGATATCGGTGAACTGCATCCTGATGAATTCGACGTCGCCTTCCTTAACCAGGCGGATGATGTCTTCCTTCGTGTACTTGCTCATAATGGTATCCTCCTTAAATCGGAATAAGAAGAGGGCAAGGTGCATCGTTCAGCACGACACCCTTGCCCTGATGGGCGTATCCTATCACCCGTCCAACGGCCTGTCAATCCCTCCGATTGTTTTCCCTTTGTATTCGCGTTTCCCGCCCGCCCGTTCAACCTTGACAAGCAGTTAGTTGAATGTTACCATACCTCCCAACAAGGCAAGGGAGTCCTGTCAAAGGATTAACTTGCCTTGTTTTCATATTTCAGAATGATGGCCTCAGGAATAACGCCGAAGCTTCGGAAGGCTCAGTGTGCAGGAGAAAAGGCGGTTTCCTCCGTTCTGAATTATGTATAGCAATTCTGATTGATCTCAGGGGGTGATCCCATGCTGACGCCGAACCTCAGCTATGCGAATCTCAAGGAGTCCTATCTCTTCTATCATATTGCCCAGAGGACCAAAGCCTGGCTGGCGGAGCATCCGGACAAGCACCTTTACCGCATGGGGATCGGGGATGTTTCCCTTCCGCTGGTGCCCGCGGTCATCGCGGCGCTGCATGAGGCGGTGGACGACCAGAGTGAAAAGAACCGCTTCCACGGTTATATGCCGGAGTGCGGCGCACCTTTCCTCCGGGAAACCATCTCAGAATACTATCAGAAGCGGGGCATATCCCTTTCCCCGGATGAGGTGTTCGTTTCCAGTGGCGCCAGCGACGAACTGGGCGACATCCTTGATCTGTTTGACCGGTCGAACCGCGCCCTGATCATGGAGCCGGCTTATCCCGCCTATGTGGACGCCAATATCATGGCAGGCCGGGAGATCGTGCATCTTCCCTCCGGTCCGGACAATCATTTCCTGCCTCTGCCAAAGGAAGGCCTGGACGCGGATCTGATCTATCTTTGCTCCCCGAACAATCCGACCGGTGCGGTCTATAACCGGGATCAGCTTTCCCAGTGGATCGCCTGGGCGAACGCCCGCGGTGCAGTGATTCTCTTCGATGCGGCTTACGAAGCCTTTATTGAGGAAGATCTTCCCCGCAGCATCTTTGAAATCCCCGGCGCCCGGACCTGCGCGATCGAGATCTGCTCCCTGTCCAAGACGGCGGGCTTCACCGGCACGCGGCTCGGCTATACCGTCATTCCGAAGGATCTGGAACGGGGCGGCCTGAATCTGAACGCCATGTGGATCAGGAACCGTACCACAAAGACAAATGGCATCTCCTATATCCTGCAGCGGGGCGGCGCCGCCGTCTTTACGGAGGAAGGCCGGAAACAGGTCCTCGGCAACATCCGGATCTACAAGGAAAATGCCCGGGTGCTCATGGCAGCCCTGGACGAAGCGGGTGCCCACTACTGGGGCGGGAAGAATGCGCCGTATATCTGGATGCAGTGCCCAAACGGCATGGGTAGCTGGGAGTTCTTTGACAAACTGCTCGGTGAAATCCAGGTAGTTGGTACGCCCGGTGAAGGATTTGGCGCCTGCGGCGAGGGATTCTTCCGCTTCTCCACCTTCGGCGATCCCGCCGATACCCGCGAAGCAGCGAAGAGATTACTGAACTTGTTGCGGAAATAACACATATGCTGCAGCGCCGGTCGTGATATTTTGATTTGCCGGCAAGGATTCATTAATTATGAATTATGAATTTTGAATTATGAATTAATATGCTGAATTCTGAATTATCAATTCTGAATTGGAGTGAAACGACATGTGTTCCATTTTCGGTATGACCGGTTCCCGGGTACCCCGGGATCTGCTGGAAACCTGTTTTAAACGGACTGTCTCCCGCGGCCCGGATATGACCCGTACGGTTGAGATTCCCGGCGGCATGCTGGGCTTCCATCGTCTGGCGATCATGGGTCTGCATGAAGAAGGCATGCAGCCTTTCCGGCTGGAAGACGATTATGTGGTCTGCAACGGCGAGCTTTACGGCTTCCGTCCCCTGCGGGCCCGCCTGATGGAAACCTATCCGATCAAGAGCGAATGCGACTGCGAGATCCTGCTTCCGCTCTACCGCGAATATGGCGTGGAAATGTTCAAGACCCTGGACGCGGAATTTGCCCTGATCCTCTGGGACGGCCGGCAGCAGAAACTCATCGCCGCCCGGGATCCCATCGGCATCCGCCCCCTGTACTATGGCAAAACCCATGACGGCGGCATGATCTTCGCCAGCGAACCGAAGAACCTTGTTGGCCTTTGTGAGACGATCCTCCCCTTCCCGCCCGGCTATTACTGGATCGACGGCGAGTTCGTCCAGTACGCGGATCCCGCCTATGTCGGATATTTCACCATGAAATCGGAAGAGGAAGTCTGCCCCAAATTGCGTCGGCTCCTCATGGACGGCGTGGAAAAGCGCCTGGACGCGGACGCGCCGGTCGGTTTCCTGCTCTCCGGGGGCCTGGATTCCTCCCTGGTCTGCGCCATCGCGCAAAAGATGCTGGATAAACCGATCCGTACTTTCGCCATCGGCATGGATATCGACGCCATCGACCTGAAGTACGCCCGCATGGTCGCGGACTATATCGGCAGCGAACATACGGAAGTCATTATCAGCGAAAAAGACGTGCTGGACGCCTTGCCCACAGTAGTCGAACTGCTCGGCACCTGGGACATCACCACCATCCGCGCATCCATCGGCATGTACCTGGTCTGCAAATGGATCCATGAGAACACGGACGTCCGGGTGCTGCTGACCGGTGAAATCTCCGACGAGCTCTTCGGCTACAAATACACGGACTTCGCGCCATCCGCCGCCGCCTTCCAGGAGGAAGCTGAAAAACGCATCCGGGAACTTCACGCGTACGATGTGCTGCGTGCGGACCGCTGCATCTCCGTCAACTCCCTGGAGGCCCGGGTTCCCTTCGGCGACCTGAAATTCGTCCGCTATGCCATGAGTGTTGATCCGGAACTGAAGATGAACCGGCACAATATGGGCAAGTATCTGATCCGCAAAGCCTTTGCGGATGACCATATCCTGCCGGACGAGATCCTCTGGCGCCAGAAAGCTGCTTTCTCCGATGCCGTCGGTCACAGCATGGTCAACGATCTGAAAGCGCTCGCGGAAAGAACATATACGGACAAGGAATTTGAGGAGAAAGCGGCGAAATACGATTACTGCCGTCCTTTTACGAAGGAGAGCCTCCTCTACCGGGAACTGTTCGAGCAGTATTATCCCGGCCAGGCTCACATGATTCCCGGCTTCTGGATGCCGAACAAAACCTGGCCCGGATGCAACGTGGATGATCCTTCTGCAAGGGTACTTTCCAACTATGGTGCCAGCGGAGAATAACCAACGCTTACTACCAGACTCAATGCGTCCGAAGGAGCACGAGGGCGATCGGAAAGCCCTCGCAGAAAGCTATGCAAGAACTGATCCTGATCCTGGACTTCGGCGGCCAGTATACTCAGCTGATCGCCCGCCGCGTCCGCGAATGCCACGTCTATTCAGAAGTTATCCCCTGGAATACGCCCCTTGCGGACATCCTTGCCCGCAATCCGAGGGGCGTGATTCTTTCCGGCGGTCCTTCCAGCGTCCATGACGATGGCGCGCCCCGGATCGATCCCGCCCTGTATGAGGCGGGAATCCCGGTGCTGGGCATCTGCTACGGCATGCAGCTGACCGCCCTGCTGCTGGGCGGTAGCGTGGAGCGGGCGAAGGAACGCGAATACGGCCGGGTCACTGTCCGGATGAAGGATCAAACCGGCCTGCTGGGCGGTATGAAGAGCGCCTCCAGCTGCTGGATGAGCCACACCTGGCAGGTCAGCGCCTGCCCGGACGGCTTCCGCATCATCGCGGAAACGGACAACTGCCCCGTTGCCGCAATGATCAATGAGGAAAAGAAGATCTGCTGCGTGCAGTTCCATCCCGAAGTCACTCATACCGAAGATGGCACCATGCTGATCCGCAATTTCCTGTTCCGCTACTGCGACTGCTCCGGCGACTGGACCATGAGCGCCTTTGCCGAAACGGCCATCGCGCAGATCCGGGAGACCGTCGGCGATACCGGCACCGTGCTTCTCGCCCTGTCCGGCGGAGTGGATTCCTCTGTCGTGGCGGCTCTGATATATAAAGCCATCGGCAGCCGGCTCACCTGCGTTTTTGTGGACCACGGTCTTTTACGCAAAGGAGAGAGCGATCAGGTCTGCCATGTGTTCAGTCACCTCTTCCCGGTGCGCTTTATCCGGTCGGACGCCGCGGATCGCTTCTTTGCGGATCTGAAGGGTATTACCGAGCCGGAGGAAAAACGGCACATCATCGGCCGGGACTTTATCGAAGTGTTCAAGAAGGAAGCAACGGCTTTGGGCAAAATGGACTACTTTGCCCAGGGCACCATCTATCCGGACGTTATCGAGAGCGGCCAGGGCACCAACGCCGCAGTCATCAAGAGCCACCACAATGTGGGAGGCCTGCCGAAGGAACTCGGTTTCACGGAGCTCGTCGAGCCCCTGCGTATGCTGTTCAAGGATGAGGTCCGCGCCTTGGGCGAAACCCTGGGCCTGCCCCGCGAGTTGGTCTGGCGCCAGCCCTTCCCCGGTCCCGGTCTCGCGATCCGGATCATCGGAGAGGTCACACCCGAAAAGGCGGAGATCGTCCGGGAAAGCGACGCCATCTTCCGTGAGGAGATTGCCTCCGCGGGCCTGGACCGACATGTAAACCAGTATTTCACCGTCCTCACCGGCATCCAGAGCGTCGGCGTCATGGGTGACGAGCGCACCTACGACTACACGATCGCCCTGCGGGCCGTCACCACCGATGACTTTATGACCGCCGACTGGGCGCGCCTCCCTTACGACCTCATCGCCCGGGTCTCCGCCCGCATCGTCAATGAAGTTCCCCACGCCAGCCGCGTCGTCTTCGACGTCACAACCAAGCCCCCCGCCTCAATTGAGTGGGAGTAAGCGCCGAAAACGCTTAACCGCTTACGGATCAACGCTCTCAGAGGTCTCTAAAGGTGCTCTGATAAAGAAATGATAAAGTTTTCCAAAAAACACCCACATTGCTCCGATATACAGTGGTTGTGGGGTAACGAGAAAAGTTATCGGTTTCGTCTACAGAATATGTATTAAGCCCTCCGATGTGGATAAGCAATCCGCAGATCGGAGGGCTTTTTCATGTCAATCTTTCTTTTGCGGTTTCCGTCCCCGTTTGCCCTTGGTCGGCACTTCCTCAGGGATCTTAACCCGGATACTCGAATCATCGAATTCCGGATAGTGATATCTCCAGCGGTCGTACTCTTCCTTCGTGATGTCTCCCGCCTTCAGCAATGCAGCCTGCTTTTCCCAGGACTGAAGCCGCTGTTCCAGATCCGCAGCATGGATTCCGCCGTCAAAAATCGCCGCTCGGATGCAGATCATGCCATCCACATTAGCGATACGAATCAGATTCCTGTCCTCCAGCGCGAAAAGCGTATGCATCAATCCATCCATGGAATCAATGTCTGGAACAGCAATTGCCTTCGGAGAAACATCCAGTATCTCCGCCATGGATGCTGTCAAATCCGCCTTGGGCGTCCGATCTTCACTTTCGTACTGCGCCAGTCTGACATCAGCGGAATTGTCCGGAAACCCCAGTTCGATTCCCAGATACTTCTGTGTCATCCCCCGTAATGTTCTGAAAAAGCGAATCCGCTCTCCGGTTGCCATACGTTCACCTCAAACCTTTGTTTTTCTTGATTATAGCAAATTTGCTTAGAATGCGCAATGGATTCCTTAACAGAAATATTTAATTTTTTCTCAAAAGCCACTTGACACAATCTTATTTGCTTAGTATTATAATAAGCGAATTAAGCTGTTATGCTTAATATCAACGATTACGATCCGCGCATCGGAAAGGAGGAAGCTGAGATGAATCAGAGCTTTATGAGCGCGATGGAAGTGGCAGAGGAACTCGGTGTATCGAAGGCCTATGCCTATAAAGTGATCCGGGAGCTGAACGAAGAGCTCCGGAGCAAGGGATTCCAAACCGTCTCGGGACGGATCAACCGGATTTACTTCAAAGAGAGGTTCTATCTGGCAGGAAAAGAGGTGAAGAAGAATGTCAGTATATAAGGATGAAAAAACCGGTAAATGGATCGCAATGCCATGGTACCGGGACTGGAAGGGAGAAACCCGCCAGAAATGCAAGCGCGGCTTCGCCACCAAGAAGGATGCCCAGGACTGGGAGCGGGCTTTCATGCAGCAAAACGCCGCGGATATGGATATGACCTTCGCGGCCTTCTGCGAACTGTACGAACGGGATCGCCGGCCGCGGCTGAAGGAAAGCACCTGGCTGACCAAGGAGAATATCATCAACAACAAGCTGATCCCGGCCTTCGGGAAGCGGATCATCAGCGAGATTGAAACCAAGGATATCATCGCCTGGCAGAACGAGATGCTCGCCTACCGGGATGAAAAGAAGAAGCCATATTCGGATACCTATCTGAAGACGGTTCACAACCAGCTGGTCGCTATCTTTAGCCACGCGGTCAGGCACTATGGGCTGAAAAGCAATCCTGCTTCCACGGTCGGCCCCATCGGACGCAAGGAAAGCGAGGAAATGCAGTTCTGGACGAAGGATGAGTACCTGAGGTTTGCGGAAGCGGTAATGGATAAGCCCATGTCCTACTACGCCTTCCAGATGCTGTACTGGTGCGGTATCCGCGAGGGAGAACTCCTGGCCCTGACGCCGGCGGACTTCAACTTCAACAAGCAGACCGTCCGGATCAATAAGAATTATCAGCGCATCCGCGGCGAGGATCTGATCACCACGCCGAAAACGCGCAAGAGTATTCGAACCATTGAAATGCCGGACTTCCTGTGTGAAGAGATGCAGGAATATATCCGGTCCCTGTACAAGATCCAGAAAAACGAACGGATCTTCCCCTTTACCAAGTGCTTCCTGCACCACGAGATGAACCGGGGATCAAGGAAGGCAGGCGTTAAGCGTATAAGGATTCACGATCTGAGGCACAGTCACATCTCGCTTCTGATCGATATGGGCTTCAGCGCAGTCGCCATCGCCGACAGGGTCGGACATGAAAGTATTGATATCACCTTCCGGTATGCCCATCTGTTCCCCTCCCGTCAGCACGAGATGGCAGAACAGCTGAACAACGCTATGAAATCTGAGAAGGAGGAAATGAGGAATGTCAGCTAAGAATCGGGACAGGCATAATCGTTTCAGGAGTATCACGGTCGGATTCCGGGTATCTCCTGAAGAACAGGAGCAGCTGAACAGGGCCGTCGCCCTGTCCGGCCTGCCCAAGCAGGAATACTGCTATCGGAAATGCATGGACATAACAATCACCGTACAGCCGAATCCCCGGGTTTACAAGGCGCTGAAAGATTCTCTCGCTGAAGTCCTGGAGGAACTGAAGCGGATCAGCACTGGCGTACAGCCCAGCGATGAACTGCTTGAGGATATCGCCCTGATCACCACTACACTGAACGGAATCAAAGGAGGGAAAAACACATGAACATCCAGTACCGTAAAGAAGAAGACTACTTCGTCCCGGATTGGGAAATCCCGGAAAGCCAGCAGAAGCCTCTCGGCCTCTACGGCCGGCTCCGCAAGGCATACCTTGAGGAACACCGTTCCGGGCTGTACACGCGAATAATCCTAACCGGTACCCTGTACGATCACCTGTACGAAACAGACCGGGCTGCGCAGGAACGGCTGGACACTATCCTGCCGAAGCTTGCTGCCTCCTCCGGAGCAACCGAAGCGCTGAAAGCCAGAGATCCGATGAAATGGGTCGGAATCATGAACACTTGTAAGGCCCAGGTTGAAGAGATCGTACAAGCCGAACTTATCAACGTATAAAAAAATTTATCTGTTTCCATATAATGACAGAAGCCCTTGTGATGATGATTACTCGCAAGGGCTTTCACTATATAAACGATATTCTTCAGTTTCCACCAAACCTATTATTGCAGTTAGCTGATAGAGTGCAAAAACGGAAACTGCTGATTTCCATAACAAACAGCAATAGTTATAGTAGCGGAAATCTTATTTCATAATAATGCACTATGATAATTCCAAGCGAAAAAAAGCGCCCTGCCATTTCTGACAGAGCGCAGAAATTATAATTACCCCTTTGGCGGATATGTATCCCTACCATGGGAATCCTTCTCACGAATCCGCCCATCGGGTCTACGGATGACAAGCTCATCTCCACTATTCCGAGAAATAGGACGTGCGATATCGATAGCCTCACGCTGGGTATCTGTCCTCACGATAGCGCGTTTCGCATTGTCTCTCTTAACTTGCCAACCACCATCTGGATGTGGCATTACATTTACGCTGTTCATGTTATCTTATCCTTTCAATGTAGTAATTTTGCCGCAGTAAGGGCAACGGCTGGGGTTTGAAACCGGGATTATCTTCCGACCACAGGAACATATGTAGTATTTGTAGGAAATTCTTTTCCTGATGCGGATCGGAATTCGCCTAATCGTTCCCATTCCTATCACCTCCATCTCGATTGTGATTTGAACCTTGACAGAAAGAGATGTGGCTGATACCATAACATCGTGACTTTTCAAGTCAAGGCTGGGTTCCAATCGTAAACCCAGCAGGGGTAGTGGCCTCGCCAAAGATTCACTGCCCCTTTTCACTATAGATGATACAACAAGTATGCCGTATTGTCAATTATTTTCAATCTCTATGAAACTAATTTCCGCAACGAAATTAAGTCCGGATATTAAGAGGGATAAAATGGCGAAGATAATTGTTGATCAGGGCCTATCGGAAACGATTAAGTCAATCAGAACGCAAAACAGTATACCTGCGAAGGATTTGGCAGAAGCGCTGGGAAGATCAAGGTCATACGTATCCAAGCTGGAAAGCGGCGGGATAGCATCAATCGATTCTGAAGAACTAATAAAATGCTTGAAATTTATTTCCGAAGAAACGGAATTTAATGAAATAGTAGATCGAGTATTCAAAACAGTTTCTATTCGCTTTTCGCAGCAAGAAAGAGATAGAATGCTATGGCTAGACAATTTCGATATGGTTTATCGAATGATTCCGATACCAGAGGGATTCTCACAAACTTATTCAAGAATATTACGCGAGAATGGTATTACTATAGAAGAATTAGCCACTGCTATAAATGAAAACATTTTTATCCCTGAGGAAATACTGAAAAATCCCAATGTTCCCATCGAGCAATGGTTTAGTAACGGCGAGAGCTCATACATAAAGATGAATGTTTCTCCAGAGAGAATACGAACTATTCTTTCTGGAAAGAAGGAAAAAAGTAATTATATTACGCTACTAGCGATTGTTCTATATACTCTTCGGTTAACGGAGTATAAAAATGTTAAGGAATTCAACCAACCAGTAGGAGATGAGATAAGAACTAAAGCAAGAGATACTCTCGAGTATTACAAAATATATACGCTTTCAAGAAAAACTGAAATGATTGAGAAAGCAGCTAATGCGCAGGAAGTATATGAGCGATTATCGAAACACGATATAGAAAATGTTGATATTATGCAGCAGTTTAATCCATTGTTGTATTTATACTCGTATTATGATATTGCATCAGCTAACAAATTGATTGGTGGTTTTACTAAAAATATGGAGTGGGATGCTCCATTTATTATGGAAATTGCTGGGTTACCATTTTATAAGCTGGAAAACAGCAGCTTTAGATTGAAAAAGGAACTGTTAGATAAGATCAGAGATTTGTTAAAGGATGCTTTGAATCTTCCGGAAGCAGAGAAAAGACGTGAAGAATATTAAAACAGAAGCATCAATATTGCAACAGTTGAAGATAACAGTCCTTTTGATGAGCATATCTCTCAAATAAGAGAAGATTTCTATATTCGGTTTGGCCAAGAGGCAAACAGTCTTTATTTTTCGATTCGGAACCATAGGCAATGGTTATCTGGCAAACTCCCGATCGATCCGTTTCTGCTGCTGGAACTTCTGTGAAACTTCATTAATATTGTGTTTGACGGTTCCCAGTTCATCCGCCGTTTTTTTCGCTTCCTGGTATTCCTGTGTCAGGATCGCTTTTCGGCTGATTAGATCCTCAATTTCCGCCTGAATTTTCTTTGGCGAAGGCAGCGGGGATTTGATTCCGTGTGCCCGCAAATATTTTTCCGCCGCTTCTGTCAGAATGATTTCGGCGCAGTGTTCCTGATAGAAGGCATCCTTCTTTTTTCCGTCTTTCATGCCTCGCCACTGAGTATAAACGTCCTTGTTCTTTCCGTACTTCAGGATCTGATCCCGGAGTTCCTTCTTCTCCCTAATCTGGCCTTCAATGGATTTCATCTGCTGTAACAGATTGTCTTTTTTGTCCAGAGCGGCATTCAGCCTGTTCTTCAGTTCATCATAATTGTTGATTCCGTGGCGGCTCAGATAACTCATAGATCCGGCCATCTGTTTGATATTATGCTCCATGGCCCATTGTCTGTATCCTTCACCTTTTCCGTTTTCAATGATCTTATCAATGTCAACAACGCGTTCCAGTTTCTTTTCTCTATCCGGCTTTATAACGACTGATGTCTGTTTCAGCAGCATATTCAGAACCGTCTTCGTCACAGCAATCGGATCATTCGAATTCTGTTCGGTTACAGTCTGATCAATAACAATCCTCTCAGCGTCAGATCCCAGTCGGGCATTCTTCGCCAGTTGATCCAGAACAGCCTGCCGTAAAAAGTCATCTCCAAGCATTCTGTCTGTGATCGGCCTCGGTCTGTCAGCAGAAAGATAGCTGAATCTTCCCCTGCTTTCTTTGACGGAAACGCCCTGTTCCAAAAGCAGTTTCGTGAGGCTTTCCATGCTGTCAGCACGGTCCAAAGCGAAACGAATAGCCCGGCGCAGTTTCTCTTTATCCGTTTCATACTTCGACGTCTTTGCCGGCTTATCGTCAACAGAGACTATACTGCCGGATGGCTTATCATCCGAAATGGATTCCGCACCGTTTGTCTTTTCATCCAGTTTCTGCTGACCGCGGCGCTGCGCAAGATACTCTTTGTTTGTAACGCGGTCCTTGCTTCCGCCCAGCAAGTCAATCTGATACAATCCGTTTTCCTGACACATCTCCATCACTTCCGCACGTAAATGGCGGAGACAGGCTGATGTGCATCTGTGTTTCATACCGGCTTTTGTATCGCAGGCTTTATCCATGTATGCCATCCGCGGAACATCTTCGATGCGTAAGCTGTTGATTACAATATGCGTATGGATGTTTCCGCTGTGATTGTGACCATCCGGATGCGTAACGATCATTGCCTGATGTCCCGGAAAGTTCTTTCGGCAAAATTCAACTCCGAGTTCCTGAGCACGATCAACAGTCAGTCCGTGATCTTCCGCGTCACGCGGATCGTAACTGATAATGTAGTGATGGCTCTTCACATCTCCGCGCAGATTGTTTTTCCCAAAATGCAGATTCGCTCTCATACAGGCAATCGCAAAATCATCTTCACCGCATAGAAGCGTATCCATCCGATACTCTTCCCGCGGAATCAGATGACCGTTCTTATCCCGTAATGCTTTCCCGGAGAACTCGTCATGCTCAAAAGTCAGATAGCTTTCGGCATCGCCGTAATTGGCATTCTTCGAGCTAACATGCTTTATGGTTGCCAATTGCATCACCTGCCTTTTCCAGAAGTAAATGTTTACTTTCAGTCAGATCGCCCAATGCCTTATTGAGGTTTTCGATCAGAACCGGATCATCCAGTCCGATTGTATTCGCGACCCGGGCAATCTGATTGATATTGTTTCCGATCCGTTTGAGTTCGGTGATGATCTGATTCAGCAGTGTCAGCGTCTGATCATTGACTCCGTTTTCATAAACAGTTGCATGAACCTCTCCATGTCTTAGCAAAAAACGGATCAATGATGACGGTGTCATCTTCAGGCGTCGACAGATTTCCATGATTCTATAGTACTCCAGTTCGGTTACTCTTGCCTTAACAACATGATCAAGAGTTTCCTTTTTCCCTGATTTCGTTTCCGTACTCATTAGGCTTCCCTCCTTCGTTTCTTAAACTTAGTTGCTTAATTATACAACAATGTTTAAGTTTTGAAAAGTCTTTCGAGAAAATAAATTATACTTTTTTATTTAATCAGGAGAATTAGGTTCAGCCTAATGCAGCATCATGTCACCGCAGATGATGATCATATCTGCCATACTTCTTCCAAAGAGGAGGATGCTTATGCTTTGTATACAATCCGATTGCGCAGCCTTGGAGGAAGAGGATCGTCCTCAGAAGAAATAGAAAAGATTCGCTTTCGGGATCGCTTACGAAAGCGAATCGCGTCACGAATGATGAACGTTCCCAGAGCAGGGTTTGGGGAAGGCACTCCCCAACAAGTATCTGACCGAAGGCACAAAAAACGCGGAAGCGGATTTTTGTGACACAGGTCGATACTTGCTCTCTCTACTTTCGCGCGCTTCATTCGCCTTAATGCAAATCCCGTTTTTCGTTACCATGCATGAATGATTTCGGCCGCAGCAGCTTACCGTGCAGAAACGATTATCGAAAGGTGCTTAGCCCAACCAAGAATATTAATGGTTTCCGTCAACATAGTAAGTGAAACTATACTTTGATTCTTTATCTGCTTCCTTGCAAAGCAGCACGGTCACGTATAAGATTTACTCAGGCTATCGTAACGGTCAAGGAGGCGAAACCATGACAATAGGATCCAGAATAAAGCAAATCCGTCAGGAACAGAATATAACCCAAGAGCAGTTAGCGGACAGTCTTGGGATCACATCCAAAGCGGTTTCACAGTGGGAATGTGATCGCACCGCTCCGGATATATCACAGTTGCCTGCACTGGCACGCTTCTTCAATGTCACGACAGATATACTGCTGGGCGTAGACATTACCCGAAAAAAAGAAGAGATTGACACGATACTGGAATACAACAGAGAGCATTTCACTTCAAAGGGAATGAATCAGCAGTCCATAGATTATCTTTCCGGAAAGCTGAATGAATACCCAAACTCTCCGGAGATTATGGACGCTCTTGCCGCTTCGCTGTACAGTCTCTATTTCCAGAGTGGTGAATTGTTCGATGAACATGAAAAAAGAAAAGAGGCAGAAGAAATCATAGAGCTTTGTCAAAAAGGGATAAGATTCTCTGGTCAAGATTTCAATCCGTGTTACTTCAAACAACTGCTTGTATACCTGTATACATATCTCGGTAACAGAACAAAAGCTCAGGAGATTGCTTCCTCTTTGCCGCATATTCCTACAACCTGTGATATGCTTTATCCGAGAACACTGGAAGGGAAAGAAGCTCTCCGTGCATGGCAAGCTTTGTTGCTGAATCTGATGTGGGCAACCTCAAATGTGATCAGCAGAATCAGAAAATGCTGGAACTATTCACCGGATCAACAAATTGATATTCTGCATTTCAATGAGAAACTGGTCAGGCTGGTAACAGATGATGAACCTCTCCATTATCTTGATCTTCTGTTTTGTAATGCTCTGCCCCTTTCCAAAGCACACATGAATGCCGGAAATGATGACATGGCGCATGAAGAAATTGAAAAAGCTATTGTATACGCCGAATCATACGATAAGATTTCATATGATAGCCGCTACAAACCATGCTGGCTTTCTGAAATAGATAATGGCAAAACTTATTCGATTAAGCACAATGAAAAATCCTATTATGAAACGCTTATGGATCATCTGACTGCCAATCAGTATTTCGAGAGATACCAGGACAGTGAAAGATTCAGTCAGATTGTTGCAGCAATAAGAAAGCACATAGAAGCATAACCAATATAAGCGATTTGTATCTTGACGGGACATTCTGTGTTTTCCTATAATGTATTCAGCCTCGGGGACGACACCCATCAGAAAAAACAGCAGGCTGACACCGCAAGGGGGATGATACCCATCGAAAAAAACATTATTGTGGTGGACGAAAACGGGACAGTATTTGAATCTACCTGGCTGAAAAGAGCCAACGGTCTTGTGAAAAAAGGCAGGGCACGCTGGCTGGATGAACGAACAATCTGTCTTGCGTGTCCGCCGGAACAAATGGAGGACAACGAAATGGAAAACATTAAGCAAGCAGAAACTGTAGCAGAGCATGTCGATGATACCGAAAGTGCAAAGCAACCGGATAACAAACTGGGTGACCTGACAATCGAAGGCCTTCTTGATCGGATGGACGCCATCCGGAAAGAAATGCTCTTCATGAACGAATTGCTTTCGACGATGGAAAACATCACAAATCAGGGTGGCGAAGATGATGCCGGCCACATCGCGGAAGCAACAAGTCAGGCCTTCATAGCCAGGGAAACGACCTGCCAGCAGCAACTCAGGTTTCTGGAAATGATCTACAGAGATCAATTCTCCAGAAATACGGAAACGGGCAATGCGGACAGGGCAAAAACACTCCTTGAGCAGATGCCTGGCGTTCTTGCCGCATGCAACAACAACCCCGATGCTTTTGAGTCGGCTCTGCAGTTTTACCGTGATCTGCTGAAACAGAATTAATCCTGCTCCTCTCAGGCAGAAACGCCTGAGAGGATTTTTTGTCTGCCGATCTGACCATTTACAAAAGTATTACTTTGCGTTATACTTAATACATGAGATCTGAGATTGCCGGCACGCTGGTTGAATGGGATGAAAACAAAAACCAGCAAAACATCAAGAAGCATGGAATCAGTTTTCAGACTGCCGCACTGGTATTTGCCGATGAGGAGCGGATTGAATACCTTGATAAGCTGCACAGCCAGGATGAAGAAAGATACGTGGTTCTGGGATGCGTTCAGGGAATACTGTATGTTGTTTATACCATGAGAGATGAGTATGCACGTCTGATCTCTGCGCGGATGGCAACACCATATGAAAGGAAGATTTACTATGGCGAAGAATGAAAAGATGGTTCAGACTGTTGTTCGTCCTGGACAGCAGCCGACTGATGAACAGATCAAAGAAATTGAAGCAGCTATGGCCAAGCCGGTCGTGCCCGATGAAGACGCTCCCGAACTGACGCTGGAACAGTATGCTGAAATGGCAGCAATTGCCCGGAGCAGAAGAAGCAAGCAAGTTAAACCAGTTGTCGCTCTCCGTGTCTCAATCAGCACATTGGAAAAAGCCAAAGCAACCGGAAAGGGTTATACCGGTTTTCTGAGTCGCTTGCTGGACAATGCGATCGATGATCCCCAGATGGTCGCCAAAAGCATGTAATGTATTGAGCAAATAACTCAAGCGGCCTGAATCAGTACATTCTGATAGGAGAATTCAGCGCATGGCAAACATTATTGCAATAATATGGGATTGTGACAAAACCTTGATTGATGGGTATATGCAAGACCCAATTTTCAGAAAGTATAATATTGATGCACATGATTTCTGGAAAAAAGTGAATTCCATTCCCAAAGAATTGGAATGCAAAGGAATTAGGGTTAATGCTGATACCTATTATCTTAACCATTTTATCAAATGTGCACATAATGGGACATTCCCCGGATTAAGCAATGCGGCATTGCATGAGTTTGGAAAAGAACAAAAATTCTATCCTGGGATTCCTGAAATCTTTGAGCGAACCAAGCATATGTTTTCTGAAAACAAATTGTATACAGATTACGGCATTCAAGTCGAGCATTACATCGTAAGCACTGGATTTGCTGAAACCATACGTGGTTCAGCTCTTATGCCCTTTGTCGATGGTGTTTGGGGATGTGAATTATTGGATTCTACATATAACGGAGAAGATGTAATAAGTGAAATTATTTACACAATTGATAACACAACAAAAACGCGGGCTATTTTTGAGATAAACAAAGGAATTGGAAAACTCCCAGAAATTAACGTTAATTCCAAAATACCGAAAGAACTAAGACGTGTTCAGTTCGAAAACATGATATATATTGCCGATGGGCCCAGTGATATTCCTGCTTTTTCCCTTGTCAAACAAAATGGAGGTTCTACTTTTGCTATTTATCCGAAGGGTGATCTAAAAGCAATGCGTCAAGTTGAACAAATGCGCGCAGATGGTCGTGTAGATATGTATGCTGAAGCAGATTATTCCCAAAATACAACAGCATATCTATGGATTACCAATAAGATACAGGATATCGCAGATAGAATTCGAAATGTGGAAAAAGCTAAAATACTTGCTTCGACCTCACAAACTCCGCAACATTTAACATAATCACAAATGTTTATGATTTCATACAGTAAGGCAAAATCGTTGAAATGGATGAGTACTGGGCTGATGACGTTGCTGCTCCCGTATGGCGTAAGGAAATTAAAAGCGGAAAACCGATTCGTTGAAAATGATGTGTCCGTAACTATGTATTAGGAAGGAAAACATGCCATGAAGTATCCCTGGATCGATGAATACCTGATGGCCAAGTGCGGCGTGACCAAAGATCTGCAGCCGGAATGGAACTGGATCAGATATCATATCGGCGGAAAGATGTTTGCCGCCATCCTTCTGGATGATGGTAATCAGCCCTATTACATCAACCTGAAGCTGGAACCGCTGGAAGGTGAACTGATGCAGCAGCAGTATCCGGACATCATCCCCGGATACTACAGCAACAAGCAGCACTGGAATTCCGTCAAGCCTGACGGAGAGATTCCGGATGATCTGCTGAAGAACTGGCTGGATCGTTCCTATGAACTGGTTCTGAAAGGTTTCCCGAAGCAGAAGCAACGGGAAATTCTGGGTCTGTCTGTCTGCGGAACAGATTGTTCCGCCTGTCCGCTTCATGGAAACATGTGTACCGGCTGCAATGAAGCCTGCGGAAAAGTGTTTCACGCAAATGGAAAGGCTTGTCCGATCTATGCCTGCTGCGCCAATAAGCATCGATTCACAAACTGCGCTTCCTGTGATCAACTTCCCTGTGAGATCTGGCAGGCAACCCGCGATCCCTCTATGACAGATGAACAGTTCCGGAAAAGCATCGAGGATCGTGTTTCTGCCCTAAAAGGCTGTGGTTTGACCTGATTCCGTCTTGATTCTGACTGTCTGATTCGGTATAATATCCGTGCAGATTGCGTTATCCATCATCCGGCTTCTTTATCGCTCTGATAAAGAAATGATAAAATCTGGCCGGATAGCAGGGATAATACAAATACTCTGTTGAATCAGATCAACTGGAGAGACCAGGACACACAAAGGCTAAACAAAAATCGTTAATTTCAATAGAATGGGAGTGATTGCAAAAGCCCGAAACCGTTGATTTGTCAACCGGTTCCGGTTTTTTTCTTTGCCTTGCAACCCACTTTAACCCTCTGTTTCCGGACAAAGATCAATTCCCTTGCTCCGTTCAGGCGTAAACGATGACGGCAACTACATTCATCGTCTCTTCTCCGGTGTTGGCTATGCTGTGTCCGTGGCCGTTTTCGCAGATTGTCACATCTCCGGTTTTCACTTCTCTGATGTTTCCGTTGTCTGAATAAGTCCCGGTACCGTTCAGGATATAAAACAGTTCCGCCTCTTTCTCATGAACATGGTAGCCGATGCTGCATCCCGGCTCCAGTGTGATTCGGCTGAAGAGGCGTCCTTTACCGTTGAGTTCCTCAGGGCCGCTGATGAGGGATGTCATCTTTACCACGCCTTCCCCATCCCGCATTTTTTCCCTGTACTCCACCTTGCATTCGTCTTTTTTCCTGATCATAAATATCTCTCCTCGCTCTGTAATACTGCGCAGTCATTCCATGCTTTTCTCAGGTCCCAGGGGTTTTCGTAATCCCCTTTGTTGCTTATGCTATACCCTATCATTCCCTCGAAGTCAAGTGCACAAGGACTGTTTCTCGTTTTTATAGAGGCATGCTTTTCTCCCCGTCCTTCAATTAAATCCCTTCGCTATGCGGCCTCTGTCGATCTGGAGGATCAGCCGCAGAATGCTCCTTGCGGCTTTTTCCATCTCTTCCTGTGTCAGCACGCCTTTTTCCATCGTTTCCTGCCGCCTGTCCGGGGATCCGGTGGCCATCTTCATGTCATTGCCGGCGGCCACTTCTTTATCCGGTATCCTTATGCCAATGCAGCCGGCAATTGAACTCTCACATGTTTATTAGTCTTGTTCGGCCCCGTTTTTTCGCCGTTTTGCATCAGAAACCATGCTATATAGTGGAGTCTGATAAGGCTGCAAGCGAGTGTTGGCCGGAACGATTGCAACATTCATCCGGAATGAAAGGGATCCCAGTGTCCGGAACAATAATGCCAGGTAAAAACAGCAAAAAGCAGCAGGTTATGGCCAATCATGCACCCCCAGGCAGCCACGAGGCCCAAGCCCAGCTGCTGCGTGCAGATCCAGGTCCCCGTAATCCGGATCCCCCACATACCGATCACGTTATATATAAAAGGCGCTGTGGTTTTGCCCACTCCCTGCATCAGGCCTTCCACAACAATCGGGACGCCGTAGAAGGGCTCGGAGACTGCCACCATGCGCAGGACTGTTGTCCCTAGGCGAATCACGCTTTCGTCGCTGCTGAATATCCTGACCAGCGGCTCCGCCAGCAGGAACAGCAGCGTCCCGGAAAGAACCATCAGTCCGACCTCCAGTGGAAGAATGGTTCGTCCTAACCGTTTAAGCCGGTCATGGTCCCTGGCGCCGTAGGCGTTCCCGCTCAGCGTGGCAGCCGCCGTTTGCATACCCCATCCCGGGATATAGAACGCGCTTTCCACCGTATTGGCAATGGTATGTGCCGCAGTGGAGATTCCCCCGAGGCTGTTGATCATGGATGCAAAAACAACATACCCGAAAGAAGTCGCAAAACGTTGCGCCAAATTAGGCAGCGCCACCCGGAAACACGGCCTCAGGATGGTCGGGTCAGGATGAAATGACAGGCCTTTTGGTGAAATAGCCGGATGCTTCCACAGGGCACGGATCATGGCGCTCCCGCCATAGATAAAAGCAATGGCACTGGCCCATGCTGCACCTTCCACCCCCAGCCCCGCACCAGGAACGAAAACTGTGGTACCGAACAGGGAAACAGACCGGGAAGGATAAATCAGCAGAAAATTCAGCAGTACGTTCATACCGTTCACCACCATGCCGATGCGCATGGGGGTTCGGGTGTCCCCTGCGGACCGCAGCACGGTTCCGAGCAGAATGGATGCAGTCCGGAAGAGCATAGGCAGATAGATGATCCGGAAGTAACGGGCTGCCAGGTCCCGGATCTCCGGGTCCGCCTGCATCCAGACCGGTACTCTCCGGGCCGCGAACTGTGTCAGGGCTGTCAGCAGGCAGCCCATCAGCAGCGTCACGATACATGCCTGGGCGCTCGCCTGTTTCGCCCGGTCGGCGTGTCCCGCGCCGATCTGCCTGGCAATAAAAGCGAGAAAACCGATTCCGACAGCGGATACTACGCTGCCGATCAGCCAGTTTACCGTGCCGGTAGCGCCAACCGCCGCCGTCGCCCTTGTTCCCAGGGAGCCTACCATGGCCGTATCGATATACTGTACGGCCGTCTGGGTCAGCTGCTCCAGCATAGTCGGCCAGGCAAGGGTAAAGACAGTGCCCAGCATGGAACGGTCGAACCCGTTTTCACGCCTCAACTGTCTTCACTCCTTTCAGCTTGATTTCGTTACGGACAGTTTGTTTATTGGAGTATACTCCAATGCAGCAGAAAAGAACAGAGGCAGACCAGGCTGCTGTGTCCGGTGGATTTTACCCGGTCGTTTCCGCAATATGATCCTGCGTTCTTGCGGAACATTCAGCGGTGTCCTTCCGTCTGTTCTGTCGGGGACAGGAAACGGTCTTGCCGGCGCCCGGACGAATAGCGGAACATATCTTTCGGATTCAGCCCTTTATTCGGCGCCGCTGAAACTGTATAATGCTTCCTGTGGGCAGGCACCGGCGCTGGCCGCTTGCCCGGCGGAAAGGAGGGATTCGCATGAGAACAAAAGGATTGCTGTTCGTTTTTGCTGTCATCCTGGTATGCTTTGTGCTGATGGGAACGGCTTCGGCCGATTACGGATACACAGAAGTGTCGCAGATCCCCATGGCTGTGGATTTTTCCGTCCGGGTGGAATTTGACGATGCGGGATTCCCGCATATCGTCACGGACTATCCCTTCGAATCCACCGGCGCGACGCAGATGAACCTGACCTATAACAAGGGAGACATCGCGGAAGCGGTCACTCTGCAGTACCGGTATCCTTCCGGAACTACGTCGGTCAGTGGATATAACGGCAAGCTGTATGATTACGCCCATCTGGGGGACGCTTATCAGGCGATCCGCAGCGGCGACCTGACCCTGGATGACAGGATCTGTATCAATACGTCCAGATTCAGCCCGGAGACTGACTGGTTCCTGGTTTACTCCGCCGGCACGGGACGCTACGTTGAGTATACGGAAAGAACCCACGCGCAGGCGTTCAACGCCATGGGAAGCGGAGGAGTCGCGAAATCCGTGTTTTATATCGCTGACCGGATTAACTCCTCATGCGTGCAGAAGCGGACCGACAATGCGGATTTGGTCGTGGAGCGCGATATGGCCGGGGACATCTCTTCAGCCTATATTACGCAGTACAGTCCGCAATACGGCATCTACTACTACGATCAGTATACAGGCCTCTTTGACGGGCATCCAATCACGGAGCTTGGTTTTGAGGAGTCTGATCTGGAAATCGAGGCCCTTGCGGCCATGGGAGACCGGACCGGGGATGTGATCACCTCCGTTTCTGTCGAGCCGGATCTTCCGGTAATCAGGGTTACAGAAAGATCTTCCTTCAAAGCCATCGGCGGCCTGCTGGCCGGGATCATGATCGGCATTACGCTGTATTATCTCTTCCGCCGCAGGAAAGCGAAACCGGCGGAAAAGAAGGCTGAAGAAAAGAATACGGACGGTAACAGCGTGGCGGACAGCGTCTCTCAGCAGGAGGAAACCTTTGATACCACGGTGAAGTCCATCCAGGGACATTAACGGCAAAAAGCCGGCGGAAGGACGGGATCTGTACTGGAAACAATGCCGCCGTTACTGGATGGACGGCGGAACAGATGCCCTGTGGTGCGACAGCTGCGAACCGATTACGGACCCGGACTGGTGCGGGGAGGAAAAGCGGGATCCGGAGACCCGGTACCTTCTGATCACGGAGGCTTCCTCCCTGCGGATGGCCCCGGAAAACATGAATCACTACGCTTCCTTCCATCTCCGCGGGCTGCGGGAGCACTGGCTCCGGGACTTCCCCGCCAAGCGGCCTGTCTTCCTTTCACGCAGCGGCGGCCCGGATTCCGGATCCCTTGGCGCTGTCCTCTGGTCAGGAGACATTTCCGCCCGCTGGGACATCCTGGAAAAGCAGGTCGCGGAAGCCGTCCGCGTCTCCTGCAGCGGCATCCCCTGGTGGACCATGGATATCGGCGGTTTCTTTGTGGATCGAAAAGAACCCTGGTTCTGGCGCGGCGACTATCCGCGCGGGGTTGAGGATCCGGCGTACCGGGAGCTCTATATCCGCTGGTTCCAGTTCGGCGCCATGCTGCCCGTCTTCCGTTCCCACGGCACCGATACGCCCAGGGAGCCCTGGGCTTTCGGCGGAGAGGACAGCCCGGAATACAGCTTCCTGCGGAATATCATTGCCCTGCGTTACCGTCTGCTGCCGTATCTGTACTCCGCAGCCGCGCAGTCCTGCCAGGAGGGGCTTCCGATGGTCCGGGCCATGCTCACCGCATTCGGGAACGATCCGGAGCTCAGGAACCTGGCGGACCAGTATATGCTGGGAGACGCCCTGCTGGTGAAACCGGTCATCCGGCCGTTGATGGACGGCGGGAATCAAACGGCTGTCATGCTGCCGCCGGACGGCTGGTACGACCTGTTCACAAAAGAATTCCACAGCGGCGGCGCCGCGCTGACCGTGGAAACGCCCCTGGACCGCTTCCCCGTGCTGGTGCGGGCCGGCGGTATCCTGCCCCTCTCCGCCGGCGGATGCTGTACGGATGAACTGCATTCCCCCGCTGACGAGCTGCTGGTCTTCGGCGGCGCGGACGGTTCGTTCACGCTTTACGACGACTCCGGGGACGGCATGGGATACCTTCAGGGAGAATTTCTACGGATCCCGCTGCGCTGGGATGATCTGCGCGGCACGCTCTCCTTCGGGAAAGCGGAAGGCAGCTTCCCGGCCGACGTCTGCCTGCGGGTTAGCGTCATCCGTCCTGATGGTTCTTCGGATACCCGGTCTGTCCGCTGTACCGGGAATCCCGTGGTCCTGCAGTTCTGATCTTCTTCAAAAATTATCTGTCAATCGGGTTTTGTTCGCCTTCTCATTCCGGCATGCCCATGGTACAATACGGGCATAATCCGCCCGTGCCGCGTATATCATCCGTCCGTCGGAGGGTCGCCATGAAGAAACTGTATACGCCTGCCGGGGAAGCGCTGTCCGGCATTCCCTGGAACGTCTACCCCCGGCCTCAGATGCGCCGGGAGGACTGGCTGTGCCTGAACGGAAAATGGGATTTCTCCTTTGCCGGTGTAAAAAAGGAAATCCGGGTCCCCTTCTGCCCGGAGTGCCTGCTTTCCGGCCTGGACCTGAAGATGGAATACGGCCGGGAAATGGTATATTCCAGGCGCTTCAGCCTGCCGGAGGAATGGTCCGGGAAGCGGATCCTGCTGCATTTCGGCGCGGTCAGCCGGAAGACGGTCGTCCGGATAAACGGAATGGAGGCGGTCTCCCATGAGGAGAACTATCTCCCCTTTTCCGCGGATATCACCGGCCTGCTCCATGCCGGGGATAACGAAATATCTGTCACCGTTGTCAACGACCTGTCCCACCGGCACCCCTGGGGAAAACAAAAGAAAAAGCGCGGCGGCATGTGGTACACGCCGGTATCCGGAATCTGGCAGACTGTCTGGCTGGAGCCGGTTCCCGCCCGGTATGTCCGGGCGCTGGAGATCCGTACGGGACCGGATTACGCGGAGATCACCGCCGGAGGGGTTGAATCGGGATTCGTCGAGCTGGACAGCGTCCGGTATCCCCTTTCCGGTGGAAAAGCCCGGATTAAGGTGGCGGAACCCGTCAGGTGGAGCCCTGAAAACCCGTATTTGTACCGTTTTTCCGTCACTGCGGGGGAAGACCGGGTGGAATCCTACTTTGCGCTGCGGACCCTTTCCATAGACCGGACAGGCGGAAAACCGCGCCTGTGCCTGAACGGAAAACCGTACTTCTTCCACGGCCTGCTGGACCAGGGATACTGGAGCGACGGCCTGTATACTCCTGCGGCGCCTTCCTGCTATGAAGAGGATATCCTGGCCATGAAGGCGCTGGGCTTCAACACGCTGCGGAAACATATCAAAATCGAGCCGGAGCAGTTCTACTACGACTGCGACCGGCTCGGCATGGTTGTTTTTCAGGATATGGTAAACTGCGGGGAATACCATTACCTGCGGGATACGGTCCTGCCGACGTTCGGGATGCAGTCCCGGAAAGATTCCCGGCTGAACCGCAACCCCGAAGCCAGGAAGAATTTCCTGAACGCCATGGACGCCACGGTGCGGCTGCTTCAGAACCATCCGTGCATCTGCCTGTGGACGATCTTCAACGAGGGCTGGGGTCAGTTCCACGCGGACGAAGCTTATCTCCGGCTGAAGGCGCTGGACGGCACCCGGTTTATCGACAGCACCTCCGGCTGGTTCGCCCAGGAGAAGAGCGATGTGGAAAGCCTGCACATCTATTTCAGCACCCTACGGACCGGGAAGCAGGACCGACCGCAGTTCCTTTCGGAATTCGGCGGATGGTCCATGAAGATTCCCGAACACAGCTGCAATCAGGACAGGACGTACGGGTATAAGAAGTATGAGGATCGGGAAAGCTTCGTCCGGGACCTGAAGGCGCTGTATCTGGAACAGGTGCTCCCGCTGATCCCGCAGGGGCTGTGCGCCGCCGTATACACACAGGTCTCCGACGTCGAGGATGAGACCAACGGACTCCTGACCTTTGACCGGAAAGCGGCCAAAGTCACGCCGGAAGAATTCCGCGGTGTTTCCGGTCAGCTTCTCCGCGCACTCCGTTCCGGAACAGAATAACCGTGGTCCCCGTTTTACGGTCTGATCCGGTTGAATTCAGAACCTGAGGTGTTGTTAATGCGCAAAAACGGGAAATTCTGGGCTGCCCTGATCATCTTCTCCCTGACCGGTCAGATCGCCTGGGTCGTGGAAAACATGTATTTCAACGTGTTTATCTACAAAATGTTCCGGGCCTCGGCGTCCGATATCGCGCTGATGGTCACCGCCAGCGCCGCGTCCGCCACGCTGACCACCATTCTGATGGGCGCCCTGTCCGACAGAATCGGGAAGCGGAAGATCTTCATGTGCGCCGGTTATATCGCCTGGGGCGTCTCAATTATCTCCTTCGCGCTGATCCGAGGAGACATCATCTCCTCCCTGTTCGGCGCGGCTGCCTCTGCGGCATCCGTCGGGGTTACCCTGGTCATCATCATGGACTGCGTCATGACGTTTTTCGGATCCACGGCAAACGACGCGGCGTACAACGCCTGGCTGACGGATTCAACGGATTCGGGCAACCGCGGAGCGGCTGAAGGCATCAACTCCATGATGCCCCTGATTTCAATCCTGGTGGTGTTCGGCGGTTTCATGGGCTTTGATCTGGACCAGGCTTCAAGCTGGACCGTCATCTATTGCGTCATCGGATGCCTCGTCCTCCTGATCGGAATCCTTGGATTCTTTCTTGTGGAGGAATCTCCTGTCCGGAATCCGGACAGTCTCGGCTATATGGGCACCATCCTGTATGGTTTCCGTCCGGACATCGTCCGGAAAAACACCGTGCTTTATCTTTCCATGGCGGCCTTTATCATCTTCAATACCGCCATCCAGGTCTACATGCCCTATCTGATTATCTATTACGAGCAGACGCTGGGGATTTCCGACTATGTGCTGATCATGGCGCCTGCCATTATGCTGGCGGCAGCGGTGACCTTTTTCTTCGGCCGTCTGGTGGATCGTTTCGGTTTCCGGAAAATGGTCATTCCGGCGATGTTCCTGCTGATGCTGGGCTTTATCCTGCTGTATCTGGTTCCCTCCGTCATTCCGGCGGAAGGCCTGGCCATGAAAATTCCGGTGTTTATCGGATCGCTCCTGATGATGTCCGGTTATCTGAGCGGGATGGCCACGTACGGTACCCAGCTGCGCAACCATACGCCGGCGCACATGGCCGGCCGGTTCCAGGGGCTGCGGATCATTTCCCAGGTCCTGATTCCGGGAATCGTCGGCCCGCAGATCGGGGCCTGGGTGCTCCGTGACTCCCCGACGGTCGCCAACAGCGACGGCACCGTTTCTTTCCTGCCTACCGCGGATATCTTCCTGGCCGCGCTCGCCGTGCTGACCGTCGTAATCGTTGCGCTCGCGGTCCGTTTGCTGCGGACAAAAGGCAATCCCTGACAAACCATCGGAAGGAGACTCGTATGCTGACCGTCAACGTGGATCAGGCAAGGCAGTTCATCCTGCTCAGGCAGGGCCTGCTCGGAGCGCACCGTTTCGTTGGAAAAGACGGTGCCTATCAGTATGTCCGCCGGGCCGGCTGCATCCAGTTTGATCCGGTGGACGTCTGCGGCAGGAATGCCGAGCTGACACTTCAGTCCCGGGTAAAAGGGATTACCCGGAAGACGCTGAGCGATCTGCTCTACAGGGACCGTCTCCTGGTAGACTATTCAGATAAGGAGCTGTCCATCTGGCCCAGTGAGGATTGGCCTTACTTTGCCTCCTACCGGGAGCGGAGCGTCGCCCACGGCAGGCAGTTCCCGGGCATTCCGGAGCTGGAGGAGGAAGCCGTCGCCTATATCCGGAAGCACGGCCCGGTCAGCAGCGATACGCTGCCCATTGAGGGGACGGTTTTCTGGCACTCCTCCATGCACTGGAGCGGACACTGGCACAAAGATTCCCAGGCCGCCCGCTCCGTCCTGGAACAGCTTTATACGGACGGCGTCCTGCTGATCCACCACAAGACCGGTTCCCGGAAGTATTACGATCTGGCGGAAAAGTATCTCCCCGCGGAGCTGTTGACCGCGCCGAATCCCTGCCCGGATGAGCCTTCATGGCTCTGCTGGCGGGTGAAACGGCGGATCGGCGCCGTCGGTCTGCTTTGGAACCGCAACTCCACCGCCTGGCTCGGTATCAGTATGACCGCTGAACAGCGGAACGCCGCCTTCAGCCGTCTGGAAAAAGACGGTGTCATCTCACCGGTACAGGTCGAGGGAATCCGTTTTCCGCTCTATATGCTGAATGAAGACCTGCCGCTCATGGAGTCTGTGACCGCCGGGCAGGCGTCCCTGAAGCCCCGGCTGGAGTTCCTGGCTCCCCTGGATCCGATGTTGTGGGACCGGAAACTCATCGAAGCGGTCTGGGGATATCAGTATTCCTGGGAGATTTATACGCCTGCCGTCAAGCGCAAATATGGCTATTATGTCCTTCCCGTGCTGTGGGGCGACCGGCTGATCGGCCGGATCGAACCGAAAGCAGACCAGAAAACCAAAGTCCTTACCGTCCAGAACATCTGGCTGGAGCCCGGCGTCCGCCGGACAAAGAAACTCTCCGGACAAATCGACAGGGCGGTGCAGCGGCTGGCAAAATTCAACGGCTGCAGCGTTGCGGCGGACGATAAGGAGTAATCATGGCTCAGCTGACTGACTCAAAAGTGCTGAACAGCCAGTATGGCACAGCGGATAAACTGAATACCCGGATCTCGATCCATGCGAAGTATTCCGTCAACAAACAGGGCTTCGGCAGCTGGATCACAGAGCACTACCGGTTTCTGGACGGCGCTGCCGTACTGGAGCTAGGCTGCGGCACAGGTGATATGTGGAAGGGAAAGAGCAGCCTCGCCTCCCGCTGCAGCCGGCTGATCCTGTCCGACTTTTCCGCAGGGATGCTGGAGAAGGCGAAAGAAACCCTGAAGGAGGAAAGCGGGATCGAATACCGGGTCGTCGATATTCAGGAGATCCCGTATCCGGATCAGTCTTTTGACGCCGTCATCGCCAATATGATGCTCTATCATGTCCCGGACCTCGCCAAAGGCCTCGGCGAAGTCCGCCGCGTGCTGAAGGACGAAGGCTTTTTCTATTGTGCCACCTACGGCGGGCACGGGATGATGGAATATATCGGCAGCCTGTTCAGCGAATACGGCGTGGATTCCCGGATCAATTCAAACTTCACTCTGCAGAACGGCAGGGAAAAGCTCCGTCCGTTTTTCTCGCAGATCGAACAGGACCTCTATGAGGATGCGCTGCACGTGACCGACGTGGAGGATCTGGTTGACTATATCTTCTCCCTCACCGGCATGACGGAGCTCCGGAAGCTCCCTCGGGAGACCGTCCGGGAGGTGCTCTCGCGGCACATGATCGAAGGCGTTTTGAGGATTCCCAAGGAATACGGCATGTTCATTGCCTGCAAATAAACAGAATAAAGTTCTGAAAGGAGATACAGAAATGAGCAAGACCAGCCTGGCCCGTCTCACCAACGATTACTGCCCCCAGACGCTCTTTCTCTATGGCACCTACGACGATGAAGGCAAGGCTGATTTCGGCCTGTTCTGCTGGTTCAGCTATGTCTGGAACGGCGAGCTGGGCGTCATGGCCTGCATCGGCGGAAACAAGCTGACAAAGGAAAACATCCACAAACGGAAAGTGTTTTCCGCCAATCTGGTCACCGAGGAATTGCTTCCTCTGGCTGATTATCTGGGCAATACCGCCGGCCACAGCCCGGAAAAGGAAAGACTGAAGATTGACACAGAGGAAGGCCGTGTCCTCCCCGTGCCGGTCCTGACCGCCTCCCCTGTCAGCTATGAACTGGAAGTCATGCAGTTTGTCCCGCTGCACGACGGCGAAGTGATGATCTGTAAAATCCACAACATCCTGCAGGATGATATGCTGACGGAAAAAGCCGTCGGTCCTGCGGAAAAACTGGCAGCTATCGCCCCGGTCCATACTACCTGCACCACTTATTTCAGCTGGAAAGGTGAAAGCCTCGGCGCCTGGGGTGAGCCTATGGCGAAAATCTGAAAGCCAGCCTGATATTTCTGTCCGTTCAAATAAACAAGCCGCCGGTTGGCGGCTTGTTTTGCTTTTCTTTTTTTGGAGTCTGTGTCCATTTCCTGTCGTTTCAGTCGTCCACGGACAGCTTTTTGGACAGATACAGCACCAGATCGTCGTCAACGGTGCAGACCGTCTCGTACTGTATACATTGTTTGTCCTGATACCATACGCCGGATCCGTCCGGGATATATCCGCGCTTGACATACATCCGCTGGGCACTGCCATAACTGTCGCACAGGCCGACGCCCAAGCAGACGGTGTCGGCGTACTGCCCGGCGATCTGTTCCGCCGCGTCCATCAGTTTGCCGCCGATCCCTTTCCGCTGGTATTTCTTCAGCACGCTGAAATCGACGATCAT
>CAMKEI010000012.1 GCA_946411525.1 uncultured Clostridia bacterium | reverse complement strand
CTTCTGCCTGTGCCTGCGGCAGTTCCGTTGTGTCCTGCTGTACGGGTGTTTCAGCTTCTGCCTGTGCCTGCGGCAGTTCCGTTGTGTCCTGCTGTACGGGTGTTTCAGCTTCTGCCTGGGCTTGAGGCAGTTCCGCTGATTCCTGCTGTACGGGTGTCTCGGCATCCGTCTGGGTTTCCGGCAATTCCGTAGATTCCTGCTGTACGGGTGTATCAGCTTCTGTCTGAGTTTCGGACTGAGCCTCCGGCAAATCCGTCTCTTCCTGCGATGCGGGTATTTCCGTTTCCGGCTGAGTTTCCGGCAGATCAGTAGTCTCCTGCTGCTCAGGAACATCCGTTTCCGACTGTGCTTCCGGTTGCTCTGCCTCACCTGGCGGGATAGTCGTTTCAGGTTCCGGTGGAACTTCTGTTTCCTGCGGCATTTCAGGAGTATGGTCTTCGGTCTGTGCCTGGCCGCCCGGTTCGTCGGCGGAAGGTTCCAGGGCTGGGATCGGCGCACCGGGGACCATTACGGCTCCACACAGCGGACAGCAGTAGTTCCCGGAATAGCCGGGCACGCCGATTTGCGCTTCAACTGCACCCCGGAGCACATAATCGACGGGATCGGAATGAAGACAGCCATCAGCGGGAGAAATCCACGGCAGCAGAAGCAGAACCGCAGCGATCAGAAAACACAAGACGCGTTTATTCATAAATCTTCCTCCGGATCGATCGTTAAGCTATCTTTATAAGCTATTATATCAAAGGGCCGGATCCCCTGGCAATTCCCCTATATCTGGTACCGGATGGACCTGAGTTGTCATGATGATGGGGATGTGCTATACTTTTATATATATTTGCCTATGGAAGACGAAAATGAACCAGCCAAAGGGAGTGAACCCATCATGATGAAAAAGATTTTGTGCCTGACGGCCATTCTGATGATCTGCACTGTGCTTCCGGCTGCGGCGGAAACCAATCAGCCGGTGACAGCGGAAGAGCTCAACGCCCTGCTGGAGAGCGTCCGGACGGAGGTCGCGGCATCTGAACCCCTGAACGATCCCGCGGACGCGGAAGCACAGAGCGAGGATGGAATACTGTTCCTGTATGAAACCGCGCGGATCTATGCCGCCGGAACGGCACTGACGGCGGAGACACAGGTAAATGTCCTGGTTTTCGGAGACAGTGAAGGGCCCGTGATTCGCGGCGTTGGGATCGATTCCCTGCAGGAGGATCTGCTGGCTGCTTTTCCTACGGAAAACGGGGAACTGGCCGGCACTCGTCAGGAAGCTGTTCTGTACCTGAAAGAGACGGAGCAGGACGGCTTCTTTTACGGGAGGATTTTGCGGGACGGCCAGCGGGTGACCGCAGTCGAATATGGCGAACTGATTCCGGCCGCGGACGGGTTCTACCGTGCCGCAGTTACTTTTTCCCTGGAAGAAACCAGGGTGACCGCCATCCGGGTGGACGGACTGAACCCGGAGCAGGCAAGGATAGATGCCAACTACGCGATGGAATTCCTTGCGGAGATGGAAGACGTGCTTGGCCACGACGAATACCGTGCAGTGAAAACGAGCCGGAGCAATGGATTGGAACTGGAGCCCTTCAGCGAGAACGACCTGGTCTTCAGCGGAATTTCCTATACAGCTCTGACACCTGAGACGCTGCCCGGTGAACCGAACCGGGAGATTATCGACAACGAGGACGGCTCCTGGCTGCTGTGCTGCGAGGGTAACGGCTATGAGGCGGTGTTCCGCTGCGGCGAAAACGGGGAAAACGCGCAGATCCTGTCGTTCTCCATCAGGGACGACGGGATCGAGGGGCCCCGGTGCGTCCGGCTGGGTGACAAGTTTTATGAAGACTACAGCCGTTTCCGCAACGGAGAGAATGAAACAAGTGAGGAGCTGACAGAGCTACTCTATGGCACTGAGGGCACAGCGCCTTGGGGATTCGCATCCTACGATCCGTCCGCCGGGGAAACAAGCCTGAAATATGTTACCGTTACCCGAGACGGTTTGCAGGTGGAACTGCTTTTGCGCTACACGGAGGAATACCTGACGGAGATCATGCTGCAGACCGTATAAACCGCAACAGGTATGGAATAAAGAATGATGAATTGCCAGATTGACCTGACCTGCCCGGTGGAGATCTTCCGGATGGCAATGCCGACGGAGGGAATTCCCGCAGCAACCCTGACCCTGTTTAATCTGAGCGGCCGGGTGATTTCTTCGGTCGAGGTGTTGCTGCGCTTGCTGGACAAGAACGGCGGAGAGACAGAACGGCTGGCTTTCCGCGGAAGGGCGCTGAACGGACGGCCGCATTCCACGTTCCTGCTGACGGTTCCCTGCGCATCATCGTCGGAGCTGAATTCCCTGGATGTTTCGGTGGAAAAGGTCTGGTATGCGGACAACGAAACCTGGCGGAGGGATCCCGCGAACAGTGTGGAATACACGCCGAATGCGCTGCCGGTCAGCCCGGCACTTACGAATCTGAAATACGCGGCCGGAGATACGGCTGTCGGCTATCCAAGCCTGCAGAACGGACTGTGGGTCTGTGTGTGCGGCCGGCCGAATCCGGAGGGCGTGAACTACTGTGCCCGTTGCGGCCGGCAGATGGAACTGATATTTTCCCGCTTTACTCCGGAGGCGGTGGAAACTCAGATCAGCATGAAGGAACGGCAGCTGGACCTGAGCAGCCGGAACATGCGGGAGGACACGATCCGCCTGCAGCGGATCCGGGAGGAGGAATACCGGCGGAAAAAGGCCCGCCGGGGCAACCGGCTCAGGATTGCTGCCGCGATGGCTTTTGCCCTGGTCCTGACCGCTGGCATTCTGTTCTTCTTTGAGCCCTGGCTGCGCCTGTCCGCCGGACGGCGGGCCATGGAAACCGGGGATGCGGACGGCGCGAAGAAGGTGTTTCAGGCACTGGGAACCTTTGGCGGCGCTGACGCGCTGATTCCAGAATGCGACTGGATGATCGCGCAGGAGAGAGCGGAGAACGCGGTGACCGCGGAAGAGCTCGCGACCGCGTCCGCCCTGCTCAGGGCGGTGAAAGACCGGCCTGAGGCGGTCGACAAGGCGAACGAGAAAGACCTGATCCGCGCCCGCCTCCTGCTGGGAAACAACCGGTGGGAGGAGGCGCTGGAAGCGCTGGCCCTTCTGCCGGAGGATTATGAAGGTCGGGCGGAACTGGAACAGTCGTGCCTGACTGCGAAAGCCTGGTCGCTGCAGAATGCCGGGCAGTATGAAGAAGCCCGGGAAGTCTGGCTGGTTCTGAGCGATATGCCCGGTGCGCGGGAGCAGGCAGCCCTGTGCGTATACGAACCGGCAAAGGCGCTCATGGAAGCGAAGGACTGGGACGGCGCAATCGAAAAATTCAGTACGATTCCGGACTACCAGGACAGCCGGGAGAAAACGCTGGAATGCCATTATCACAGGGCGGAAGAACTGGTTGAGGCCGGAGATACCGAAGGAGCGAGCCGGGAATACCTGCTGGCAGGCAGCTGGGGCGATGCGCAGAAACAATACAACGCCCTGACCTACACCCAGGCCCAGGCGCTGTATGAAGCCGGGGATCTCAAAGCCGCTCAGCCGCTCTACGCTTCCATTCCGGACTATGAGGACGCGAATGAGAAAGATCTGACCTGCCGGTATCAGTTGGCGAAGGACGCTGCGTCCATTCTTGAATATACCACGGTGCTGGAACTGCTCCGGGACATCCCTGACGAGTACAGGGACACGAAATCGATCCGCTCGGAGGCCGCTTATCAGAAAGCGAAGACGGCCGTGAAACAGGAAGACTGGGAGACGGCGGCGGAAATGCTCGGCGGACTGGACCGGGAAGCGCTGAAGCGCAGGTACCGGGACATCGAAACCCTCTATCTTGAAGCGTGCAAAAAGGCCGGCAAAGACCCGTATCCCACGGAAACGGAGGATACCGATGTGGTTGTTTCAGCCGGGCCTTCAGGTGATACCACGTCAATGGTAGTTCCCGGTGATATCATCCCGGACAAAGCTTCCGATTCAGCTGTCCCGGGCGAAGCAGAGACAGCACCTGCCGCGGAACCCACTCCCGCGCCGCCTTTTCTGGTGACAGAGGACGACCAGCCATGAGCAAAACGAGAAAGCGGATCCCCGAGCTGGACGGGCTGCGGGTAATGATGATTTTCATTGTCAGCTGGTATCATATCTGGCAGCAGAGCTGGCTGAGGCCGACCGTGGGCAGCTACAGCCTGGACTGGCTGGTCCGGTCCGGCTATGTGTGGGTGGACGGCACGGTCCTGCTTTCATCTTTCCTGCTTTTCCTGCCTTACGCAAAGGCAATGCGGGAACGCCTGCCTGCGCCGGATACACGGGATTTCTATTTCCGCCGAGCCCGGCGGATTCTGCCGGGATATTATTTCATTATCCTGGTAACCTTTCTGGGTGTCGCGCTCCCATGGAATCTGTATGATTCCGCGCCGTATCTCGTCAAGGATGTAGCCACGCATCTGACATTTATCTTTCCCTTTTTCCGGGATACATACCTTTATACGCCGCTGGGCGCAGCCAGCTGGACCCTCGCCATCGAGGTACAGGCATACGCCCTCTTTCCCCTGATTGCCCGGGGCGTGATGAAAAAACCCGCGCTGACGCTGGGCGTCATGTGCGGGGTATGCTTCGGATTCCGGGCATGGTGTATCTGGGCACTGACGGATTACAGCATGGTTGTGAACCAGCTGGTCAATTTCCTGGACGTTTACGTGACCGGGATCCTGGCAGCCATGGCTTATGACCGGCTGAGCGAACGGCAGGAGCGTGCAGGGGAGAAAACGGAAAATAACAGCCGCAGATACCAGCGGCAGGCGCTGGCCACGGCTGTTTTCGCGGCGGCGCTGTTCGGCCTGGTACAGATGCTGCGGTTCCAGGCTTCGACCGGCGATTACGTCCTGATCCAGCGGCGGCAGATGATCTACCGCCCGGTTTACGCTCTGTGTTTCGCTGCGATGATGCTTTCCGCGCCGTTTGCCCTGCTGCCGCTGCGCCGGCTTCTCGGCAACCCGGTGACGAAATTCCTCGGCGGTATCAGCATGAATTATTACCTGATTCACCAGACGGTGATCGTCCATCTGAAGCGGCTGCGTTTTCCGCCGTCGGTCAGCGATACGCCGAACACGGCCGGCGAGCAGCCCTGGCAGACGCAGTATACGCTGCTGGCTTTCGGGGTTTCCCTGCTTCTGGCTGTCCTCGTAACCTACCTGATCGAAAAACCCGCAGCCCGTCTGATCAACAGGCTGCGGTCAAAGCATTCATCATAATGAACTGCGACTTGTCTGTTATTTTTTCTTTACCTTCGGCGTGACACCGCGGATTGTGGCGCTGGGCACGGACGCCTGCTTCATGAAGGCGCTGGGACTGATGCCCACGATATGCTTGAACTGCTTGGAAAAGTGGTAGGGATCCTGCATCCCGACGGCTGCGCCGGCTTCCCGTACGGAGCAGTTCTGATCCCGCAGGAGCTCCTTGGCCCGCTCCATTTTGCAGTGGAGCACATAACTCAGGGGCGGCATGCCCACTTCCGCCACAAAACGCTTGCGGAAGGTTTCCATCGGCATGCGGGAGATAGCGGCCATGTCCGCCAGGGAGAAGTTGTCCTTATACTGATTGGCGCGGAGCATGTCTACGACTTTGGCGATCTCATGGGAGAGCATGGCGTCCATGGCCACGGGCTGTCCCCAGTGGGACGCGATCATGCCGTAGAGCAGGTGCTGCAGCTGATAAGTCGCGTCGGCGGTTCCGCTGTGACGGACGATAACCTGCACGATCTGCTCCGCGAGATAGATCTGGCTGGGCAGGGCTCCCTGCTTGAGCGGCATGTGGAGCAACGCACCCATTTTCCGCACGACCATAGGGCTGAGCGGACCTTCCAGCGCGATCCACAGGCAGCGGGTATCCTCGTCCGTGGAGATCTCGCAGCGCTTGTCTCCTCCGGGCAGGAAACAGGTGGAGCCGGCGGACAGGGCAAGTTCATGGTTATCCCAGAACAGGACGATGTTTCCCTTTTCCACCGCGAGCCAGACCCACTGGTCATGGGGGTTCAGGGGCCAGACGCCCTTTTCCAGCACGAAGGAGCCGGCGCAGGAGATCCATGCGCCGCTGGCCTGTGTCAGGCTTCCTGGCTTGTGGTATCCTTCCACCGCGAGGGCGGACAGATGTTCCGGGACCTCTTTCAGCAAATAGGAGTGCATGGTGTTTCCTCCTGAGAAGTTGACCAAATATGACAAATTTCGAAATCAGTATACATCCGGGCATACTGTTTGTCAACGAGAAACGATGGTAAATCCATTCATAATTCATCATTATGAATGGCTGAAACACTGAAAGGAATCATGACGATGATGATCGGAAAATCCCTGGACCGCATTCGGGAATACCTGGAAGGACACGGAGCTTCCTATACCCTGAAGCGGCTGGGACAGAAGGCAGCCCAGCAGATGCTGGGCACCTATGAGCGCCGGCGGAAACGGGAAGCGGCGTCCGCAGAGGAGTTGCATGCACAGCGGCAGCATCAGCCGGACGCCGGGCTGATCAGCGTGGTGATTCCGGTATACAATACTGATCCCGGGATGCTGAACGCCCTGCTGGACAGCCTGGAAGCCCAGACGTACGAGCAGTTCGAGGCCGTCCTGTTCGACGGGGCAAGCACCCGGGCAGAGACGGCGGACGTCCTGGAAGCCCGCTGTAAAAAGGAACCCCGGTTCCGCCCGGTCCGCGGGGAGGAAAACAAAGGCATCAGCGGCAACACCAACGAGGCGGTCAGGTTCGCGGAGGGTGAATATATCGCCCTGTGCGACCATGATGACCTGCTTTCCCCGGACGCCCTGTGGCGGGTCGCAGACTGCATCGCCCGGAAGCAACCGGATATGATTTATTCCGATGAGGACCGGATCACCGAAGGTGGCCGGAAACACATGGATCCTCATTACAAACCGGATTACTGCCCGGACAATCTTGTAAGCGATAATTATATCTGCCATCTGACGGTCATCCGCAAAGCCGTGCTGGAGGCGGCCGGCGGACTGCGGAGCGGTTTTGACGGCAGCCAGGACCATGACCTGTTCCTGCGCGTTACGGAACAAACGGACCGGATCGAGCATCTCCCGTACGTTCTTTACAGCTGGCGGGAGGTCTTTTCCAGCAAGAGCCATACGGAGCTGTATACCTGTCTGGAGAACGGCTGCCGCGCTGCGGCGGAACACGAGACGCGGCTCGGCAGGAAGGCAGAAGCCGTGCCGGTGAACAAGGAGATCCGCCTGTGGTACGATATTCCGGAGGACGCGTCTGTGGAGGCGCTGGTGCACGGCGAAAGCGAGGAGGAATGCCGGGAGTGCCTCGGGGAGCTGGCCTTCCGGACGGACTGGCCGAACCTGACCGGCAGCATCCTCGTGGCGGAGGAAGACGGCCGTATTCCGCTCATCAACGAGGCGGCGCGGACAAGCAAAGCGGATTACCTGCTGCTGCTGGATGCGCGGGTTACGGAGATGAACCGATATTTTATCCGGGAGATGCTGATGTACGCCCAGCGGGACGACGTGGCGGGCGTTACCGGCGTACTGACGGATCAGAAGAAGCGCATTACCCACGGTGGATTCGCCCTCGGCATGGCGCATACCGCGCAGTGTGTCAATGAAGGCATGTACGTGACTGCCGGCGGATGGCATGATATGATGAACAAGGTCCATAACGTCAGCGCGGTGAGCCTGTGCTGCCTGATGGTCAAACGGGCGAACTGGCTGGATCTTGACGAGGGTTATCAGGGCGGCCTGGCCGCGGCAGACCTGGGCATGAGGCAGCGCCGGACCGGGAAGTGGTTTGTTTTCACGCCCCATGCGCAGGCGCAGCGGACACCCTGCGCCCTGCTGCTTTCCGGAGAAGAGCGAAACGCGCGGGATAACGCCCGGTTTGAGACCGCCTGGGGCACGGATATCCACGATCCCTGCTACAGCAGCCGGTTCGGGAAAAAGAAAGCGAATTATCAGTTCTGAACAGAATAACAGAACAGGCGGGGAGCAGCGCTCCCCGCCTGTATGATATTGCCGGCTTTATTTTGCGTATTCCGTACTCCTGGTTTCGCGGATGACGTTGACCCGGATCTGTCCGGGATACTCCATCTGCTCCTCGATGCGCTTGGCGATTTCCCTCGCCAGCACCTTGATGCCGTCGTCGTTCACGTCCTCCGGCTTAACCATGATGCGTACCTCACGGCCGCTCTGGATCGCGTAGCACTTGTCCACGCCATCAAAGCTGTTGGCGATCTCCTCGAGTTTCTCCAGCCGCTTGATATAGTTCTCCAGGCTCTCGCGGCGAGCGCCGGGACGGGCGGCGGAAATGGCGTCCGCTGCCTGCACCAGCACCGCTTCCACGGTCTGGGGTTCCACGTCGTTGTGGTGGGCCATGATGCAGTGCACTACATCCGCATTCTCGTGATACTTCCGGGCGAGTTCCGCACCTAGGGTTACGTGGGTGCCTTCGCTTTCGTGGTCAACGGCCTTGCCGATGTCATGCAGCAAGCCGGCGCGCTTCGCCAGCTGGACGTCCGCGCCCAGTTCCGCGGCCATCAGGCCTGCCAGGTGGCTGACCTCGATGGAGTGCTTGAGCACGTTCTGGCCGTAACTGGTGCGGTAGCGCAGGCGGCCGAGCAGTTTGACTAGCTCGTGATGGATTCCGTGCTGGTTGGTCTCGAACACGGCATTCTCGCCGGCTTCCCGGATCTGGTTGTCGACTTCCTTCCGGGCTTTCTCGACCATTTCCTCGATCCGTGCAGGGTGGATCCGTCCGTCCATGATCAGCTTTTCCACCGCGACGCGCGCCACTTCACGGCGCACCGGGTCGAAAGCGGATACAATCACGGCTTCAGGCGTATCGTCGATGATCAGGTCCACACCTGTTGCTGTTTCCAGCGCACGGATGTTCCGGCCTTCGCGGCCGATGATCCGGCCCTTCATGTCGTCGTTCGGCAGGCTGATAACGCTGACTGTGGTTTCGGCCACATGGTCGGCCGCACACTTCTGGATTGCCAGGGCAATGATGTTCCGGGCTTTCTTTTCGCCCTCTTCCTTTGCCTGGGTCTCGATCTCGCGTACCTGGGCGGCGGCATCGTGGAAAGCTTCCTTCTGAACCCGGTCGATGACGATCTGCTTCGCTTCGTCCCGGCTCAGGCCGGCCACGCGTTCGAGCTCGGCCAGCTGTTTTGCCTTGATTTCGTCAAGTTCGGTTTCTTTTTTTGTCAGGTCAGCCATTTTGCTGTTCAGGGTTTCTTCCCGGGTTTCCAGGTTGCTTGCCTTTTTATCCAGGGTTTCCTCGCGCTGAATCAGGCGGCGTTCGTTCTTCTGGATCTCATTGCGGCGTTCCCGCATCTCCTTCTCGTTCTCCGCCCGTTCCCGGTCGTTTTCTGCCTTGGCCTTCAGGATTTCCTCCTTGGCTTCCAGCACTTTTTCCTTTTTATAATCTTCCGCTTTGCGGACGGCGTCGTCATACAGGCGCTTGGCGTAGTCTTCCGTCCGTTCGATCTTTTTCTCGGTAAAGCTCTTCCGGTAAGTGTAGCCTACCAGGCCGCCGAGCAGGCAGCCGACAACCGCGGCGATGACCGCGGCGACAATCGGATCCATATGTTCCCTCCCTTTCTGTTTAAAAATCTCATTTCTTCATTCAGGTGCCGGCGCACAAAAAAGCCGTACGAAAACAAACGCTTCGCACGGCTGTACGCTGCTTCGACCGAGGGACTCCCGGTATCGTAACATCTTTTCCGCAGGCATATATCAAAAGGGCAGTGCATGCCGGCCTGCTGCGGAAAAATCCTATGCAGTTCGCCAAAACGGCGCCTTACAGATCGCGAGCAGAGCTCACGGTGGTACATTTGGGGGGATACTCTATCGATAACAGCGGCGGATAAAAAATCCGCACAGCCGAACAACATTATATTAACGGCAGTACGGACATTTGTCAAGAATTGCCAGTTACTGGAAAACAAAATCAGAAATCACAGTTCATGGGCGTGCGGAAATACGGGATGACATCGCGGATATTATCCACGCCGGTGAGGTAAATCAGCAGGCGCTCAAAGCCCATGCCAAAACCCGCATGCGTGCAGCCGCCGAACTTCCGGAGGTTGACGTACCAGTACATTTCCTCCTTGCTGATGCCCAGTTCATCCATACGCTTCACCAGCAGGTCGTACCGGTCCTCTCTCTGGCTGCCGCCCATCAGCTCACCCGCGCCGGGTACCAGCAGGTCGACCGCGGCGACAGTTTTTCCATCGTCGTTCTGGTACATATAGAAGGCCTTGATATCCTTCGGCCAGTCATAGACGAACACAGGGCTGTGGAAGTATTCCTCAGTCAGGTATTTTTCGTGCTCCTTAGCGGTGTCCTCGCCATACTTAGGCTCGAACTTGAACTCGGTTCCGTTTTCCATCGCCTTACGCAGGATAGAGATGGCTTCCTCATGGGTTACCCGCGCGCAGGTACTGGTAAGCAGCGCGTTCAGCTTGTCCAGCAGCCCTCCGCCGGTGAACTGGTCCAGGAACTTCAGCTCGTCCGGGCACTTTTCCAGCACGGTCTTTACGACGGCCTTCAGGAAATCCTCCTCCAGGTCCATCAACTGGTCCAGGTCGCAGAAGGCGATTTCCGGCTCGATCATCCAGAATTCCGCGGCATGGGTTTTAGTATTGCTGTTTTCCGCGCGGAAGGTCGGTCCGAAGGTGTAGATCTTTGAGAAGGCCATGGCAAAAGTTTCGCCTTCCAGCTGGCCGGTTACAGCCAGGCTCGTGGGCTTTCCGAAGAAGTCCTCGGAGGGATCCGCATCAGAGCCCTGGGGCAGGGTGGTTACGGTGAATGTGTTGCCGGCGCCTTCGGCGTCGTTCCCGGTAATCAGTGGCGTATGGACGTAGACATAACCTCGGTCCTGGAAATAGGTGTGGATGGCCATGGCAGCCACGCTCCGAACGCGGAACACAGCCTGGAAAAGCCTTGTGCGCGGGCGCAGATAAGCAATCTCCCGCAGGTATTCCACGGTATGCCGCTTGGGTTGCAGCGGATAATCCTCGGGGCAGTCGCCCTCCAGGATGATCGCGCTCGCCTGGATCTCCGGAGTTTCCGGATCCTTGTAACTGGGAACTACTTTACCGGTCACCTTCAAGGCGCTGCCTACCCGCAGGGCCTGTACCGCTTCGAAGTCAGGCAGGGTATTGTCATAAACCACCTGGGGGTTTCGGAAGCAGGTTCCGTCAAAAAAGTCCACGAAGCCCATGTTTTTCTGCTTCCGGTGATTGCGAATCCAGCCCAGCAGGGTTACTTCCTGCCCCTGCAGGTCCCGGAGGCGCTCCTTGAGTTCCCGGGTGGTGATAATGGTCATAAGCCGTTCCTCCTTACGGAATAATGCAGCAATTCTATCACAACAGGCGCGGAAAAACAACAAGACTTGACGATTCCCTGTTAATGGAAGTAAAATTACTGATCATGGGTGCATATACCCCATTAAAGAACGGAGGATTTCAGGACCCAATGACCAGGAAATCAGTCGTGTATTTCTTCCTGATGCTCCTGCTTTTCATTCTTCTTTCCGTTACGGCCGGCGCGGAGGAACAGGATCCCGCTACGCCTACGGACCTGGATTGTGCACATGAGCATACGAAGACTACGATATATTTTTTTGACAGTCCCGTTTATGAGTCTATCAGCGCTGAAGCTCATCTGGTTACCGGACCGGCAACCATTGAGACAGTATGTCTTGATTGCGGAGATGTACTTGCTTCCGAAACGGTGGACAATACGGAAGAGATTCGACCTCACAGCATGAAAAAGGGCGTATGCGCGCTGTGCGGATACAAGAGCGATGATAAAACAAAGGAAGCCAGTCAAACGGACGATACCGGCGAACGGATCATTATCATCCGGGAAGAGACAGATACCGCAGAGGAACTGCTTACCCTGACCTTAACGGGCGCTGAGCTTGACGAGATGGAGAAAGCGAATATCTCCACCGCTGTTATCCGGGGAGAAACCGGCAACGGAGCCATTGCCCTGGACGTAAAAGAAATGCATGATCAGACCGAACGGGCCGGCGCAGATCTGTACGTACACATGGCGGAACGAAAGGACGGAAGTCTTTTTGCCGGACTGTTCCTGGTCTCTGATCCCGGGAACCGGACAGAGCCGGATTATTCCGGGATTTCCCTGCGGTTTTATGTACAGACCCGATCAAAGATCAGAGTATCCATGGCGCCTGCCGATGCGGACACCCTGATCGAAACCGAGAGCGTCTGGAATGAGAAAGGATACTGGAGTGTTCCATACATTGCGGAAGGAACCTACTTCCTGCTGCAATAATATTTCATAATTAGTTTGAATGCCGGATCTCTTCATGTGAAGCGCAGAAAGCCATTACTTATACTGTTATTCCGACCGAAGCGGAGGGAATTGCATGAAAGCGTTGATCCTGAATTCCGGGCTGGGAAGCCGTATGGGGGTGCTCACGAGCGAGCATCCCAAATGTATGACCGGCATTTCTCCGCGGGAAACGATCATTTCACGCCAGCTGCGCCAGCTTGCTGACGCGGGCATCCGGGAAGTTGTAATAACCACGGGTCTTTTCCGCGAGGCGCTCATCGCCTATTGTGAGAGCCTGGATCTGCCTCTTTCCATCACTTATGTCCATAACCCGGAATTCCGGGAGACCAATTATATCTACAGCATCTACTGTGCCCGTGCGGAACTGGATGACGATATCCTGCTCATGCACGGTGATCTTGTTTTTGAAAACGAAGTGCTGGACAGGCTTCTTGCCTGTGAAACCTCCTGCATGGCGGTATCCTCGACTCTGCCCCTGCCGGAGAAAGACTTTAAGGCGGTTATCCGGGACGGGAAAGTCAACAAAGTCGGTATTGAGTTCTTTGACGACGCGGTTGCAGCTCAGGCGCTGTATTCTCTGAAAAAGAAAGACTGGGAAAAATGGCTGGCCTGCATCTGCGACTTCTGCGAAAACGGCAATCGCAGAGTCTATGCTGAGAACGCCCTCAATGACTTAAACGGTGAAGCGGAGATCTACCCCCTTGATGTAAAGGACCTTCTCTGCGCGGAGGTGGATGACCCGAAGGATCTGGAGACCGTATCAAAACGGCTGAAAGCCATTGAGGACCGCACGGTCTACATGTGTTTTGCAACGGATATCATCCATGGCGGGCATATCGCCATTATCCGCCGGGCTCAGCGGCTGGGCAGGCTCATCATCGGCGTCCTGTCCGACGAGGCGGTGGCATCATACAAGCGTTTTCCGCTGGTGCCGGCGGCAGAGCGGATAAAGCTGTTTGAAAATATAGCCGGGGTTTACAGGGTCGTGGAGCAGAGCACCCTCTCCTATCGGGAAAACCTGGAGAAATACCGTCCGGACATCGTCGTTCACGGAGACGACTGGTGCAGCGGTTTCCAGCAGCCCATCCGGGAGGAAGTTCTATCCGTGCTGTCCTCCTACGGCGGGAAGCTGGTGGAATTCCCTTACAGCAGCGATGAAAAATACAGGGAACTCCAGCGGCGGGAACGCGCGGAGCTTGCAATGCCGGATACCCGCAGGGGACGGCTTCGCCGCCTGCTGGACATGAAGGGCCTGATCACCGTCATGGAGGCCCATGACGGCCTCACCGGACTTATCGTCGAGAATACGGTCGTACATGAGAACGGAGGTGCCCGTCAGTTTGACGCCATGTGGCTTTCCTCCCTGTGCGATTCCACTGCCAAGGGAAAACCGGACATTGAGCTGGTGGATATGACTTCCCGCTTCCGTACGATTGACGACATCATGGAAGTAACTACCAAGCCCATCATCTTCGACGGGGATACAGGCGGCCTGACCGAGCACTTTGTTTACACCGTCCGTTCCCTTGAACGCATGGGCGTCAGCATGGTCATTATCGAGGACAAGACAGGCCTGAAAAAGAATTCACTCTTCGGAACGGAAGTACAGCAGACTCAGGCTTCCGTTGAGGAGTTCTGCGAAAAGATCCGTGCCGGAAAAAAGGCTCAGCGCACGCAGGAATTCATGATCTGCGCCCGTATTGAATCCCTGATTCTCGAGAAAGGCATGGAGGACGCCCTTGCCCGGGCGAAAGCATTTACGGCTGCGGGAGCGGATGCTGTCATGATTCATTCCCGGAATAAGGATCCGGGCGAAATTCAGGAATTTATTCAAAGATTCAGAAAAGACGACCCGGCGACTCCGATTGTGCTGGTTCCCACCTCCTTCAACAGTGTGAAGGAGGAAGAATGGAAAGCCAGAGGCGCGAACATTATCATCTACGCCAATCAACTGATGCGGGCGGAAGTTCCCGCCGTCCGCAGCGCTGCGGTGTCCATCCTGACCAACCACCGTGCCCAGGAGTGCGACGAAAACCTGATGCCCTTCAAGGAGATCATCCGTCTGATCCCTGAGGAATAATGCAATTCCCATGACAAGCCTTTCAGTCTCTAAAAGGCTTGTATTTATTTGCTCAGAATCATTTAATGTATATATCCGGGAGAGAATGGCCGGAAAGTTCTTCAACTATCCCTTTTCATTGACATATAATAGAAGAAACAGTATAATATATTCTGTATATGTATGGGGAAAAGCATGTCTTTTTCCTGTACACAGGTCCGCTCGCGGTGGCCTGCCGGAGCATCACGGACCATCCTGTTCCCGAAGCGGAATTCCCGCTCCGGAGGGCGGAGCCGTGCCTGAATGATAACAATAAGCGGAACGAAAGGCGTACCATGAAAAAGAAACTCCTCTGGCCCCTGCTGGATGCTCTTTTCACCGTGACCGGCCTGTTTGTTTCTGTGGCTTTTTATTTCTTTGCGGATATAACGGCGACCCGCCTGCTCCAGACAGCCCGCAACCTGCCAATCCTGCTCGCGGCAACATTTCTGGGCCTGCTGATCTCCGGGATCTATAAATCCATTCTGCGCTATGCGGGCGTGGATACGCTTCTGCAGGCGATTACCGGCACCCTCGCCGGTACTGGTGTCACTTATCTGGTCAGCCTTATCGTTTCCCTCTGCTGCCGCGCGTACGAAAGAGAGATCGGCATGCGCCTGATTCTCATGCCCCGTCCGATCTATTTCGTCCAGTGGGCCGTCACTCTTTTCCTGGTAGCCGGCACCCGTTTTCTGGTTCGATACAGAGCGGCAGGCAGCCATCGGAAAGGCGGTCAAAACACGACCCGGATCCTGGTCATCGGCGCCGGCTACGGCGGAGCGACTGTGATACGGGATATTCAGAACGGCCGGTACGGCAATGCGGCAGCCGTGGCCATTCTGGACGACGATCAGGAGAAACAGCATTCCTCCATTTCAAGGGTCCCTGTCGTCGGAAAGACGGACGATATTCAGAACACCGTTGACAAATATAATATTGATGAGATCATCATTGCCATCGCCACCCCGCAGGGCGACACCGCGGAACTGCTGAACCGGTGCATTGCCACAGGTGCGCACGTTCTCCTTTACACCGGGGTCAAGGAAGGGTCGGAAGCAAGGGAAATCAATATTGCCGACCTGCTCGGCCGGCCGGAACAGCATCTGGACATGACGGAAGTCCAGGAATATCTTTCCGGCAAAACCGTACTTATCACCGGCGGCGGCGGATCCATCGGATCCGAGCTCTGCCGCCAGATCCTGGCATTCACTCCGAAAAAACTCATCCTTTACGACATCTCCGAGAACTATATGTATGATCTTTTCTTCGAACTGAAGGAAAAGTACGGGGAACTGGTTGCCAATACACTGGTGCTGGAAGTCGGCTCCGTCCGGGATGAGGAATCCCTCTGGCGGGTGATGGGCAGATACAGGCCGGATATTGTTATCCACGCAGCGGCGCACAAGCATGTTCCCCTGATGGAACAGAGCAGTGAGCAGGCGATCCTGAACAACGTTTTCGGCACTTACAAAACCGCGAAGGCAGCAATCGGGTGCAATGTGAAGCGTTTTGTCCTGATTTCCACGGACAAGGCCGTGAACCCGACCAACGTTATGGGTGCTTCCAAGCGCCTGGCCGAGATTATCCTCTCGAGCATTCCGCCGGGGAACACCGAATTCATGGCGGTCCGGTTCGGCAATGTACTCGGTTCCCATGGCTCCGTGGTCCCGATCTTCGAGCGCCAGATCAGGGCTGGCGGTCCGGTGACGCTGACAGATCCGAGAATCATCCGTTACTTCATGACCATTCCCGAAGCAGCCTCCCTGGTTCTCCAGGCTGTTTCCATTGCCAGGGGCGGAGAACTCTTCATCCTTGATATGGGCGAACCTGTCAGGATTAAGGATCTTGCCGAAAAAATGATCCGGCTTTACGGTACCGGCAGGGAACAGATTGTCTGCACAGGGCTCAGGCCCGGTGAAAAGCTTTATGAAGAGCTCCTTCTGGACAAGGAGAACGACCAGGCGACCGAACGCGACCGGATCTACGTTACTCCTCAGGACCATTATGACTGGGGAACCGTTCAAGCCTGGCTCGACAAGCTGAATGAAGCCATTGAACAGCACAGAGATATCAAACAGACCCTTCATGAGATTCTTCCGGCCTACCACGAAGCATAAATAAGGAGATGTCTGTATGTATTTCCACAGGATCGACGGTAAAATCATTCCCGCAGACGAACCTGTTCCGGAGGCTGAACAGATTATACCCAACACAACTGACGGTGCCTTTGAAAAGCATGTTCCCGTGATTGAACAGCACGGAGATCATGTTACTGTCAGGGTTGGGTCAGCCGAGCATCCCATGCTGAACGCCCATTACATCGAATGGATCATTCTGGAGACGGTTTCCGGCTTCCAGCGCAAAGATCTGAAACCCGGCCAGAAACCCACAGCCGATTTTGCCGTCACCGAGCCGGTTGTCGCAGCCTATGAATACTGCAATCTCCACGGTCTGTGGAAGGCGGAGGGATAAAGGAAAACAGATATGGGCAGACTGATTGTGATTGAAGGCCTGGATGGATCCGGAAAGGCGACGCAGGCCAAACTGCTCGCGAAAACGCTGAAAGAAGAAGGGAAGCCGGTTCAGGAAGTCAGCTTTCCGGATTACGCAAGCGAAAGCTCCGCTCTGGTCAAAATGTATCTGGCCGGACAGTTCGGGACACATCCGGACGATGTAAACGCTTACGCCGCTTCCAGCTTTTATGCTGTCGACCGCTATGCCAGTTATAAAAAAGACTGGCAGGAAACTTACCGGAACGGTATCATAATCGCAGACCGATACACAACTTCCAACGCCATCCATCAATGCAGCAAACTTCCCAAAGAACAGTGGGATACCTTTCTTGACTGGCTGTTTGATTATGAATACAATCTTCTGGGTATTCCTGCGCCCGACCTGGTTGTTTATCTGAAGGTGGATCCCTGTCTCAGTCAGCAGCTGATGACTGGAAGATACCAGGGCCATGAGGAGAAGAAGGATATTCACGAAAAAGACCTGGAATACCTGAACCGGTGCCGGGCTGCCGCGGAATACTGCGCGGACAGGCTCGGCTGGAAGACAGTGGAATGCGAAAAAGGCAGACAGATGCGAACAATAGAAGAGATACAGGCTGATATCATTCAGCTGCTGAAATAAGAAATCAGGGGGAAAGCAGCATGAAAAATCAGATCCGTTACGGAAAACTGAAATATGTCAGTTTCATCCTTCTTGATCTGATCGCGCTTATCGGAGCCAACGTACTGGCGGCGCATATCTATCTGGATCCGAATTACAAAAGATACGATTTTCAAGACTACAGTTCGATCATCCTCTATATGGCCGCAATCGACCTCCTTGTTACGACCGTTTTCAACACGCTGGACAGGGTGTACAGACGAAGCGTCCGGAAAGAAGTAATCGCTTCCGGGAAGCATATCGTCATCAGTTTTGTATTGCTGGCGGTCGTTCTGTTCACCACCAAAGCCGGCGCGGATTATTCGCGGGTTACGGTGTACCTGGCGTACGCTTTCTATTTTGTTTTTCTTGTAGCGCTTCATCTGTGCTGGAAATACCTGCTGAAAGCCTGCTCCGGGAAACACGATAGGCCCACGGCGCTGCTGATGACCACAGACCGGTTTGTGGACGAAGGCCTGGAGGAACTGAACAAACTGAACATTGACGTCAGGAACATCTATCTGCTGAAGAACCTGAACAAGGATGCAGTCAACGGGATACCGACAGTCAGGACCTGGGAGGAAGCAGCCGCGGTTATCTGCTGGAAGTGGATTGACAAAGTGTATATTTACGGGCTCGATCATCAGATGGTGCCCGGATTCCTGATCAAAGCCTGCAAGGATATGAAACTGAATTTTGATCTGGTGGATTTCAATTACCGGGTGATAGACGTCACGACGATCCAGAACGAAGATCCCAAGTATGGCGCGCTTTCCTTCCTGGAAGGGAAGAGGGATATTCCTTTTCCGATCCGAAGAGTCTACTGGATTACTGAAACGGAAGCGGATCTGCATCGGGGATTTCATGCCCATAAACTGAACTGTCAGCTGCTTTACTGTCCCTACGGAAAGATCGATATCATCCTGGACGACGGTCAGCAAAAAACGACCGTGACGCTGGACAAGCCGGGAAAGGGCCTCATTCTGATGCCGGGACTGTGGAGAGAGATGGTCTGGCAGCAGAGCGGGTCAGTCCTGTGCGTACTCGCTTCCGAGTATTACGACGCGCAGGAATACATCAGGAACTATGACGAGTTTATTGAATATAACAAGAAGTACCGCGAGGGTGCGGATTCACTGAAACAGACAGAGAAAGGATTCCATTCATGAGAGTGCCATTCGTTTCGTTTCTTCCCATGGAGAAAGAACTGAACACAGAACTGCGGGCTGCTTTTGACCGTGTGCTTACCCGTTCCTGGTATATTGAAGGCAGGGAAGATGAGGCGTTTGAAAAAGCTTTTGCTGAATACTGCGGGACGAAATACTGTATCGGCGTGGGCAACGGCCTGGATGCGCTGATGCTTATCCTGAAAGCGCTGAACATCGGAGAGGGAGACGAGGTGATCGTTCCCTCCAACACATATATCGCAACCGCACTTGCGGTGACTTATGTCGGCGCAACGCCGGTGTTTGTTGAGCCGAAGATCAGGACATTCAATATCGATCCGGACAGGATTGAGGCGGCAGTCAGCAAAAAGACAAAAGCCATTATGCCGGTCCATCTGTACGGCCAGGCATGTGATATGGATCCGATCCTGTCGATTGCAGAAAAATACGGGTTGAAGATCATCGAGGACTGCGCCCAGGCCCACGGCGCAACCTACAAAGGACAGAAAGTCAGCACCTTCGGAGACGCAGCCGGTTTCAGTTTCTATCCCGGAAAGAACCTGGGCGCACTCGGGGATGCCGGCGCAGTCGTAACCGATAATGAAGAAATTGCCCGGAAGGTCCGGGCGCTCGGCAATTATGGCTCGGATTACAAATACCATCATATTTACAAAGGCAACAACAGCCGTCTGGATGAAATGCAGGCCGCGTTCCTTTCCGCAAAGCTTCCCATTCTTGAGAAGATGAATGCAGAACGGCGCAGGATTGCTGACAGGTATCTGAACGAGATTACCAACGGCAGGGTGATTCTGCCGGCGGTTGAAAAAGAGATGGTGCCGGTCTGGCACATCTTCGGCATCCGCTGCCGGGAGAGAGAGGCGCTGGAAGAGCACCTGAACGGGAAAGGCATCGGTACCAACAAGCACTACCCCATTCCCATGCATCTGCAGGAATGCTACAGGGATCTCGGTTACAGAGAAGGCGATTTCCCGATTGCGGAGGAAATCAGCAGGACGGAACTGAGCCTTCCGATGTATTACGGGATGACAGATGAAGAAATCAGCTGTGTGATCGATACAATCAACCGGTTTTAAGAAAGTGAGCAGATATGACAGCTTGTTCGGATGAAAAGGGACTGTGGTACATCAAACGGGTATCTGCAGAAGAATATACTGCGCTTGTTCCCCGGCGGGAAGTCTTCTTTAACGAGCCGGCATTTACAGAATTGAACCGGAACAAGGCGGATGAATTATATTATCTGGTTATCATGAGGGAGGAATCCGCAAGATTCGGACTGATTGCGGGGAAAGTGGGGTCGGAAATGAGGACCCCGTTCTCCGCACCGTATTCCTATCCTGTCGCGATCCTTGAGGAATCCAAGCAGGAATCGATCGACGCGGCGCTTGACGTTTTCGAACAATACTGCGCCGAACAGGGCGCTCAGTCGATCCGGTTCATCTTCCCACCGTTGTTTTATAACGAGCATCTCCTCAGCGGATGGGTCAGCGCGTTTTTTCGGAACGGATACGCAATACAGAACCTTGACATAAACTATGCGCTGAACCTGCAGAAACTCAACGTCGATGAGGAAACCTACGGCCAGCTGATTACGCAGAAAGGCAGGAAAGGCCTGAGGAGAGCGGAACGGGCCGGGCTGGAGATCTTCCGATGCGAAAGCGATGAAGACTATAAAGCAGCGTATGATATTATACAGATCGGTCATGAATCCAAAGGCTTTCCGGTAAAGCTGAGTTTTGAACAACTGACTGAAACGCTGAAACTGGTGGAACATGACGCGTTTATCGTCAGGAAGGACGGAACGGGAATCGTTGCGGAAGTTCTTTACAGGATCAACGACCGGATCGTACAGGGAATCTATACGGGAACCCATCCGGATTATATGAACTGCAACGGGATGAACCTGCTTACGTACTATACTATCAGGTATTACGGAGATCAGGGATACCGGATCCTTGACAAGGCGATCGCAACGGAAGACAGTATACCCAATTACGGGCTGTGCAATTTCAAGGAAAGCGTCGGCTGTGAGCGCAGTCTCAAATACACATTCCGGAAACAATTATCCTGAATCCGACGGAAAGGACAGAATCAAAACAGATGGAAGACAAGGCAACCGTAGGAAACGTCAATCTGATCCAATACGACGAAGAAGCCATATCCGATTTTCTGAAACGCAGGAACCTGGCAAAAGTGAACGCGTCATCCGCTCCGGTACATCCCCGGAGGACAGTTTATACCAGGTTTATCAAACGGGGACTGGACTTTCTGGTATCATTCCCGGCGTTTGTGATTCTGCTGCCATTCAATATCATTTTCGGCATCTGTACTTTTTTTGATGTGGGCCGGCCTATCTTTTACAAGCAGACACGTATCGGCAAGGATGAAAAACCGTTTACGATTGTCAAGTTCCGGAATATGAACAACAATACCGATCAGGACGGCAAGCTCCTGCCCGCCAGGGAGCGGGTGACGAAATTCGGCTTTTTCATGAGGAGCCATTCCCTGGACGAGCTGCTGAATTTCTGGTCCGTCCTGAAGGGCGATATGAGCATTATCGGACCCAGACCGCTTCCCGCTTTCTTCTATGACCGGATGTCTGACCGGCACAGGATGAGAAGTGCGGTCCGGCCCGGACTGGAATGTCCGCGTGTGATCAACGTGGAGGGCGAACTGTACCAGAAGCAGTTTGAAAACGACGTCTGGTATGTGGAAAACGTCAGTTTCAGAACCGATATCAAAATGATCTTTCTGCTGGTAAAAATGACGTTTGCCACAAAAGCCAGAACCAGCGCCGCAGGCGGGATTTATTTTGTCGGTTATGACGATTCAGGCCGGGCCATCTACAAAGACCTGGCCATCGAAAAATACGGCAGGGAAATGGAAACGGAAAGGAAAGCATAATGCAGGACATCATCATCGTGTGCGCGGGGAGTTACGGAAGGGAAGTATACTGGATACTGCAGGAGAACAACAGACTGGCAGCGGAGCGAGGGCGGGAAGCGCCGTACAACATTATGGGCTTCCTCAGCGATGTTCCCGTAGACCTGGAGCATTACGGAATCAAATTGCCGGTTCTCGGAAAAATACAGGACTGGCAACCCTGGGGGGGAGAAAAATATGCCCTTGGCCTGGGAAAGCCGGAGGACAAGAAAAAACTGGCGGATCTGCTCAGGCCGAGAGGAATAAAGTTTATCAATGTCATATCAGACTGGGTTTTCCTGACGCCTGACGTTAAAATGGGCGAAGGATGCCTGATTTCAACCGGGTCCTATATCGGCTGTGAAACGGAGCTGGGGGATTTTGTCAACATCAACGGTTCCATGATCTACAGCGGTGCCAGGATCGGGGATTTCAGCACAACGACAGGGTTTACCGTGGTTGAACGGGCAACGGTTCACGAAGGCGTCTACCTCGGGAGCAAGGTTGTGATTACCGAGGGATGCGAGGTGGGCAGCTGGTCCAGGGTTTCGGCCGGAAGCGTGGTCACACAGAGCATCAGATCCGGCGTAACCGTTTTCGGCATGCCGGCACAGGAGATAGGCTGAGATGAAAAACCTGATCATTGTCGCGGACGGCTCCTTCGGCCTTGATATCAAGAAGATCATACTGGCCATCAATGAAAGCCTAAACAAAAAAGGACAGACAGATCCCTATAAGATCAAGGGTTTCCTGGTTACTGAGGAAAACGAGGGAACTCAGAATCTTCAACCTTTACTGGGGACTATCGAAGATTGGCATCCGGCGGAGAACGAATACATCGTGATGGGTATTCTTAATCCTCAGAAAAAGGAACAGGCGGTCCGGCAGCTAAAGGATAAAGGCGCCCGGTTTGAAACAATCCGGGCACCCTGGGTCATGGCGCACCTGGACATGCAGTTTCCGGAAGGCTGCGTTATCGCGGCACAGAGCATCATGGACAGCGCCCGGATCGGAAAGTTTGTTACGTTATTCCACTCGATGGTCGGATTTGATGCGGTTGTTGAGGATTATGCCTCCGTGATGGCATATGCCAACATTACGACAGCCCATATCGGTGAAGGGGCATTTATCGGAGACAATACTGTTGTCATTGGGAAAACAATTCATGAAAACGCAGTTGTTATGCCCAACAGTGTTGTCGTAAAAGACGTCAAAGCCGGAACAACGGTCGCGGGCAACCCGGCCAGACGGGTCAAGGAACAATAAACTTACGGAGGTTATCATGAAGATTGCGTTTCTCTTTTCCGGGCAGGGCGCCCAGTATCCCGGGATGATGAAGGATCTGTACGAAACGGAACCGGCTGTAAAGGCGGTGTTCGACGCTGCGGACCGGACGCTTGGCCGGAGCATTTCCAGCCTGTGTTTTGACGGGACGCAGGAGGATCTGAACCTGACGCATAACACGCAGCCCTGCGTTCTGGCGGTGGATCTTGCCGCAGGCATGATCCTGAAGGATCACGGCATCCGGCCGGATGCCGCGGCGGGTTTTTCCCTGGGCGAATATGCTGCCCTGACGTTTGCAGGCGCAATGCCGGAGGAGAACGCGTTCAACATCATCCAGATCCGGGCGGACGCCATGCAGGAAGCGGTTCCCCAGGGAGAAGGCGCAATGGCCGCGTTTGTCGGTGTTACGCCCGAGCAGGCGGAGGCCATCTGCGGACAGGTGGAGGATTATGTGGTCCCGGCCAATTACAACAGCCTGGTGCAGACCGTCGTATCCGGAACGGCGGCCGGAGTGGATAAGGCCTGCGAGATTGCGGAAGCACAGGGAATCCGGTGTGTGAAGCTGGCTGTCAGTGCGCCGTTCCACTGTAAGCTGATGGAGCCTGCCGCGAAGAAACTGGAAGATGTTTTTTCGGGCAAACAGTTTGCAGATCCTGAAATACCGGTCTATATGAACGTGAACGGCCTTCCGCTTCAGAGATCCGCGCAGATCGCGGACCTGCTCGTCAGACAGGCAATGAGCCCTGTCCGCTGGGTGCAGACGCTGCAGAAAATGCAGGAGGACGGCATTGACACCTTCATTGAATGCGGACCGGGACGCACCCTGTCAGGACTCGTGAAGAAGACGCTGAAGGAAGTGAATATCTACCGCGTCGAAGACCGGAAAACGCTGGAAAGCACCCTGGCGGCACTGAACGCATGATGACGATTGATGCCTATGATTCAGGCCTGCTGCATTCCAACATGTATGTTATCCGGGATAACGGGCACGCGGTGGTGATTGATCCCTGTTCAGACACTGAGCCGGGAAGAAACGTAACCGTAGACTGGATCCTCCTGACACATGAGCATTATGATCATATTTCAGGGGTGAATGCCTGGAAGACCGGGACGGGCGCGAGAGTGCTGTGCTCAAAATCCTGTGCCGACCGGCTCGGGGATCCGAACAAGACGCTGACCAGGCTCTTCCCGATATTCTGCGAGATGCAGACCTGGTTCGAACTGGATTCCGTCCCGCAGACGGATCTGGCGTATACCTGTGAAGCAGACCGGACGTTTGAGCAGGAGACAGTTTTTCAATGGCAGGGCCATGAGATCAGGCTGACGGAAACGCCGGGGCATTCCCCGGGAAGCATCCTGATCCTGCTGGACAACCGGTACCTGTTTTCCGGAGATACGATCTTTGAGGACCGGCCCGTTGCGCTGCGTTTTCCCGGAGGGAGCGCCAGGCAATGGGAGGAATGGGGGAAACCGGCCGTGAGCCGGTTGCCGGACGGCCTTCAGGTCTATCCGGGACATTTCAGACCTTTTATCCTTCACGGACAGCAAAAGGGAAAGGAGGAATAGAATGCCTTTTTTTCAATCTTCCGGAATCGGAATCGCGGGAATCGCGTGCGCTGTGCCGGATAATCATGTTACTGTTGACAGTTTCCGGGACCGTTTTGACGATGAAACAGTCAGCAAATTCATGCAGGGGACCGGTATCAGGGCCATGTACAAGGCTTTGCCGGAACAGACTGCCGGGGATCTGGCCTATTCTGCGGCGGTCAGGTTGTTTGAGGAGACCGGGATCGATCCGGGCGAGATCGGTGCGCTCCTGTTTGTCACCCAATCACCAGATTACCGCCGGCCGGCCACAGCATGTGTCCTTCAGCACCGCCTGAGCCTGAGTACGGACTGCGCGGCAATGGACATCGGCCTGGGATGTTCCGGTTTTGTATACGGACTCCAGACGGCAATGAACCTGATGGAACAATCCGACATAAAATACTGCCTTCTGCTTATGGGAGAGACGGCTTCGAAACTGGTTCATCCAATGGATAAATCCATCGTTATGATGTACGGCGACGCCGGCGCGGCCATTCTTCTCGAAAGAAAAACCGAAGCGCGGACCGTCACGCTTCTGCGCAGCGACGGGAGCAGGTTCAGAAGCATCATTCTGCCTGCCGGAGGATTCAGAGACATGAATCCTTCCGCAGAACGGTTTATCTGCAATGACGGGATTGAGCGGTCTCTGTATGATATCTATATGGAGGGAACAAATGTTTTCTCCTTTTCGATCACGGATGTCCCCCAGGCCATCCGGGATTATCTGGAACATACAGGTACCACGCCGGATGACTACGACCTGTTCCTGTTTCATCAGGCAAATCAGTTTATTATCAAGCAGCTTGCCAAAAGGCTGAAGCTGCCTCCGGGAAAAGTGCCCCTGTCACTGGACAGATACGGGAATACCGGCGGAATATCCATCCCGCTGACTCTGTGTGCGAATTACGGCGGGCAGGAACACGGCCTGAAAAAGATATTCATGGCCGGGTTCGGGATCGGACTGTCCTGGGGCGTTTCCAGCGCAGAGATCGACATCGGCACGCTGCTGCCGGTCATAAAGACAAAAGACTGGTACCGGGAAGGAAAGATCACACCGGAGATGCTGAAATAAAAGCAAGGAAAAGAAAGGAAGAAGACAATGGATTACATCAAGATGGAAGGGAAACATATTCTGATTACAGGCGGCGCGTCCGGTATCGGCCGGCAGACGGCCATTATCCTCAGTGAACTCGGAGCCCGGGTCTCCATTATGGATCTGCAGGAGGAAGGGCTGAAGGATACTCTTTCCATGCTGAAGGGCGAAGGGCACAGCATTCATGTGGCGGATCTGTCCCGGATCGACGAACTGGAGCCGCTGGTCGTCGGTATCGTGAAGGAAACCGGGCCGTTTGACGGTTACGTACAGTGCGCGGGGATTGTTAAAAACCTGCCCGTGATTAATTATAAGTTTGAGCGCCTGAACAAAATCATGCTCGTAAATTTCTATTCATATTTTGAGATCGTACGCATCCTGAGCAAAAAAGGCCGCTACAATGAGGGCATGAGTATTGTGGGCATTTCCTCCATCGCGGCCACACACGGCGCGGCGGCACAGGCAGCATACGGCGCCTCCAAAGCGGCAATGGACGGCGCGATGAGATGTCTGGCCAAGGAACTGGGCGAAAAGGGAATCCGCCTGAACACTGTCCAGCCGGCCGCAACGGAAACAGCCATGTATACTGAATATATGGAAATGAAAGCGACCATGAAGGATACGGAAATGAAAATGCAGGCGAATCCGCGCCAGTATCTGGGCATGAATGCGCCGGCGGATGTAGCAAACGCGATCATTTTCCTGCTGTCCCCCGCCTCCAGAAAGATCACAGGCGTGATGCTTCCGGTAGACGGAGGGTTTGCGGCCTGCTAAGTGAAAGGAGAAGAATATGATATTCAGCAAATTTGAAAACATCAAAATCGCGGCCATTGCGGCATCCGTACCGGAAAACATCGTCAACGTCGCGGCTGAACTTGACAATCCCGATCCAAAGTATATCAAGAATTTTATGAAGAATACCGGTATCCTGGAAAAGAGGAAAAGCGGTTTTGAACAGACGGCTGCCGATTATTCCTTCAGCGCCGCAAAGCAGATCATGGACGCGGGATACTACAAACCGGAGGAGATCGGCGTCCTAATCAATATTACGCAGACGCCGGATTACAGAACGCCCGCAACGGCACTGACCATTCAGAAACGGCTGGGTCTTTCAAAAAGCTGCCTGGTTTTCGATATTAACCTGGGCTGTTCCGGATTTGTTTACGGCGTGTCTCTGGCGGCAAGCATTCTGAGCACATCTTCCGCCGGGAAAGCGCTGGTTACCGTCGGCGATACCCTGGCGAGAGGAAGAAGATTCAAAAAGAAAGACCTGTCTTCCAATACCGGGCTTCTCTTCGGGGACGCCAGCGCGGCGATTCTGGTAGTTAAAGGCGAGGGCGGTTCTTTCTGCTCAGCCCTGATGAGCGACGGGAACGGGCATAAGGCCCTGTCGTCCCCGTATAACGCCTGGAAGCATCCGGAGGGACCGGAAAATATCCCGGGCGATGATATCGCGGTCTTCAACTTTACGATCGGTGAAGTGCCTGCGCTGCTGAACGAATACATGGCGAAGACAGGGACGGCAATTGAAGAATACGACGATCTGGTACTCCATCAGGCCAATATGATGATATTGAAAAATATCGCAAAAAGGGTTAATATGCCTATGGAGAAAGTGCCGGTGTGCCTTGACCGGTTCGGCAACACCAGCGGATGTTCCGTTCCGCTGGCAATCGTGGACAAGTACGGCTCCGCGGATGAAGACCGGACGGTGAACCTGCTCACCAGTTCTTTCGGAATCGGTCTGTCCTGGGGCGTCGTCGGTTTCCGGATCAGCGTGAAGGATATCCTGCCGCTTTCCGAAGGGAAAGACACCTTTGATGACGGGTATCCGGACGATGTGGGACCCGAAACATCACATGTGTAATAAGGCCGATGATACTACTCCGTTACATCCGGCGAAAGCTGATGTATATAGATTGATTAAGGAGGAAATACAAATGAGCGAACGGGAAAAGCTGGCCCTGCTGGAGGATATGCTGGAGCTGGACGAAGGAGATCTGACCACAGACAAGGCTCTGGATGATATCGATGAATATGATTCCATGGCGAAACTGTCTCTGATCGTTCTGATGGAGGACGAGTTCGGCGTCAAACTGACGGGTGACATGATCAAAGGATTCGAAACCGTCGGAGATATCGTGGCCCTGATGAACAAATAAGGCGGAAGATATGGACAATTTACAGAAATATAAGGATGTATTTGTTAAAGTCTTCAATGTGGACGAGTCCATACTGAACGAACAGTTCACTTTCAGGGATGTTCCATGCTGGGATTCGGTGGCGCATCTGGCGCTGATTTCCGAACTGGAAGACGCTTTTGACGTCATGTTTGAATCGAATGATATCCTGCATTACGGTTCTTTCCTGAACGGGATCGAAATACTGAAGAGATACGGCGTTGCTTTCTGAGTTGTGACGCAGCTACTCCGGAATGATCTTCATTCCGGAGTATCCTTATTTCCGGGCGCAATCTATTTCGGAAAAGGAGAAACCGGACAGAAACCATGAGAAAACTGCGACTATCAACAGAAGCAGCATACGACTGGATGATCATCACATTTCTGGCCCGTGATACCCTGGACACATTCTTCCAGGCTGTCCTGACACCGGCCGGATTGAGCAATCTGGCAGGCGCTTTCTCTGCTGCTGTGATTTTTTTACCCGTTCTGTTGATCTCAGCACTGAACATCAAAAGAATGAAGGCGATCATTCCCTTCATTGTGCTATATTTTCTCCTGCGGGTTGTGTTTGCCGTCAACCTGAAGATTCATCCGGACTATCAGCAATACTATACCAGGCAGACGTACGGCGCATATGAGGTTTTCTTCGGTATATCAAGGGGTGCGATTTTCGGATTTCTTGTGTTCTCACTGGCCGGAAGATCAAAATCAGTTCTGGCTGATATCCATATTTCCGCAGTTCTGTTACTGGTTTACTGCCTGTACCGGTATTATAAAGCATCAAAGCTGGGATACTGGGAAGAATACAATGATCTCGGCGTGCTGGTAAAGCAGAGATACAACCTGGTGTTTGGTTATAAAACGATGCTGTGCTGTATCATCTTTCTGTTTTTCTTCCTTGAAAAACACAACATTCTCGATCTTGCAGGCGCGGGCGTCTCCCTGGTGATGGAAATCAAGGCCGGTTCCAGGGGACCTCTGATCTGCCTGGTCTTTTTCGTGGTCCTGTATCTATTCCTGAGAGCCAGAAAACTGAAAATGCGCTACAAAATCACAATCAGCGTTGTGCTGCTGGGCGCATATTACGCGATCTCCCATTACCTGGACAGGATCATGGCTTTCGGCGTTTCGGTTCTGCAGAAACTCCACATCAATTCCAGAACTGTGGAGATGCTGCTGAACGGAGAAATTACGGATGATCACGGCCGGGCAAGGATTGCGGAATTATCCTGGGAAGGAATTGGCAGACAGGGTTTTTTCGGCATGGGGCCCTTCGGCTGCAGGACGATCATCGCGCCTTATTTCAATTACGGATATCCTCATAATATTTTTCTGGAATTCATTCTGGATTATGGATGGGTGATCGGCATACTCTTCCTGTGCGTCCTGGTCATCATGATCCTGAAAGTGTTCAGGATCAGGGACAGAGAACAGACCGGCGTGTTGATGATCCTGCTCGCAATGTGCGTAAAACTTCTGATCTCCGGTTCATACTGGTCAGAGCCGTTGTTCTGGGGGATCATCGGCTGGTCAGCCGCATGCCTGCGGGCGCAGAAGCACCGGAAGACGGACGTGATCAGCGAACTGATCCTGAAACCAACGACGAAGGTCAGGTACGAATAACAATATGAGCAATGAACAACAACCCAAAGTAACGGGAAGAAGCATCACCTCCAACGCCCTGTGGCGCCTCGGGGAACGCGTCTGCGCCCAGGGCGTCAATTTTATCGTTTCGGTGGTCCTTGCCCGCATCCTGTCGCCGGACGAATACGGACTGTGCGCGCTGACAATGACGTTCACCACGATTCTGAGCGTTTTTATCACATCCGGGCTGGGGACCGCGCTGATCCAGCGGAAGGATATCGACAACCTGGACTGTTCCACAGCCCTCTGGGCCAACATCGGGATCGGCCTGTTCCTGTACGCCCTGCTGTTTTTTGCCGCTCCGTTTATTTCTTCATTCTTTAACCAGGAGCATATGACGCCCGTTCTCCGCGTGCTGGGGCTGACGCTCGTGATCGGCAGCCTGAACGCGATCCAGCAGGCGAGAATTTCCCGGAAGATGCAGTTCAAGAAATTCTTCAAGGCGACCATCACCGGGACGATTATCTCCGCCTTTATCGGCATCGGGATGGCGGTCCGCGGAATGGGCGTCTGGGCGCTGGTCGGGCAGTATCTGTCAAACCAGGTCATCGATACGATCTTCCTGTGGTTTACGATCAAATGGAAACCGGAGTTCAAATTCTCCTTCAAACGGCTTAAGCCGCTTTACAGCTTCGGCTGGCGGGCATACGGCGCCCAGATGATCGAAACGCTTTACAACAACCTCCGTTCCATTCTGATCGGGCGTTACTATTCCGCCGACCAGCTGGCGTTCTACAACAAGGGCAGGCACATTCCCTCGCTGATCAACCTGAACACGACCAACGCGGTGCAGAGCGTCCTGTTCCCAGCTTACGCCAAGAAAGCGGACAACCGGCCGGAACTGAAAAAAATGATCCGGCGGGCGATCTCGCTGAGCACTTATTTTATCTTTCCCTGCATGGCGGGGCTGGCGCTGGTGTCGGATTCCCTGATCCAATTCCTGTATACCGCCAAATGGCTTCAGGCCGCTCCCTATCTGCGGATCTGCTGCTTTTTCTACGCTTTGCAGCCGATGCAGCTGATCAACCTGCAGGCGATTCTGGCGATCGGGAGAAGCGACCTGTCGCTGAAACTGGAGATTATCAAAAAGGCGGTAACGGTCACCGTCCTGGTGATCTGTATCCATATCAGCATGTACGCCACGGCTTTCTGCGCGATTCCGCTGAGCGTTTTCGCGCTGATCGTCAACACCTTCCCGGCCAGGAAGGAATTCGATTATTCCCTGCGCCAGCAGCTGAAGGACGTGATCCCGCAGCTGCTGATGACGGCGGTCATGGGCGGCTGCGTTTTCCTGGCAGGGGAAATACAGGGATCGAACACGGTCCGGCTGCTGGTCCAGATCGCCACCGGCGTCCTGGTCTATACCGGCCTGTCCGCCGCAACGAAGAACCGCGATTTTCATTTTATCCTCAAATACCTCGGGGACACATTCAGAAAACTGAAAAAAGGCAGGCAGAAAAAACAGACTGCAGACAAAGGAGATGCTGAAGGATGAAACTGGCGGATGCACAGCACTGTACCGGCTGCGGAGCCTGCCGGGAGATCTGCCCCAGGAACGCTATTTCCATGCAGGCGGACCGGGACGGTTTTCCGACTCCTGTAATCAATGAAGATCAATGCGTTTCGTGCGGGCTGTGTGAAAAGACCTGCCCGGCCATCCACGTGCCGGCGGCGCGTCCGGTCCAGGTCGCTTACGCCGTTCAGCTGAAAGACCGGGACGCTTTGCGGGAGAGCACGTCGGGCGGCATTTTCACAGCGCTGTCCCGGGAAGTGTTCAGGCAGGGCGGAGCGGTTTACGGCTGCGTGTGGGACGACGACATGAACGCGGTCACGCGGCGGGCGGAAAATGAAGAAGAGATCAAACCCATGCGGGGTTCCAAATACGTCTGGAGCAAAGCAAGCGACTGTTTCCCGGAGATCCGGAAGGAGCTTGATTCCGGGCGGAAGATCCTGTTCACCGGACTGCCCTGCCAGGCAGCGGGCCTGAAAAATTTTCTCAGGAAGGATTACGACAACCTGTACCTACTGGATTTCCTGTGCAGCGGTTCTCCGAGCCCGCTGGCGTTCCAGAAATACCTGGACACTGTCTGCCAGCCGGGCATGAAGAAAAAAGACCTTCACCTGAAATTCAGGGACAAGGATCCTTACGGGGTCGGCGTCCATATCACCTATACCGGCAAAAGAAAAAAAACAAAAGCTGTCGGCGAGCACATCGCGAATCCGTATTATTACAGCTTTTACACCAGGCTCATTGACCGGCAGTCCTGCTATCAGTGCCCGTACGGGACAGACCAGCGGATATCGGACCTGACGATGGGCGATTACTGGGGGATCAGCCGGTATCATCCGGATATGGACATCCGGGCCGGCGTTTCAGCCATGCTGGTCAGCACCGCCAAAGGCGCGGAACTGCTCAGGGCAGCGGAGAGCAGCCTTGAGCTGAAACCGACCCAAACGGAACACATTGCCGCGGCCAACAACCTTTCTTGCAACGGAAAAGCCAAGACAGTCCGCCACCCGGCGCAACGGGACGCGTTCTTTGAAGAGCTCCGGCAAAACGGCTGGAAATCAGCCGAACGGAAGTACCTGGTGAATCTGCCCAGGCTGAAGCGGTATATCAAGGTCAAAATGCCCTCCGGCCTGGTCCGGAAAATCAAAAAGCTGATTCGATGAATGAAAAAACAGGAGGCAACCAAATGCTGCGGGTCTGCGGAGTAACTTTTGTGATGACCACCAATTACGGCAGCTGCTTACAGGCATACGCGCTACAGCGTACGATTTCCCGCATGGAGATCGGAGGGGAGCCCTGTGATTGTTCACTGCTTACCACCGTCATCATCAGAAGGAAAGAAGCGGCGCAGAACAAAACAAATCTGAAACTGACGGCGCGCGTAAAACAGAAGTGCTTCGGCAGGATCACCCGGTACCGGAGAAGACGGTTTGAAATTTTTGAAAAGAAATACCTGCATTTCACCGAATGCGGAGACCGGGCAGATCTGAAGAAGCTTGATCCGCAGTTTGACGCCTTCGTCTGCGGAAGCGACGTGATCTGGAATTTTACCTATACGAAGGGAGACACCATGTTCTTCCTGGACTTTGCTGATAAGTATAAGTTCTCCTATGCGGCAAGCCTCGGGAAAGCTTCGCTGGAGGCGGTCAGGGAAGGCGTCAATCTCCCGGAACCGGCGGAAGCGCTTTACCGGCGCTGCATCGGCAGGCTGGACGGCGTCAGCGTCCGGGAAGAATACGCCAAAGACCTGCTGGCGCTCTATACGGACAAAAACATAGAAGTAACCTGCGATCCCACGCTCCTGCTGACGGAGGAGGAATGGATGCAGATCGCCGATCCGAAGAAGCGGAAGGGGAAATACATTTTTGCCTACAGCACCAGCACTCGGCCGAATTATACCAGCTTTCTGAAAAAGCTCCGCCGCCAGACCGGACTGCCGGTGGTGCAGATCACCTGGTCGCCGGCCGACGCGATCAAACAGAAGTCCCTGACCTTCCCGACCCCGCAGCGGTGGCTGAGGCTGCTCCACGACGCTGAATACGTGGTGACCAATTCGTTCCACGGCACCGCTTTTGCCGTTCTGTTCCATAAAAAATTCTTTGTCGCGATCCAGGGAGAGCGGAGTGTTAGGAACAATGTCCGGCTTTATGATTTCCTGAACGGACTGGGATTGGACGACAGGCTTTATTCGGAGACGCCGGATACGATTCCGACGACAGCGCCGGATTTCACTGCCGCGGATAAACAGCTTCAGGCAGTCAGGGATCATTCAATCCGGTATATCCGGGATCATCTTGAAGCCGCGCTGAGAGAAAAGCAGGACAAAACATAAGGAACAGTCAGTACAGGGAGAAAAAAATGAGAGTATGCGGTGTAACGTTCATTAAGACCATGAATTACGGAAGCTGTCTTCAGGCATATGCGCTTCAGACGGTCATCGACAAACAGCGGATCGGCGGAGAAAACTGCAGATATTCACTGCTGCCCATCAGTGACCTGAAAGGATATCCATCCCCGTCGTGGAAGAAAAAGATCATGGAATCTGCGGCCTACTGCCTAAGGGGAATGTTTAAACAGTTCGAAAACAAATATATCCATTTTGCGGATTGTGATTCATTCAAAGAGCTGGACAAGCTGAACGAACAGTATGACGCGTTTGTCTGCGGAAGCGATGTTATCTGGAACCCACGGTTTAACCGCAACTGTGACGCCTACTATCTCAAATTCGCGAAGAAATACGCGTTTTCGTATGCCGCGAGCTTCGGACGGGCGGAGATATCTGATTCTGAAAAAACTAGACTTCCGGATCAACTGTCACAGTTACGTGAGATAGGGGTCAGGGAAGAATCCGGACAGAAGATTATAAAGAAATACACAGGCAGGGACGCCGTCGTTGTGCTGGATCCCGTGGTTTTCCTGCGAAAGGAAGAGTGGGATGAGATCGCCGAACCGAAGAAGTTGGCGGAACCCTACATTTTCGTCTATTTTACCCACCAGACAGAAGAAATCGTACAGTTTTATCAGAAACTGAGCCGGATGACCGGATACCGGGTTATTATCACCACGACCGGTTTCACAAAATCCATCAAGGCGAAGACACTCAACATGCCGACTCCCCAGAGATGGCTCCGTTTGCTGCGGGACGCCGCGTATGTGGTAACGAATTCGTTCCACGCAACCGCGTTTTCGGTGATCTATCACAAACAGTTCTTCACTGTTATGAAAGGGGAAAAAACAACTGGAATCAATATACGCATGTATGATTTTCTTCGGGAACTGGACCTTCTGGAGCATATGCTGAATCATTGCCCGGACCGGATCGATACGAATGAGATTGATTTTTCAGATACTGACAGTAAGCTTGATAAAATCCGGCAGGAATCTATGGCTTTTTTACAGGAAAACCTGGAAAAAGCATATGATGAAACGCATAACATACAGGAGGCAAAAATATGACATACAAAGAATACAGATCCATCTTAAATTGGGAACTGTTCCGGGGAAAAAAGACAAACATAATAAATCAGTTTCGTATAAAACACCTGCGACCGAATACCAACTGCATGCTACTTGCAAGGAAAATGTGGTATTTTCAATCAAAGAACGGAGCAATATGGGAAACGCTGGCAAAATTGTATCACAATAGAATCATGCATAAATTCGGTTGCTGGATAGGTTCTGAAGCGATAGTAGACAAAGGATTTTATATTGCGCATCCCGTAGGAATCGTCATCGGCTTTTGCAATATCGGCCAGAATTTTACGATTTATCAGAATTGCACAATAGGCACACGGCATGTCGGAGAAGGCGCGCAAGGGATTGGACCGCGTATCGGTGAAAATGTAAAGTTGTTTGCCGGAAGTGCAATCTTAGGCGATATTTCAGTTTGTCATGATGTCAGCATCGGGGCAAATTCGTTAGTTATCAAAGATATCGAACAACCCGGAACATATGTAGGCAGTCCGGTCCATCGGATTGAGAAAAATGATGCGGATTGAACACAGGTGAGAAATAAAGAAAGGCAGAGTATGATTTTTACTGAATCATACAGAAATAAAACATGGACGATTTTTGGAAGATAAAAATTCAGGAACTAGACAAACTACGGGAGAAGGCAGCGCGTGGCGGCGGGCCAGAACGCGTCGAAAAACAGCACGCCTCCGGCAAACTGACCGCTCGGGAACGCATGGAGGCGCTGTTTGACGACGGCACCTTTACGGAGATCAACGACATGATCTCTACCCGGGCCTCGGACTTCGGAATGGACAAAAAGAAAAAGCCCGGCGACGGCGTGATCACCGGATACGGAAAGATCCACGGCCGGACCGCTTTCGCCTCTTCCCAGGACTTTACGGTGGGCGGAGGCTCCCTGGGCGAAGCGCACGCAATGAAGATCTGCCGGGCCATGGACATGGCCATGGAGGTCGGGGCGCCCTTCATCTCCATCAACGACAGCGGCGGCGCCCGGATCGAAGAGGGCATCGACAGCCTGGCCGGGTATGCGGATATCTTCTACCGCAACACGATCGCGTCCGGCGTAATCCCCCAGATTTCCGTGATCCTGGGGCCCTGCGCCGGCGGCGCATGCTACTCCCCGGCCATCTGCGACTATATCTTCATGACCGAGCAAAACAGCCAGATGTATATCACGGGGCCGGCGGTCGTCAAATCCGTGACCGGTGAAACGATCACCGCGGCGGAACTGGGCGGCGCGGCGGTCCACAGCACCACTTCCGGCGTGGCGCATTTCGTGTATCCGGATGACCTGAGCTGCCTGAACGGAGTCCGTCGCCTGCTGGGTTATTTCCCGCAGAACAACGGGGACCGTTCCCTGACCGTTCCCGGGCAGGAAACGGACGCCTGCGCCTCGCTGGCGGACATCGTTCCGGCGGATTCCAAACATGGCTATGACGTGCGGGACGTGATCAGCGCCTTCGCGGACGCGGGCAGTTTCATGGAAGTGCAGGCCGGTTTCGCCCGGAACATCGTCGTGGGTTTTGCCCGGCTGGCGGGGAAGACGATCGGCATTGTGGCGAACCAGAGCGCTTTCATGGCCGGGTCGCTGGAAATCAACGCCTCGGACAAGGGCGCCCGGTTCATCCGGTTCTGCGACTGTTTCAATATCCCGATCCTGACGCTGGTGGACGTCCCGGCCTTCCTGCCGGGAAGCCAGCAGGAGCACGGCGGCATCATCCGCCACGGGGCGAAAATGCTGTACGCCTATTCGGAAGCGACGGTCCCGAAGGTCAGCGTGATCATGCGCAAGGCCTACGGCGGCGCGTATATCGCCATGAACAGCAAGGGCCTGGGGGCGGATATCGTCTATGCCTGGCCGATCGCGGAAATCGCGGTGATGGGCGCCGCCGGCGCGGTGGCGATCATCGGGAAGCGGGCGATCGACGCGGCGGAGGATCCGGCGGCGAAGCGGCAGGAACTTGTGGACGAATACAACGAAAAATTCATGAACCCCTACGTGGCCGCGGAGCGCGGCTATGTGGACGAGGTCATCCGGCCGGAGGAGACCCGGCGGAAGGTTCTGTCCGCCTTTGAAATGCTGGCGGAAAAGAAGAAGAGCCTTCCGGCGAAGAAGCACGGGAATATCCCGTTATGACGAAAGGCGGTAATGAACGCATGGAAAAGGAACAGATCGTGGCCATGGCGGTAGCCGCCATCGCGGAGGAAACGCAGACGGACGCTTCCGCGATCCGGGTGGTTTCCTTCCGGGAAGTCCCGAAGAGCGCGCTGGAACAGTATATTTCGGACCGGCAGATCGAATACAGGAAATATCAGTTAGGAGATTAAGGATATGAGCAAATACAGAATTACCCTGGACGGTAAAACCTATGAGATGGAGATCGAACTGATGGACGGCAGCGCGCCCGTTGCCGCTCCGAAGAAGGACGAAGCGCCGGCCAAGGCGGCTCCCGCACAGGCGGCTCCCGCTGTCGCCGCGCCCGCGGCGGCGCAGCCCGCCGCCGGAAACGCGGTCACCAGCCCGATGCCCGGAACCATCCTGAAGGTGAACGTATCCCAGGGCGACGAAGTGCAGCAGGGACAGGCCGTCCTTGTGCTGGAAGCCATGAAGATGGAGAACGAGATCAGCGCGCCGAAGGCCGGGAAGATCACCGCGCTTCACGTTAAGCAGGGAGATTCGGTCCAGGGCGGGGACGCGCTCTTTGAAATCGGATAACAAGAGGAAGCAGAAAATGAGTTTTCAGGTTGAAATGCCGAAACAGAAACTGTATATCACAGATACCATCCTCCGTGACGCGCACCAGTCCCAGGCCGCGACCCGGATGCGGACCGAAGACATGCTCCCCGCCTGCGAAGCGCTGGACAGCGTTGGTTACTGGTCCCTGGAGTGCTGGGGAGGAGCGACCTTCGACTCCTGCATGCGTTTCCTGGACGAAGACCCCTGGGAACGCCTGCGGACGCTGCGCAGGGCGTTGCCGAACACCAGGCTGCAGATGCTGCTGCGGGGCCAGAACCTGCTGGGCTACCGGCATTACGCGGACGACGTGGTGGAAGCCTTTGTGGCGAAATCCGTAGAGAACGGCATCGACGTGATCCGGATCTTCGACGCCCTGAACGATCCGCGGAATATCGAAGTGGCGATGAAGGCGGCGAAGAAAAACAAGGCGCTGTGCGAGCCGGCGATCAGCTATACGACCAGCCCGGTCCATAACGACGATTATTTCGTCAGCCTGGCCGTTCAGCTGGAGGACATGGGGGCGGATACCATCTGCATCAAGGACATGGCGAACCTGCTGCTGCCGGCCAACGCCTACGCCCTGATCAAAAAGATGAAGGAAAAGGTCAGCGTTCCGATCCACCTGCACACCCACAACACAACGGGAACGGGGGCCATGGTCTACCTCCTCGCCGCGATGGCCGGCGTGGACATCATCGACTGCGCCCTGTCGCCCCTGGCCGGCGGCACCTCCCAGCCCGCGACGGAATCCATGGTGGCGGCGCTGGCGGGAACAGGCCGGGATACGGGACTGGACCAGAAGAAGCTGGGCAAGGCGGCCCGGCATTTCAGGGGCGTGGCGCAGAAGATGCAGGACCAGGGGATCCTGAATCCCAAGGTGCTCCGGGTGGATCCGAACACCCTGCTGTACCAGGTGCCCGGCGGCATGCTGTCCAACCTGCTGAGCCAGCTGAAGCAGGCAAACGCGGAGGATAAGTTTGAAGAGGTGCTCCGGGAAGTTCCGAGGGTCCGGAAGGATTTCGGATATCCGCCGCTGGTCACGCCGACCAGCCAGATCGTCGGTTCCCAGGCCGTGCTGAACGTGGTCAGCGGGGAACGCTACAAAATGTTCCCCAAAGAATCCAAAATGCTTCTGAAGGGCGAATACGGCAGGCTCCCGGGCGAAGTCAACGAGGAAGTCAGGGAAAAGGCGGTTGGCGGCGAGGAAATCATCACCTGCCGGCCGGCGGATCTGCTGGAGCCCGAGATGGAAAAGCTGAAAGAGGAAACAAAGGAATACGCCCGGACGGAAGAAGACGTGCTGAGCTGCGCCCTTTTCCCGCAGGTGGCGCCGGAGTTCCTGAAAAAGAAGTATCAGGAGCCTGAAAAAGAAAAGGTCCGTGAGATCCGGGTGATCTGGGACAGATAACAGGAGCAGGCTATGGAAGAGAAAACCTACGGCTTACTAAACGATAAAGTGATCATCGTGACCGGCGCCGGCAGGGGCATCGGACAGGCCATGGCGACGGTCTTCGCCCGGAACGGCGCGACCGTATATGCCACGGACGTCCGCCCGGGATCCGTCGAGGAATGGAACAAAGAAGTGAATGATTCAGCAGACGGAGAGATCCGCTCCCTGTACTTCGACATCAGCAGCGAGCAGGAAGCGAAGACAGCCGTCATGCAGATCAAAAAGGAATGCGGGCATATCGACGGGCTGGTGAACAATGCCGGCGTGGAGTTCAACGAACTGATCGGGATGATCAGCTTTGAGAACATGCAGAAAATGTTCAACGTCAACGTCTTCGGGACGATCAACATGCTGCAGATGGTCAGCCGGATCATGGGCAGGCAGGAGACCGGCGGAAGCATCGTCAATATCGCTTCCATGGTCGCGCTTCGCGGCAACAGAGGCCAGCTGGTCTATTCCGCGACTAAAGGCGCGGTGGTTTCCCTGACAAAATCCGCCGCCAAGGAGCTGGCGGAAAAGAAGATCCGGGTGAACGCGATCGCCCCGGGCCTGACCAACACGGCGATGATGCAGCAGGCGGATCCCGAAAAACTGCAGAACCGCATCAGCAACATCTGCATGGGCCGCCTGGCTGAGCCGGAGGACATCGCGAAGGCCTGCATGTTCCTGCTTTCGGATCTGTCGGAATATGTTTCCGGCCAGGTCCTGGCCGTGGACGGATGCACGATCATGTGATATCAGCTATGACGCTTATGCATAACAGGCGGCGGAAAAGCGCCTGAATATCCGGAGGGGCTATGAAGAAAAACAGCTGGTGGAACTTGCTCAGGGCGATCGGGTTTCTGATCGTTTTTGTCATTGTATTCAATTTCGTCCAAATGCACTTCGGCGTTTCCGACCCGAGGAGCTATGAGGCTGAGGTCGGGTATCTCAAAGAGAAACCGGGCAGCCTGGACGCTGTATATATCGGCGGCAGCGCGGTGTTTGAGTTTTACCAGTCATTATTCGGCTGGTCTGAATACGGTATCGCCGTCTGGACATATGCCAATTACTCGGCGCCGGTGCTTGCAATGAAGCACTACCTGATTGAAGCGCACAAAACTCAGCCCAACGCGCTGTTTATCATCAACATGAATGCGTTCAGAGGCTGGTCAGCCACGACCAATTCCGCCTGGATCCATCACTCAGTCGATTATCTTCCGGCGTCCCTGAACAAATACCAGATGATCAAAAACCTAACTGATCATATGGATACCGAGGCTACATTGGAAGAAAAACTGCAGTATTACCTGCCCATCATCCGCTTCCACAGCCGGTGGAACGAGCTGCAGCCATGGGTTTTTGACGCCGCAGAAACAGACTATAAGAGCTCACGATACTCCGATAAATTACTCAAACAGGTAACAGACCTCTCCAAATCTTATATTAAATCGGATCAGAGACTTGATCCCCCGGCAGACGTACAGGCTGCCTTTACCGATCTGTTGGATTACTGCGACGAACAGAAGCTGAACGTGCTGTTTGTGACGTGTCCGCAAAGCACAACAAAAAAGGCCGTCGAACATATGAATAGCCTGACTGATATGGCGGTTGCCCGCGGCTATCCCTGCCTGGACCTCCTGAACAACGTTGAACTGCTTGGTCTGGATATGAAAATGGAATTTTACAATGAAACACATACAAATATCCACGGTTCACTGAAGTTTTCCCATTATTTGGGCAAGTACCTGATCGACCATTATGGATTCGAGGACAAGCGGGGGACGTCCGGATGGGAGGACTGGGACAAAGCAGCCGAAGAGTACAACAATAAAATCGCCTTCTATGCCCTCGACTTTGAAATGGATCATGCCGAAAGAGCGGATCTTGACGCCCCGAAACTGATCCGTTCGACCGCGAAGGACCAGACGATATCCATCTATTGGGAACTGGTTGACGGAGCAGAAGGATATGTAATTTACCGTAAGGGCGGAGGGAAGCCATGGGAACTGATCAAGACAGTTAAGCCAACAACCACACAATATAACAATATCAACCGGGAAGCTTCTGTCAAGTATACCTATACCGTGGTTCCGTACCGTACGGTGAACGGCGAAAAACAGTACGGCCGATTTAACGTCCAGGGAATTAGCAAGACAGCAGGAGGAAAAGCGAAATGAGCATAGTTTCACTTCAGTTCATCCTGTTTGTGCTGGCGGTTGTACTGGTTTATTACCTTGTCCCGAAGAAAATCCGGTGGATAGTCCTGCTTACGGGCAGCTATGTTTTTTACTGGCTGAACAGCAAATGGTTGGTGTTCGTCCTGCTCGCAACGAGCCTGGTGACATATCTGTTCGGCCTGCTTCTCCAGTGGACAAACGACCGGAACCGAGAGTATCTCAGTAGCCATCCGGAACTGACCCGCGATGAGAAAAAGACGCTGAAGGAAAAACAGAAAAAGAAGAGCCGTCGGATACTGAGCGCAGGGATTCTATTGATACTTGGTGCCCTGTTATTCTTGAAATATTATAATTTCTTCGGTGACAATCTGAACAGCCTTTTCTTTTCTCTGGGAACCAACTGGTCTGTTCCGTATCTGAATCTGCTTCTTCCTTTGGGCATTTCTTTCTATACCCTACAGGCGATTTCTTATCTGGTCGATATTTATCGCGGTAAGGTGCAGGCTGATCGGAATCCTGCCAAATTCCTGCTTTTCATGTCTTTTTTCCCGCAGATTATCCAGGGACCCATTCCACGGTATAAGCAGCTTGCAAATCAGCTCTATGAGGGACACTCTTTTGATTATCAAAGATTGTGCTTTGGTGCACAGCTGATGTTATGGGGCTTTATCAAGAAACTAGTGATTGCAGAACGTCTTGCCATTCCTGTCAACTATCTTTTTGAAAACTATACATCGTACACAGGTCCGATTCTATTCTTTGCTGTGGCGCTTTACGGTTTGCAGGTGTATACGGATTTTTCCGGCGGAATGGATATTGCTCGTGGCGTAGCGCAGATGCTGGGAATCGAACTGGAACTGAATTTCAAGCAGCCGTATTACGCCAGCTCCATTGAGGATTTCTGGCGCCGCTGGCATATTACGATGGGTAGCTGGATGAAGGATTATATATTTTATCCGCTTTCATTATCCAAAGCATTTACCAATTTGAGCCGTAAGAGTCGCAAGATACTCGGACAGTTTGTCGGCAAACGACTGCCGGCATTTCTTGCCATGTTTATTGTGTATTTCTGCGTTGGATTTTGGCATGGAGCGAACTGGAAATATGTAGCTTACGGCGTGTGGAACGGAACGTTTATCATGATCAGCATCCTGCTGGAAGACGTATATGTCAAAGCAAGGAAACTGTGCCGGATCGATGAAAAAACCGTTACCTGGCGGGCGTTCCGGATTCTCCGCACATTCACAATTGTAAGCGTCGGAAGATTTTTTTCGCGGGCGAACGATCTACCGACTGCATTGGCAATGTTTGGCAGAACCTTTACGAACTGGCGGAATATTTCGTTCCTGACCAACGGCACGCTTCTGAAACTAGGCCTGAACGACGCCAACTGGATTATCCTGGCGCTATTCCTGATCCTGCTGATGTATGTGGACTCAAAACATGAGAAAGGTATTTCTTTCCGGGAAGTCTTCGCCAGGCAGCATTTGATATTCCGGTGGGCTATATATATCGCAGCTATTCTGCTAGTTCTGATCTTTGGCATTTATGGTCCTGAGTATAATGCGGCAAGCTTTATTTATGAACAGTTTTAATTTAAAAGAAGGGTATATTATGGAAATAATTAACTGGCTGAAAAACGGCAACCCGAACAAAACGGTTTTCGCAGATGAACAGCAATTCATAACTTATGCCCGGTTTACAGAAACCGGAAAAAGAATAGGATCCGCCCTTATTGAAAAACACAATGCAACGCGGAAACCAATCGTTGTCTTTATTGACAGAAATATTCAGAGCATCTGCGCCATTTTCGGCATTATATTCAGCGGGAACTTCTATGTTCCGATTGACGTCAATCAGCCAATCGACCGAATCAGGACTATTTTTGAACAAATCAGGCCCGTTGCGGCAATCAAACTGACAGATCTTCCGGAAATTGAAACGGCAGTTCAGGGAATCTGTACTGTATACGATTATGATGTATTATCCAAAGCAGAAGTGAATGAGCAGGCTATCCAGGATGTCCAGGACAAGGCGCTGGACACGGATCCGCTGTATGCCATCTGCACCTCCGGTTCAACCGGAGTACCCAAGGCGGTGCTGATTTCCCACCGGTCTGTTGTCGATTTTATTCCTGTGTTTGTCCGGACATTCGGATTTACACAGGATGAGATATTTGGCAATCAGGCGCCTTTCGATTTTGACGTTTCCACAAAGGATATTTATTCCACGCTGTATTGCGGAGCGCAGATGCAGATTATTCCCAAAGTCTGCTTTACGATGCCGAAGAAACTCATCGATTTTCTGAATGAAAGAAAGGTATCATCCATTATCTGGGCAGTCTCGGCTATCTGCATTCCGTCCGGGTTTAACAGTTTCAAATATGATATTCCGCATTTTCTGAAAAATGTGTTGTTTTCAGGAGAGCAAATGCCAATGAAACAACTGAACATCTGGCGCAAATACATGCCGGATGTTCAGTATGTCAATCTGTACGGGCCGACGGAGATTACCTGCAACTGCATGTATTATGTCATTGACAGGCAGTTTGAAGATACGGAAGTATTACCGTTGGGGAAAGCTTTTGCCAATGAGCATGTGATGGTTATCAGGGAAGACGGAACTCCCATCGGCCCCGGAGAAACAGGGGAAATATGTGTGCGCGGCACCTGCCTGGCCCTGGGATACTATAACAATCCCGAACGTACCGCACAGGCATTCAAACAGACGCCTGAACATAACAATTATCCGGAACTGATCTATCATACCGGAGACCTGGCATATCTGAATGAGCGGAATGAATATGTGTTTGCGTCCAGAAAAGATTTCCAGATCAAGCATATGGGTCACCGGATCGAACTGGGAGAGATTGAAACTTTTGCCGGGGCTATCGATGAAGTCCGGATGTGCTGCTGCATCTATGATCAGATCAAAAACAAGATTTATCTGTTCTACGACGGTGATATTGACCGGAAAGAACTGATCAACCGGCTAAAAGAAAAACTCCCCAAATATATGCTCCCCAATATTTATGTTCATCTCGACACGATGCCCCTGAACAAAAACGGAAAAATCGACCGAAGCGAATTGCGGAGCATGATTACAGATGCGGAAGATCAGTGATATCAAAGACACAGGAAACAGCCTGCTTTCTCTGAAAGGGTATATCAGCAATTGCTACTGGCTGCCGGATGACATTGATAAAGCTATTCAGTCAGAGCAATTGTATGAAACAGACGCTGCAGGAGGATTTGGCTGGATTCTGGTGAAAGAGGGAAGAAATCAGTTCTTTTATCAGGCGCACACAGACAAAACGGATTCCTATGAATGTATACTTCCTGATCATATGGAACTGGTTTCTGAAATCATCTATTCCGCACGGCTGTCAGAAAAGAAAGAAGCAGAAAGAGATATCCTTCGTCGATGCGGTTTTCGTTTTTCGGACACTGCCAGGATGATGAGCTGCAAACCTTCCGATTCTCAAATGCCATCCATAACGGGAGGCGTTATCCGGCAGGCCGATCTACAGGATAAAGAAGCCATTCTGTCATTGTTCTGTTCCTCATTTGACAGACTGACAGACGCGTTTCCTGTCGGCGATGAATTGACAGAAGCGATTCTCCATCATGAAATGTGGGTATATGGGGATTCCATCTCCGGTAAGGTTATTGGCTGCGCCATGATCGAATCAAGCGGTAGACGGTCCTGGATCCGGCATGTTACTGTGAATCCGGCAATGCGCGGAAAAGGAATTGCAAAGGAATTACTGCAAACAATTATTGCCAGGGGAGGGCCGGAAAAGGAATACCTTCTTTGGGTTAAACAGACCAATAAAGCGGCTCTGTCCCTGTATGAAAAAACAGGGTTCGCAGATACGACACGGCAGATGGATATCTGGACAAAAACGGATAGCTGAAATACAGTTTCCCGCTTAAAACTACAATTGTTGAATATTCTTTTTCAATAGAAACAGAATATAAATATCATCAAGTAAAGGAGAAAAGAATCATGAGAGAACAACTGCTTGCCTTACTGGAGGAAATTCGCCCGGACGTAGAGTTTGAAAAAGAAAAAAAGCTGATTGACGAAAGTATACTGGATTCTTTTGACATTATCTCGATCGTTCAGGAAATGAATGATACGTTCGACGTAGAAATCGATGTCGACGATCTTGAACCCGACAACTTTAACACCGTGGACGCCATGATCGAACTGATCGAGAAGCTCCAGGCCGAAGGATAAACTGAATTCGGACCATCAGGAAGCAACCGGCACTGTTTCAGGAGGAAAGAAATATGTTTCTCAACGTTGACAAACATAACCAGGCCAAAATGGCCATCAAGGACGACAGCGGTTATTCACTGACCTACGGGGACGTCTGCAGAACGATCCGGGAGTTCGACGACCTGAAGCTTCCGCGGAGCGTGATCTTCTGCCTGTGCGAAAATTGCGCCGGATCCCTAATCGGCTACATGGCGTTCGAAAACAACAGGCAGGTTCCGCTGCTCCTGAGCGCGAGCCTGGACGAAGGATTAAGGATGAACCTGGAGAGCATGTACACACCCTCCTATTACTGGGCTCCGGAAAAAAAGGCGGAAGGCATCGGCGGTGAGAAGATCTATTCCGCCTGTGGTTATGTTCTGCTGAAAACCCGGTACGAACCATATCCGCTGAACGAAAAGCTTTCAATGCTGCTCACCACGTCCGGCTCCACCGGAAGCCCCAAACTGGTCCGGCATAAGTACGGCAACCTGGAAGCCAACGCGGAGAACGTGGCAAAGGTGTTCAGCTGGAGCACGGAGGAGATCGGCATCTGCGACCTTCCCATGAACTATACGATGGGCCTGAACGTGATCAACAGCCACCTGGTGGTCGGCGCGTCCGTGCTGATGATCAAGGCGAACCTGATGGATCCCGAGTTCTGGGAGTTTATCAAAGAAAACAAAGGGACCAGCTTCTGCGGTGTGCCCTTCAGCTATGAGGTCATGCGCCGGGTCGGATTCGACCAGATGGACCTGCCGGACCTGTACACCCTGGCAGAGGGCGGCGGAAAACTGACGGACAAGATGTTCACCTGGATCGCGTCCTACTGCAAAAACAGCGGGAAGCGGTTCTGCGCCACCTTCGGCACCAGCGAGACCAGCGCACGGATGGCGTTCCTGGATCCCAGCCTGGCGCTGGAAAAGATCGGCAGCATGGGCAAGGCGATCCCGAACGGGGAACTGTTCCTGCTGGACGAAGTGGAAAACGAGGACGGCACCGTCACCGGCGAGCTGGGTTACCGCGGACCGAACGTAACGATGGGCTACGCCGTCTGCCGGGACGACCTGATGAAGGACGACGAATTCTGCGGAGAGTACCATACCGGGGATATCGCCAAACGGGATCAGGACGGCTTCTACTTTATCATCGGCCGGAAAGGCCGGTTCCTGAAATTGTTTGGACTCCGTGTCAGCCTGGACGAAACGGAGCGGATTCTGAAGACATGGCAGCCCACGGCGGATTTTGTCTGTACCGGCGATGACAAGCGGATGAACATCTTCACGACAGATGAAGGCCTGAAGGAAGAAGTTATTTCCTTCATCAGCAGCAAGACAAACCTTCATCATTCCGCATTCCGGGTGTTTGTGATTGATAAGATTCCGAGGAATGATTACGGAAAGGTCAAGTTTGCAGAGCTGGAAAAGATTTCCGGATGATAAAAAACAGGGCTTTGTAATCCCGGCCTGTCCATTTTTAGCCCACTTGCAGCAGGAGATTCATTGACAAGAAAAGCGTAACAATCATTTTGATTATATTCACGTTTATTCCTGGACTAATATTCTGTTCTTACTCTCTTTTCGTCATGTAAAAAGCGATAACTACGGACAGTACGGAAACAGCCCGAGTGTCGCGATAATTTAAAAGCAGTGTATGCTAAATCTCTGATCATCTTTTATTGGGTTGTACGATACTGATAAAGTAAATTGTGCCTGTATAGAAAAGAAACAGCTTTGTATTCAGCTTTCCAACTGCGATGTGTGTATCTTCTCTTTATCATACGCACACATAGGAGGGACCTTTCTATACCCGGATGGGAAACAAAACCACACTGAACATATTCCATGTCTGTACGGATAACGACAGAATGGTGTCTATTCTGAAAAAGCAATAATTGCATAACAAAGCAATATATGCTATTATAATCTTTACACAGAAGCATATATATATGGGAGGGGGTGAAAACCATGAAAATACGGCATGTTCTTTTTCTG
>CAMKEI010000011.1 GCA_946411525.1 uncultured Clostridia bacterium | reverse complement strand
TCTACACAGTTAAGATCGAAGACAGCGACAGCAACTGGACAGTTACGAACAGCTATACTCCTGAGCTGACGGAAGTGCCGGTAACGAAGCTGTGGGACGATAATAACGACCAGGACGGCGTGCGGCCTGCCAAGATCACAGTTATTCTGTACGCAGACGGCAAACCCGTAGCAGAGAAAGTACTGAATACCAGTGATGCAGATGTTACGGTCGGCAAAGATGAAAACGGTGACGATACCTGGAGCTACACGTTCACCGAACTGCCGAAGTATGACGATGGCGAAGTAATCACATACACCGTTGAAGAGTATACATCGATCGACCTGACCGATCAGTATGAATATGTTGGCCGGACTGGTACAGGCACAACGGAAGATCCTTATATCCTGACGAACAAGCATGTACCGAAGACCATTGAAGTAAGCGTGCTGAAGGTCTGGGACGACGCGGACAACCAGGACGGCAAGCGGCCTACGAGCATTCAGGTACAGCTGTATGTACAGACGCCTGCGGCAGAAGAAGGCGGAGAGCCGACCGAAACCGCTTACGGCGATCCTGTGACGCTGCCGAAGGAAGGCGAATGGAGCCATATCTGGACGGATCTGCCGCAGAAGATCAACGGCGTGGAACAGACATATATCGTCAAGGAAATCATTAACGGTACCACGCTTGAAGACGGCGACACCATCAAAGTTGTGGAAGAAGACGATAAGTCTGTCTACACAGTTAAGATCGAAGACAGCGACAGCAACTGGACAGTTACGAACAGCTACACACCTGAGGACAAAGATGCATCGGTCAAGAAGGAATGGGAAGGCATAGACTTCATGACAGATGAAGAACTGGCCGAGATTGAAGTTACCATCCAGCTTTATGCAAGCTATAAGGATGCTGACGGCAATAATGTAACGAATGTGGTTGACACCATCACCCTGCCGACAGATGACGGCAAGTGGGAATTCAATTGGAAGAAACTGCCAAAGTACATCAACCTGACCGGCGTATCCGGTGAACAACAGGAGATTGAGTACACCACGGACGAAATCAATATTCCGAAGTGGTTTGAGAAAGCTGTGGACGGCAGCACCATTACCAACACGCTGCCGACCGGCGACCTGACTGTCACGAAGGAAGTGCTCAGCACACAGGCTGAAGGCGCCGAGACTGCCTGGGACGATACGGAGTTTACCTTCACGATCGAACTGATTTGGAACAACGGTACGGAAGATATCAAACTGGATCCCAGCAAATACTGCAGCGACGCGGACGAAGACGGTGTATTCACCCTGACCAAGGGCGACAAGGCCATCTTCGAAGACCTGCCGCTTGGCACGCACTATGTCGTGAAGGAAGCCGAGGAAGGCGAGGACGGATATGTTGACGGCTTCGTAACCCTGAGCGACAATGCAGAAGGCACGATCCTGAACAAAGACGAAGAAGTTACTGCAACCTATACCAATATCAAGGAAGAAGGCGCGCTGGTAATTGCCAAGAGCGTCATCAGCCCGCTGACGGTTGATAAGGACAAGGATGCGATTTACAAATTCGTCATCACGCTGGACGACACAGAATTCAACGGATCTCTGAAGGCAGCCATCAACGGCATTGCTACTACGAACGATGTGGTATTCACGGCAGGCGTGGCAAAGATCAGCCTGCATGACGGCGAGATCATGGTCATCGTCGGACTGCCGAAGGACACCGGATGGTCCGTTGCAGAAACGGATGTGGATGGCGACATCTTCACGGTCTATCATGACAAGGCGGACGAAGCGAACATCATCAAAGCTGCGGAAGGCGCGTACATCATCGGCGGCGGTGAAGATGACATTATCAGCGACACCGCGACCGCAACCGCCCACTTCGTGAATGAACGGAAGAGCGGAAGCCTGACACTGAAAAAGACCTATGTGACCGGCGAAGTAACGCTGGAAGGCGACGAGGAACTCATCTTTGCTTTCACTGTCAAGCTGACAGACGCGGACGGAAAACCCATCAGCGGCACCTTCGGCGGATACAGCTTCAATGAGGACGGCGAGACCCGCGTATGGGTCCGGGCGGACAATAAGGACAGCGTCACGATTACCGGTATCCCGGTTGGATCGACCTACGAGATTACCGAAGAATATGACGCGGATCTGTTTGAAGATCCTCAGTTTGATGAAGACAGCACGGGCGAGATCACCGCGGATAACGCAGAAGTCAGCGTAACCGCAGAGAACGCAAGGAAGCTGGGCGAGCTCGAACTCACCAAGCTTGTTGAAAGCGATATCGAAGCCGATCTGACAAGGGAATTCACGTTCAAGATCAAGCTGAGCGACAAGATCAAGGATGATGACGTATTTACAGTGAAGGTCAGCGACAAAGAAGCGCCTGAGACGATTCAGTTCACCGACGGTGAAGCGCCAATCACTGTAAACGGCGACCAGACAAAGACGATCATCGGCCTGCCGATTGGTATCAGCTATGCAATTACTGAGGCAGAGACGGAGTTCTATACACCGGAAAACGGCGTCTATACGAAGATCGGCGTCATCGGTGAAAACGGTGAGACGGTTACCTGCGCATTCCATAACATCCGCGATACGGGCGACCTGGAAGTCACCAAGATCGTGGAAAGCGTAAGGCCTGAAGATCATGATGAGGGATTCGACTTCGCAGTCGTGACGGATCCGGCAGTCGATCCGCGCACATACGAATGGATCGATCCGGACGGAGGACCCAAGAAGGCAGGAACAGTTTACAACTCCATGACCTTCAAGAAACTCACGGCGGAAGAAGCAGAACCGTTCAGTGAATTCGGCATCCAGGCAGGCGACATTGCAGCATTGTTTACGCTGAAAGACGGTGACAAGATCCGGACGACCCTGCCCGCCGGCATTGCCTATTGGGTTTATGAGAAGACGCCTGAAGGCTATGAGCTGATCAAGACCGGTGATACCGGAATGATTTCCGCGGACAAGACTTCTGAAGCGACATTTACCAACGTACGTAAAGTCGGCGACCTGCTGATCAGCAAGAAGGTAAAGAGCGCGGTTGCTGCCGACCATGAAAAGAAGTTCAAGTTCGAGATTACACTGACGCCTGCAATCGTAGGAACCTTCGGAGAAGTCACATTCGACAAAGAAAACGAAGACGACGACTTCAGCAAGGCGGACATCGAGCTGACAGACGGTGAAAACGTCGTGATTACCGGCCTGCCTGTCGACACGGAATACACCGTGACAGAAACGGCAGACGGCAACTTCAACACGGAAGTGAACGGTGAGAAGGACAAGTTCTCCATCAACGGAACCATTACTGAAGAAAACGGAGTCATCAGGATCCGGAAGGCAGAGTTCACGAACACGCGGAAGACCGGCCAGCTGAGCATCGACAAGATTGTTGAAAGCGACTATGTAAAGGATCAGGACATCCTGTTCACCTTTACGATGACGCTGAAGACAGACGATGGTCTGCCGATGAACGGCGAGTACGGCGGCTACAACTTCCAGGACGGCAAGGTCGAATTCTACCTAACGGCGAAAGACAAGCCGATTGTCTTCGAGAACATCCCGATCCGAACCGAATACGAGATCACTGAAAAAGTGGATCAGCGGTTCACGACGACGGTGGACGAGACCGAGACGCTCATTGCGGCAGGTACGATCGACAAGGAATACATCACAAATGAAGACCTGATTAAGGTTGAGTACACCAATACCCGGAAGACCGGCGACATCGCGATCACGAAGGAAGTCGTGAACGGTCTGGCGATTGATATCGACGGCGGCGAGAAAGCGACAACGTTCGACATCACGATTCAGCTGAGCGAGCCGATCAACGAAACGCTGAAGGCGACGAGAACCAAGGCGAAGGAAGAAGCAGCGCCTGAGTCTGAGCCGGAAGGCGAGGAAGCGGAAGAAACCCCGAACGAAGGTACGGGCGAACCGGAAGAAGAGACAAATACAGAAAAAGTGCCCTTCACCGACGGCATCTCCGATGTGATCAAGCTGAAGGCCGGCGAAACCGTAACGATCCATGGTGTGCCCGCGGGCGCCACCTACACTGTAGTGGAAGCCGTACCGTCGGCATTCGACGTCACGTATGACAGCACTGTAACCGGAAAGATTCCGGAGAAGAGTCTGGCGGAAACCACTATCACCAACACCCGGAAGGTCGGAGACCTGAAGATCCAGAAGACCGTCAACAGCACCAATGACGCAGACGACGATCTGGAATTCACCTTTGTCGTAACACTGACCGGCGCGGCAGCGAAAGAGCTGACCTATGACGCAATGAAGTACGGCGCAAAGGGTGAAGAGGAAGAACCGGCTGAAGGAACCACGGAAGGAACCGCGGAAGCAACCGAAGAGGAGACCGAGGAAGCAGAAGAAGGAAAGAAGATGACCATTACCTTCAATGCGAGCGGTATCTCCGAGGAGATCAAGCTGAAGCACGGTGAGAGCGTGGTCATCTCCGGCCTGCCGGTAGGCGTCGGATACAGCGTAGCTGAATCCGAAGCAGACAACTTCGTGACGACGAGCGTGGGCGAGACGGGCAGCATCTGCCTGAGCGAATCTATCGCGGCATTCACGAACACGAAGCTGGAAGGCGGCCTGGTGGTCAGCAAGAAGGTTAAGAGCGCAGTTGAAGCGGACCATAACCTGGTATTCTCCGTAAGGGTGACCCTGCTGACAGAAGAGGGCGAACCCAAGATCAGCGGTATATTCGGCGACGCAATCTTTACGGACAACGTAGCCGAACTGAAGCTGAAGGACGGCGAAGTGGCGGCCATCACCGGCCTGCCGAACGAGCTGGGCTACAGGGTGGAAGAAATCTTTGACAACCCCGAAACCGGCGAGCTCTACAACATAACTTACACGAACAAGACCGGCGAGGAGACAGACGAGGGCGAGATCGCTGAAGGCGAGACACAAGGCGCTCTGGTCACGAACACCCGGAAGACCGGCCAGCTGAGCATCGACAAGATTGTTGAAAGCGACTATGTAAAGGATCAGGACATCCTGTTCACCTTCACGATGACGCTGAAGACGGACGACGACAAGCCGATGAACGGTGAGTACGGCGGCTACAGCTTCCAGGATGGCAAGGTCGAATTCTACCTGACGGCGAAAGACGAGCCGATCATCTTCGAGAACATCCCGATCGGAACCAAATACGAGATCACTGAAGAAGAGGATAAGCGGTTCACGACGAAGGTGGACGAGGCCGAGACGCTCATTGCGACAGGTACGATCGACAAGGAATACATTACAGACGAAGACCTGATTAAGGTTGAGTACACCAACATCCGGAAGACGGGTGACATCGCGATCACGAAGGAAGTGGTCAGCGACCTGGCGATCGACAGCGACGGCAGCGAGGACGCGACGACATTCGACGTAACGATCCAGCTGAGCGAGCCGATCAGCGAGACGCTGAAAGCGAAGAGAGAACTGATTACGGAAGAACCGACAGAGGAGCCGACAGAAGAGCCCGCGGAAGAAACCGGCGAAGAGACGGAAGATACATTCGACGTCGAATTTACGGACGGCCGCGCGAAGATCACACTGAGGGCCAACGAGAAGGTCACGATCCTGGGCGTGCCTGCAGGCGCGGATTACGTCGTGGTTGAAACGGTACCGGCTGCGTTCGAGGCATCGTATGAAGGCGAGACCGGCACGATTGCGGAAGGCGAGACGGCCGAAACGACGATTACGAACACGCGGAAGACGGGCGACCTGAAGATTCAGAAGACGGTCCAGAGCGACAACGAAGCAGACAAGGATGTGGAGTTCCACTTCATTGTGACGCTGACAGGCGCTGCGGAAGGCGAGAAGACCTACACCGGAACGAAGACCACGGAAGAAGGAACAGAAGAGACCGAGGTCAAGTTCAAGGATGGCGTCAGCGAGGAAATCACGCTGAAGGACGGCGAGAGTATGACGATCGCCGGACTGCCGGTAGGCATCGAATACAGCGTAGCCGAATCCGAAGCGGACGAGAACAACTTCGTGACGACCAGCGTGGGCGAGACGGGCAGCATCTGCCTGAGCGAATCCATCGCGGCATTCACGAACACGAAGGCTGAAGGCGGCCTGGTGGTAAGCAAGAAGGTCGTAAGCGCGGTCGAAGCCGACCACGAGAGGACCTATGAAATCATCGTAACCCTGGGTGACGCGATTAACGGAATCTACGGCGACGCGACATTCACGGACGGCGTGGCAACGCTGAACCTGAAGGACGGCGAAGTCGCGGTAATCGACGGACTGCCGAAGGGCCTGGACTACACGGTCGAAGAAACAGTGAGCGACGAGGACGGCAAGCTGTACAACGTGACCTACAGCGGCGAGACCGGCAACATTGAAGAAGGCAAGACGCTGGCGGCGCTGGTGACGAACACGAGGAAGCTTGGCCTGCTGAAGATCAGGAAGACAGTCGACAGCGAATATGAAGGTGACGACGAGATCCTGTTCACCTTCGGCATGACGCTGACGACGGATGACGGCAAGCCGATGAACGGCACGTACGGCGGCTACACCTTCGAAGACGGCACGATCCAGTTCCACCTGAAGGCGGACGAAGAGATCACGCTGGATCAGATCCCGGTGGGAACGAAGTACGTGATCACCGAAGACGAGGATGCACGCTTCACGACGACCGTGGACGAAAAGGAGACCTTCGAGGCGTCCGGCACGGTCACCGAAGAAGGCGTAACCGTCGAGGCAGAGTATGTCAACATCCGGAAGACGGGCGACATCGCGATCACGAAGAAAGTAGTCAGCGACCTGGCGATCGACAGCGACGGCAGCGATGAAGCGACGACATTCGACGTAACGATCCAGCTGAGCGAGTCGATCAGCGAGAAGCTGAAGGCGGAGAGCAGCCTGGCAGAAGGCGAAGAATCCGAAGTCGAATTCACAGACGGCCGCGCGAAGATCACGCTGAAGGCCAGTGAGAAGGTCACGATCCTGGGCGTGCCTGCAGGCGCGGACTACGTCGTGGTTGAAACGGTACCGGCGGCGTTCGAGGCATCGTATGAAGGCGAGACCGGCACGATTGCGGAAGGCGAGACGGCCGAAACGACGATTACGAACACGCGGAAGACGGGCGACCTGAAGATTCAGAAGACGGTCCAGAGCGACAACGAAGCAGACAAGGATGTGGAGTTCCACTTCATTGTGACGCTGACAGGCGCTGCGGAAGGCGAGAAGACCTACACCGGAACGAAGACCACGGAAGAAGGAACAGAAGAGACCGAGGTCAAGTTCAAGGATGGCGTCAGCGAGGAAATCACGCTGAAGGACGGCGAGAGTATGACGATCGCCGGACTGCCGGTAGGCATCGAATACAGCGTAGCCGAATCCGAAGCGGACGAGAACAACTTCGTGACGACCAGCGTGGGCGAGACGGGCAGCATCTGCCTGAGCGAATCCATCGCGGCATTCACGAACACGAAGGCTGAAGGCGGCCTGGTGGTAAGCAAGAAGGTCGTGAGCGGCCTGGCAGCGGATCACGAGGAAGCCGAGTTCACCGTAAAGGTGACGCTGGACGATCTGACAATCGGCGGAGACGAAGGACAGGCCTTCGGAGAAGCCACCTTCATCAACGGTATCGCGACCCTGGTTCTGAAGGACGGCGACGCGATCGCCATTGAAGGCCTGCCGAAGGATATGGGCTACACGGTTGAAGAAGTCTTTGAAGACGAAACTGGCAAGCTCTATACGGTGAAGTACCGCGGAGAAACCGGAACGATCGAGGAAGGCAAGACCTCACACGCAGCCATCACCAACACCCGGAATACGGGCAAGCTCGAACTGACGAAGACCGTGGAAAGCCCGAGCGGCGTGGACCATAAGGCGGTTTACCAGTTCTCCGTAACACTGAAGAATGGTGAGGAGACGCTGAACGGCACCTACGGCGGCTATACCTTCGAAGACGGCTTCGCAACAGTCGGACTGAGAGACGGCCAGACGGTGGTAATCAGCCAGATTCCGTACGGAACAGAATACACCGTGGAAGAACTGTTCGATGACGACGAACGCTTCGAAGTGAAGATGACGGTGGACGGAGCGGAAGCAGAGAAGGCAACCGGCATCATTGAGGCGGAAACCAAAGTGGCTGCCATTACCTTCACGAACATCCGGAAACTGTCTGAGCTGCCGGTCAGCAAGACAGTAGTCAGCCCGATTGAAGCTGACGAGACAAGGGAATTCAGCTTCACGATCCAGTTGAACGAGCGGATCAGCGGAACCTTTACCGCCGCAAGCGATCTGACGGAAGAAACAGAAGAAATCACCTTCACAGACGGCAGAGCCGAGATCAGGGTGAAGGGTACGGAAACCAAGACAATCGCAGGCCTGCCAGAGAATGTGGGATTCACGATTATCGAGGCGAAGGAAGCGTACTTCAACGCAGAAAAGGCTGTACAGGGCGGTACAGTTACCGGCGAAACCGCTGCCTTCACGAACACACGTGAAGAGGGCAAGCTGGAAGTCACCAAGACAGTCGAGAGCACAACGGCCGAAGACCATGAAAAGGCATTCAGCTTCAAGGTTACGCTCACGTTCGAAGACGCACCGCTGAGCGGCACGTTCGGAGAGACGACCTTCGACGAAAACGGCGAATACATATTCACGCTGAAGAACGGCGAGACAAAGACATTCGAGAAGCTGCCTGCCGGTATCGGATACACGGTGGAGGAAGAAGCTGAGGACGGCTTCATCACGGTGAAGACCGGAGAGACCGGGACCATCGTGAAGGAGAACCCCGCGAAGGCCGAATTCACCAACGTGAAGACCGAAGGCGGCCTGGTGGTAAGCAAGAAGGTCGTAAGCAGCCTGACAGCTGACCATGAGCAGAAGTTCAGCTTCACAGTGACGCTGAAGGACGGCGAGGATGTCAGCGGTACGTTCGGCGAAGTGAAGTTCGAGAAGGGTGTATCCGAGGTATTCGAGCTGGCGGACGGTGAGTACAAGGTTATCGCAGGCCTGCCTGAAGGCACTGAATACACTGTAACCGAACAGGGTACGGACGAGGAAGGCTTCGAGTTTACGGTTGAATACACGGGCCAGACCGGTGAGATCGTAACAGGCAAAGCGCAGCACGTGACCGTGACCAACACCCGGAAGACAGGCGAACTGAGCCTGGAGAAGAAGGTCGAAAGCAAGTACGAAGCGGATCATGACCGCGTCTTCGGCTTCACGGTGACGCTGAAGAACGGCGACGAGACGCTGAACGGCAAATTCGGCGGATACACCTTCACCGACGGCAAGCTCAGGATCTGGCTGAAGGACGGCGAAAAGGCGACCATCACTCAGATCCCGACCGGCACGGAGTACACCATTGCCGAAGACGAGACGGAAACGTTTGACGTGATCCTGGAGATCGACGGTAAGGAAACCGAAGAAGCGAAGGGCATCATCGCCGAAGAAGGCAAGACGGTCCAGGCGGTCGTAACGAACATCCGGAAGCTCGGCAAGCTGGTGATTCAGAAGACCTTCGAGGGAATCCCGGACGGATCCGAAGAGATTACGAAGGAACTGAAGTTCAGAGTGTACGGACCGTACGGACTGATCGGCGACGTCCGCTACAGCGAGTTTGACAAGGACGGCACCTATACCTTCACAGATCTGGCCGCGGGCGAATACACGGTATACGAACTGAACCCGTACGGCCTGAGCAGCGCATGGATGCTGATGAAGACCTCCGTGACATCCGGTGAAACGACAGTGGCAGCCGGCGAAACGGTGACGGTGAAACTGAAGAACGAATACAACGTACCGAAGACATCCGTCACCATCATGAAGGTATGGGACGACGAGGATGACCTGGAAGGCGTACGGCCGGAGACCCTGACGGTGACACTGTACAGGGGCGAGACCGAAGTAACCAAGGTGATCCTGAGCGAAGAGAACAACTGGATCGCCGAAGTTGACAACCTGCCGCTGTATGACAGAGACGGCAACGAGTACGTCTACACCTGGCAGGAAGAAAAGGTGGAAGGCTACGAACTGGTATCTGAGGAAGTGTTCGGCAACTTCACCTCACTGACCAACAAGCACGTGCCCGGAACCACTTACGCGAAGATTATCAAGGTCTGGGATGACAACAAGGACAAGGCAGAACTGCGGCCGCTGTCCCTGGCAGTCACGCTGTACGGCGGCGACAAGGCAGTGGAAACAGTGATCCTGACCGAGAAGAGCGGGTGGACCGCGACAATCGAAAACCTGCCGGCCGTTATCGACGGCGAGGAAGTGAAGTACACCTGGAAGGAACAGGAAGTCCTGGGTTACAGAGCGACCTCCTATGAAGTGGATCCGACCGGAAAGGTTACGACAATCACCAATACCCATAAGCCCACCACGCCGGGCAAACCGAAGGTAGTACCCGGAATTGCAGTGATCAACCACGTGGGCGACTGCTACGAATAATGCGGGAAGAAAGGAAGGAGAAAAGACATGAACGGCATGAAAGGTGAGACGATCATGATGAACATGAAAAGAATCCTGACGCTTCTGCTCGCAGCAATCCTGACGGTGACGCTGATTCCGCTCACAGCTTCGGCTGAGAGCGGGACAGCGGAACGGAAGGAACTGATCGTCGGCCATACGACGGTCATGAAAGGCGACTTCTTCACGGAGATGTTCGGAAACGATACGTCGGATATCGACGTGAGGGCGCTGATCCACGGATACAACCTGGTCAACTGGGACCAGAACCAGGGCGTATATGTATTTGATCCGTCGGTGGTACGGGACGTGATCGTGGCGGACGAGGACGAGACGAAAAACCGGACGTACTACATGATGCTGCAGGATGACCTGTACTATTCTGACGGAACGCCGATTACGGCGTGGGACTACGCGTTCTCCCTGCTGCTGATGATGAGTCCTGAGATCGAGCAGATCGGCGGGAAGATTTACCGCGCGGAACACATTGCGGGGTACGGCGCGTATATCACGGGCGAAAGCAAAACGCTGGCGGGCGTGCAGGTCCTGAGCGACCATCAGCTGGCGATTACGCTGGACAGCGAATTCCTGCCGTACTTCTTCGAAACAGGCCTGCTGCTGTGCGTGCCGTATCCGATCGGGGAGATTGCACCGGGCTGCAAGGTGTACGACGACGGGGAAGGCGTATATATCGGCAACGAGGATACGAGCGTCGAAGAACCGATCTATACGGCGGAACTGCTGCGGGAAACCATCCTGAACCCTGAGACGGGATATAATTCCCATCCGAAGGTTGTATCCGGTCCGTATACGCTGGTAAGCTTTGAAGACCAGACGGCGCATTTCGAGATCAACCCGTATTTCAAAGGGGCATGGGTGAACAACAGCCTGCCCGGAAGCCGTCACGGCAATTACAAGGCCTATACGGACAAGGAAGGGAATCAGTACTGGCTGGTCAAGCCGGTGATCGAGAAGATCGAATTCACGCTGGCGGACAACGATACGCTGGCCCAGAAGCTGGCCAGCGGCGAGCTGGACCTGGTGAACAAGGTGGTCTACGGGCCCACGATCGATGAGGCCAAGGGCATCGCGGGCGTGAAGAACACGAATTACCCGCGGATCGGCCTGTCTTTCCTGACGTTCACCTATGAACGGCCGGCGGTGCACGACATGAATGTGCGGCAGGCGATGGCCTGGTGCATGGACAGGGACGCGCTGACGAAGGCATACTGCGGGCAGTACGGCAAGCGGGTGGACGGCTACTACGGGATCGAGCAGTGGGAATACCTGGTGGTAACGCACCAGATGGAGTGGCCCGCAAACTTTACGGATCCCGATGAAGACCACAATCCGGGCGACTATGAGAAAACGGACGAAGCCTGGCTGACGCTGAGCCTGGACAACCTGACGGTGTACAAGGTCAACATAAGCAAAGCAAACGAACTGCTGGACGAAGCGGGATGGACCCTGAACCAGGACGGCGGCGATTACCAGGCAGGTACGGACGAGGTTCGCTGCAAGATGATTGACGGGGAACTGGTTGCGCTGGATCTGACCATGATGTATCCCGAAGGTAACCATATCGAAGATTCGCTGCAGAAGTATTTCATCAACAACCTGAACAAGTGCGGAATCCGGCTGACGCTGGTCCCCGAGGAAATGAGCGAGCTGTTCAAATCCTATTACCGGGAGAAGGAGCGCACGACGGACATGATTTACCTGGCGACGAACTTCCATGTGATCGTTGATCCGTCGATCACCTACAGCACGGACACAAGCGCCGGACACGAGATGTGGAACAACACATACTCGGATGACGAGGATCTGTACTGGCGTGCGGTGAACATGCGGAAGACCGATCCCTATGACGTATACGACTATGTCACCAAGTGGATCGCGTTCCAGGAACGGTACAACGAGGTGCTGCCGACGATCCCGATCTACTCAAACATCTATTATGATTTCTACACCAACAGGCTGCAGAACTACAACATCGTCGGGCATGTAACCTGGACACAGGCCATTCTCGAAGCCTATTTCAGGTAAACAGTTACTAAACATAAGAACCGTCCGGATCTCCGATCCGGACGGTTTCCTGCTTTATCCGGCACCGCTGACCGGGAACGGACCGGCAGGTTTTGACATTGCCGGGGAAGTGTGATAGGATTTGGGATAAGAGGTATAGATTTTATCAATATATAAAGGAGAGGGACTCATGTATAAACATGTCGGGACAAAACTGAAGGCGTTTGCGGAAATCTGGTGTGTGCTCGGAGTGCTTGGCTCCATCGCGGCGGGCGCGCTGCTGTATCTGGTGAAAAAGCCGCCGATGGCGCTGCAGTATTGCATTGCCATCGCCGTGGGCGGGATTATCGTATCGATCCTGAGCTCCTGGGGCATCTACGCCCTGGGCGATATCCACGCGAAGCTGGAACGGCTGGAAGACAAACTGATCCCGAAGCCCAACTACATGAGCTACCTGGAAACGAACCAGCCCCTGCGGGGACAGTGCGAGATCTGCGGGAAAACCACGGACCTGATCAATGCGAAGATCGTGGACAACCTCGGGACGAGATACCGGAAGGTCTGCAGGGAGTGCTTCGCGGCGAACGGCTGTGAAGAGAAATAAAGAAACATAAGAAGACAGCGGGATTCAGATGACAATACAGCAACTGAACTATGTAATCACCATATCCGAGAAGGGCTCCTTGAACAAGGCGGCCGAGGTGCTGTTTGTGACGCAGCCCTCGCTGACCAGCGCGGTCAGGGAACTGGAGAAGGAACTGGGAATCACCCTTTTTAACCGCGGCGGAAAGGGCGTGACCCTGACCAACGACGGGGCAGAGTTTATCCAGTATGCCCGCCAGGTCGTAACGCAGTATGACCGCCTTCTGGAGAAATACGGGAAGGGCGGAAACCTGAGAAAGAAGTTCGGAATTTCCTGCCAGCATTACTCCTTCGCGGTAAAAAGCTTCGTCGAGATGGTGAAGCATTTTGATACAGACGAATATGAATTCGCGATCCGGGAAAGCAAAACCCGGGACGTGATCGAGGACGTGACCACCGGAAAAAGCGAGGTGGGCATCCTTTACCTGAGTGATTTCAACCGCAAAGCGATCGGAAAGTTCCTAAAAAGCAGCCAGCTGGAGTTTCATCCGCTGATCAAGTGCGAACCGTACGTCTATCTGTGGAAAGGGCATCCGCTGGCCGGAAAGAAGTCGATCCGCCTGGAAGAACTGCGGGATTATCCCTGCCTGAGCTTCGAGCAGGGACCGAGCGGCGCATTTTATTTCGCTGAAGAAATCCTGAGCACATACGACTATATCCGGACCATCAAGGCGACGGACCGGGCGACGATGCTGAACCTGATGGTCGGGCTGAACGGTTATACGCTGTGCAGCGGGATTATCTGCGAGGAACTGAACGGACCGGAGTATGTGGCTGTGGCGTTCGAGGATGAGGAAGCGGAGGTTGCCGCCGGCCGGATGGAGATCGGGTATATCGTGAAGGAAAACATGATTCTGAGCCAGATGGCAGAGAAGTATATTGCCGAATTGAAACGATACCTGAGCGATATCCAGGGGGAGTAACCGGGAAATAAAAAAACAGGTATCATTGAGGCGATAAAACAATTGACATATCAAAAATAATAAAGGTATAATGAACTGTCGGGCCGGGCGGAGAGATCCGATCCCGGCTGTAAAAATGCTACAAAACAAGGAGGGAATGTCATGGACGCTGGGAGTAGCAGCGGCATAACGGTTGGGCGAAGACCGCGGGATCCGGGCAAAGTGACGTTCCGGTTCCGCTAATACATTATCAGCCAAACCGCTATGTCTGATACTATATTCCTGTCGGAACACGCCACGGAAAGCAGATCGTGTCCGCAAACGCAGCGGGTTTTTCCGGCTGCCCGGGATCTGCGGCAGCAGGTGCATGACAGGGTATGGTAGAAACGCTTCTGGCAACTGACCATTCTAACCAAATGGGAGGGAGCAAGCATGGCGGAGCATTCTGTCACGGTTGAAAACACATTACAGACACTTCTCACAGACAAAAAATACTCCACAATCCGAGACATCCTTGTGACGATGAATCCCGCGGATATTGCTGCGGTTTTTGCCGGCATCGAGCAGGAAAAACTGCCGCTGCTGTTCCGGCTGCTGCCGAAGGAGCTGGCCGCGGAAAGCTTCGTGGAAATGGAGAGCGAGGAACAGGAAGCGCTGATCAAGGGCATCAGCGACAAGGAACTGCGCCAGGTGATGGACGAGCTGTACGTCGACGACGCGGTGGACATTGTCGAGGAGATGCCTGCGAACGTCGTGCAGCGGATCCTGGCCCAGGCTGATCCGGAAATGCGCAAGGAAATCAACGAAATCCTGCAGTATCCGGAGAACTCGGCCGGTTCCGTGATGACCACGGAATATGTGAAGCTGTCGCCCGGGATGACCGTAGGCGACGCGATCCTGCGCATCCGCCGCACAGGCGTGGACAAGGAAACGATCTATACCTGCTATGTGCTGGAGAACCGGCTGCTGGTGGGCACGGTGAGCGTGAAGAGCCTGCTGCTCGCGCCCAGCGACCTGCAGACCATCGACAGCATCATGGAGACCAACCTGATTACGGTGACCACACATACCGACCAGGAAGAAGTGGCCCAGATGATGAGCAAGTACAACCTGCTCGCGATCCCGGTCGTGGACGGCGACAACCGGATGGTCGGTATCGTTACATTCGACGACGCCATGGACGTTATCGAAGAAGAGACCACCGAGGACATGGAGATCATGGCCGGTATGACGCCGAGCGACAAGACGTACCTCAAGTCTTCGCCCTTCGAGCTGTTCCTTCACCGGATCCCGTGGCTTGCGCTGCTGATGATTTCCGCGACGTTCACCGGATTGATCATCTCACATTTCGAGGAGAAACTGGCGGCCATGGTCTGCCTGACAGCCTTTATCCCGATGCTGATGGACACGGGCGGCAACAGCGGCTCCCAGAGTTCGGTTACGGTGATCCGCGCGCTGTCCCTGGGAGAACTTGAATTCGCGGATCTCGGGCGGGTTATCTGGAAAGAGATCCGGACCGCGCTGATCTGCGGCCTGGTGCTGGGCGCGCTGTGTATCGGAAAGGTCCTGCTGGTGGACAAGCTGCTGCTGAATACGGACGGCGTGACGTTGACGGTGGCGCTGACGGTCGGCCTGACGCTGTCGCTCACCGTACTGTGCGCGAAGCTTGTCGGCTGCACGCTGCCGATGCTTGCCAAGAAGCTCGGCTTTGATCCGGCAGTCATGGCCAGCCCGTTCATTACGACGATTGTGGACGCGCTGAGCCTGCTGGTATACTTCGGACTGGCTACAACCCTGCTGAGGTTATGAGTACAAAAAAGAACGCGGCGTATAACGTCGCATATCGGTTGTTCTCGGTGCTGCTGCCGGTAATCACGGCGCCGTATCTGTCCCGTGTGACCGGGACGGACGGCGTCGGCCTGTATTCCGGCGCCTGGACGATGAGCGAAATCTTCTGCCTGATCGGCATGCTGGGGCTGGCAGATTACGGCGTGCGGACGATCGCGCAGGCGCGGGACAACCGGGAGGAGCTGGACCGGACATTCTCCGGAATATGGCAGATGCAGCTGATGGTCGCCGGAGCGGCGCTGCTCGGCTGGCTCGGGTATGTGTTCCTGGTCGCAGGCGAAGAAAAGACGATTGCGCTGCACCTGACAATGATGAGCATAAGCTGCCTGTGCAGCTTCGACTGGTGCCTGATGGGCCTGGACATCTTTAAGCCCATTGCGCTTCGCAATACGTTTGTGAAGCTTGCCGCCGCGGCATGCGTATTCATCTTTGTCAAGAGCAGGGACGATCTCTGGATCTACGCCTTTGCCTGGAGTCTCGCGACGCTGGCCGGCAACCTGAGCTGCGCCGTGACGCTGAAAGGGAAGGTAACCTACCGGCGGGTTTCCCTGAAGGAAAGCCTGAAGCATCTGCGCCCCTGCGCGGTTCTGTTTATCTCCGTGATGGCCGTGAGCATCTACCGGAAAATGGACAAGGTCATGGTGTACAGCATCGCCGGCAAGGACGAGAACGGCCTGTATGAAAATGCGGAAAAAATCATTTACTGCCTGAGCGGGTTCATCTCCGCCATCGGGACGGTCATGATGCCCAAAGTGGCCCATATGCAGAAAAACGGCGAAACAGAACGGATCGCCAGGCATATCGACAAAAGCATGGACCTGATTATCTGCATGGTCAGCGCCATGGCGTTCGGCGTGGCGGCGGTCGCGGACCGGTTCGCACCGCTGTTCTTCGGGGAACCGTTCCGGTATTCAGGCACCCTGATGATCCCCCTCGGCTTCACGCTGATCATGATCGGATTCGCGAATGTGATCCGGACACAGGTGGTCCTGCCCCAGAAGCGGGATTATATCTTCGTCCGGAGCGTATGCTGCGGCGCGGCTGTGAACCTGATCGCCAATGCCTGCCTGATCCCGTCCATGAAAAGCATGGGGGCGGTCGTCGGGACGCTGCTGGCGGAAATGACCGTGCCGGTGGTGCAGTATATCATTCTGCGGAAGGAACTGCCTTACCGGCGGTATCTCGGATATGTGGGCCTGTACGCGGCCGCGGGCGGAATCATGCTGGGGTGCGTAAGGCTGGTCGGCTCATTCCTGCCGGCGGAGAACTGGGTAAATCTGGGCATTATGGTCTTTGCGGGAATTGCGGTGTACGGGATTCTGTACCTGATTATACGAATAGCAAGAAAAAAGATGATGAGCAGGACAGAAAAAGACTGAGATGGCGGGGATCAGACCGTAATGAAAAAAAGAAAGGCGGGCAGCCCAATCGGGCTGCCCGCTGCATCATGTACCAGAAATCACGGATTGGCGGGATAATACCTGCCATATATGAACTCATGGAGTGCTTTGATGTTTGCCTGGAAATTGCCGTTGCGAGTGCTCATGAAAACCTTGCCATACCATTGAGACTGCTTATCCTGTACATAGGTCCAGGTTTTGTTGCCTTCGGCCTGGCTGCCCATGGGGATCCGGAACTGATCAATGATAGAATCGGAGGAGCCGAGCTTCTGCATGATTCCGCTGCCCATGACTTTGCGAATCAGATCCAGCATGACAGAGCCCTTGATGTTTGAATCGACATAATCAATGGAGAAGCTCAACAGGTCCAGTACATCAACAGAACCCTTCAGCACTTTCTGAAGGAGCTTATCCAGCAGATTACGCGTGCGTGCGGTGCGCTGCCAGTCATCCCCCAGATCATATTTTTTCCTGGTCTTGTTCTGACGCAGACGCGCATACATCAGGGCCTGAAGTCCGTCCAGGTGTTGAATACCGTCCTGCTCTTTCAGTTCGATCCGGGCTTTTCTGGCTTCCTCCGTATCGTAATGCCTAGAGATCGATTTTGCATTCTTTTTCAGATAGTAATTTATGTTTGCGGCTTCGCCCTCGGTCAGTTCGAGATCAATGCCGCCAAGCTTGTCAATAATGGCAGACACACCACGGAAATTAATCATGACGAAATACTGGATATTCATCTCAAAGTTATAATTTACAGTGGCCATGGAACGTTTGGGGTTGTCGTGGAATTTGTTTTTGTTGTCAAAGGACTGGATGGAATAATTGATGGGGGATTGTTTTCCCGAGTAGGGATTGATTACCAGCGTGTCGCGCAGGATGGAAGAAAGCTTGAGTGTTCCGCTTTCGGTATCAACAGACAGAATCATCTGGACATCCGCCAGCTTGACGTCTTCCTCGACCAACTCCGGATTCCGGGTATCCACGCCGAGCAGCAGGATGTTGATCACATTATCCGGCAGGTTTTCATTAATGTACAGGTCGCTGACATCCACTTCCGTGGGTACATAGTCCGAAGACTCCAGGACGGATTTCAGCTCTTCCTCTTCTTCAGCTGAAAGTGGTTCCGCATCAACAATATCCACCGGAATGGAATCCTGTTCTTCTTCCTCCTCGTCCAGATCTACATCCTCAAAGCTGAAATCATCTTCATCGAGCTCAGCGGATGCGATGATGGGGAGAAACAGGGAAAAGACCAGCAGCAGGGCAAGAATGCGTTTCATGTGTTGTATATCCTCCGGATTAGATTGATTTATCATATAAACGAACCAGACGGCGGATCCGTTTCGTGTCAGACCGTCGGGTGGTTGAGCTCGTCGAGGGTCTTGTCAAAGGCGGGGAGGAAATCTGTCAGGAAATCCTTTACCTCCGGCAGGTCTATGGAAGCGATGCTCCGGCGGATGTTTTCCGCAGCGTAGTCGAATTCCCGGTTGCCGGCGCGCTGCTCCTCCAGGCACTTGATGTACGCGGAGATCCGGTCCGCAGCCTTGACCAGCGTATGATCATAGCCGGATTCCTGCTTCATGTAAGGTGAGAATGAAGGCTGCAGATCTTCAGGCAGGAGGGCGAGAAGCCGGTCGGCAGAGAGCGCTTCCAGCCGGTGATAAGCTTCGCGGAGCTCGTCGTTATGATACTTGACCGGAGTGGGCAGGTCGCCAGTCATGACTTCCGTCGCATCATGGTAGACGGCGAGAGAGAGCACATGCTCCGGATCCACCTGTTTCCCGTAACGATCCCGTGCGATGACTGCAAGGGCGTGGGCAATCATCGCTACCTGAAGTGAATGCTCAGCGTCGTTCTCCGGCACGGTATTCCGCATGAGAGACCAGCGGCGGATGAGCCTGAGCCGGGAAAGATAAGCAAAGAAGGGAAATGCCATAGAACCTCCGGACCGATTCGGAATTAAGGATCCGGAATCGGAAATATATAACAAAAATATTATACGCTGAGGGAGGGGAAACTGCAAGGAAGCAGAGAGAGAAATACAAAAAGAAAAGATCCCGGAAAGCCGGGACCGGAATGAAAAAACAAAGGATCAGAGGGATTTGAGCTCACTCAGGCAGCGCTTGCAGATCATGTTTTCCCTGTAGGAAACCAGTCCCGTGCTGCTGCCGCAGAAGTGGCAGTTCGGCTCATACTTGCGGAGGATGATGGAGTTCCCGTCAACCATGATCTCCAGCATGTCCCGCGTGTTGATATCCAGCGTACGGCGCAGCTCAATCGGCAGAACGACACGGCCGAGGGAATCCAGCTGACGGATCATTCCGGTAGTTCTCATTGTAAAAACCTCCTTATTCAAAAAGCGGTTCTGCAAACATTATATGAATATAGCAACGATATGTCAACAGGTGATTGTAAACTGTTGGAAACGAAATATGGTAAAAATCTATTCTCTTTAAAAGAGCGACTGACAAGCCGACGAAGCGGAAGGGGATCTTTCCCCGTGCAGACACAAAAACCGGCGGCCGAACGGAAACGTCCGGAAGAAGACAGGAGCACGGAGATCTTCCGGAGCGAAAAAGGCAAAAAGATTGAACGAAAAGAGCTGAGCGTGTATAATATAATTTCAGAACAATACCAGGCACCGGGGAGGACTGGAAGCATGAGACTGAATATCGGCATCGACGGACCGGTCGGAGCGGGAAAGAGTACGGTAGCGGACGCCGTGGCCGCAAAACTGGGCATTCTTCATCTGGATACAGGAGCCATGTACCGCGGACTGGGACTGACCGCGATCCGGCGCGGGATCGACGTGCAGGACGAGCAGGCTATCATTGACCTGTGCGGCAGCCTGAAATTCACCGTGAGCCATGAAGCGGACGGACAGCATACCTACGTGGACGGAGAGGACGTGACCGGGCTGATCCGTACCCAGGAGGTCGGCATGGCCGCTTCCACCGTCAGCCGCTACGCGGAAGTCCGCAGGGCGATGGTCCGCCTGCAGCAGCAGCTGGCCGCGGAGACGGATATGCTGCTGGACGGCCGGGATATCTGCACGACGGTGCTGCCGAACGCAACGGCCAAGATTTATCTGACCGCCTCCGCGGAGGAGCGCGCCCGCAGACGCTACCTGGAACTTGAAAAAAAGGGCAGCCCGGAGAGCTTCGAGCAGGTGCTGGAAGAAGTCAGGGCACGGGACGAGCAGGACATGAGCCGTCCGGTGGAACCGCTGCGCCAGGCGGAGGACGTCGTGCTGGTGGACTCCACGAACCTGAGCTTTGATGAAGTGGTGGATACCATTCTTGCGATCGTGGAGGGAAAGCGCCATGGCTGAAAAGAAGAAGGCCGAGGCGGTTACCGAAAAGAAGGGATTCCTGTATGAGGTCGCCCGTGTGCTGGCGATTATCCTTTTTCACACGGTCATGCCTGTCCGGTTCCACAACAAGGAACGTCTGCTGGAGGAGCCGCCCTTTGTCCTGATTGCGAATCACCGGCACGCGCTGGATCCGATCGCGATGGCGATGGGAATCCCGAAGAAACAGATCGTCTTTCTGGCCAAGAAAGAGCTGGGCAAAACGCCTTTCACGCAGAACCTGATGACTCGGCTGCACTGCATCCTGGTCGACCGGCACAACGCGGACATGGAAGCGATGCGCGCCTGCATGAAAGCCGTAAAGATGAAAAAGATCCTGCTGATCTTCCCGGAGGGCACGCGCCATCACGAAGGGCAGATGGAGCAGATTGAGAACGGCACCGCACTGATTGCGATGCGGTCGAAGGCGCCGGTGGTTCCGATCTACATCGACAGGAAGCTGAGCTTTTTCCATGTCACAAATATGTATGTCGGCGAACCGATCCCTTATGACGACCTGCTGGCAGAAGGCATCAATACGGATACATGCGAGCGGATGAACGAACGGATGAGGGAAACATTCAGGAAAATGATCCGCGAGACAGATCGCGCATAGAGGAATCAGCGGGCGTTCCGATTGCCCTCGGGCCCGCACCGGACAAACATTCATCAAATTTTTTTTGATTATTCTTATTAAATCAGAAGGAATTTGCACTATATAAGAGGAAATACTTAAGATGAAGCATTGAAGATGCGAAAGGGAAGGGAATATGCCTGTTGAGGTAGCAGCGCACGCCGGATTCTGCATGGGTGTAAGCCGAGCGGTGGAAAGGGCGGAAGCGATGGTCCGAGACGGGATTCCCTCCTGCACGCTGGGTGAACTGATCCACAATCCGGACGTAATCCGCCGTCTGGCGGAACGCGGGCTGGAACCAATTCACGATCCGGCGGAAGCCGTCGGAAGACGGGTGCTGATCCGGAGCCACGGCGTGTCCCTACAGGTGCTTCGGGAGCTCGAAGCCGCCGGGGACGAAGTGCTGGATCTGACCTGTCCGTTTGTGGACAAGCTTCACCGGATCGTTGAGGAAGGCTCCCGGGACGGGACCCCGGTAATCCTGGTCGGGGAACGGAACCACCCGGAGGTGCGCGGCACTGCCGGATGGGCACACGGCGAAGTGATGATCGTCGCCGACCCGGAGGAAGCGAAACAGCTGCCTGAAATCCCTCGCGCGGTCGCAGTTTGCCAGACCACCTTTCCGCACAGCCGCTGGGAAGCGATCCTGACGGTCCTGGAAGGGAAGATCAGGGAACTGGACGCCCGTTGTACTATCTGCAACGCCACAGAGATCCGGCAGCAGGAAGCCAGGGAACTGGCCGCCCGGATGGACGCGATGATCGTTGTGGGCGGAAGGAACAGCGCCAACACGCGGAAACTGTATGATATCTGCAGAAGCGTCTGCCCCAGGACTATTCTGGTAGAGAGTGCGGCGGAGATACCGCCCGCCTTTGCAAATAAGGATTCCGAAAAAATCGGAATCACCGCCGGTGCATCTACGCCGACGGACTCACTTAAGGAGGTTGTCACACGCATGAGCGAACTGGAGAACAAGGACCTGACCCCTACCGCGGAGGTAGAAAACAACAATGACTTCATGGCGGAAGTCGAATCTACTCTGGTGAGGATCCGGCCCGGACAGACACTGACCGGCAAGGTCGTGCAGATCACCGAGGATGAGGTATGCGTCAGCATCGGTTACAAGGCGGACGGTCTGATCAAGCGCACGGATCTGGTTGATCAGGATGTCAAACTGGATGACGAAATTGAAGTCGAAGTCGTAAAGGTCAACGACGGAGAAGGCAATGTGCTGCTGAGCCAGCGCAATATCGTCAACCGCAAGGCGTGGGACGCCATGATGGAGAAGTACGAAGCGGGCGAGTATATGGACGCGGTCGGCAAGGAAGCCGTCAAGGGCGGCCTGATCGCCGATATCGGAGGCGTACGCGCGTTCGTGCCCGCCAGCCAGCTGAGCCAGCGCTATGTCGAGAAAATCGCTGACTTCGTCGGCAAGGACATGAAGCTGAAGATCCTCGAAGTGGACACGCAGAAAAAGCGCGTCGTCGCCAGCCGTAAGGCCGTCGTGGCGGAAGAAGCCGCCGCGAAGAAGAAGGAAGCCTGGGAACGCCTGGAAGAGGGCATGGTGATTCACGGCATTGTTCGCCGGCTGACCGATTTCGGCGCATTTGTGGACGTGGGCGGCGTGGACGGCCTGATCCATATTACCGACCTGAGTTGGGGCCGCATCAAGCATCCCAGCGAAGTCGTCAAGCCCAACCAGGAAGTGGACGTCAAGATCCTGTCCCTGGATCCCGAACGCGAACGCATCCAGCTGGGTTACAAACAGCTGCAGCCCCATCCGTGGGACGGCGCGGTGGAGAAGTACCCCGTGGGTGAAGTGGTCGAAGGCAAAGTAGTCCGGATCACTGATTTCGGCGCCTTTGTGGAACTGGAACCCGGTCTGGACGGCCTGGTTCATATCAGCCAGTGCGCGACGACCCGCGTGGCCAAGGTGGAAGACGCGGTCAAGGTCGGCGACGTGGTCAACGTCAAAGTCCTGGGCGTGGATCCCGAGAAGAAGCGCATCAGCCTGAGCATCCGCCAGGCGGCCGAGCCAGAACCCGTTGCTGAAGAAGCTGCGGAGACAGCTGCTGCCGACGTGGAATATGAAGTCGTGGCAACGGAAAATTCCATGTCCGAGAAGTTCGCCGAAGTAACCGAAGCGGCCGAAGAGAAGGCTGAAGAAGTGAAAGCAGCGGTCGAGGAAAAGGCTGAAGGGATCAAGGAAGCCGTCGAGGAGAAGATCGGGGAAGCCAAGGAAGCCGCAGCGGAAAAGGCTGAGGAGATCAAGGAAGCGGTAGAAGAGACGGTCGAAAAGGTCAAGGAAACCGCCAAGAAGAAAGCCGAAGAGGTTAAGGAAGCTGTCGAAGAAACGGTTGAAAAGGCCAAGAAGACCACCCGGAAGACCAAGAAGGCAGTCGAAGAAGCTGCTGAAGAAGTCAAGGAAGCCGCCGAAGACATTACCAAGGAATAAGCGATCATACAACAACGGCCCTGCCGAAAGGCAGGGCCTGTTTATTGTGCGAACGGGAAGGGATCAGTCCGTAAGCGACTGATTCGCGAACTTGTCCGCGGCGATCTGTTCGTCCATCCACAGCTGCAGATTCGATACGCTCTGGGCGATCCGGTCCAGAACGGCTTTGATCTTCATGAAGTCCTCATACTCATCCGTACGGACACGGCCGTCTTCCGCGATCTCCAGCAGGCGGTTTTTGATCCGGTTCATCTGGTTGACGGCATTGAGCGTCTCCACGGCGATCTGGCTCAGCTCCTTGGATTCGGCGCGAACAGCGTGCGATTCGCCGATGGGGCATTCGTTGCAGCAGTAATAATTCATCAGGGAAGGCGCACGATAATACTCCGCCAGCAGGAGTACGTCCTCCGGCTGAATCTGGGTACGTCCGTTCTCGATTTTCTCAATGCGCTCGGGTGAAAAACCCGGAATCAGTTCCCCGGCTTTTTCGCGGGTCAGACCGAGCTCTTCCCGGGTCGTCTGCCAGACAGACTTATTCTCTTTGGTTGACCTTCTTCCCATAGGAGGTTCCTGCCTTTCGTTTGGTTTGACGGGGTTATTCCGCGGTGTCCGGCGTAAGATATTTGTTCTGGATCCAACCCCTGTATCCTTTGCCTTCCACCAGGGTGAATTCCTTGCCGGTCTCCACAATGGCCACCGGCGTGCCGATGGTCCATTCGGTAACCCGCAGGCCGTTGTTTTTCGGCGTGTTGCGGACGGTCACCTTCGCGGTGCCGGCGGTCTTGCCGTTCATGGATACAATACCGGTGGAGAAGGGCTCCTGCATGACCGGGAGCAGATCCACGTTTTTGAGGGAAAGGTAACTGTAGGTGTCCTTCCAGTACACATAGCACAGATCATCTTCCACGCGGAGGACCATGAACATGGTTCCGGGGGAGAAAACCTTGCCGCCTGCTGCCGTTCCGTCTCCGTTCAGCAGCTTTGTGTTTTTCTTCGTGACGACAGCGATCCGGGGACCGTCCGCGCCTTCCGTGGACCAGACCACGTCCCTTGATGGGAGCCTTACGCTGTCCGTTCCGTCGATGACCTTGCAGACCAGGGCGCCGGCATATTCCAGGGAAACAGGGCGGAGACCCGAACCAGTATCCGCTTTCAGCCAGGGAAGGCGGATCAGACGCATACCCTTGACAGCGCAGTAATGCAGGTCCAGCCAGTAGGACATACCGCCGTATTCGCCGGTCTCAAAGAACCAGCGGATGCCGGGCAGCTGATCGGCGGTCTCGGCCTCGGCAAAGGGACCGTCTTCCAGCTGATAATAGATATGGCCCTTGGTCTTGAAGCGGTTTTTCCGCTCATAGGTAGCACCGGGAGCGCTGTCCACGATGTGGACCTTGGTTCCGTCCTCGCTGATGCCGTCCGCCATGGCGATATGCCCCAGAACAATGCCGAAGGACAGGAGATCGCCCCGCTTCAGGCAGGTTGCGATGCCGTTTTCCGTTTCGATCAGCTCATCCTGGGTCAGGAAACCGTATTCCTCACCCGCCCTGGAGAGCAGGCCTCCGTTATCCGTACCGCGGCCCTCTATATAAAAGGATGAGTATTTCGCCGCGAGACTGTCGGGAAGGATCTCTTCGTCTTCCACACCCAGCCGCTGCAGGGTATGGCTCAGGGCAAAAATAGCGCAGCCGGCTTTTTCCAGGGAACGGTGGTGCTTCTTGTTATAGATTTTATCGTGCCACCAGCCGTCCTTCTGGCTGTAGACAACGTCCGGCCCCATCTGGACCGGGGCGGTGCCGGAAACCGGGACGGTTACGCTGACCGATTCGGTATCCTTTTTCCCGTATTCGATGATGGCAGTCAGGGTATAGACGGCTTCTTCCCGCGGACGGAAGGAGGCTGTATAGTGGGAGGAGGATTCCTTGTTTTCACAGACGACTCCGTCCGGCGTACTCAGCACGTAGCGTACTCCGAGCGCGCCTTCACGGTCCGGCGTGACGGACACGTCGACATATTCACCGACCTTCGGGTTTTCCGGAGAAAAGGTCAGTTTCGCTTCCGCCATGGCCGAAGCGCCTGCCAGCGCCGTCAGCAGGACAGCCAGGCAGAGGATCGCTTTTCCGAATCTGTTCATCTTCATCCCTGCAACATTAATTGTTTCCGTTACGTGATCCGGCAGGGCCGCCGGACCCGCAACATTGCTATTATACCAAAGAGCAAAGATGAAAACAAGCAATGGGCAGAGGATGTGCAAAGCGGATTTTATTGACTTACGGCGCTGAATCCGATATGCTGAAGATGAATCTGATAAGGGGAGACAGACAAATGAAAGAAAAGACTTTTATCAAAGGAGCAAATCCGTATATGCCCCTGTGGGAGCATGTGCCGGACGGAGAACCGCGGGTTTTTACATATGACGGCGAGACACGGGTCTATGTTTACGGATCCCACGACACGGAACGGACAGAATACTGCGGGCGGGATTACGTGGTTTGGTCTGCGCCGGTAACGGATCTGACGGACTGGCGCTGCCATGGGATCTGTTACCAGGCCGGGGACAGGAGCATCCTGTATGCCCCGGACGTGGTCCGGAAGGGCGACACCTGGTATATGTACGCAGCGGACCGGAAGGGTTCAAGGATCATGGTGGCACGCGCCAGTACTCCGTGGGGGCCGTTTACGGATCCCGTACAGACGGAACTTGGTTTTGACCCTGGTGTGCTGGTGGACGACGACGGACGGGTATACGCTTACTGGGGATTCTGCAAGTCTTTCTGCGCGGAGCTGAACGACGATATGGCCACGATCAAGGCCGGGACCCTGCGGGAGAATCCGATTCCGCACTGCCGCGCGCAATGGTCGCCGGAAGACGGCTGCACCGGCCGGGAATGCTTCTTTGAAGCTTCCAGCCCGCGGAAGATCTTCGGGAAATATGTATATATCTATTCGCGCCGGGTAAACGAGCATATGCCGGAGCTGGGCGTGTACGAAGACTGCAACGGATTCCTGTCCTATATGTGGAGCGACCGGCCGCTCGACGGATGGCAGTGGGGCGGGGATATCAGCTTCAACGGCGGCGAGATCCTGACGGACGCGGAGGGAAAAGGAACCATGACCTTCCGCTGGGGAAACAACCACGGTTCAGTGATGGAAGTGAACGGGCAGTGGTATGTATTCTATCACCGGCAGACCGGCCGGGACGAATACTCCCGCCAGGCCATGCTTGAACCTGTTGATGCGGCGCAGGGGAAGGACGGAAAAGTCTGGCTCGGGAAGATTGAATACCGGGACGGAGAACCTGTTTCCTCCTGCCCGGTGGAAATGACTTCCCAGGGGCCGCAGGTGAACGGTATCGACGCGAGACAGTGGATCTCCGCTGGATACGCCTGCCATCTTCACGGCGGAAAAGAAAACGCGTGGATCGAACCGGTATATGAACAGGGGGACAACGTATCCGCACCGGTAAAGAACATAACAGACGGAACCGCCGTGGGATTCCGCTATCTGCAGTTCGGTTCCAATACGCCGAAGACACTGACCGCCGTGATGAAGACGGAAGGGAAAGGAACGGTCAGCGTCCGGCTGGATTCACCCGGCGGGAAAGAGATCGCGCGGCCGGAGGTAAAAAGCGGAGAGACCTGCGTTCCCGTTCAGGGAGGAATTATCGGAAAGCACGCGGTGTATTTCGTGTTCCGGATGGAAAAAGGGACGGCGGAACTGGACCGCTTTACTTTTGACGACTGACAGGCTCCCGCTTGTCAAAAAACGGGCGCTGTGCTATAATTCGCCCGTTGCCGTGGAGCGGTATCGAAGAGGTCATAACGGGGCTGACTCGAAATCAGTTTGTCGGGCAACCGGCACGTGGGTTCGAATCCCACCCGCTCCGCCAGAATCAAGCGCCTTCGGGCGCTTTTTTGATTCTGGCGGAGCTGGGTGGGATCCCTCCGCAGCCTCAATCGGCGCGGCTGCACACAGTGCAGACCGCTTGTTTCGGCTGACCTCACCGCCGACGATACTTCCGCCACCGGCGGTCGTCGGCGGTTCGCCCCGCTCCGCAGCCATTATCAAATCCGCACCATAGGGTTCGGATTTGAAATGATCTGTTTCGCCAAAAATGGAAGCACCCCCTCGCGGGGTGTTTTCATTTTTGGCGGAATGTGACAAGGAGATTCGGACCCACGTGCCCACGTGGCATACGAGCTGAATGTCAGCACAGTGTGCTGTCCGGCGAAGCCGGAAATGAAGCGAGTTTGTTGGCGCGAAACGAGCATTGGGCGCGCTCCAGGTGCGAGAGGCGATGATTGAGCGAACGGTATCGAATTCCACCCGCTGTGCACGACCCCCTTGAAAATCAAGGAGTTTTGTTATGTCTATATGCTTTACCACAACCATGTTTTAGGATTAAATACAATCTATTTACCTTTGCGCCTTGTCAGCCTACGAACTTCCCGGGATATGGTCACCGGTTCTCCCTGCGCAATCCGATCTTCGACGACCTGCCTTACTGCCGCGCACCAGACATCTGTCCGATGAATATCACTGCAGTATTCCCGCAGAATAACATCGCATTCTGCCAGCGCCGCATCATACTGCGCTTTGTTCAGTTCACCCGAAGCATAAGCGGCGTCCAGTTCATCGCGATCGTCAATTTTGATATCTCCTTCCGGCGATATGACGACATCCAGGTATTTGTCGATAAAAACCGCAACGCCGTCTTCGTCCTGTTCCATTCCTTCAATCACATCGATATACCAGATGGAGGGCTGATAAAGCGTATTTGCCGGAGCAGGATACCGGGTCCTGGTTTCTTCATGGGTTCCGTCCGGAAAATAGAAAACCGTGATTACCCTATTCGTGTGATCGGGTATCAGCTCCAGCCAGGTCATTCCGCTCCCGGTGACCTGAACGCTGCCGGCCTTTGGCATCTGCCAATCGTTTTTTTCTCCGTCTGTGAAACGGATCAGGCAGGCAAGCCCATGAAACAGTTCATGATCAATCCGCATCTGATAATACGGATAATACTGAAGCCCCCAGGCATCCCGGTTTAAACGTTTGTGTTTCATCAGACACACCCTATGCGAAAAGCGATTCCTTACAGTGTAATCCATCATATCAAAATCCTATGCTGCCGGTCAAAGAAAAACAGAGAGGGAAGCGCTTTCTGATTGTATTTTTCCTTGTTCTCTGATATGATACAGAAAAAGGACCAAGTTCACAGACAAATAATCGGAAGAGGAGAATCGGCCATGAGAAAAATCATATCTGTTGTTCTTTCCCTGTTGCTGTTGCTTGCGGTGATCTGTCCGCTGACCGTATCCGCCGAGATTACCATGGTGGAAGTGACAAAAAGCGTGTCCGTCCGGTCCCAGCCGGGATTCAACGGCGCCAAAATCGTGCTGGCGAAACCCGGCACCCAGTATATGTATCTGGGGACTGAAGGCAGCTGGTACGCAATTCAGATGGATGACGGTAAAAAAGGGTATCTGCCCAAGGATTCCACCAAGCTTGTAACCGCACAGGGCATTCCCACGAAAAACGCGCAGGACGCGTTCTCCAGCATCGCCAACATCCTGCAGCACTCGAAGGGATTTGAGACCGAACTGCCCGAGACCTTTTTCGGAAAGACCGCTCTTGCGGTGTATTACGATCTGAACGGAAAGCCGGAAGAACTGTCCACCGAAATGCTCTCCTCCGAGGGCAGTTACTGGTCGATTCCGGAAGAACTGCTGGCGACAAAAATGGACGAGGCGGACTGGGCGCTGCTGATCTTCCCGACATTTACAGATATGGAAGGCAGCCGGGTTCAGGTGAACGTATTCCCGGTGGACATGAAAAACGCGGTGTATTATCAGCCGTACCTGATGGATGACCGCGTTACCATCCTTGATAACGACGAACGCACCTACGAACTGGATTCCACGCTGCGGGGCATCTATGAATTCATATACTATCCCAAATGGGAAAAGGCTTTCCGCCTGGAGAACGACGAAGATTATCAGGCAGGCCTGCGGTATATGAAGGAAGAAAAGTATTACAGCGCTCTTGAATCGTTCCGGATGAGCTACCTGGAGGAAGCGGACGAGCTGGCGCAGAAATGCATCCAGCCCTGGCCGAAGACCGGAGAAATCTGGCACCACTCCTCCATTAAGGGAAGAATTCCGCTGACAGTGAAGGTCAATCAGTCCAACGAACGCGCCATGCTGGTCAGGATCTACAAAAGCGATACGCTGGTCGCGTGCCTGTTCATCGGCGGGAGCGGACAAGCCACAACCAAACTGCCGGCCGGGACCTATGTCATCAAAGACGGCACCGGTTATGAATGGTACGGGCTCAAGGAAGCGTTCGGACGTGAAGGGAACTATGAGATCATGACGTTCGGGGCAAACGACTCGGAACAGGTGACGCTTCAGTCCAGATATGAATACACCATCCGGATCAATGTCTCGGACGGGAGCTCATCAGGGGAAGGCATCGGATCCAAATATGAGGACTGGGACGGCTTCGCTCAATAAATCTGAGAATGATTATCCGGCCTGCCCGAAAGGGCAGGCCTTTTGTATGAAAAAGAAAAGGGGAACAGAGCGCAATTCCCTGTTCCCCGGGCAGAGGAGATGATTATTTCGAATAAGTGTACATTCCGTCAGCACTGACAATCCATCCTTTGTAGAGTTCAATGGAAAGCAGATGCACGCCTTCCGGAGTCTCGAAGGAGTAGCTCCAGGTGCCGCCGGTTACGGACAGGTCATTCGCTTTGCCGGTGATGACGCCGCTGAGGGCGATGCTGCGGATTTCCTCGATTTCTTCAGGCGTCAGAACGATTTCCCCCGGACCTGCTTCACAGTCGATCTCATATCCCCTGATTACCGCTGTTTCCAGACCGTCGCGCAGGCCGTGGCAGAACTGCCAGACCGGGACGGCTTCCGGTGACGGGCCTTCGGGATAGTCTGCATGGGTGACGCTGATCAGCGCGCCGCTCTCAAAAACGCAGCCGGTATTGTAAGCAGTGAAGGCGTCCCCGTATTTTTCCAGATCGCTGAGGAAGGCTTTCCCGTCCCGAACCGTTCTCTCCTCATCACAGTAATACTCAAAGGCGTCCGGCAGGGGGAGCATAATCCGGACTTCTCCCACAGCGGAAACGGGAGACCAGTCGTCAACCACACAGAGATAACTGTTTTCTTCACGCCTGAAGACAATATATCCGTCATTTTCCTCTTCGGTATAGATTTCAATGACCGACCCGCCTTCGTGAAGGACGACATCCTGAACAGTCCAGATCCGGCCGTTTACCAGGACGGTATCGCCAGGCGCAAGGGCTTCGATCTCCGCCGGGCTGTAACGATCCTCCAGATACAGCCCGGTGGTAAAGAAACCGCCGTCCGGGATCCTGTCCGCATCTTTCACGGTGAGACGGAATCTTCCGCTGCTCAGGTCGATCTCATCGGGATCTGCCGCAAGCGGGCGGATATCTGCGGCGCAGGCGCCGAAAGTAATGACCAGGGAAAGCAGCAGTACCAGTGCCGCAGTCAGCAGACGGTCGCGTTCCATGGAATCAAATCCTCCTTTTCAGGCAAGGCTGTTTCTTTACTCATTCTGTATGACGACGGACACCGGCAAAAGTTCCCGACTGAACAGCGGCAACCGTCATTTTCTTTTTCAGGCGGTTTCATGATAAGCGTTTTCCGGCGTGTCCGCAAGTCCCGGAACAACCGCGGCTTTCCTTACGAAAATGTAAGGTGAAAGTCACCGGAAAGTAAGTTTCATCGGGCAAAATGAATCCGAAACAGACGCGGGGCCTTACGGACTGCTGAGCGGTCTGCCGGAACAGGGTGTGCAGGAGCGGATCTGATGTGGTATAATGCTCCATGTATTCCGGGCTCAGGAGAAGACCGGTCTCAGATGACGCGAAGCTGTTTCCCAAAGAAACAGAAGGAGATACGGAAACATGAAGAAACTGGTTGTTGTGATTCTGGCAGCGGTGCTGGCGCTGTCTATCTGCGCGGCGGCATTCGCGAACGATACAGCCGCAGAACTGTATGACAAGACGGTGGACCTGCTTTTCAACACAAGCAATGTAACCCTGAAAGCAGACGCGGAATTCTCACTGGACGGCGAATGGTTCAAGACGGTGAACGGCGTATGGAAACAGGACGGGAAAAGATCCTACCGGCAGCTGGACCTGACTTCCCCGAAGAATGACGGAACGGAACGGCACAACGGATACAAGCTGGTTATGGACGGATACCAAATCTACACGATGGAAGTCTTTACGCCGGGCGTTTACCGGACGGGAATGGCCACGGAAAGGAACTCCCTGCTCCACAGCACGGTGGAGACGAGACAGCTGATCGGCCTGGGCAGCGCGCTGGCTTCGCAGGCGGATCTGCTGCTGGGAAAAGACGCGGTGACGAAAAGCGAAGACGGAACTTACCGCATTTCGCTCGGCGAGGATACACCGGCGATGACGAACGCGGTCCTGAACGAGCTGGCCCGGTTCGCCGCAAAGCGGTATTTCGGCGTTGACTACGATCAGATCGGCGCGAGCAATGCAGCTTCCCTGTATGATTACGGTACCATGACACAGGCGATCCTGTTCACGATGCAGCGCGTCTCCATGCGGAAGGCAGAGATCACGCTGAAAACAGACGAAAACGGTGACCTGCAGCAGGCAGAAGGCACCATCGGCCTGTATCTGGAAACCGCCTGGGGCGGGATCCATCAGCTGGATATCAGCTTCAGGGCGGAAATATCCGACCGGGGCAGCACCATGCTGAAGAAGTTTAACCCGGATGATTACGGCGTGGTACTGGCTTCAGACGATGAAGGGATCTACGGAGAAGAAGCCGGCAGCGAAATCACGGAGTACAATTCCCGGGGCAATGAGGCGCTGATCGACCAGATGAGCCTGGAAGCGATGAGGATCTGGCAGGAGACCGGATTCAACACGGTTTCCGCCACAGGCATCGGGTGCTACATGGAAGACTACCGCTACGAAGTCATTATTGACTGCGGAAACGGCGCAGTCTCCCTGAAGTCGCATTTTACGCTGGACGGGACGTTTACGGATATTGAGGCCGAGCCGGCTGAATGGAAAGAACACTCGGAGGATCTGTATGTTTTCGATCCGACGCCGGATCCCGAGCTGGATAAACAGGCAAAAGAGTTCATGATGACCTTCCTGAGGGACATCAATTATGAACGGGCTGAAGACGTGAAGGATTTCAGGATGCAATGGATGTGCGAGCTGGACGGATCAACCTTCGCACTGTATGAGGATAATCCGCCGGACCAGGAAGGAAAAGGCGTATCGATCGTGATCCGGCTCAGCCCGGAAATGCGGATCGAATTGTACAGCTGCGTGACGAACGGATAATCAACAGGCTGCGGCCAAAGGGGAGGGAAGACCGGAATGGAAGCGTATCGGTTTGACCCGGAAGCGGTACGGGACCGCCTTGTGGAACTGATCCGGGAAACCGCTGCCGCGCAGGGATTCAGCCGCGCGGTGGTCGGGATTTCCGGAGGGAAGGACTCCACGGTAACCGCTGCGCTGTGCGCGCGGGCGCTGGGTCGGGAAAACGTATTCGGCGTGATGCTGCCGGACGGAGAGCAGAAGGATATCAGCGACAGCCGGGCCGTATGTGACGCGCTGGGTATCCGAAAGCGGACGGTCAATATCGGCGCTATCCATGAAGCCCTGAAGGACGCAACCGACCAGAACGGCACCACGGCAGGGAACGGAGAGTTTTCCGTTCCCGTCAGCCGCGCCTCCGATATAAACGTTGGGCCGCGCCTGCGGATGACGGTGCTGCGCTATATCGCGCAGGCCCTGGACGCCCGGCTTGCCGGAACGGGCAACCTGAGCGAGGCGACCACCGGTTACTGCACGAAGGATGGGGATACTTCCTGCGACTTCGCCGTACTCGGCAAACTGACCAGCGTCGAGGTAGTGCAGGTCGGGCTGACGATGCCGGAGCTGCCTGCGGAACTGGTGCGGAAAACGCCCAGCGACGGACTGTCCGGCAAGAGTGACGAAGAGAATATGGGCCTGAAATACGCCGACATTCACCGGTACCTGAGGGCGGGAAGCTGCGGTGATCCGCATACCGACGAGAAGATCCGGAAAAGGGAAGCGGCCAATATGCACAAGCGGCGGACGCCGCTGACACTGGACCCGTTCGCGTAAGGAAGGAGCGTACAGGATATGAAGCTGGAGCCGATCATTCAGTCCCTTCTGGATACGGATCTGTATAAGTTCAACATGGACCAGGTGATCTTCCACAAGCATACGGACCTGAGCGGAGAATACTATTTCCGCTGCCGGAACGAGGGCGTCGTGTTCACTCCGGACATGTTCGAGGAGATCAACGCACAGATCGATCATCTTTGCTCGCTGACCTTCACAAAGGAGGAGCTGGACTATCTGCGGTCGATCCGCTTCATCAAAAGCGACTATGTGGAATTCCTGCGGCTGTGGCGGCCGATCCGGGACTATGTGGAAACACGGCTGACCGACGAAGGCGTGCTGAAGATTGTGATCCGCGGACCGCTGTTCTCCGCGATGCAGTTTGAGATCTACCTGCTGGAGATCGTGAACGAAGTGTATTTCCGGCTGAAATATGATTACCGGACGCTGAGAAAAGCGGCGGAAGAACGGCTGGACGAAAAGATCCGCGCCTTCCGCTCCGGGAAATACACGTTCAGCTTTGCCGAGTTCGGCTGCCGGCGCAGGCTTTCCAGGGAATGGGAGGACGAGGTCGTGCGGCGCCTGGCGTCGGAAACGGAGAACTGCGTCGGGACCTCTAATGTGATGCTTGCAAGGAAATACGGGCTGAAACCCATCGGCACCTACGCCCACGAGTTCGTCCAGATGTACCAGGGCATCGATTCCATTCCGCTGGCCTATACCAACCATTACGCCCTGGAAGACTGGTATGACGAATACCGCGGCGACAACGGAACCGCGCTGACCGACACCGTGACGACCGATCTGTTCCTGCTGGACTTCAACCGCGCGATGGTAAACAACTTTACCGGCGTACGGCATGACAGCGGCGATCCCTACGAGTGGGGCGAGAAGATGATCGCCCACTACAGAAAGTACGGGGCGGATCCGAAAACCAAGCTGCTGCTGTTCAGCGACAGCCTCGACTTCGACCGGGCACAGGCGCTGTATGATTATTTCAAGGACCGGGCGAAAGTGTCATTCGGGATTGGGACGTTCTGCTCCAACGATACGAGTGAGGAAGCCCTGAATATCGTCATCAAGCTGCAGACTGTCAACGGACGGGCTGTCGCCAAGCTGAGCGACTCCAGGGGAAAGGCCATGTGCCGGGACGAAGATTATCTTGAATACCTTGAAAGGTCTGTCGAGTTCAGGCTGAACAGAGAGAGCGGGAACCCATAGCTCCGGGCACGACTGACCGGACGGACGTTATGAAGAATAACGTCCTTTTTTGATCTGCAAATGAAAAATAAGTACGTATAACTTGCCGTTTTTTACGTTTCCATTTTGAGTAAATTATGTTATTATCAGACACGACAAAAGAAACGGAGACAGTGAATCTGTCGGAGGAGGACCTCATGATCGACATCAAGAACGTGACCAAAGCCTACGCAAAGAATAAGAAAAAGGCCGTGGACGACCTGACGCTGCATGTGAACGGCGGGGAACTGTTCGGCTTTATCGGACCGAACGGCGCCGGCAAGACCACCACGATCAAGCTGATGACCGGCGTGCTGAAGCCGGATGAAGGCGAGATCACCATGGCGGGGCACCGGATGGATACGGAACGCCTGGAAGCCCAGCGGCTGATCGGTTTTGTGCCGGACGGAAACGATCTGTATGACCGGCTGACCGGTATGGAATACCTGAACTTTATGGCGGACGTTTATCAGGTGGACGTTGCCCGCCGGAAGGCGCACATTGAGAAGTACCTGAGCATCTTCGAACTGGAAGACGCGATCAACAGCCAGGTGCGCACTTATTCCAAGGGCATGAAGCAGAAACTGGTCGTGATCGGCGCGCTGATTCACAACCCTCCGATCTGGATCCTGGACGAGCCCCTGGGCGGTCTGGATCCCCGCGCTGCCCATCTGCTGAAGGAAGAGATGATCCGGCACTGCAATGAAGGAAACACGGTTTTCTTCTCCACCCACGTGCTTGAAGTAGCTGAAAAGCTGTGCACCCGCATCGGCGTCATCGACCACGGCACCCTGCGGGCCCAGGGTACACTGGAAGAACTGCGTTCCGGCGAAAAAGGCACCAGCCTGGAGGATCTGTTCCTGCAGCTGACCGATGACGGAGGCGACGAAGCATGACGGGATTTATGGCTTTGCTGCGGCTCCAGCTGCTGTCCCGGTACGCGGACATGAAACCGCGGAACCTGAAGACGGCGATGAAAGAGAAAAAGGGCCGCACGATCGGGATGTTCATCGCGATCCTGATCCTGGTAGTCTACCTCGGCGTGATTCTTTATATCGTCGAGAACAAGATGATGGATATCATGATCGGGATGGGAGCGCCGGAGATGCTGATCACCATGGCGGTGATGCTGACGACGGCGGGTACGCTGATCCTGTCTTTCTTCTTTACGCTCAGCGCCCTGTACCTGGGCCGCGACGCCGCATACCTGGCGGCGCTGCCCCTGAATCCCCGGACGATCCTGAGCGCGAAACTGGTCCAGGTATGGATCTCCGAAACGCTCATTGACGCGGTGATCCTGCTTCCCGCCTGCATCATGTACGGCGTGAGGGTTGGCGTGGACCCCCTGTTCTATCTTCGGATGATCGTGGTCTGGCTGCTGGTCAGCCTGCTGCCGATCTGTGTGATTGCCTTTGTATCGAGCCTGCTGATCCGGCTGAGCGCCCTGTGGAAGCACCGGGAAATCCTGCTGACCGTGAGCGGCATCGCACTGATGATCGGTTATATGTTCCTGATGATGAACATGGGCCAGATCACAGGCAATTCCGCGGAAGGCGGAGAGATGATCCGCCAGCTGGTGGAGAGCAGCAGCGCCCGCATCGGCGCCATGACGACACTGTTTCCGCCGGCCGCCTGGGCCGCGAACGGCATGCTGGGGCAGAATTACGGCATGTTTGCAGTCTGGATCCTGATCTCACTGGCCGCGCCGGTGATTACGGTATGGCTGCTGGGTTACAGCTACCGGAAACTGTCCATGCTGCAGACGGAGACCCCCGGCAGCAGCCAGAAAAAACTGACGGGAAAGGAATCTTTTGCCAATGGTTCCCAGCTGAGAGCCTGCATGCGGCGTGAACTGAAAACAATCCTCCGGGTTCCGTCCTATGCGACAAACATCCTGCCGATCTGCTTCATGCCGCTGCTGATGGTTATCATGATCTGCATCATAGGCGGAAATAACGCCGGCGAAAACGGCGGGGGTTTCCAGGCATTGTTCCAGCAAATGAATCCTGCGATTGTAATGGGTATCCTGGCAGCGATCATGGCCTATATGAGCGGCATGAACCCGGCGCTGTCCACCGCTGTGACGCGGGAAGGAAAAGGCCACGATTTCCTGACGGCCCTGCCGGTATCACCGCATACCTTTATCCGGGCCAAGTTCATCATCGGCTTCGGTATGGGCATGACCGGCGTTATCGCCGCCGCCATCGCGCTGATTATCTTCTTCCCTGGAATGGAGATCCCGATCGCGCTGGCATGTGTGCTGTGCATCCTGTTCAGTTTTGTCAATGCCGCGATGGCGCTGAGCAGGGACGTGAAAAAGCCCCGCCTGGACTGGGTTACGGAGCAGGAAGCCGTAAAGCAGAATTTCGGCGTGCTGATTTCTATGCTGATTTCCTGGGGAATCCTGATCGCGCTGGCTGCCCTGACCTACTTCCTTATCGACTGGGGACTGGAAATGGTGCCGGTGTTTGCGATCCTCGCGGCTGTGCTCGCCGCAATGTGCGCCGCAGCATACATGATGCTGAGGAAGACGACGGAGAAATACTACTGCGCCGGATAAAACACCACTTACTAACAGGAGGCTGACGAAGCCTCCTGTTTTATTGACATAACAGACAGGCGGCGGGTATAATCAGAAAAAAACCGGAAAGGGAACAGCGCATGATGAAGAAGGTAATCAGTCTACTGATCTGTCTGATCCTGACGTTCAGTTTTGCCGCGGCGGAACAGACTGTGACGCTGCCGGGAACCGGCTATGCGGTTGACCTGCCGGACGGACTGCGGTACAGCGCGCCGGAAATAGCGGACGAAGGCGTTCACGCCTGGGTCTCCGATACGCTGGAGATGGACTGCCAGGTTTATCCGCGGGAGAAGGTGGCTGCCTTCGGTGAAACGGGAAGCCTGAGGGAAAGCGCTGAAAAACTGGCGGAGAAAGGCGCGGAAGTGGAACTCCGCGACGTGAACGGCATAGAAATGCTTGTCTACCGGCTGAAGGACAGCGCAGACGGCGCGCCCGGTATCGGCTATGTGTTTGAGTACGGAGACATGATTGTCGAGGTCATCTTCTGGTATGCGACACAGGAGGCCGCGGACGAGACAAAAACAATCATGGAATCGATCCGGAATACCGACAGCCCGACCTGACCGGAATGCTACCGGACTGCGATATTTCCCGGTCTGCGGGGCGGCTTCGGCCGCCTTTTTTTCGTGCCCCGGATATGGTATAATATAATCTGGAATAATATGAGGGCGGCATACGCCGGGGGAATTATGAGCTTTACGCATCTTCATCTGCATACGGAGTACAGCCTGCTGGACGGGGCCTGCCGGATCAGTTCGCTGGTCGACCGGCTGAAAGCGCTGGGCATGGATTCCTGCGCGGTCACGGATCACGGCGTGCTGTACGGCGCAGTTGATTTCTATTCCGCGATGAAGGACGCCGGGATCAAACCAATTATCGGCTGCGAAGCATACGTCTGCCGGGACCGGACAGACAAATCACTGACCGGGCGGGAAAACAGCCACCTGATCCTGCTGTGTGAGAACAATACCGGTTATCAGAACCTGATGTACCTGATCAGCGAAGGATTCCTGACGGGATACTATTACCGGCCGCGGATCGACTACAACCTGATCCGGGAGCATCATGAAGGACTGATCTGTCTGAGCGCCTGCCTGAGCGGCGATCTGCCGAAGATGCTGCTGAACGGCCAGGACGAGAGTGCCCGCGCCTATGTACGGGAGATGCAGGAGATCTTCGGCGAACGGAATTTCTATATTGAGATCATGGACCACAACCTGCGGGAAGAAAAGACGGTGCTGCCCCGGCTGATTGCCCTGGCGCGCGAAATGGACGTTCCGCTGGTTGCGACGAACGACTGCCACTACCTGGAGAAAAAGGACGCACACGCCCAGGAAGTGCTCATGTGCATCCAGACCGGAAAGACCCTGGCGGACGAGCAGCGCATGCGCATGGAGACCGAGGAGCTCTATGTCAAGAGCGAAGAGGAAATGCGGGCGATCTTCCGGCAGGTGCCGGACGCGGTGGACCGGACGCAGGAGATCGCAGAGCGCTGCAACGTCGAATTCGAATTCGGCAGGATCCGGCTGCCACACTATCCGGTGCCGGAGGGTGAAACGGCTTCCGGCATGCTGCGCCGCCTGTGCGGGGAAGGCATGAAAAAACTCTATCCGGACGCGAAGGAAGGGGACGAACCCTATCAGCGCCTGGAATACGAGCTCTCCACAATTGAGCATATGGGCTATGTGGACTACTTCCTGATCGTATGGGATTTCATTCACTACGCGAAGTCCAACGGAATCATGGTCGGTCCGGGCCGCGGCAGCGGCGCAGGCTCGATTGTCGCCTATACGCTTGGCATTACCATGCTGGATCCGCTGAAGTACCAGCTCCTGTTTGAACGATTCCTGAACCCGGAGCGGGTCAGCATGCCCGATATTGACGTGGACTTCTGCTATGAGCGGCGCCAGGAGGTTATCGATTATGTGGCCCGGAAGTATGGTTCAGATCATGTGAGCCAGATTATCACCTTCGGCACGATGGCTGCCAAAGGTGTCGTGCGCGACGTGGGCCGTGTGCTCGGCATGAGTTACCAGGAGACCGACGCGGTGGCCAAGGCGATCCCGTTCGACCTGGGCATGACGCTCAGCAAGGCGCTGAAAATCTCCCCGATGCTCCGGGAAATGTATGACAATGAGCCGAAGGTCAGGGAACTGATCGATACGGCGATGACGCTGGAGGGTATGCCGAGGCACGCCTCCACCCATGCGGCAGGGGTGCTGATCACCGGCAGGCCGGTGGTGGAGTTTGTGCCGCTGCAGCGGAACGACGAGGTTATCACCACCCAGTATCCCATGGGCACGATCGAGCGGCTGGGCCTGCTGAAGATGGACTTCCTCGGTCTGCGGACGCTGACCGTGATCCGGGACACCCTGGACATGATGCGTGAAACCGGTACGGACATGAAGCCGGAGGATATTCCGCTGGACGACCCGGAAGTGTATGAAATGATCAGCCGGGGAGACACGGACGGCGTTTTCCAGATGGAAGGCGCGGGTATGACTGGCTTCCTGACGAACATGAAGCCAGGCTGCTTTGAGGATATCATCGCGGCGATTTCCCTGTACCGGCCCGGTCCGATGGAATCCATCCCGCGCTATATTGCAGGGAAAGCGGACCCCTCAAGCGTTAAATACAAGACGGAGAAACTGCGGCCGATCCTGGATGTAACCTACGGATGTATGGTGTACCAGGAACAGGTCATGCAGATTGTCCGTGACCTGGCCGGATACAGCTATGGCCGGAGCGACCTGGTGCGGCGCGCCATGGCGAAGAAAAAGCACAAGGTCATGGAAGAGGAACGGCAGGCTTTCGTCTACGGAGTGACGGATGAGGCGGGCAACGTGACCGTGCCGGGCTGCGTGCGAAACGGCGTGCCGGAAAACGTGGCGAACGAGATTTATGACGAAATGATCGCTTTCGCCAGCTACGCTTTCAACAAGTCCCACGCAGCGGCTTACGGCGTGGTGGCCATGCAGACCGCCTGGCTGAAACGGTATTATCCCGTGCAGTTTATGGCGGCAATGCTGAACAGCGTTTACGGCAATACCGGAAAGATCGCCGGATACATCCAGTACTGCCGCGGCCGGGATATCTCCGTACTGCCGCCGAACGTCAACCGCAGCCGCTGGAAATTCACGGTCGACCGTGACAGCCGGGGAAAAGCAGCGATTCTGTTCGGTCTCGGCGCGATCAAAAGCGTCGGAGAGAACGCCGTGGCGGCAATTATCCGGGAGCGTGAAAACGCGGGGCCTTTCCGGGATATTTTCGATTTCTGCAGGAGGATTGATACCACCGACTGCAATAAACGGGTGACAGAGAGCCTGATTAAGTCAGGCGCCTTCGACGGTATGGGGGCAAACCGGCCCCAGATGCTGGCGGTGTACGAACAGGCCATGGACGCCAACCAGGCCCGGAAAAAGAAAAACGTATCCGGTCAGGTCAGTCTGTTCGACATGTTCGGGGGCGGAGAAACACAGCTGCTGTTCGATGCGGAGATGAAGCTTCCGGATCTGCCGGACTGTCCGGCACGGGTGAAACTGAACATGGAAAAGGACGCTTCCGGCGTCTATATGACCGGCCATCCGCTGGATGATTACCGTGAGATCCTGAAGAAGCTGATCTATACGGCGGCTGAGATTACGGAGCCGGATGAGGAAACGGAAGGGCCGGACCTGGACGGCGTGTTTGTGGATCTGGGCGGTATCCTGACAGAAGTCAAGGAAAAGGCGACCAAAAAAGGCGATTACATGGCTTTTGTGACGCTGGAGGATATGACCGGGCAGATTGAGTGCCTGGTGTTTCCGCGGGTGTTCGAAAAGTACCGGAATCTGCTGAACGCGGACGAAGCCGTAGTGATCAGCGGCAGGATCAGCGTTTGCGAGGACGAGGCGCCAAAACTGCTGGCGGAGCGTGTGAGCCGAATGGAGGAATGGGCGGCGCATTCCACGCCGGCAAAGACTCAGGACTTCGGCATGAAGGAGACCGCGACAAAGACAGACGCGCAGCTTGCTGCGGAAGCGGACAGGAAACTCTTCCTGCGGCTGGCCCGCAGGGATATGGACCGAGCGTCAGCCGTTATGGCGCTGTACGCGGGCAACGTACCGGTCTATATGCATATTCCCGAAGAGAAGATTACCCTCCTGTGCCCGAGAGAGAGCTGGTGCAGCGGGGATAAAGACTGCGTCAGCAGGCTGCGGGACACGCTCGGCGCGGATAACGTGGTGCTGAAACAGAAAGGATGAGCAGATTGGAGCAGAAGAAAAGCAGGACATCGGAAGTCATTCGTTTTGCGCTGACGGGCGGAATCTGCTTCCTGGTGGAACTGGCTGTTCTGATCCTGCTGAAGGGAAGGCTCGGAATCGATACGCTGATCGCGACGCCCGTCGCGTTCCTGATCTCGGTGATCCTCAATTATCTGCTTTGTGTGATCTGGGTATTCCGGGGCGCAAAGAACCGGGGCGCCGGTGCGAAAGCCGGGTTTCTAATTACGAGCCTGATCGGCCTGGGGCTGAACGAACTGCTGATGCTTGTTTTCCGCCTGATTCTGGGCGAGGACGCAGTGATTCTGTCCCTGGGCAGCAAAGAGATCAACATGTATGTCCTGAACAAGTGCCTGGCGACCCTGATCGTGATGATCTGGAACTACTTCTCGAAAAGGGCGGTCCTGTACCGGAAGGCGGAACAATGATCGAACTGGAACATGTCACGAAACTGTACGGCAGCATCCCGGCGCTCCGGGATGTCTCGCTTCATGTTCCCAAAGGGCAGACTGTCGGCCTGCTGGGCCGCAACGGCGCAGGGAAGACCACGGCGCTGAACCTGATGACCGGATACTTTCCGCCGACAAAGGGAAAGGTCCGCATCGGCGGAAAGGATATGCTTTCCGATCCGAGGGCCTGCAAACGGATGATCGGGTATCTGCCGGAGCGGCCGCCGCTGTATGACGAAATGTCCGTGGAGGATTATCTGGCCTTTGTATCCGAACTGCGGGAAGTCGTCCGGAAGGCGAACAAGGCGCATGTGGAAGAGATCCTGGAGCTGTGCTCGCTGACAGACGTGCGCAGGCGGATCATCGGCCACCTGAGCAAGGGTTACCGGCAGCGAGTCGGTATTGCCCAGGCACTGTGCGGCGCTCCTGAGATCCTGATTCTGGACGAGCCGACGGTCGGCCTTGACCCGAAGCAGACGGTGGAAATGCGCGAACTGATCCGCAGGCTGGGAGAAGGACATACGGTGCTGTTCTCCAGCCATATCCTGAGCGAAGTACAGCAGCTGTGCTCCCGGGTGATTATCCTGAACGAGGGGCATCTGGTGCAAAGCATCGACCTGAAGGAAGAAAAAAAGGACACGGTGAAGCTCCGCCTGCGGGCGGCCATCGGCAGGGATAAGATGCTGAAAGGGCTGAGAGGGCTGAAATGCGTTATCAGCGCGGAGGCGGCGGACAGCCCGGAGGAAGGAACGGCGGAGGCCGTGCTGGAATGCCGGCCGGCGGATGAGCGGGGAAGAGCGACAGACCAGATCTTCCGGCTCCTGTCGGAGATGGACGCGCCGATCCGGATGATGACCGAGGAGAAGGATACGCTTGAGGAAATATTCCTCAGAAGCACGTGAAACAGGCGGAGATCTCCGGCAAGCCGGAAACGCGGGCCGTAAAGCGTCCGCCGGGAAAGGATAATTCAGTTATGAAAACGCTTGGAACATACTTTCAGAACGATCCGGAACAGCCGCTGGTGTACGGCGAGGTGGAGCTGATCAATCCGCCGAGGCAGCGGCTGAGAGGTGAACCGCTGAAAGAAGGGATCCCTGTTCAGCCGGTGATGGCCGGATTCTGCTGAACGGATTTCGAACTGATGAAGATGGGCCGGCGGGGGGAGCTGACGCCCAAGTTCCCGGCCAGGCAGAACCGGCTGATCAACGGACACGAAGGAATTGTATGGGTACCTGAGCAGCAGCGCTTTGACATTGTGCTGATCCGCGGCGGAGACAGCGTGGACCCGACCCGCTATACCGAAGACGAAAGCTATTTTGAGTATGGCTGCGACCAGGCGGACGGTCTGTTCTGCGACAGCATGTACGTCAACCCGGACTATCTGGCCGCCATCGCGGCCAAAGCACGCGGCGCGCAGGTGTGGATCTGCGATATCGCTCCGATGAAGCTGGCATACGCCGAACAATTCGGCCTGGACGGCACGATCCTGAACAGCAGTCCGGAAGCGTTTGAACAGGCGTGGAAGAACCTGACGGACGGAGACGGCTTCGACGTGACGATTGAGTGCGTCGGCCTGCCGGGCACGCTGCAGAACTGCCTGGATGCCGCCTGCTTCGGCGGGCGGGTATCCGTGATCGGTATCGGAAAACATAACATCGACCTCGACTTTACGATCATCCAAAAGAAGGAACTGAACATCTTCGGCTCCCGCAACGCGCTGACAAAGGATTTTGAGGAGCTGATCGACCTGGCTGCCGGCAGGCCGCTCGGAATCGATCGGATTGTAACGAATGAGTATCCCTTCGTGCAGGCACCGCGGGCTTTTGAGGATTTCCACCGGAATGCCGGCAGTATGCTGAAGGTTATGCTGAAATTTGATTCATAATTCATCATTCAGAATTCATATTCCGGAATTCGGAGAAAGTTGATTCGAAAGACTGTACGGGAAGGGGGGAATGGTTTGAATACGATCCGGAAACGGGAGATGCAGGGATACTTCTACACGCCTGTGGGTTATGTGTTTATCGGCGTGTTCCTGACGGTTTCCTCCGTACTGTTTTATATGCAGATCCTGAAGCAACGCAGCGGCGATCTGCCGAACTTCATCGCCGAAATGTGCTATTTGTGGATGCTGCTGTGCCCGGTGCTGACCATGCGGCTGCTGGCCGAGGAGAAACAGAAGAAGACAGACCAGCTGCTCCTGACCAGCCCGGTATCCCTGCCGGGCATCGTGACCGGAAAATACCTGGCTGCTGTGACGGTGCTGCTGATCACGGCCGGACTGACGCTGCTGTTCGCGCTGGTGGTGGCGATATACGGACGGGTATATCCCGCGGAGCTGGCGGTGAACTACCTGGGATTCATTCTGCAGGGATGCGCCTTTGCGGCGATGGATCTGTTCCTGTCCGGATGCGCGGCGACGCCGGTGACCGCCGCGGTGCTCGCGTTCGGCGCCAATTTTCTGATGTGGATCCTGGATTTGCTGGAGAACGCGGTGCAGGCGGAATGGCTGTCGGAAGCGATGCGGTTTCTGTCGCTGTACAGGCGTAATGAGCCGTTCATGATGGGACAGCTGAGTTTTGCCGGTATCCTGTTCGACCTGTCGTTTATCGCAGCGTTCCTGGCCTTGACCGTCTGGCATCTTGACCGGAAGCGGTATGGTAAATAGTTTGTAATTCATAAAAATTTTATTAGGAAGGAGGGAAAGAAGCCATGAAAAAGTATAAGACCGGGAAGCTGAAATACGGTTCGGTTTCAGCAATAATGATCATTATGGTTCTGGCGGCGCTGACCGCGCTGAACGCCGGCGTGTACGCTCTTGAAAAGAAAAAGGGCTGGCAGATCGATCTCTCCTTTAACGGGATTGTTTCCCAGAGCGAAGAGACGAAAGAGGTGCTGAAACAGCTGAAGGAGCCGGTGGAGATCCTGGCGCTGTTCCGGAAGGGCGACGAGGACGCCCCCCTGATGGAACTGCTGGACCGGTACGCCGCGGCAAGCGAACTGGTGACCTGGAAGCAGATTGATCCGGCGCTCAATCCCGCGCTGCTGAACCGCTTTACCACGGACAGCGCGGCGCCAGGCAGCAACGACCTGATCGTATGCTGTGAAAAGACAGGCCGGTTCCGCATCCTGGGACCGGACGATTACGTCAGCGTCGGTATGGATACGGAGACCGGCGAATATACCTATACCGGATGGACCTACGAGAGCAGCATTACCGGCGCTCTTGCCTACGTGACGAAGGAACGGGTTCCCAAAGCGGTGATTCTGCAGGGCCACGGGGAGATGGACGGCGAAACGCTGCAGTATTTCCAGGGACTGCTGGAAGCAAACCAGTACGACGTGGTCTTTGAAGATATGACGGCTGCGTCTTTCGCGCCGGATCCGGAGGATCTGCTGGTTTTCTTCAGTCCGGTACGGGACCTGACAGAACCGGAACTGCAGAAGCTGTCAGACTTTGCCGCAAAGGGCGGCAGTTTCCTGTTCAGCTGCGACTATACGGATCCGACCGGGAACATGCCGAATTATGCAGCACTGCTGCGAATCTACGGATTCAAGCCCCTGGAGGGCATTGTCATCGCCGATACGTCAGACGAAGGAACATACTATGACAAGGAGCATCCCTACTGGCTGCTGCCGGAGATGTGTTCTACCGACCTGACCCTGAGCCTGATTACCGCCGGAGCGAACCATCTGCTGCTGCCCGGTGCCAGAGCTTTTGAAGAACCGGAGGAAAGTGACCGAAACCTGACCGCGGCTGTTGTGCTGCGAAGCGGAAAAACTGCCTACCGGAAGTTGCTGACAGCGCAGACATCCAGTATAGCAAAGAGCGGAGAAGACGAGACAGGCGCATTCCCCCTGGCGCTGGAAGCAAGGCGCGTGACAACGGAGGGATATGTATCCCGTGCGTTCATTATCGGATGCAGCGCGGCGCTGGCGGATCAGCAGGTGTTTGCTATGACAGACAGCCAGCAGGTAACGATCCGGGTGATGGAATTCCTGCTGAAGTCGGACGCTTCCGATCTGATGATCGCCCCGAAGGAGGCAATCCGACCGGCGCTGGGCACAGCCAGTACAGGTCCAGGGTCGATTCTGCTGGTGGCACTGCCGCTGTCAGTACTTTTTGCGGCGCTGCTGATCCTGGGACCGAGACGCAGCAGATAAGAATAAAAAGGGGAGAGATTATTTGAGCCTGACAGAGAAAATCACAAAATGCCTTTCAGATGCGGTGAAGAATAAGGAAGCGGCCGGAATCAGCGTGCTGATCCGGCGGCATGATGAAGATCTTTGTTTCGCGTCGGCCGGCATGTCGGATATCACAGGGAAAAGACCTGTGGAACGGGATTCAATCTTCCGCCTTTACAGCCAGAGCAAACCGATCACGGCAGCGGCTGCGATGATTCTGGTTGACCGGGGCATGCTTGACTTGCAGACAGGGGCAGATCAGTATCTTCCCGGTTTCAGGAACCCGCGCGTTGTTAACGCGGACGGAAGCGTTGAGCCGGCCCTGCGGGCTCCGTGGGTACTTGAACTCCTTGGAATGACCGCAGGGCTGAGTTATCCGGACGCAGACGCTGCCGGGCAGTATGCTGCGCGGGTTTTTGAGGCAGATCAGGAAAAAATCGCACAGGGCGGCGGAATGGATACGATAACCTTCTGCAACAAGCTGGGCGAACAGCCGCTGGCATTTCAGCCGGGAACAGGCTGGCGATACAGCACCTGTGCGGATATACTCGGAGCTGTGATTGAAGCAGTTTCCGGAAAACGATTCGGACAGTTCCTTCAGGAAGAACTGTTTGAGCCACTGGGCATGAAAGATACGGCATTCTGGGTTCCTGAAGAAAAACGGGAACGACTGGTAACCTGTTACAAAAGGACAGTAAACGGACTGGAAGAATTCAACAGCATGCATCTGGCTGTCGGAATCTATGACAGGCCACCGGCCTTTGAATCAGGCGGAGCGGGCCTGGTCTCCACACTGGATGACTACGCTGCTTTTGCCCGGATGCTGATGAACAAAGGCGAATATCACGGCAGACAGATCCTGTCCAGGGCAGCAGTGGAATACATGACAGCGCCGCAGCTGCCGACTGCGATCCAGAGCCAGATGTGGGACAGCCTGGGCGGATATAATTACAGCTGTCTGATGCGGATATGCGACCGGCCGGGAGCCTGCTCCGTTTTCGCCAGAAAAGGTGAATACGGATGGGACGGATGGCTGGGAACCTATTTTATCAATCTGCCCGATGACGATGTCACATTCCTTCTGTACCAGAATGTGACGGACGCGGGAACGGCGGCAGTCACACGTAAATGCCGGAACCTGCTTGCGGCAGAACTCTATTGATACGGAGCGGCAGAGATGCAGAAAGTAGAACGGCAGAATCATAAGGACCGGGGGCAGAAAAGGCTTATCGGCCTGCTTTTGTGCGCCGTTCTGCTGATCGGCGGGGTAACCGCCGG
>CAMKEI010000010.1 GCA_946411525.1 uncultured Clostridia bacterium | reverse complement strand
AGGGCTTGATTTCAGACATGATCTTGAGCCAATTGGAAACAAACAAACAGGTCTATAATATCCTGAATCATGCTGTGCAGTTGTCAGTGTGCGCAAGGACACTGAACCATTTCCGGTGGCAATGACGAAGGGGTCCCACCTGTTCCCATACCGAACACAGAAGTTAAGCCCTTCAGTGCCGATGGTACTTGGCTGGTAACGGCCCGGGAGAGTAGGTCGCCGCCGGATCCCACATTCCTCAGTAGCTCAATGGCAGAGCATTCGGCTGTTAACCGAAGGGTTGTAGGTTCGAGCCCTACCTGGGGAGCCAAAGAAGCCTGATCGTCCGATCAGGCTTTTTTGTGTCCTCCGGAACGGCAAATTCCAGTTGATGATTCTTATGTAATTCTGTATCATGTGTTTCAGAGAATATGAACGGAGGATAAGAAACATGCTGAGTCTGGAAAGAGCGGCGGAACTGAACGGGACGATGGTGACGGATGAGCACCTGATCATTCACGCTAAAAATGTGAGCTATGCCATGGGTGCCATGGCGGAACACTTCGGGGAAGACGCAGAGCACTGGCAGGCAATCGGACTGCTGCACGATTATGACTACGAAAAATATCCGGAGGAACATCTGCAGCATACAAAGGAACCGTTGCTGGCGGCGGGCGTTTCAGAAGAAGACGTACGGGCAATTCTGAGCCACGGCTGGGGAATCTGTTCAGATGTAAAGCCGGAGACAAACCTGGAAAAAAGCCTGTTTACTGTGGACGAACTGACAGGGATCATCCAGGCCTGCGCACGGATGCGGCCGAACGGAATCAGCGACCTGGAAATCAAAAGTTTTATGAAGAAATACAAGGACAAAAAGTTTGCGGCCAAGTGTGACAGGGAACTGATCCGGAAGGGCTGTGACATGCTCGGTATGGAGGTCAGCGAAGTTGCGGCAATCTGCATTGAGGGCATGAGGCCGCATGCGGCGGAGATTGGCCTGGAAGGCACGGGCGCGGAATAACTGTCAGGGGTGTCGTCAGGCAACCCTTTTATTTCACCGGTTCTTCTGATATAATGGCAGCGAAAGACAAAGCCGGACAAATAAATCAGGGAGGAAACCATCATGAAGAAGGCAGTGATCCGCTTATTTGCCGTCGTACTGGCAGCTGTGATCGCGCTGGGAACAACCTGTGCTGCCGCGGACAGCGGGACCTGGGACTGCCCGGGCTGCGGCCAGACCGGGAACACCGGGAACTTCTGCTCAAACTGCGGCACGGGGAAACCTGCCGGAGACTGGACCTGCGCCAGTTGCGGCCAGACCGGGAACACGGGTAATTTCTGTACAAACTGCGGCGCGTCAAAGCCGGCGGAAAGCAGCCAGACGGCAGTGAACGAATGGCTGGAGCAGATTCCCGGAGAGAAAAACAAGGTGAAGATCCGTCTGGCGAGCGTGGACGCCTCGGATTATATCTCGCCGTCAAAAGAACCGAACAAGTGGCTTCCGTCGCTTGCTGTGGACGGGAACGAAACCACCTGCTGGCAGGTTTCTTCTAAGGACGGATTTAAGAATAACCGGATCTGGCTCCGGCTGAATACCGGAACGGAACAGACGGTAGATGCTATCTGGTTCAAGAACGGATTCTGGGGACGCAGCACGCAGGGAAAAGATCAGAACGTCATAAATTCCAAGCCCAGGGACATCACGGTGGAATTCCTGTACAGCGGAGAAAGCGGATTCCGGGACGCGGTCAATCTGCAGCTGAAGGACGAGGCGTTTACGGACTGGCAGCGGTATGATAATATCGGACACCATGAGCATGTGATGGCTGTAAAGATTACGATTCAGTCTTCATATGCGGGTACAAAGTACAAAAATGACGTATGCCTGTCCGAGGTAATGCTGGTACGGAACGCTCCGGCTGCAACCGCGAAAGAACCTGCTCCGCAGCAGGCGCCTGTAGTGTACGGAGGAAATACGAGCGTAAGCGGGTGCAAACTGCTGATGAAGCTTGCGACCCGGACCGGTCCGGGAACCGAGTATGAAGAACATCACACTTACTTCATCAACAACTGGCAGGATCAGACGGTCAAAGTACTCCGGAAAGGCTGGGACAACAGGAACAAGATCTGGTGGGTTCAGGTGGAATTTACGTACAAAGGAACCGTATACCGGCTCTGGACCGGAAAAAAGCGGGTAGATGTTGACCTGGAAAAGGTGAAGGAGAGCAAGAAATCCGGTCTGGTACATGTGGACGCGACGGAGGCATACGCCGGACCCGGAACAAAATACGCCAAGCTGGGAGACGTGCTGTTCTTCGAGGACGAGGTCGAGTACTACGGCCGAGAAAACGGATATGTGGAGATTGATTACTATGACGTGAACCGTGAAGTGCAGCGACGCGTCTGGGTCCCGGAAAAAGCTGTTTCCAACTGGCACTGAAGCGAAAAGCCCGAAAAAGAGCAATATAAGAAACCACTCCCCTGTCCAGGGGGGTGGTTTCTTGTTTTCAGGAAATCAGTAGTTTTCTGCGGCGATTTCGAAATAGCTCTGCGGATGATTGCAGACGGGGCAGACGTCCGGTGCCGCGATGCCGACAACAATATGGCCGCAGTTACGGCATTCCCAGATTCTAACCTCGCTCTTTTCAAAGACCTGCTGCATTTCGACGTTCTTCAGCAAGGCGCGGTAGCGTTCCTCGTGATGCTTCTCAATGGCGGCGACGCCGCGGAACTTTTCGGCCAGTTCCGGGAACCCTTCCGCCTCTGCCGTTTTTGCGAAAGACTCGTACATATCGGTCCACTCATAATTCTCGCCGTCGGCTGCGGCAGCCAGGTTTTCCGGTGTGGAGCCGATTCCTTTGAGTTCCTTGAACCACATTTTGGCGTGCTCTTTTTCGTTTTCTGCGGTCTTCAGGAAGAGCGCGGAAATCTGTTCATACCCTTCCTTTTTGGCGACGGAAGCAAAATAGGTGTACTTGTTCCGTGCCTGGGATTCGCCGGCAAAAGCGGCTTCCAGGTTTTTTTCAGTCTGTGTTCCAGCATAGGGGTTTTTTGCCATGTTTGTCTCCTCCTTTATGTGATGATATATGATTCCGTCAATCGTTCGTTTTGACGGTAAAAAGCTGAAGGGAGCGGCAGATCGCGCCGGTCTGTGCACTGAGCGTACGGGGCAGAAGCACTGCGTACAGCGCCTGGTCTGTAGCGGTATGAACGCGGACGGCTTCGTCGTTTTCCATTCGTACGGAGCTGCTGCCGAAGAGCGCGGGACCGGCGTAGGGCATGAAGTGAAAACCGTCCTCCAGCAGTGCCAGCGCGTCAGCCGGCCAGATGGTGCGGAGTACGACGGGTTCACCTTCGGCTGTCTGCCAGTTCAGGGTTGCGATTCGCCCGAAGCCGCCGTTATATGCTGAGTCTGCGGAGGTGGCGGAAACAAAAGTCATACCGGATCCGCTCATAAAGCTCATGACCGGTGCCGGGAACGCGGCAATCAGTTCGGGGAGATCCTGCTCGCTTTCCGCCGAAACGGCAGGGCTGGCGTTTGCGGACGGCAGGGCCGCGGCGGCGGCAGGGCCTTCGTCCTGCGGCCTGGCGATAATCAGGGAAACGGCGAGCAGCGCCAGCAGGGCAACGGTTATCGCGGCTCCGATGATCCTGAACAGGAGTTTCCGGAAATGTTTCCCGCCTGCCAAGAACGCGTCCTCCTTCTGTACGGGAATGGAACGGCAGGTTTTCAGCCTGCAGTTTCGTTCATTATATACGGGGCGTAACAGCACTGTCAAATGATCCCGGAAGGTACCGGAAGACAGGGCCGGACTTGCTCAGGATATGAAAAGGATGTAAAATAATAAGATACGGAGGGATGGAGAATGAAGTTCTTTCACACGATCCGCAGGATACTCTGCCTGACCGCGGTGCTGCTGATTTTTGCGGTTGCCTGCTGCGCGGAGGAAACGTATGGGATCGGGGATGAAGGGCTGGATCTCACAGAGGCGATCAGCGTTCACTATCCTGTCGTATCCGGAGGCGCGGACGAAGAACTGCTTTCGAGGATCAATGGCCTGATCAGGGAGAAGTGCAGGATCGGAGACTATCTGACGCGGATGCCCCAGCTGCTTTCCGGCGGAAGCCTGAAGGCGGAATGGAAGGGAAGTATTCTTGGCGGCGTATTCAGCTGTGCGGTGTCCGCCGAGGGCGCTGTGGAGAGCGTCCGCCGAACGCATGTGTGGACGGCTGTTTCCGTGGATCTTCGGGACGGGCATGAAATCATGTTCGAGGAACTCTTTACCGACGGGGATGCCGCGCGTGAAAAGATCGAAGCGTATCTGGAGGAAACGGTTGCGCCGGAGCTGAGCGCCCATCTGTCCAACAGCGAACTGACGCCCTTGCCGGATCTCTTTTTCCTTGAGCAGTCCGGGTTGACGCTGCTTTATCCGGTCAGCCGGCTGAGTACGCTCAGCGACCGGGCCGGGGATATCCGTATCGGCTGGATCGTGCTGAAGGACGAGCTGGATCTGAGTGAGGACAGCGTTCCGGAACGAATTGGCGTGCCCGATATGATCGAGCTGACCGGACAGGGCGCGGCGAAGTTTCGGGCGGACGCAGCGGAAGGAATGCTGACCGGTATTCCGATAACGATCGGGGACAGCGTGCAGGAGCTGACGGACCGGTATCACCTGCTGAACGATCCGGACGGATATGAAGGCGGACGATTGTTTTCACTGGAAGGCGGCTGCTTTCGCGGTGTTTTTCTCCTGACGGATGACCTGACCCGCGGCTGGGAGAACAGCCGGGTTGACGGTATCCGGATGGATCAGGGCTGCCTGTGGGGACTGTGTGTCGGTGAGACCGCGCGGGAAGACTGGCTTTCCGTGCTGGGAGAACCGGACGTATCGACAGAAATCGGCGAGGAAAAAGCGGAAGTGAACCGGCTTGTACCGGGAATCCGTGACGAATACCGCTGCGGCAATTATTCCCTTCAGCTTTACAGCGACGGAGACGGAACGCTGATCAGCATCGTGCTGAAGGAATAACGGAAAGATCCTTCCCTTCGTTCAGGGAAACACCTGAACGGGTTTTGCGGACGGAACAGCATACGGAGGAAAGAATGGCTCAGAAAGGGAGCGGAAAAAGAAGACAGGCACCCGCGTATTCCGCGGACGCGATGGCGGTGCGGTATATGGCCGGGCTGGCGCTGATCGCGCTGGGCGCGCTGATTTTTATGGCGGTGGAACTGGGACTGCCGGGCAATATCTTTGAAGGCCTGCGCAGGCTCTGTTTCGGTCTGTGCGGGGTGACGGCGTATGTGCTGCCGGCGCTGCCGGTCTGGGCCGGCGTACTGGTGATCTGGTCTACCCAGCGACGTGCGCCTGTCCGTCCCTGGCTGTTCGCGTTCCTCGCTTTCCTCGGATTATGCGCTTTTATCATGATTATCAGCGGTGCCCTGGACTGGATGAGACGGCAGGGGATGATCAATACCAGCAACTGGGGCGCGGTGATCAACAGTGTCTATACGGACAGCCACGACAGGATGGCGGTTGCCGGCGGTGGCGGGGCCCTGGGCGCGATTCTGGCATGGCCTTTCTGGAACTTCCTGGGTTCGGTGCTGGGCACAGCGGTCATTTTCGTGCTGACGGCGTTCTGCCTCCTGCTGGCGATGAACCTGACGCCCTCCCGGCTGCACGATCTTTTTACCGGTCAGGCAGGCGTCCGGAAGGAGCAGCAGCGACTGGAACGGGAACGCATGGAACAGCAGCAGCTTGCCTGGCAGCAGCAGCAACAGCTTGCCTGGCAGCAACAGCAGCAGATTATCGAACAACAGCAGCAATACCAGATGCAGCAGCCCCCGGCTCAGCCGGTCCGGCCCTGGCCTGCACAGGATGACGGTGGAATACGTGACTGGCAGGAGCAGATGGCGGCGGGCAGGATGGATACCACCGGACACCAGAGTCAGATCTTCGGCCGAACGAGCCAGCAGAAACCGGCTGCTTCCGGCAGGTCCTTTGTAAGCCGGATCTTCAACCGGGACAGGAAAGAGGAATATGACGGCCTGAGCGACGGGTCCACGCTGGCACAGGCGGCAAAGCCTGTCCGTCGGACCGCGACAGGTGAACCGGCGCAGCCCCGGACGGACTGGAAACAGAAGCCGGAAGAAGAGAACGAATCACAGCGGCGGGGAGAATTTCCTGTTTCGGACGGGATGGTACCCGAAAGGGAATCAGCCCGGAGACGGCGGAACGAACCGGCGCAGCAGAACCTTTTTGAAGCTCCGGAAGAAACCCCTGGATGGCATGCGCCTGCGAAGGAAACGAAGCGGCGGGAAGAATCTGCCGCTGGGTCAACGGTCCCGACCGGAACAGCATCCGGGAAAGAACAGGCACGGGATGATTCCCGGTACCGCCGGCCGACAGCTGAAGAAGGAAAACAGCCTGACAGGGAGCCGGGCAGGACGCCGGCTCGGCCTGCAGTTCCCGTGACGGAGCCCATCGGTGAAAAAACCTGGAAACCGACAGTCAAGGTACCGGAAAAAAAGACAGAGGAAGAGGACGAAGGTCCCTGGATGCCCACGCCGTATAATTATCCGCCCATCACCGATCTGGCCAGGCCGCTGCAGGGGGTTGCGGATACCCGCGCGGAGGACGAAGCCCGCTCCCGCAAGCTGGAGGAAACACTGGCAAGCTTCCGTGTACCGGCCCGTGTGGTTCATGTAACTCATGGCCCGGCAATTTCCCGGTTCGAGCTGGAGCTGGAAGCAGGGACCAAGGTTAACAAGGTTTCAGAGCTCGAGAAAGACATCGCCTACGGCATGTCCGCCACTTCTGTGCGCATCGAGGCGCCGATTCCGGGCAAGCGCCTGGTCGGCGTAGAAGTGCCGAACCAGAAAGTGACCACCGTGACCCTGCGGGAGGTCATGGAAAGCGAACCGATGCAGAACGCGAAGTCGATTCTGACCGTCGCGCTGGGTAAGGATATTGCCGGCACACCGATCGTGTGCGATCTGGCGAAAATGCCGCATATGCTGATCGCCGGCCAGACCGGCAGCGGTAAGTCGGTGTGTATCAACGCAATTATCAACAGTCTCCTGTACCGGGCGAGCCCGGATGAGGTGAAGCTGATCCTGGTTGACCCGAAAGTGGTCGAGCTTCAGTGCTACAACAACATTCCCCACCTGCTGATCCCGGTGGTGAATGATCCGCGCAAGGCCGCGGCCGCGCTGGCCTGGGCGGTGGCGGAAATGAAGGAACGTTACGACAGATTCTCCGAGAAAAAGGTCCGGAACCTTGAGGGATATAACCTGCTGGTTGAGAAAACCGGCGAGAAACCGATGGCCCGGATCGTGATCATAATCGACGAGCTGGCGGACCTGATGATGGTCTGCAAGAAGGACGTGGAAGAGTATATCTGCCGTCTTACGCAGCTGGCGCGCGCGGCGGGCATCCATCTGATTGTGGCGACCCAGCGTCCCTCCGTGGACGTGATTACCGGTCTGATCAAGGCCAATATCCCCAGCCGGATCGCTTTCAAGACGGCGAGCTCCGTGGACAGCCGGACGATTCTGGACCGCAACGGCGCCGAACAGCTGCTGGGTTGGGGCGATATGCTTTACGCGCCGACCGGCAGCTTCTCGCCAACGCGTGTGCAGGGTTGTTTCCTGAGTGACGACGAAGTCAACCGCATCGTGAAACACGTAAAAGATGCAAACCCGAGCACCTTTGATCCGGACATTCTGGAACGGCTGGACCAGCTGGCCAGCGACAGTGCTGAGGGCGGAGGCGCGGATATCATCATCAATTCGTCCGATATGAGCGGAGGCGACGGCGGCCTGTTCGAGCAGGCGGTGGAGTTCGCGATTCAGGACGGTCAGATCTCCACCAGCACACTGCAGCGGCGGCTGAAGATCGGTTATGCCCGGGCAGGCCGGCTGACGGATGAGATGGAAGAGCGGGGCATTGTGGCAGCCAAGGACGGCAGCAAGCCCCGCAAGTGCCTGATTACCCGGGAAGAATGGGAAGAAATGAAAAAAACTGCGGAAGGAATGAGCTGATACATGGCGAACATGGTGGACTATCTGGCCTGGCGGGGAGATATCCCTTTTGAGGTTTCGCCATGGAACGAGATTGACGGTCTGCTGGTAGCCACCCTCAGCTATCTGAATTTTCACGGCGGACGGGATCCAAAGGGCTGGACCCTGGAAGAAATGGGCCGGATCGACCTGGTACAGGAAGGAACAAGCAGCAGTTTCCCCGGTCGGAAGAAGGTATTTCAGGGCATGTCGGCTTCTGAACGTTTCCGCGGATGCAAACTGCACCATGCCATCGCCCTGACGGATGCTGATATCGGGATGCAATTCTCCGCTCTTTGCCTGGATTTGCCGGATGGAACCACCTGCGTGGCTTTCCGGGGCACGGACAACACGCTCATCGGCTGGCATGAAGATTTTAACATGGCCTATACGACGCGGGTACCCGCCCAGGAGGCGGCGATCCTGTATCTGGGCCGCGCAGCTGCGCTGTCGAAGCGCCCGCTGCGCCTGGTCGGCCACAGCAAGGGCGGCAACCTGGCGGTCTACGCCGCGGTTTACGCGAAAAAGCGGGTCCAGGACAGGATCGAAGGCATCTGGTCCTACGACGGGCCGGGTATGAACCGGGAGACGTCCCAGACAGAAGAATATCTGCGGATCAAGGACAAAATCCACTCCTTTGTTCCCCAGACCAGCATCATCGGCATGCTGATGGATTATTATGAGCCTTACACAGTGGTACGTTCCACCGCCAGCGGTATCAGCCAGCATGACCCCATGAGCTGGCGGATTTACGGACCACGGTTTGAGACGCTCCGGGCGGTTGATCAGACGGCGGTGGTTGTGCGGGACACCCTGCATGAATGGCTGCAGAACAGCACACCGGAACAGCGCGCTGCATTTGTTGATGCGCTGTTCGGCATGGCGGAATCCACGAAGGCGACGAAGATGAGCGATCTGACCGGTGAAAAGCTGAGGACGCTTCTGACCATGGTCGGCAACCGGAAAGAGGTGGATCCGGAGATACGCCGGGTATTCGCCCGCCTGACGGCACAGGCGGTGACCCTGGGCTTCGGCAATGTGATCGACTGGGTCCGCGGTCGCCGGGAGGAAAGCACTGAACGCAGCTGGGAGACCATGTCGCCGGAGAAACGGCAGGAGATGCTGGACGTCGCGATGAACGGAAACGGATCCGCTGCTGAACAGAAAGCGGAATCTGAAGAAGAACAGAAACAGGCACAAAATGACCCTTGACAAGGGTACGGTGATATGATAAAAAATATCCCGGTACCGATCTTTAAGACGATACAGAGATATCGGCAAGATTGGGATTGCGCGCATGCTGCGGTGCAGCAGACGCTGTCATTATGCGATCCGAACTCTGCCGAATCTCCGGCAGGGTTTTTCATTTGACTATTGGAACAGGGGGGGCTGCAAGGTGACGGTCAGACAGGAAACGGCTTGGATCCCCGCCAGAGCGCCCCAGGGGATACTTGTCCGCAAAGAGAAAGGCAGCGTTATCTTTCCCGGCTTCTGTGATGTGCATGTACACTTCAGGGAGCCGGGTTTTTCTTATAAGGAAACAATGGTTACCGGGAGCAGGGCGGCAGCCCGCGGCGGGTATACCGCCGTATGCGCGATGCCGAACCTGAACCCGGTTCCGGACAGTCCGGCCCATCTGCAGGAAGAAGAGCAGCTGATCCGTGCGGCAGGCGGGATTGTGGATATCTGGCCATATGCGGCGCTGACCGTCGGGGAGAAGGGAGAGGAAGCTGCGGCGCTGGAAGAGCTGGCACCCCGGGTAATCGCTTTCTCGGATGACGGAAAAGGCGTTCAGAGTGAAAGCATGATGCGCTCCCTGATGGAGCGCTGCCGGAAACTCGGCCGCGTGCTCGCCGCACACTGTGAGGACGAAACGCTGGTCAGGGGCGGGTATATCCATGACGGAAGATACGCTGCGGCTCACGGGCACAGGGGGATTTGTTCCGAAAGCGAGTGGGGTCCGATCGCCAGGGATCTGAATCTGGCAAAGGAAACCGGATGCGCCTACCATGTATGCCACATCAGCTGCAGGGAAAGCGCGGAACTGATCCGGAAGGCAAAGAAAGACGGCGTGGACGTAACCTGCGAGACCGGACCGCATTATCTGCTGTTGGATGAGAACGACCTGCAGGAAGACGGTCGTTTCCGGATGAATCCGCCGCTGCGGGCAAAGGAAGACCGGGAAGCCCTGCTGGAAGCCCTCGCGGATGGCACGATCGATATGATCGCCACGGATCATGCGCCGCACAGCCCGGAGGAGAAGAGCCGCGGGCTCGCGGGGAGCGCTTTCGGCGTTGTTGGACTGGAATGCGCTTTCCCGGTACTGTACACCGGGCTGGTGAAGACCGGGATCCTGCCGCTGGAAAGGCTGATCGGCCTGATGGCGGTTGCGCCGCGGGAACGCTTCGGGATTCCGCTTCGGGAGGACGATTTATGTGAATGGGATCTGGATGCGTGTTACAGGATCGATCCGGAGGAGTTTGAAAGCAAGGGAAAAGCAACGCCCTTCGAGGGGTGCGTCGTTTATGGCCGGTGCCTGAAAACGGTGCATGCGGGCAGAACGGTGTATGCATATTGAGATGGAGGAATAAAGAACATGGCAAAGCGGACAGACATCAAAAAAGTACTGATTATCGGCAGCGGCCCCATTGTTATCGGTCAGGCGGCGGAATTTGACTATGCCGGCACCCAGGCGTGCCTGGCGCTGAAAGAGGAAGGATACGAGGTCGTGCTGTGCAACTCGAACCCGGCGACGATCATGACAGACACCTCTATCGCGGACAAAGTCTATATGGAGCCGCTGACACTGGAATATATCGCGAAGATCCTGCGGTATGAGCGCCCTGACGCGATCGTGCCCGGCATCGGCGGACAGACCGGCCTGAACCTGGCGGTGCAGCTGGAGCGAAAAGGCGTGCTGAAGGAATGCGGCGTGGAATTGCTGGGCACCAGCAGCCGTAGTATTGAGCGGGCGGAGGATCGTGAGCTGTTCAAGGAAATGTGCGAGTCCATCGGCGAACCGGTTATTCCCAGTGAAATCACCTACAATCTGGAAGAGGCAAAGAAAGCTGCGCTGGATATCGGTTATCCGGTCGTGCTGCGGCCGGCTTTCACGCTGGGCGGCACCGGCGGAGGCTTTGCCAACAACGAGGAGGAACTGATTGAGATTGGCACGAACGCCTTCCGGCTCAGTCCTGTTCACCAGGTGCTGGTTGAAAAGAGCGTCCGCGGCTACAAGGAGATCGAATTCGAGGTCATGCGGGACAGCAATGACAGGGCGATTACGATCTGCGGCATGGAAAACGTGGATCCCGTTGGCGTACATACCGGCGACAGTGTCGTGGTCGCGCCGATCCTGAGTCTGAACGAGCATGATCTGAAGATGCTCAATGACAGCGCGATCAGAATCATCCGTGAGCTGAAGGTCGAGGGCGGCTGCAATGTGCAGTTCGCGCTGGACCCAAACAGCAGCAAATACTACCTGATCGAGGTCAACCCCCGGGTCAGCCGGTCTTCCGCCCTGGCGAGCAAAGCCAGCGGTTACCCGATCGCCCGGGTTACGGCGAAAATTGCCCTGGGTATGGCGCTGGAGGAGATCCCGGTAGCCGGCGGTACCGCCGCAATGGAACCTTCCCTCGAGTATATTGTGGCGAAGTTCCCTCGTTTCCCCTTTGACAAGTTCACTTCCGCCAGCAACATGCTGGGCACGCAGATGAAAGCGACCGGCGAAGTCATGGGCATCGGCAGCAACCTGGAAGAATGCATCCTCAAGAGTGTGCGGAGCCTGGAAACCGGCGTATGCCATCTGCATCTGGCGAAGTTCGACGGTAAGAACACGGAGGAACTGCTGGATTATGTAAAGGACTTCCGGGCGGATACGCTCTTTGCAGTCTCAGAGCTGCTGCGCCGGAACGTCTCAATTGATATGATCCATGAAAAGACCCTGATCACAGAGCTTTTCCTGGAGAGCATCAAAAAGATCACAGAGATGGAGAACCGTCTGAAGGCTGCCCCGGGAGACACCGTGCTTCTTAAGGAAGCGAAGGTCATGGGCTTCGGGGACCGGGAAATCTCCCTGCTCTGGAGAATGAAGGAAACGGACGTCTATGCCCTTCGGAAAAAGAACGGCATCGTGCCGGTTTTCCGCATGGTGGATACCCTGCATACCGGCAAGTACATCGCCTACCTCTACTCCAGCTATTCAGGAAAGAATGATTCCATTCTGACGGAGAAGAAGAAAATTGTCGTGTTGGGCGCCGGACCGATCCGTATCGGCCAGGGCGTGGAGTTTGACTATTCCACCGTGCACGCGGTGCAGACCATTCGTCGCGCGGACTATGAGGCGATCATCATCAATAATAATCCGGAGACTGTTTCCACGGACTACACCACCGCCGACAAGCTCTATTTCGAGCCTCTGACGCCGGAAGACGTCATGGCGATTATCGACTTTGAGCAGCCGGAAGGCGTTATTGCTTCCCTCGGCGGCCAGACAGCCATCAATCTTGCCGAACCGCTGATGGAACGCGGTGTGAAGATCATCGGCACGGACTGTGCGGCAATCGAGCGGGCTGAGAATCGGGACAGCTTCGAAAAAATCCTAGAGAGTCTGAACATTCCGCAGCCTCAAGGCCGGGCGGTTACCCGCATTGAGGACGGTGTAAAGGCGGCCGAGGAGATCGGCTATCCGGTGTTGGTGCGGCCCAGCTTCGTGCTGGGCGGCCGCGCGATGCAGATTGTCGGGGATGAGGAGCAGCTGCGCCATTACCTGCGCACCGCGGTGGAGATCGACGCGGATAAACCGGTGCTGGTCGACAAGTATATCCGGGGGAAGGAAGTCGAGGTTGACGCGATCTGCGACGGCCGGGACGTTTTCGTGCCGGGCATCATGGAACTGGTGGAGCGCACCGGTATCCACAGCGGTGACTCCATTTCCGTCTATCCGACTTTCTCCATCAGCAACAGGGTGAAGGGGATCATCCTGCAGTATGCGAAGAAGCTTGGCCTGGGCATCGGTATCGTCGGGCTGTACAATATCCAGTTCATTGTGGATGAGAACGAGAACGTCTACATCATTGAGGTGAATCCGCGCTCCAGCCGCACTGTGCCGTTCCTGAGCAAGGCGACCGGCTATTCCCTGGCGGATATCGCCACCGAGGTCATCCTCGGCAAAAGCCTGAAGGAGCAGGGGTTCTTCGATCTCTATCCGGAAGAAAAGAAGCGCTTCTACGTCAAGGTACCGGTCTTCTCTTTCAACAAAATCAAGGGCCTTGACGCTTACCTGAGCCCTGAGATGAAATCCACGGGTGAAGCGATCGGCTATGACGACAAACTGAACCGCGCGCTGTACAAGGCGCTGCAGGCCGGAGGCACCCGGCTGCAAAATTACGGTACGGTGCTCGCGACCATTGCCGACCGGGATAAGAATGAGGCGCTCCCGTTGATCCGCCGTTTTTATAATCTGGGTTTCAACATTGAGGCAACCCGTGGCACAGCCCGCTTCCTGAAGGAAAACGGCATCCGTACACATTCGATGCTGAAAATCAGCCAGGGTTCAGGCGAAATACTGGACAGCATCCGCCAGGGTCATGTGGCGTACATCATCAACACCCGGGAAATCGGCGAGCCGGAGAGCGAAAGCGACGGCCTGCAGATCCGCCGCTGCGCCACCGAGAACAACGCGACGATCTTTACCAGCCTCGATACGGTCCGCGTGCTGCTGGATGTCCTGGAAGAAACAACCCTGACGATTTCGACCATTGACGCGTAAGATCAATTTATCATTCAGAATGATGAAGGCAGGAAGCTGAAGGGAGCCATCACGGGCAAAGCAGGGAGCTCCCTGATAAAAGAGGAAAAGATGAAACAGCAGTTATTGACCGTTACAGAAAACACACCGGTTACCGCTGCCGTATACCGCATGCGGCTGGAGGCACCGGGTCTGGAGCAGCAGAAGCCCGGCGGGTTTGTGAATATCCGCCTGGACGGACTGTTCCTGCGCCGGCCGATCTCCGTATATGATTCCGAACCCGGTAGCCTGACGATCCTGTACAAGGTGGTGGGCAAAGGTACGGAGCAGATGGCAGGCATGAAAGCGGGGAACACCCTGGACGTGCTGACCGGTCTCGGCAACGGCTACGACCTGTCCAAAGCAGGGGATTCACCGCTGCTGCTGGGTGGCGGAGCAGGCGTGCCGCCCCTGTACCTGCTGGCAAAACGGCTGACTGCAGCGGGTAAAAACGTACATGTGGTGCTGGGATTCAACACGGCGGAGGAAGTCTTTGGTGAGGAGGATTTCAAAGCCCTCGGCTGTGAGGTTGCGGTGACCACTGCGGATGGCAGTTATGGGACAAAAGGATTTGTGACCGACGCCCTTCCGGCGGATTACAGTTACTTTTTTACCTGTGGACCGGAACCGATGCTCCGGGCGGTCTGGCGGGCGGCAAAGACTTCCGGCCAGTTCTCCTTCGAGGAGCGAATGGGCTGCGGTTTCGGCGCCTGCATGGGCTGCAGCTGCAAAACTGTCACCGGATACAAGCGCATCTGCCGGGAAGGCCCGGTGCTGGAGAAGGAGGAGATCCTGTGGGCGAAGAATCGATGACCGCCGTGGGTTCGAAACGCCCGGAAAACGATCCAGTGGATCGTTTTCAGTGGAGAACGGGCGGAGCCCTGGCATGAAATCTCATCGATTCTGGGGTTTGGAGCGCCTGGAGAAAGAGCCGGTGGCTCTTTCTCAGCGGAAATCGGGCGGCAGCCCTGGGTATCCAGCCGAAACAAGCGAGCTCCGCTGTGCGGAGTCGCGCCGATTGAGGTTGCGGAACGCTGAGGAATGGAGAATTGATGGTGGACAACAAACGTTTATCAACGAACCTGTGCGGGATCGAACTGGACAACCCGGTCATCCCCGCCAGCGGCACTTTCGGTTTCGGCTATGAGTTTGCGCAGTGGTACGACATCAATTGTCTGGGCACCTTTTCTTTCAAGGGTACGACGAAGGATCCCCGATTCGGGAATCCGACGCCCCGCATCGCGGAATGCGCAGCTGGTATGATCAACGCGGTGGGCCTGCAGAACCCCGGTGTCGAGAAAGTGATTGCAGAGGAATTGCCGAAGCTGAAGGAAGTTTTCCATAAGCCGGTGATGGCGAATGTCAGCGGTTTCAGCGTGGAGGATTACGCATTCACCTGCGAAAAGCTGGACAAAGAGGAACAGGTCGGCTGGCTCGAAGTCAACATCTCCTGCCCGAATGTTCACGGCGGCGGCATGAGCTTCGGCACGGATCCGAAAGCAGCGGCAGAAGTGACAGCGGCGGTGAAGAAGGTTACGGCCAAGCCAGTCATCATGAAGCTCAGCCCGAATGTGACGGACATTGCTGCCATCGCGAAGGCTTGTGAGGATGCCGGCGCGGACGGTGTATCCCTGATCAACACACTGCAGGGCATGCGCATCGATCTGAGGACCCGGAAACCGGTGATCAGAAATGTAATGGGCGGTGTCAGCGGTCCGGCGGTTTTTCCGGTGGCGCTGCGGATGGTCTGGCAGGTGTGCCGGGCGGTAAAGATCCCGGTGGTGGGCATGGGCGGCGTGACAACCGCGGAGGATGTGCTGGAGATGATGATGGCCGGCGCTGCGGCAGTGGAGGTCGGCGCCGCAAACCTGACCGATCCCTGTGCATGCAAAAAGATCATCAATGATCTGCCGGCTGTCATGGATAAATACGGAATTAAAACGCTGAACGAACTGAAAGGAGCGTGCTGAGATGGGAAAAGATGTGATCGTAGCCTGTGACTTTGACAGTATGGAAAAGACGCTGGCGTTCCTGGACAGGTTTGAAGGGCAGGTACGGAAGCCCTTTGTGAAGATCGGCATGGAACTGTATTACGCCGAAGGGCCGCAGATTGTACGGGAGATCAAAGCCCGGGGTCATAAGATTTTTCTGGACCTGAAGCTGCATGATATCCCGAACCAGGTAAAAAAGGCCATGGCGGTGCTGAGCCGGATGGATGTGGACATCTGCAACGTCCACGCGGCGGGTACGGTCCGTATGATGGAGGCTGCGCTGGAAGGCCTGACCAGGCCGGACGGCAGCCGGCCGCTGCTGATTGCCGTGACCCAGCTGACCAGCACGGATCAGGAGGCGATGGAGAAAGACCTGTGGATTGAGAAACCAATCGACGAAGTGGTCATGCACTATGCAAAAAATGCCAGGAAAGCCGGGTTGGACGGCGTAGTCTGCTCCCCGTTGGAGGCAGGCAAGGTACATGAAGCCTGCGGCGCGGACTTCCTGACGGTGACGCCGGGGGTGCGGTTTGCGGACGGTAATACAGATGACCAGAAGCGGGTCATGACGCCTGCGGAAGCGAAGAAGACCGGCAGTGACTACATTGTGGTCGGCCGGCCGATTACGGCGGCTGAAGATCCGGTTGCAGCCTATCAGCGCTGCTGTGACGAATTCATCGGTTGACCGGACACAGACAGATACCGGCAATAATCATTGTGAATGATAGACAGGAGGCGAAGTCCATGATGACCAGAGAAGAACTGAACCAGCTGATCGCAAAGGATTTGCTGAAAATCAGGGCGGTGTTTTTCCGGCCGGAGGAGCCTTTTACCTGGGCCAGCGGCATCAAGAGTCCGGTGTACTGCGATAACCGGCTGACGCTGACGGCGCCCGAAGTCCGCACGGACGTGGAAAAAGGGCTGGCCCAGCTGATCGGCGAGGAATACCCGTCCGCAGAGGTGCTGATGGGTACATCCACGGCGGGCATAGCCCACGCGGCGATTACTGCGCACATCATGGGACTGCCCATGGGATATGTGCGGTCCGGGGCGAAGGATCACGGCCGGCAGAACCAGATCGAAGGAAAACTGGAACCCGGCCAGAAGGTGGTCGTGGTTGAAGATCTGATTTCCACCGGCGGCAGCGTGCTGGAAGTGGTGGATATCCTGCGGCAGGCCGGCGCGGAAGTGCTGGGCATCGTAAGCATATTCACCTATGGCATGCAGAAAGGGCTTGACCGGCTGGCTGCCGCAAAGGTGAAGAACGTCTCCCTGACAAACTTTGACATGATTGCAGAGGAAGCAGCCAGGGAAGGATATATCCGTCCCGAGGACATTTCCCGGCTGATCAAATTCAGGAATAACCCCGGTGACAGTTCCTGGGCTGACTGATTTTGCGGAGGTAAAGTATGATCAGAAGTGTGATCGACGTTCCGGACCTGACGCCGGAAGAACTGGACAGTCTCATGGACACCGCGGAAGACATTATCGCCCGCCCGGATGACTATGCGGACGCCTGCTGCCGGAAGAAGCTGGCAACGCTCTTCTTTGAGCCCAGCACCCGGACCCGGCTGAGCTTTGAGGCGGCGATGTATGAGCTGGGCGGAAACGTGCTGAGCGTGACCGGCGCCGCCACGAGCTCCGCCGCGAAAGGAGAGAGTGTGGCGGATACCGCGAAGACCGTTTCCTGTTACGCAGATATTATTGCCATGCGCCATCCGAAGGAAGGCGCGGCGGCGGTCGCGGCCCGGAACGCTTCTGTGCCGGTAATCAACGCAGGAGACGGCGGTCACTGCCACCCGACCCAGACGCTGGCGGACCTGCTGACGATCCGCCGGGAGAAGGGCAGGCTGGGGAACCTGACCGTAGGCCTGTGCGGCGACCTGAAATTCGGCCGTACGGTACATTCCCTGATCAACGCCATGTCCCGTTACGATGGATTGAACTTCGTGCTGATCAGTCCGGAGGAACTGAAACTCCCAAGCTATGTGAAAAACGAATCCCTGAAAAAGAGAAATATCCCTTACAGCCAGACAACGGACCTGGAGCAGGTTATCGGCGACCTGGATATTCTGTATATGACCCGGGTACAGCGGGAACGGTTCTTTAACGAAGAAGATTACCTGCGCCTGCGGGATAGCTATATCCTGACGCCGGACAAAATGAAGAAAGCCCGGGCAGACCTGAGCGTAATGCATCCGCTGCCCCGGGTAAACGAGATCAGCGTCGCAGTGGACGATGATCCCCGGGCATGTTATTTCAAGCAGGTACTGAACGGAAAGTACATGCGCATGGCCCTGATTTTAATGCTGCTGAAAGGGGCGGGAACGATATGAACGTGGACTCCATCCGGGACGGGATCGTCATTGACCACATTGCAGCGGGCTGCGGTATGAAACTGTACCGTCTGCTGGGGCTGGAAAATCTGGACGCGCCGGTCGCAATGATTACGAACGTGGTTTCCGGCAAACTGGGACGCAAGGACATTATTAAGGTTGACGCCGCCATCGAGGTGAACCTGGACATTATCGGGTACGTGGATCCCGGCGCTACGGTGAACATAATCCGGGACGGGGAACTGAAGGAAAAGAAACGGATTGAAATGCCCGAAAAGCTTGTAAATGTGCTTTTCTGCAAAAATCCGCGCTGTATTACCTCCTGCGAGCAGGAACTGGATCAGGTTTTCTGCCTGACGGACCGGGCAAAACGGGAATACCGCTGTATGTACTGCGAGACGAAAGCTTCCAATTTGTAACGGTACATCAAATGGCGCACCAAAAAGCACAAAACACGAAAAATCCGAACGTTTGATTTCCGAACGTTCGGATTTTTGATTAAATTAGTATGAATTTGCTTTGTTTTCAATTGACAATGTTCGTATTTTGCGCTATATTGGGAGCGGTTTTCAATTGGTATTCAGGAGGATTTCCACCGTGAGAAAAGTCGGTATCATCATGGGCAGTGACAGTGACCTGCCCGTGATAAAAAAAGCAACGGATCAACTCAGAAGCCTGGGCATTCCCTTTGAGGTGCATGTGTATTCGGCGCACCGCACACCGGAAGAAGCCCGGGCTTTTGCTGTCAATGCCCGAAAGAACGGATTCGGCGCGGTCATCGCGGCTGCCGGCATGGCGGCCCATCTGGCCGGCGCCGTTGCGGCGAACACGACCCTTCCGGTGATCGGTATCCCGTGCCAGGGGCCTTGCCTGGAAGGACTGGACGCGCTGCTTTCCACGGTTCAGATGCCCACGGGCATCCCTGTGGCGACGGTGGCGGTGAACGGCGGGGCAAACGCGGCGCTGCTGGCAGCGCAGATCCTGGCCGTGGAGGACGCTGAGCTGGCAGCGAAACTGGACGCAAAACGCAGGGCCGACGCGGAAGCCGTGCTGGCAAAGGACATGGGCATCACAGAAAGACTGTAAAAGGAGCTTTTGAACCATGGGCGGTTTTTTCGGTATTGTATCCAAAAAGGACTGTATGCTGGACGTGTTTTTCGGCGTGGACTATCACAGCCATCTGGGCACCCGTAGGGCGGGGATGGCCGCATGGGACGAGGAGATCGGCCTGCAGCGGAAGATCCATAACATCTGCAACGCGCCGTTCCGTACCAAGTTTGAGCACATTTTCGAAGAGATGCGCGGCACATCCGCCATCGGCTGCATTTCGGACGCCGATCCCCAGCCGCTGCTGATCCGGTCCAACCTGGGCACCTACGCGATCTGCATGACCGGTGTTATCAACAACGCCGAAGAGCTGATTGACCAGTACCTGAGTTTCAGCGGCGGCCACTTCGACTCCATGACCGGCGGGAGGATCAACCAGACGGAGCTGCTCAGCGCCCTGATCAACCAGAAGAGCGATTTCGCTGAAGGTATCCGCTTCGCCCAGAAGTCCATCGTCGGTACGGCTTCGATCCTGATCCTTACGGACAGGGGCTCGATCATTGCCGCACGGGACCGCATGGGACGGCTGCCGGTGGCGGTCGGAAAGCGGGAAGACAGTTACGCTGTGGCGTTTGAGTCTTTTGCCTATCACAAAACCGGTTATGAGGACGTCTGTGAACTGGGTCCCGGGGAAATTGTGGAACTGACCCCGGACAGCATGACTCAGCTGGTGCCTCCGGGAAAGAAAAAGAAAATCTGTTCCTTCCTGTGGAGCTATTACGGTTATCCCACGTCCTGTTATGAGGGCGTGAATGTGGAAGAGATGCGTTACCGCAACGGCGCGATCATGGCGGACAACGACAGGGCAGCCGGCCGGGATGATCCGATCGACTACATCGGTGGGGTGCCGGATTCCGGTACGCCCCACGCGATCGGTTACGCAAACCGCAGCGGGACCCCCTTTGCCCGGGCGTTCATTAAGTACACGCCCACCTGGAGCCGCAGCTTCATGCCCGCCAATCAGACGGACCGGGATAAGATCGCCAAGATGAAGCAGATTCCGGTGAACGCGCTGATAAAGGATAAAAACCTGCTGTTTGTGGACGACTCCATTGTTCGGGGCACCCAGCTGCGGGAAACGGTTGAGTTCCTGTATGAGAGCGGCGCCAAATCCGTACATATGCGCAGCGCCTGCCCGCCGATTATGTATGCCTGCAAGTACCTGAACTTCTCCCGCTCCAACAGCGACCTGGAGCTGATCGCCCGCCGGGTGATCCTTGAACTGGAAGGCGAGGAGGGTTTCGAACACATTGAAGAATACGCGGATGGTACGACGGAGCGCGGAAAGAAGCTCCGGGAATGCATCTGCAGGAAGTTTAACTTTGCCTCGCTGGAATTCCAGACACTGGAAGGTGTCATCAAAGCGATCGGAATTGATCCCTGTGAACTGTGTACTTACTGCTGGAACGGGGAAGAAGACGAGTGACAGCCCGGCGGGTTTTACATCGAAGACGGAAACGAGCCGACTGAGTCAACCGAAACAAGCAGGGAGCCCGCCCCAAGGGCGACATGCGACGATTGAGGTTGTGGACGAGAGGATACAGAAAGGAAACGCATTATGGAAAATTCACGCTCCGAAGCCTACGCCGCCGCTGGCGTTGATATCACTGCCGGTTACAGATCGGTCGAGCTGATGAAGAAGCATATCCGGAGAACAGAGATCCCCGGTGTCTGCTCAGATGTGGGCGGATTCGGCGGACTGTTCATACCGGATCTGGCCGGTATGAAGGAACCGGTGCTGGTATCCGGCACCGACGGCGTAGGCACTAAGCTGAAAATCGCCTTCCTGATGGACAAACATGACACCATCGGGATTGACTGCGTGGCCATGTGTGTGAATGATATCATCTGCTGCGGCGCGCGGCCGCTGTTTTTCCTGGACTATATTGCCTGCGGAAAGAACGTGCCCGAGGTGATTGAGCAGATTGTCAAAGGGGTCTGCGAAGGCTGCGTACAGGCAGGCTGCGCCCTGGTCGGCGGAGAGACCGCGGAACATCCCGGAATGATGCCCGAGGATGAATACGACCTGGCCGGTTATTCCACAGGTATCGTGGACAGGGCGAAGATTATTGACAACAAGGCCATGCGGGCCGGGGACGTCATCATCGCGCTGCCGTCCACGGGCGTACACTCCAACGGATTCTCCCTTGTGCGCAAGGTGTTCGATGTGGAAAACGCGGACCTGAAGGCGCCGGTCGCGGAACTGGGCGGGAAAAGCCTGGGTGAAACCCTGCTGACTCCCACGAAAATCTACGTGAAGCCGGTGCTCGCCCTGCTGAAGGAAGTTGCGGTGAAAGGGATCAGCCACATTACCGGCGGCGGATTTTATGAAAACATCCCGCGGAGCATTCCGGACGGACTGGGTGCGAAGGTCGAAAAAGCAAAAATCCGGATCCTGCCGGTTTTCCGTCTCATCGCTGAAAAAGGCGGTATTACCGAGCGCGATATGTTCAACACCTACAATATGGGCGTGGGCATGAGCATCGTGGTTTCTGCGGCGGACGCAGACAAGGCGCTGCGGATCCTGAAGGAAAACGGAGAGGACGCCTATATCATCGGTGAGATCACTGAAAGCGAAGAAAAGATCACGATTGTCTGATCGGAAAGAGGAAACAATGAGCAAGAAAGCCCGTATCGCTGTGCTGGTTTCCGGAGGCGGAACCAATCTCCAGGCAATCCTGGACGCCAAGGCCCGGGGAGAAATCCCGGACGGAGAGATTACGCTGGTTGTCAGCGACCGGCTCGGCACCTATGCCATGGAGCGTGCGGTGAAAGCCGGGATCCAGGGATTGGAGATCAACAAGAAGGGCTGCGGCGGCCAGAAGGCTTTTGAAGGGAAACTGGTCGAAGCGCTGGAGAAGAACCGGACCGATCTGATCGTGCTGGCCGGTTTCCTGAGCATCCTCACGGAGGATTTCACCACCCTGTATGCCCGGCGGATCATTAATGTACACCCGAGCCTGATTCCGAGTTTCTGCGGCGCAGGCTTTTACGGCCTGAAGGTGCACGAGGCGGCGCTGGCCCGGGGTGTGAAGGTGACCGGGGCGACCGTGCACTTTGTCAACGAGATTCCGGACGGCGGGGAGATTATCGCCCAGAAGGCGGTGGAAGTACTGCCGGGTGACACGCCCGAAGTGCTGCAGCGCCGGGTCATGGAACAGGCGGAATGGGTAATCCTGCCCCGCAGTGTGGAAGCAATCTCAAAGGAGATCGTTTCCGGATTATGATTATTTCTTCCGGTTTGCTTCTTTCCCGGTGAAACCATCCTCAGCTTTGAACTGTGAATGATGAATTATTAACAAGGAGGGCTCCCATGGACATCTACAGAATCAACACTCCCGAGGAACTGCTGAAGGATAACACCTATCCCGGCCGCGGCATCATTATCGGCAAGACGCCGGACGGCGCGAAGGCCATGACCGCCTATTTTATCATGGGCCGCAGCGACAACAGCCGCAACCGTATTTTTACCGAAAAAAACGGTGAAGTGTTTACGGAGCCCTTTGACGCTGCGAAGGTTCAGGACCCCTCCCTGATTATCTACGCCGCGATCCGTGCGTATAAGAACAACCTGATCGTGACTAACGGCAACCAGACTGATACCGTTTACGATGGCCTGAAGGAAGGAAGGACCTTTTCTGTAGCGCTGGAAAGCCGGGAATTTGAGCCGGACGGCCCGAATTTCACGCCCCGCATCAGCGGTATGCTGACCTTCGGCGACGGAGACTTTACCTATCAGATGAGCATTCTGAAGAGTGCTGATGCGGAAGGCTCCGCCTGCAATCGCTTCACATACAGCTATGCGCCGCTGAACGGCCTGGGCCACTTCATCCACACTTATGTGTGTGACGGAAACCCGATCCCTACCTTCCAGGGCGAGCCGGAACGTATCGCGGTCTGCAACGACATCGACGAGATGACGGATGTGCTGTGGAAGAATCTGAACGAACAGAACAGAATCAGCCTTTATGTGCGCTATGTGGACCTGAAGACCGGTGCGTCGGAGAACCGTCTGGTAAACAAAAATAAGTGAAGGAGACCGGAACCATGAAAGAATTCGAACTCAAGTACGGCTGCAACCCCAACCAGAAACCCGCGAAGATCTACATGAAGGACGGCGGCGAACTGCCGATCAGAATCCTGTCCGGCCGTCCTGGCTATATCAACTTCCTGGATGCTTTCAACAGCTGGCAGCTGGTAAAGGAACTGAAGGCTGCTCTGGGCATGCCTGCGGTGACCAGCTTCAAGCATGTGAGCCCCACTTCGGCGGCGGTCGGCATCCCGCTGTCCGCTGATCTGAAGAAGGCCTGCTTTGTGGACGATATCGAAGGTCTGGACGATTCACCCCTGGCCTGCGCTTACGCCCGTGCCCGCGGCACGGACCGGATGTGTTCCTTCGGCGACTGGGTTGCCATGAGTGACGTATGTGACGTGACCACCGCGAAAATGCTCAAGCGGGAAGTATCGGACGGTGTCATCGCGCCCGGCTATGAGCCCGAAGCCCTGGAAATCCTGAAGACAAAGCGCAAGGGAAATTACAACATCGTGGAAATCGATCCGGACTATATACCCGAAGTGCAGGAAACCAAGCAGGTTTTCGGCATCACTTTTGAGCAGGGCCGCAACAACTTTGAGATCAATCGGGAGCTGCTCTCGGATATCGTGACGAAGACCAGGGACCTGCCGGATTCCGCTGCCCGCGACTTGATTGTTGCCCTGATCACCCTGAAGTACACCCAGTCCAACTCCGTGTGCTACGCGGTGGACGGCCAGGCCATCGGCGTCGGTGCCGGCCAGCAGAGCCGCATCCATTGCACGCGCCTGGCGGGCTCCAAGGCGGACACCTGGTTCCTGCGCCAGCACGAAAAGGTTCTGAATCTGCCCTTCCGTGACGATCTGGGCCGGCCGGAGCGCGACAACGTTATTGACGGATATATTAACCAGAACGAGGAGGATGTCTGCGCGGACGGCAACTGGCAGAAGTATTTCACTGCCCGCCCCGCTCCCCTGACCGAGGCGGAGAAGAAAGCTTTCCTGAGCACCCGGCAGAATGTAGCCCTGGGTTCCGACGCGTTCTTCCCCTTCAGCGACAACATCGAGCGTGCCTACCGCAGCGGCGTCAAGTACATCGCCGAACCCGGCGGATCCATCCGTGACGACGCGGTCATCGAATGCTGCGACAAGTATGGCATGACCATGGCGTTCACCCACATGAGGCTGTTCCATCATTAATGGTGGAGAACCTCATGCGAAATGCATAATTCATAATTAAGAATTCATCATTATAGCTGGTTTGAACTGATCGGACGAAAGTAAAGACTAATCAAATTATGAATTATGAATTGTGAATTGGATATCCTGATCGTATGAAAGGAAGATCAAGCAAGTTATGAATATCCTTGTTGTCGGCGGCGGCGGCCGTGAACACACCATCATCAAGAAACTGAAACAGAATCCGTCTGTGGAAACGATCTACGCCCTGCCGGGCAACGGCGGCATCGCGGCGGACGCGACCTGCGTGGACGTTAAAGCAACGGACATCGACGGCATCACGGCCTTCGCGAAGACGACGAAGATCGACTACGCCGTCGTCGCGCCGGATGATCCGCTGGTGCTGGGATGCGTGGACGCGCTGGAAGCGGAAGGCATCCCGTGCTTCGGTCCCCGGGCGAACGCCGCCATCATCGAAGGCAGCAAGGTTTTCTCCAAGAACCTGATGAAGAAGTACGGCATCCCCACGGCTGCCTACGAAGTCTTCTCCGATCCGAAAAAAGCGCTGGAATACCTGGAAACCTCTCCGATCCCGACCGTGGTGAAGGCGGACGGCCTGGCCCTGGGCAAGGGCGTGACCGTGGCCATGACCCGGGAAGAGGCGCAGAACGCCGTGCGTGAGATCATGGAGGACAAGAAGTTCGGCAGGAGCGGCGATCAGATCGTTATCGAGGAATACCTGGAAGGCCCCGAAGTCTCCGTGCTCGCTTTTACCGACGGCACCACCGTGAAGCCCATGGTTTCCAGCATGGATCATAAGCGGGCGGAGGATGGCGACAAAGGCCCGAATACTGGCGGCATGGGCACCGTCGCGCCGAATCCCTTCTATACGGACGCGGTGGCGAAGACCTGCATGGATACGATCTTCCTGCCGACAATCCGGGCGATGAAGGCGGAGGGCCGGGAATTCCGCGGCTGCCTTTATTTCGGGCTGATGGTTACGAAAGACGGTCCGAAAGTGATCGAGTACAACTGCCGGTTCGGCGATCCGGAGACACAGGTGGTACTGCCCCTGCTGGAGAGCGACCTGCTGACGGTGATGCAGGCGGTGACCAGCGGCACCCTGGCGGACTGCGAAGTGAAGTTCAAAGACGCCAACGCCTGCTGCGTGGTGCTTGCCTCCAAAGGCTATCCGCTCAGTTATGAAAAAGGTTATGAGATCACGGTCCCCGCGGATGTGCAGGAACATGTCTATGTAGCCGGTGCGAAGCTGGCGGACGGTAAGCTGCTGACCTCCGGCGGCCGCGTGCTCGGCGTTACCGCAGTGGCGGATACCCTGGCGGACGCCGTAAAAGAAGCCTACGCCATGGCTGACAGGATCACATTCGGCAGCAAGTACTGCAGACGGGACATCGGCGCAAGGGCGCTTGCCGCAAAATAATACCCTGAGCATAGGAGCAGATATATGGTTTACAGAATCTTCGTTGAAAAAAAGCCCGGCCTGGACAATGAAGCCCGGGCGCTGCTGGCGGACGCGAGAAAGTTCCTGGGCATCAAAGGCCTGGAAAAGGTCCGCCTGCTGAACCGCTACGACGCGGAAAACATCGCGGAAGACCTGTTCTCCCTGGCGGTGCGGGAAGTGTTTTCCGAGCCCCAGCTGGACGATACCTTCCCGGAAATCTCCGCGGAAGGCGCAGCCGCCGTGTTCGCGGTGGAATACCTGCCCGGCCAGTTTGACCAGCGGGCGGATTCCGCTGCCCAGTGCATCCAGTTCCTTTCCCAGGGCGAGCGGCCCCCCGTGCGCAGCGCGAAGGTCTACCTGCTCTACGGCAGCCTCTCCGCTGAAGAAATCGCCGAGATCAAGAAGTATGTGATCAACCCGGTGGAAGCCCGGGAGGCTTCCCTGGACATGCCGGAAACCCTGAAGACCGAGTACGCAGTGCCCACCGAGGTGGCGACGCTGGAAGGCTTCACCGCCCTGGACCGGGCGGGCCTGGAAAAGCTCGTGAACGACCTGGGCTTGGCCATGGACGCGGACGATATCGCATTCTGCCAGTCCTATTTCAGGGCGGAAGGCCGGGAACCCACCATTACGGAGATCCGGATGCTGGATACCTACTGGAGCGACCACTGCCGTCATACCACTTTCCTGACGGAGATCGAAAGCGTCAGTTTTGAGGATCCGGTGCTGGAGAAGTCCTGGAAGCGCTACATGGACGTACGCGCCGAGCTGGGCCGGGAAAAGAAGCCCGTGTGCCTGATGGACCTTGCCACCGTGGCGGTGAAATACCTGAAGAAGCACGGAAAGCTAGACAAGCTGGACGAGAGCGAAGAGATCAACGCCTGCACGGTGAAGATGGATGTGGAGCGGGACGGGGTGAAGGAACCCTGGCTGCTGCTGTTCAAGAACGAGACGCATAACCATCCCACGGAGATCGAGCCTTTCGGCGGCGCGGCGACCTGCATCGGCGGCGCGATCCGCGATCCGCTGAGCGGCCGGGCCTATGTCTACGGCGCCATGCGCGTGACCGGCGCGGCGGACCCGACCCGACCCGTTTCCGAAACGATCCCCGGCAAACTGCCCCAGCGCAAGCTGGTGACCACGGCCGCGGCCGGCTATGCCTCCTACGGCAACCAGATCGGCCTGGCGACCGGTATTGTGGACGAAGTATACCATCCCGGCTACGCCGCCAAGCGCATGGAGATCGGCGCGGTGATCGCCGCGGCGCCGGCGGAAAATGTCCGCCGGGAACGCCCCGCTCCCGGGGACGTGGTGATCCTGCTGGGCGGCTCCACCGGCCGCGACGGCATCGGCGGCGCGACGGGTTCCTCCAAGGCCCATAACGCCCACAGCGTGGAGACCTGCGGCGCGGAGGTCCAGAAGGGCAACGCGCCCGAGGAGCGCAAGCTGCAGCGGCTGTTCCGCAACCCGAAGGCGACGAAGCTCATCAAGCGCTGCAATGACTTCGGCGCGGGCGGCGTCAGCGTCGCCATCGGCGAACTGGCGGACGGCCTGGATATCGACCTGAATGCGGTGCCGAAGAAATATGAAGGCCTGGACGGCACGGAACTGGCCATCTCCGAGAGCCAGGAGCGCATGGCTGTGGTCGTGGCTGCGGAAGACGCGGACGCTTTCCTGGCCCTGGCGGCGGAAGAGAACCTGCAGGCCTGCATCGTGGCAAAGGTGAAGGAGGATCCCCGCCTGACCATGGTCTGGAACGGAAAGACCATTGTGGACATCAGCCGCGAATTCCTGAACTCCAACGGCGCGCCCAAGCACACGGCGATCACCCCGGCGGCCTCCCGCCCCGTTTCGGATCTGCCGAAGCAGGCGCCGGCGGACTTTGTTGAATATCTGAAAAACACTGTCGCCGACCTGGCGGTCTGCTCCCGCCGGGGCCTGAGCGAACGGTTCGACTCCACCATCGGCGCGGGTACAGTGCTCATGCCCTTCGGCGGAAAGAATCAGCTGACCCCCATTCAGGCGATGGTGCAGAAAATCAGCCTCGAAAAGGGACATACAGACGACTGCTCCCTGATGGCCTGGGGCTACGATCCGGTACTGACTTCCTTCAGTCCCTGGCACGGGGCGTATCTTGCGGTGGTGGATTCTGTCACCAAGCTGATTGCGACCGGCGCGGCTTTTGAGGACGTGTACCTGACATTCCAGGAATATTTTGAGAAACCCGGTACGGACGGAAAACGCTGGGGCAAGCCCCTGGCTGCCCTGCTGGGAGCTTTTGAGGCCCAGATGAACCTGGGTATCGGCGCCATCGGCGGCAAGGACTCCATGTCCGGTTCCTTTGAGAAGCTGGACGTGCCGCCCACGCTGGTCTCCTTCGCGGTGACCACGGCGAAGACCGAAGACATTATCTCCCCTGAGTTCAAGAAGGCCGGTCACATAGTGACCGTGCTGGAGCCGGAATATGACGAACAGGGTATCCCGAGAACGGAATCCCTGCTGACGCTTTACAGCCGGGTGACAGAACTGATCCGCGGCGGAAAGATCGTCTCCTGCCGTACGCCGGAGACCGGCGGCGCCCTGGCTTCCGTGCTGAAGATGGCGCTGGGCAACGGCCTGGGCTTCGCGTTCGAAGACAGTCTTGAGCTCAGCGAGCTGGCGGAGGTCCTTTACGGAAGCTTCATTGCGGAAACAACCGAAGATCTCGGCATCGGGAAGAAGCTCGGTACCGTGATCGAAGCGCCTGTGCTGACCTGGCGCGGACAGACCGCGGACGTGAAGGAACTCCGTGCCATCGGCCGGGACAAGCTCGAAAAAGTGTATCCGACCCTGAATCCGGAATGGTCCCTTGAAGACCGCGCCGAGGCGGACGCCTGCTGGCCGGCGGCCCGGAAAGCGGACCGGACCGAAACCTTTACCTTTACGGCGAAAGACTGGAAAGCTCCGGCGGTCCGCATTGCGAAACCGAAGGTGCTGATCCCGGCCTTCCCCGGCACCAACTGCGAGATCGACAGCGCCCGGGCCGTGGAAGACGCCGGCGCCGAGGCGGAGATCTTCGTGGTCCGGAACCGGACGGCAGGGGAGATCGCCCGCAGTGCGGAAATCTTCTCGGCCAAAGTACGTGAAAGCCAGATGATTTTTATTCCCGGCGGTTTTTCCGGAGGTGACGAGCCGGATGGCAGCGCGAAGTTCATCATCGCGTTCTTCCGGAACAAGGGGATCAGCGAGGCGGTTACGGACCTGCTGGACAAACGGGACGGCCTCATGTGCGGTATCTGCAACGGCTTCCAGGCCTTGATCAAGCTTGGCCTGGTACCCTTCGGGAAAATCCTGGAGACCGACGAGCACTGCCCGACCCTGACGTTCAACACGATCGGCCGCCACCAGAGCCGCATTGTTCGTACCCGGGTAGCCAGCAACCTGAGTCCCTGGCTGCGCGGCGCCGAGGTCGGTGCGGTTTACAGCGTGCCGATCAGCCACGGCGAAGGCCGGTTCCTGGCGGAGGAGAGCCTGATCCGCGAGCTGGCGGCGAAGGGACAGATCGCCACCCAGTATGTGGATCTGGAAGATCAGCCGACGATGGACCTGCGCTTCAACCCGAACGGCAGCCTGTTCGCCATCGAGGGTATCACCAGTCCGGACGGCCGCGTCTTCGGCAAGATGGGCCACAGCGAGCGGGTCGGCAAAGATCTGTATAAGAATGTGCCCGGCAACTACGACATCAGAATGTTCGAATCTGCCGTGAAGTACTTTAAGTGATCCGAAAGACTGTTCATAATGATGAATTATGAATTGTGTATTATGAATTAAAGGAGAAACCGCCATGGCTTACTTAACCGACATCGAAATTGCCCAGCAGTGCGAAATGAAGCCGATTATGGAGATTGCTGAGAAAGCCCATGTAGCTGAGAAGTATGTGGAGCAGTACGGCCGTTACAAGGCAAAGATCGATCCCGCCCTGATCGATGAGACCGACCGGAAACCCGGTAAGCTTGTGCTGGTCACCGCCATTACCCCCACCCCCGCGGGTGAAGGCAAGACCACGACCACCATCGGCCTGGCGGACGGCCTGAACCGGATCGGAAAGGACGTGACCGTAGCCCTGCGTGAGCCGAGCCTCGGCCCGGTCTTCGGCATCAAGGGCGGCGCTGCCGGCGGCGGATATGCCCAGGTAGTGCCGATGGAGGACATCAATCTCCACTTTACGGGCGACTTCCACGCCATCGGCGCGGCGAACAACCTGCTCGCGGCCATGCTGGACAACCACATTCAGCAGGGAAATGCCCTGGGTATCGACGTGAAGAAAATCACCTGGAAACGCTGTGTGGATATGAACGACCGCCAGCTGCGCTTTGTGGTGGACGGCCTGGGCGGCAAAGCCAACGGTACCCCGCGGGAGGATGGCTTCGATATCACCGTGGCGAGCGAGATCATGGCGGTGTTCTGCCTGGCTTCCTCCATGAAAGACCTGAAGGAGCGCCTGAGCCGGATCATTGTGGCCTATACCTATGACGACAAGCCTGTGACCGCGGGCGACCTGAAGGCTACCGGCGCCATGGCAGCCCTGCTGCGCGACGCGCTGAAGCCGAACCTGGTCCAGACCCTGGAAGGCACTCCGGCCTTTGTTCACGGCGGACCTTTTGCGAACATCGCCCACGGCTGCAACTCCGTGATGGCGACCCGCATGGCCATGCGGATGGGCGACTACACCGTAACGGAAGCTGGCTTCGGTGCAGATCTGGGCGCGGAGAAATTCCTGGATATCAAGTGCCGTATGGCGGGCCTGACCCCGGACGCGGTGGTCGTTGTCGGTACCGTGCGCGCGCTGAAGATGCACGGCGGCCTGGATAAAAAGCAGCTGGTCAATGAAGACCTGGCCGCGCTGGAGAAAGGCATTCCGAACCTGCTGCGGCATGTGAACAACATCAAGAACGTCTATCAACTGCCCTGTGTGGTGGCGATCAACCGATTCCCGACAGATACCGACGCGGAGATCGATTTCATCATCCGCAAGTGCCGGGAACTTGGAGTCAATACCGTGCTGTCCACCGTATGGGCAGAAGGCGGCAGGGGCGGCGAAGAGCTTGCCCGAGAGGTTGTGCGCCTGTGCGAGGAGGAGAAAGGAAATTTCACCTTCTCCTATGAGCTGGATGCTTCCATCGAGGAAAAGCTCGAAGCTGTTACGAAGAAAATCTACGGCGGTGCCGGCGTCCTGCTGACGACTGCCGCGAAAAAGCAGGCCGAGCGCCTGACTGAGCTGGGCTTTGACAAAATGCCGGTGTGCGTGGCCAAAACCCAATATTCCTTCTCGGATGATCCGACCCTGCTTGGCGCGCCGGAAGGTTTTACCGTCACAGTGCGCAACCTGAAAGTGTCCGCCGGTGCAGGCTTCCTGGTCGCCCTGACCGGTGAGATCATGACCATGCCCGGACTGCCGAAGTCCCCTGCCGCCGAACGCATCGACGTCGACGATACGACCGGGAAGATCACAGGCCTGTTCTGATCCGGACGCGGGGTGTAAACAGTATGGTTATCAGGAGGCAGCATTTGCTGCCTCTTTTCATCTTCTGACGATTCATTGATTGCAAAAAAGAAAAAAGTGCTATATAATGCCGGCACAGAGTAAACTCTGAAAAATGAATATGCAGGGAGGAACGAACATGAAAAAGATTCTCGCGGCAGTACTGGCACTGGTTCTGGTTCTTGGTGGTGTTTCCGTTTTCGCGGAAGGCGAGCTTGTCGAGCTGTACAAGTCTGACTTCACCAAGGAAGGCATGGACGGCTGGGTTGCAAACAACGCGACCGGCAATGTGGACGAAGAAGGCAATTTTGTGATCACCGGACGCACGTCTGACTGGATGGCTCCCATCAAAACCTTCCCGCTGCAGCCCGGTGTTGAGTACAAGGTAACAGTGGAAGTGTATCAGGACGCGCTGGATACGGCGATGTTCAGCATCACCATTGCGCAGGATGACGCCAACTGGCGGCACCTCTGCGGAGAAGAGGATCCGGTTGTGAACAAGGGCGAGTGGACAACCCTGGAAGCCGTCTTTACACTGGAGCCCTTCGGCAAGTATCAGCTTTACGTGGAAAGCCCCCAGAACACCAACGATTACAAGATCCGCAACTTCACGATCTACGGACCGGAAGGCGCTCTGTAATCACTCCGCGGCATGCTGAACGGGACGCAGCTCAGACTGCGTCCCGTTTTCGTGTGCGTTTTTCCGATCCCTCTTCCTAAACGGAATCACAGGCCGGCGCGGTATTGATCAGTCGGGGGATTCTTCTTTGATCTGCAGGAAAGAGACCATCACATATCCTTCGGCAGCATCTGTTTTCACTTTCACCCAGCCGGCCACTTCCGCCTCTTCCAGCACGACCAGCGTCTGGTGTTTATACAGCCGACGGACAATTTTCGCGCCGGCGGAGGGCTTTTCGCGCAGGTTCAGTGTGCTGTCGTCGTCGATATGTTCGACGGTGGCGAGCCAGGCATTCTCCGGCAAATCTCCCGTTACGGGCATCAGTGTCGGCCGGGGCGTGGCGGTGGGCGCCGGCCCGGGCGTCTCACCCAGTACCGGATCCGGTGTGGGCGGGGGAACGGTATCTTCCCGGTAGCGTTTGATCTTTACGCCGGGATAATAGAAATCCAGGATCTGCTTGAATGTTTTTTTGCCTTCCGAAGCCATATACTGCGCGCCGCGCTGGCTCATGCCGACTCCGTGGCCGTAGCGGCCGGCGGTCAGCGTAAAGGATGTTTCATCTTCCGATACGGAGATGATTTCATTGTCGGCGCCGTAAACGCTTAAACCCAGCATGAAGACTGTTTCCGGGAACAGTTCCAGTGTCACGTCATATGTGCCGCCGCAGACGTCCAGTGCAATCTCCATCCTGGTCATCAGCCGGCTGGGAGCCGGGTACCGCGGGGTGGTAAGCGTGACCGACCGGATGGCGTCAACCTTCAGGTCTTCAGGTCTTTCCGGAAGCTGACCGGCCAGCTTTGAATCTTTTGCCAGTTCGGTACGGATCAGGCGCAGCATTCCTTTGGACAGGCCGGATCCGTCTTTTTCCAGCACGGCGGTGCGGACGGTGCTTTCCGGATTCTGTGTGTCCCAGGGATCATCCTTCATGGCGAAACAGCCGGGAATATCTTTTCCGCTCCAGATGTTTCCGGGCAGCTCCGTCTGGCCGCCGTTGGAAGCGCTGTACCATGCGGTAATCAGTTTGTCCCTGTATGTCAGAATCAGGCCGGCGGTTTCTTCGATAGCCCGGGAGGAGTTTTCATTCTGTGCGGGGGTGCCCCGAAAGACCTGATCGTTTGTATTGTCAACGACGTCATATTCTGCGGTACTGTTCTGTTTCATTTTGCTCAGGGCGTAGGTCCGGGCGCAGATGGCCTGCACTTTCAGGGCTTCGAGCGGGAAGGAATCGCTCATTTCATAGGGCACGACGCCCAGCAGGTACTGTTCCAGCGGCAGGTTCAGCACCGGGCGGATGACGCCGTCCTGTGCGGAGAGCGTCAGATCGCCGGGATATACGCCGGCAAGCAGGTTGAAACGGATGCCGGATTCAATGTCGCCGTCCTGCCTGCGCAGCAGCTGCAGCGAGGTGCCGGCGGCCAGGGACAGTCCGTCGTGGAACAAAACAAGCTGACCTTTCCGCAGCAGGACCGTAACGTGTGCGCCGGCGGGCAGCAGCACCTCGGAACCGTTGGCTCCACAGGCCAGATAGCGGCCTTCCAGCGTCATCCATGCCTCGTCTTTCAGGTTCAGGCGAGTGAGCAGCACACGGATCCCGGCGCCTGACGGCTTCTTCGATCCGGCGGCAAGGGAAGCCTGCGGCAGGAGAAGCGCCAGGCACAGAAGCAGTAGGAGAATCCGCCGCGGCGCGGTGTGTTTCTGTTCAGAATTCATTTGCGGTGTTCCTTCTTCCACGCCCGGATCTGTTCCAGGCGTTCCTTGTATCGGCTTTCCTGCCCCTGGTCTGTAGGGTGGTAGAACTGCCGGTCCTTCAGGCCGTCCGGCAGGCACTGCATAGCCGTGATCTTTTCCTCATAATCATGGGCATACTGATAGCCTTTGCCATAGGACAGATCTTTCATGAGGCGGGTCGGTGCGTTGCGGATCACCAGCGGAACCGGCGCGTCCGGCTCTTTCTCAATAGCTTCCCGGGCTTCGGTCACCGCCATTTCCATGGCGTTGGACTTGGAAGCGAGGGACATATATACAACGGCTTCGGCCAGGTGGACGTTGCATTCCGGTACGCCGATGAAGTGGCACGCCTGATAGGCGGCGACCCCGACCTCCATGGCCCGGGGATCGGCCAGACCTACGTCTTCCGCGGCGAAACGCAGCACCCGCCGGGCAATATACAGCGGATCCTCTCCGCCTTCCAGCATCCGCATCATCCAGTAGACGGCGGCGTCCGGATCGGAGTTGCGCATGGATTTATGCAGGGCGGAGATAATGTTGTAATGCTCCTCGCCGTTCTTGTCGTACATCAGGTTCTTGCGGCTCAGGCACTGTGCAACAATCTCGTCCGTAACGCGGATCCCGTCCTCCCCGGCTTCGCCGTTGAGAACGACCATCTCCAGGGAACTCAGGGCGCTGCGGGCGTCCCCGTTGCTGAAATCCGCGATGGCACTGAGGGCATTTTCGCTGATTTCCACTTTATCCCGGCCAAAGCCGCGTTCGTCCGTCAGCGCGCGGCGAAGGAGGGCGAGGATGTCCTCCCGGTTCAGGGCGTGCAGCACGAAAACCTTGCACCGGGACAGGAGCGCGCTGTTGACTTCAAAGGAGGGATTCTCGGTCGTCGCGCCGATCAGCACGATGCTGCCTTTTTCCACAAAGGGGAGGAAGGCGTCCTGCTGCGCCTTGTTGAAGCGGTGGATTTCGTCCACAAAAACAATTGTACGGATGCCGTAGACGCGGTTCTCCTCTGCCTGGTTCATGACCTGGCGGATCTCCTTGATGCCGCTGTTTACGGCGGAAAAGTCAATGAAAGAAGCCTTCGTCTGCAGGGCGATGACCCGGGCAAGTGTCGTTTTGCCGACGCCGGGCGGGCCCCAGAAGATCATGGATCCGATATTGTCTGAAGAGATCAGCCGTCGGAGGACTTTTCCCTCGCCCAGCAGATGCTGCTGCCCCGCGATTTCATCCAGCGAGGCAGGCCGCATCCGGGCAGCCAGGGGCTGGCCGAACATGGACGGCGCCTGTTCCGGCAGCAGGTTATTCTCGCTCATGGGCGCTTCCTCCCTCAGTTTATTGCGATTATTATACTGTAATCCCACGGGAAAGGGAAGGCGAACAAACGCCTGAAATGCTGTCAGATCAGCCGCATCAGCCGGCAGTTTTCAATTCCGGCGCTCCAGAACTGCGCCCGCGGAAGATTCCGGATCCGGCAGACGATGCTGGAGTTCATTGCGCCGTGGCCGACAATCAGCACATCTTTTTCTTCCTTCAGCAGCGGATCCACGCATTCCCGCAGGAATGCCCCTGTGCGGGCGAACAGATCATCCAGGCTCTCCGCACCGCCGGGCGGCGAAATGTACCGGTCCGGCGCAAAAAACAGCGTGTTGATCGGGCAGTCCGGAATATCAAAACTGTTTTCCAGGCCTTCAAAGCTGCCGAAGCTCATTTCCATCAGCCGGTCGTCGGTCAGGAGGGGGATGTTTCTGCCACGGAGGAGAATCTCCGCGGTTTCCTTCGCACGGATCAGCGGAGAGCAGAAGCAGATATCAAAATGAACGTCCCGGTATGTTTCCCGGGCTTTTTCCGCCATCAGCCGGCCTTCGTCATTCAGCGGCACATCGGTCTGGCCCTGCAGTTTGTGCAGATCGTTCCAGTCTGTTCTTCCGTGCCGGATAATATACAGCATTTCCCTGTCCTGTTCCTTTCATCTGATAAGGCAATTATATCATATTCTCGTTTACAGCGCATGCCGCTGCTGATATGATGGGTGTATCAGCTTTCAGGAGGAACCTGTTTTGCAGCGGGATCTGTTTGAAAACGCTCCGCTGCTGTGCGTACATGAAGCTGGCTGTGCCGGCGAGCTGATCTTTTCCGCATCCCGTCGGGGTATCCTTTTTTCATTGCGATTACAGTGCTGACCGCATGGCTCGGGTTTTCCGGGATCCTTCTGGCTCAGCCGGCATCTGACCTGCTTACGGGGGTTGCTGCGGCTTTCATTGTTTCCGGTATTCTCAGAAAAATGAACCGGGTCGGGCAGACTGCGGCCGGGAATGGAGAACGCTTATGATCAGAATGATTCTGACGGACCTGGACCATACGCTGCTGAGGCAGGACGGCAGTATATCCGGAGAAACCCTTCGGGTGCTCGGAGACTGCCGGGCGAAAGGGATCCTGTTTGCGATCGCCACAGCCCGGTACTGGATCGGCGCCGAGCGGTATATCGAACAGCTGAAACCCGATTTCGAGATTACCACCGACGGAACGCTGATCCATTCGGACGGTCAGTGTATTTATTCCTGTGCTTTTTCCATATCCGACACGAACCGGATTGTGCGGAGCATCGCCGGAGCGGTTCCGGGGACAGAAATCACCGTTGCACATGGAAAGACCGTGTATTGGAACAGCCGGCATATCAGCGCATCCGAAAAACTGCATAAGGCCGTCTACTGCGATTATGCGGCAGGTCTGGATGTGTGCGCGAACAAGATCGTAGCTGAGCTGCCGGAAGAGCGGATCGCCAGGGAGATTGCGGAGCAGGCGGACTGCAAACTGCAGTGTTACCGGGGAGAAAGATGGTATGCGTTCATGCCGGCCGGTGCAGGGAAGACAGAAGCGATCAAAGCGCTGGCAAAAGCCAGCGGTATCGCTCCGGAGGAGACGGTCGCGTTCGGAGATGACGGGAACGATCTGGAGATGCTGAAGATGTGCGGCAAAGGCGTCGCCGTGGCGAACGCTGTCCCGGAGATTCTGGAAGCAGCGGATGAGATCACGCTGTCCAACGATGAGGATGGTGTCGCAAAGTGGCTGACGGATCATATTCTGAACTGAGGAGGATCTGTGATGAAACGTGAACTGGGAATTGCCAGGTGCGGACTGGCCTGCTGCCTGTGTTCGGAGAACGTGCAGTGCAAAGGCTGCAAACAGGATGGTTTTCTGGATTTGTCCTGGTGCAGGGACGCTGAATGGTGCGAGAACCGGAAATGCTGCATCGCGAAAGGCTTGGGCGCCTGCTGGGTCTGCGGGGACAAGGCATGCAGAAAAGGTCTGTTCTCCAGTAAGATCAAAGCGCTGGCTTTTACGGAATACGCCCGCCGGTACGGGGCGGAAGCGCTGCTGGACTGCCTGGAGGCGAACGAAAAGGCGGGCATTGTCTATCATCGCGAAGGCATCATGGGGGATTATGACGAATTTGATGATCTTGAGGAACTGATTGATTTCATCAGAACCGGAAAGCGTCAGGGACATTAAAGGAGCTGCATGGAAAAGGAACTGTTTGTTACCGATCTGGATGGCACGCTGCTGAACAGGCGGGACCGTATCAGTGATTTCAGCATCCGTGCCATCAACGGGCTGGTGGACAGGGGCATGCTGTTTACTTATGCGACGGCCAGATCACTGGTATCCGCTTCCAGGGTGACCGAGGGACTGAGCACGAAGATACCGGTTATTGCCTATAACGGCGCATTCATCTTTCAGCCGTCCACCGGCGGGATCCTTTCCAGGGAGGGATTCACGGAAGGGGAAAGGGACAGGGTAAGGGAGGCGCTGGATCAGCACCGGATCAGCCCGCTGGTTTATTCCTTTGTTGACGGTATCGAAAGGGTATCCTGGATCCCGCGGTATGAGAACGACGGCATCCGCCGCTATCTGAACCAAAGGCCGGGAGATCCGCGGTTCCGGGCGGTTTTCTCTCCGGACGCGCTGTACGAAGGGGACGTGTTTTACTATACCTGTATAGGAGAGCAGGACGAACTGCAGCCGGTCTTTGATCTGCTTTCCGGCGACAGCCGTTACCGGTGTACGATACAGCAGGAACTGTACCGGCCGGAATACTGGTGCGAAATTATGCCCGCTCTTGCGTCCAAGGCAAACGCTATCAGGAAGCTGAAGAAGATGTGGGGCTGCACCAGGATCATTTCTTTCGGGGACGCAGTGAACGATATCCCCATGTTTGAGATTTCAGACGAGTGCTACGCGGTGGCCAACGCGGTGGATGAACTGAAAGCGATTGCGACAGGGGTTATTGAAAGCAATGAGGACGACGGGGTTGCAAAGTGGCTTGTCCGCAGGATGTCCGGACGATGAACGGAAGGAGAAGAAAACCATGATAATCAGAAGGCTGAAGGAACAGGATGCGCAGGCAGTATCCGACCTGATCGTGACCACGATCCGGATTTCCAACACCCGGGATTATCCGGTGGAACTGATGGAGGAACTGGTGAGGACAGAGACGCCGGAGCATGTACTGCAGCGGGCGTCCTGGACACATTTTTATGTGGCGGAGGAAGGAAACCGGATCATCGGCTGCGGTGCGATCGGCCCGTACTGGGGTAAAGAAGATGAGAGCAGCCTGTTCACGGTCTTCGTTCATCCGGACTGCCAGGGGAAAGGCGTCGGAAGGGCAATCGTTGAGACGCTGGAGCAGGATGAGTTTGCCCTGCGGGCAAAACGGATTGAAATCCCTGCTTCCATAACCGGGCTTCCGTTTTATCGGAAAATGGGTTATTCTTTCAAGGACGGAAAAGAAACGGTCGATGATGAGCAGCTGTACAGGCTTGAAAAATACAGAACATAAACCGGAAGCAGACAGGGGAAGCGCATGAAGGATCTGATTGTTAAGCACAATGAATTGAGTGCCGAGGAATTTATCCAGTTATGGGAAACCGTATGGGGACAGGGCCCTTCGCAGGAGCAGACGCGGCTGGCGATGGAGCATACGCTGTTCAGGGTGTCCGTGTTTGACGGCGATCAGATTGTAGCCATGGCCCGGGTGATCGGAGACATGGGACTGGATTATTACATCAAAGATGTGATCGTCAGACCGGAATACCAGGGCAGGGGCATCGGCTGTATGCTGATGGGCGAGATCCTTCAGTTCATTAATGACCATGGCGTGGAAGGGACAGATATCTTTGTGGAACTCTGCGCCATGCCGGACAAAATCCCGTTTTATGAGAAATTCGGTTTCTCCGCCAACGAGGCTCAGCGCCTGAGGATCTTTCATCGGGTTGAACGCAAACATGAAGAAATCTGAACCGGGAGAAAGATAATATGGACTGGATGTATCTGTTTTACTTTGCGCTGGCGGCGCTGATTTTCTTCGGGGCGAAGTGCTGCGCGCGGGGTGAATGGAACGAGGAGTTTACCTCTCTGAAGCAGACAAAAATCTTGCAGGGTATCACTGCGCTGGGGATTGCGCTGCATCATATGGCGCAGAAAACCTGTGCTCCCTGGATTCCGTCGACAGTCCGGGTACACGGCCTGGACTTTTTTGTCGGCATCGGATTTCCGGCCGTGGCCGTATTTCTGTTCTGCAGCGGCCTGGGGCTTTACAGGAGCCTGCACACCAAGCCTGACTATCTGAAACACTTTATCCGCCGGCGGGTTCTGCCGGTTGTGATCGCATATTACCTTTCTGAATTCATTTATACCGCCGTTCGCATGATGATGGGCGAAAGGATGAACCTGACGAAGATCCTCTGGTATCTGTCCGGTTTGCATATGGCGAACACAAACGCCTGGTATGTGATTGCAATCACGTTTTTCTATCTGATATTCTGGGCTGCATTCCGGTTTTGCAAAAGGGAAGGGTTCGCCATCTTCTGGGTTTTTGTTTTTACGGTTGCCTATACTGTGCTCGGCGCCTTTATCGATCATCAGAACGACTGGTGGATGCGGGGAGAGTGGTGGTACAACAGCATCATCCTGTTCCCGATCGGTCTGCTCTTCGGCAGGTATGAAAAACAGGTAACCCGCTTTTTCCGGAAGGGATACTGGGTCTGGCTCATATTCTTCTTTGCCGGAACGATCCTGCTGTACATACAGTCGGATTATCTTGTCGATAATCGCTGGGGATATTACTGGGAAGGGACGCGGATGAAGGTTCCTTACAGCCTGCTGAGCGCGGGCTGCCAGTGGCTGGTATGTATTGTTTTCATAGCTTTCTGTTTTCTGCTGATGATGAAGGTCAGGTTCGGAAACAAGGCGCTTGCCTGGCTGGGCAGCGTAACGCTGGAGTTTTACCTGGTGCATGGGCTTTTTGTGGAACTGTTCGGATACGGGTTTCTGGACGTTGCGAAAAGCCTGTACTATATCAGGAAGGTCCCGCTCTATATTGCGGCGGTACTGATCTGTTCGGCGATCGGCACGCTGCTGTTCCGGTGGCTGTGGAAAACAGCGGTTGCGTTGCTCACCGGAGAACGAAAGAAAAAACAGGCACATAACAAAGAACCGGGCAGTTCCGGGACGCCGGAGCGGATCCTGAAGCTTCAGAAGGGAGAAACGATCGCCGCGAAAGCACTCCGGATCATCAGGTGGCTGATCTGGCCGGCGCTGTTGCTGGCGGTAGCGGTGATCATGCTTACAGGGTTCAGGAAGGATGGCAGCCAGACTGTCGGAGGCCTGATCGTAACCCCGCCGGCAGGTTTCAGCCAGACATCCACCAGCACCCGTCAGGTGATATGGAAATATACGCTGGACGACAGAAAACCGGGCGTGCTGATTCTGGACAGGGAGATCAGGGGAGATCAGGGGCAGCGGTTTACTGATGTGGATCAGGTGCTGGAGGAATGTTACTGGCTCCGGGATTCCGAGCTGTACGTTAACCCGCAGGGTATCCGGATGGCGCGTGGATTCAGCATAGAATTCTCTGATTATCCGGAACGGAGATACTATGTCGAAACAGACAGCGCGGTTTTCGTGCTGTGCATGATTGAGGACGACCGTTATTTCAGTCCGGCGGACTGCGAGGAAGTCATGCTGCAGACTGCGGACAGTATCCGCAGGAAATAAAAATCAGTTCCGGGAGGATAATGAGAGGCATGGCCAAAGTCATTATGACCTGCGGGAAGCTTTGCTGCGGGAAAAGCACTTATGCCCGCCGGCTGCAGGCGGAAGGGAACGCGGTGATCCTGTCGATTGATGAGATTACACTTTCACTGTTTCCGGAAGGAGCGGGGGAAATGCATGATCTTTATGCCCGCCGTGCGGAACAGTATCTGCTGAACCTGTCCCTGCAGATCCTGCGGACGGGAGCGGACGTGATTCTGGACTGGGGGCTGTGGACCCGGGCGCAGCGGGATCGGCTTCGCCGGTTTTATTCAGATCACGGGGTCAGAAGTGAAATCCACTATCTCCGGATCGGTCAGAATGAATGGGACCGCAGGATCCGGAACCGAAATGAAAAAAAGACGGAGGAGCCTTCGTCGTACTATGTGGACGAAGGACTTCTCCGGAAAGCGGAATCTCTGTTTGAGGAACCGGCTGAAGACGAAGCGGACGTTATTACGGAAGCCTGAAAAGACCGGCTGCCGTTCAGGAAGGGAAACCGTTGAACCAGGCGCGCTCGTCAAAGGATTTCTTCCGGGGCGCCGCGGGTTCTGATTCCGCGACGCCGACAGGCAGGAAGCAGACCAGATCATAGTTCTCCGGTACGCCGAGCAGGTCGGCCATCTTTCTGCCGATCCGGTCCTCGTCCGTGATGTGTCCCTCATACCAGCAGCTCTGGTATCCGAGGGCGACCGCGGCGAGAAGCATATTTTCAATGGCTGCGGAATAATCCTGCACGGAAAAACACCGGTCCCGATACGCATAGATCCGTCGCGTCAGGACGCAGATCATGGCGGGGGCGGTGGCGCCGGCGGGGGGATCGATGACCCGGTGCAGTTTTTCCAGCACCGCTGGATCGTCTACGGCGATCAGGCTGGTAGTCTGTTTGTTGCAGCCGGACGGCGCAGCCAGGCCGGCTTCCATGATGGCTTTCAGATCCTCCCGCGGAACAGGAACCGGTCTGTATTTTCCGCGGTAGCTGCGGCGGCGCATCAGCAGGTCCAGTCCGGGATCCGATTTCTGAAGATTCATGATATAGACCTGACAGGGGTTATCCCTGTCCCACAGATCCGGAAAGACTTCCAGCTCGCAGAAACCGAGGGACTGATAGAACCGGTTCGTCGCGTCGTAGTCGGGATATACGCCTTCTTTGACGGTTTTGACCTGCATGAACTGATAGCCGGCGTTCCGGGCGTAGCCGGCAGCTGCATCGAACAGCTGCCTTCCGATCCCTTGGCGATGATACTCCTTCAATACGCCCATGACCGCAAGCTCGACGGTCTGTTTTCCGGTCTCTTTCAGGCAAAGGAAGCCGGCGGGCGTTTCACCGTCAAAGGCCGCGAAGAACGGCCATTCTTTACTTTCCCGGATATAGGTTTCCCGTGATTCGTCAACCTCGAACCAGTCGCGCAGCGCTTCCAGGACGGATCTGCTGATCGCTGCTTTCTCGGAAGGGTTTGTTACCTGTCTGATCGTCATCCGATTATCTCCTTTGGAGTGCATTTCCGATCCTATCATACTTTATTCCGGGGAAAACGGCAATTGCCTCCTGTGACGGGACTTTTGGCTGAGATATCATTGAATACAGATTCTGATGAAAGAACGGGGAATCCGATGAAACGCTTGTTGATGTTGCTGCTTCTCTTTCTGCTGCTGACGGCTATTACGGCAGCAGCCGGTGAAAAAACCCAGGACAACACATGGCTCGGGACTTCAGGCCTGTCCAATCCTGACGCGCCGCCCGACAAGGATGCGCCCTGGTCCGGAAGTTATGTGTATTTCGGAACCTATGACGGAACTCCGATTAAATTTCGTGTACTGGCAAAGGATTCCTCTGCATATACATCAGATAAGGCCCTTTTTCTGGACAGCGATGAATCTCTCTTCATAGATTGTTTTGATAATACGGAACCTTATTCAGGCTCATGGAAAAACAGCGATATCCGGGCAGTCCTGAACGGTTCGTTTTTGGATGGATTCGATGCACCTGAACAGAACGCAATCGCGCTCAGCTCTGGTGATGGAGGACGATCCTGGCCGGAAGATTCTCCGGAAGCACGTACATACGGAACACCTGTCGATGTGAACGACAGGGTGTTCCTGCTTGACGTTTCTGATGTGACTAATGAAGCTTACGGTTATGCTCCTGACCGTGGATGGAACATCTGGGTTATACCAAAGTATACGGTTCCAAACCATGTCAAAGGCGGCATGTTTAACTACTGGTGGCTACGTTCCTCCGCAGTTGGCGATCCTGGATGTGTTGGTGATATAAACTGCGGCGGACTCCTGAACCTCATCGGTGCAGAATACTATATGGGTGTTGCGCCGGCCCTGAACATTGACCAGGAAGCGATTCTCTTTTCGACGTCCGTCGGAACCGGGACAGATGAATTCAAGCTGACACTGATCGATGATGATCTTGTCATTTCAGTTCCGGACGATGAAAAAGTCACTGCGTTGGAAACAGCAGTGACCATCCCGTATGTGATCAGCGGAGCAAATGCCGGGGAGGCGACCCGGGTATCTGTCCTGATGCTTGATAAAAAGTATACGCCGGGGAACACAAACGATGCCCGCATCCTTTGCTACAGTGCGCTGGGCAGTGCGCCGGATGCGGGCGGAACGTTTCTGATTCCCGAAGGATATGATCTGAATGGCTGGGGAGCGGATTACTTTGTGTATATCCTCGCTGAAAACATCAGCGAAGCATTTGAAACGGATTATGCAGGCGCGCCTGTTCCGGTGAATGTTCCCGAGTGTTAAATCCCGCTGATCAGTTTTGTCAGGGTATCAAGCCCGTAAGAGCCTGCGTCCGTCGATGTGGAAGCGATAAAGTAGATTCGGCCGTACTGCTCCGATTCAACAATGACGTTCTCCGTGGTGTAGGTACCGTTTCTTCCCGAATGCCCGTATGCGTTCTTTCCGTACGGATACAGCCCGCAGCCGTAGTCCTGATCAAAATGCAGCATTTCTTCCAGGGAATCACTGCCGATCAGCAGTCCGGAAAGCAGTGCTTTATCAAACGCCCAGAGGTCGGCAACGCAGCTGTGGATTCCTCCGGCTCCCCGTTCCGTGTTCGGCTGCGGGGAGTAACCGTCTTCAGTGACGATTCCCGCACTGAGAAGATCACTGAAGCCTTTCGGAACGCTGGTTTCATCCCCGATCGCCATGGATGACGTATGCTCCATGCCGCATGGATCGAAGATATGCTCCTGCAGGTATTCATTGAGTTTCATTCCTGATACCTGTTCGACGATCATTGCCAGGAGGTGGTAATCTGTATTGCAGTAGCTCTGATCAGTGCCGGGGGTGTAATACAGGGGAGCGGCAAACAGCGCCTGCAGGAAATCCTCATCTGACAGTTCGTCATTGAAAAACATGTATATGAGCTTATCCGGATCCTGCGCGGCCGCTTCTCCCCAGAACGTCTCGGGATCGTTGGTATAGTCCGCGATTCCGGACTGCATATGGAGCATCTGATAAACCGTGATATCTTTACCGGTTTCATATTCCGGGAAATACTTGCCGAGGGGATCGTCCAGGGAAACGAGTCCGGCGTCAGCCAGCTGGAAAACAGCTACGGCTGTAAAGGTTTTCGAGCAGGAGCCGATATCGTACGTCGTATACATATCGACCGGCTTGCCTTCTGTCGTCATGGCTTTCGGGCCGCCGTAAAGAATGACCCGGTCCTCTGTCGCGAGCAGGAGCGAGCCGGTGAAACTGTTGTTGTGGGAGTTCTTTTTCACACGGTCAACGAGCTTTTCATACGCCGGATCCGTACTGACCAAAAAGTTTTCGTCAGTTTCCACCAGCCCGTCAAGCGCATATGCGCTGCTTCCGATCAGAAGAACGGCTGCCGTCAGGATAAGCAAAAATGTCAAAACCGATTTTTTCATGTTTTCAGCTCCTGCTCATATGGTATATATTTCACATGCTTGATTGGGGATTGTTCTGTATACAGAATATATCATATCTGTGGTTCCCTGAAAAGACGCTGAGATAATACAATCAATTTTTGACGGGAGTTTTGCGCGTATGATATCATTGGAAAAAAATCTGACGAAAGCACGGGGCAATCCGATGAAACGGGTGACGGTAATTCTGTTTTTCTGCCTGCTGCTGACGGCGATGGCGGCAGGCGGCGCTTTCTCCGAAGAGATCGGAGCGGGAAAGGAGCACCCCTGTATTCATATCCTCACCGAAGATGGCCGGCCGGTTCTGTCCAGGAAAGAATATGTTTCTGCTGTTATCAAAGTATTTAACTGCGATACGTCATATGAGATGGCTGAAGAAGGCGGCGTTCGTGTGCGCGGGAATTCCACTGCCGAACAGGGTGAAGAAAAACCTTACCGTATCCGCTTTGAAAAGAAACAGAATATCCTTGGCCTGCACGGCGGGCGGAAATACCGGAACTGGGTGCTGCTGCGCACTTACTGGCATCTGTGTCCGGACTATATGGGGTTCAGGCTTGCGAAAACGATTTTTGAAGGGAAGTATTACAGCAGCGACTGTATGTTCGTGAACCTGTACCTGAACGGGAAGGACCTGGGCATATATCTCCTGTGTGAACAGAACCAGGCGGCGAAAGACCGGATGGACGTCTGTGAGCCGGTGGAAGGAGATGAACGGACTGACACCGGTTACTTGCTGGAGATGGACAATTACCCGGACGGCGAGCATCCCGGCTTCGGCATCGGGGAGAAACCATATATTGAAGACATTGCCGGCCGGAAGCGTACGGTTCAGGAGGAATACTACGCCATCAAAAGCGACATATGGGGCGGGGAACAGAAACAGTATATCGAAAACTGGCTGACCGGCGCCTTCAATGTACTGTATGAAGCGGCAGCCAACGGCCGGGCGATGATACTGGACGACCGGCTTCAGGCGGTGCCGGCGGATGGCATAACCGCTTTTGAGGCGGTGGATGCGCTGCTGGATCTGGAATCCCTGGCGGATATGCTGATTCTGGAGGAACTGGTTCAGAATTACGACGTCGGCGCGGGCAGTTTCTATATGGCGGTGGATTTCTCCGCGGACAGCCGGTATAAAAAACTGACCTTTCTGGGGCCGTGGGATCTCAGCTGGGGCTATACCGAACCTGCGGACGGGGGATTTTACGCCTGCACTTTTCAGAACCATATTCAGGGCATGGACAACTCCAATCCCTGGTTTGTGCTGGCAATGAAGCTGGAAGGATTCCGGAGGATCGTGAAAAACCGGTGGAAGGCCCTGTCCGGCAGCGGCGCGCTGACGGATACGGCCCGGCAGGTGCTGGCGGATATCGAAAGCCTGGCCGGTGATCTGGGAGAAGAGAACGCGGGCAAACTCAACAATGGCAGGAAAATAGTGGAATATGTAAATGCCCGGATCCGCTGGCTCGATGAACAATGGAATAAACCCAGCGAAGATGAATGATTGCGTTGACATTACCCTGCAGGAATGCCATAATAAACCCGGACAGCATGAGAACGTTTACACACAACTGAACATCAAAAAGGAGAACGAGCGAATGGATATCAAAGCCCTGGTTTCCCAAATGACGCTGGAAGAAAAGGCCGGCCTGTGTTCCGGTGATGATTTCTGGCATACCAAGGCGGTGGAGCGTCTCGGTATTCCGCGCTCCATGGTCAGCGACGGCCCCCACGGCCTGCGGAAACAGGATGAGGAAGCGGACCATCTGGGTATCAACGACAGTATCAAGGCGGTCTGTTTCCCGACTGCCTGCGCCACGGCCGCATCATTTGACCCGGATATGATCCGGGAGATGGGTGAAGCGATCGGCGACAGCTGTCAGCATGAGAAGCTGTCCGTGGTGCTTGGCCCGGCTGTGAATATCAAGCGCAGCCCCCTGTGCGGAAGAAATTTTGAATACTTTTCCGAGGATCCGTATCTGGCGGGAAAGATGGCGACAGCCATTATTCAGGGTATCCAGAGCCGGAACGTCGGCACGAGTATCAAGCATTTTGCCCTCAACAGTCAGGAACACCGGCGGATGAGTTCCTCTTCGGACGCGGATGAGCGGACGATCCGGGAAATATATTTCCCTGCTTTCGAGATGGCGGTGAAGGAAGCGAAACCCTGGACGGTCATGTGTTCCTATAACCGGATCAACGGCGTCTACGCCTCGGAGAATCCGTGGCTGCTGACGGACGTGCTCCGGAAGGAATGGGGTTTTGAGGGCTATGTCATGTCCGACTGGGGCGCCGTATCCGACCGGGTGGCCGGCGTGGCGGCCGGCCTGGACCTGGAGATGCCGTCGTCCGGCGGCGTGAACGACCGGAAGATTGTCGAGGCTGTCAAAGCCGGAAAACTGGATGAGAAACTGGTGGACCTGGCTTGCGAACGGATCCTGAATATTGTTTACAGGTATGCGGAGAACGCAAAGCCGGAAACGCCCTGGGACAAGGAAGCACAGCACGCGCAGGCGGCGGACATCGCCGCGGAATGCATGGTTCTGCTGAAAAATGAAGAGGGTGTGCTGCCCCTGAATAAAGCAGACGAAATCGCCTTTATCGGCGAATTTGCGGAAAAACCCCGCTTCCAGGGCGGCGGCAGCAGCCACATCAACTGTTTTAAGACCACAGGTGCGCTGGAAGCGGCAAAGGATCTGAAGATCATCTACGCCCGCGGCTATGATGTGGCGGCGGATGACGCCCCTGCGGAAATGATCGCGGAAGCGGTTGCTGCGGCGAAGAAAGCAAAAGTCGCGGTGGTGTTTGCAGGCCTGCCGGATTCCTACGAATCCGAGGGTTATGACCGCAGCCATATGCGGATGCCGGCCTGCCAGAACAAACTGATCGAGGCGGTGGCGAAAGCCAATCCCAATACCGTGGTTGTGCTGCACAACGGCGCGCCGGTGGAGATGCCCTGGATCAGCAGGGTCAAAGCTGTGCTGGAAGCCTATCTGTGCGGCCAGGCGGTGGGCGAGGCAGCGGTGCGTGTCCTGTTCGGCGATGTGAATCCATGCGGCAGACTGCCGGAGACGTTCCCGCTGAAGCTGGAGGATAATCCTTCCTATCTCTATTACGGCGGTGAAGGCGATGTGGCGGAATACCGCGAAGGGGTCTTTGTTGGTTACCGTTATTATGACAAGAAGAAAATGGAAGTGCTGTTCCCCTTCGGTTACGGCCTGTCCTATACCACGTTTGAATACACCGGCCTGAAGCTCAGCGCGGAAAAGATCAAAGACACGGGTGTTCTGAACGTGACCGTAACGGTGAAGAACACCGGAAGCTGCGCCGGCAAGACGGTCGTTCAGCTTTATGTCGGCGACGCGGAAAGTACTCCTATCCGACCTGTCAGAGAACTGAAGGGGTTCGTGAAGATTGCTCTGCAGCCCGGAGAAAGTAAGGAAGTGTTCTTTACGCTGGATAAGCGGGCCTTTGCTTACTGGAATCGGCAGATCCACGACTGGCACGTGGAAAGCGGCACATTCACGATCGAAGCGGGAGGGTCCAGCCGGGATCTGCCGCTGAAGGCGGAAGTGGTCGTGGAATCCACGGTGGAGCTGCCGCGGCGTTACACCATGGACAGTATCTTTATGGATATCATGGCGGATCCGAAAGCGAAGGCAGTTATGATGCCCGTTATCCGGCAGACCATGGCGATCTTCGGCAACAATGAACGGGAAGGCGGTACTGAGGCGGCGAAGGAAGCTGTCACGGAAGATATGACTGTGGCCATGATGAACTATATGCCGCTGCGCGGCGTGTTCAGCTTTGGCGGCGGCATTCCTGCGGAGCAGGCGGATGAGCTGCTGAAGAAGCTGAACGGGGAAGGCTGAGGGGACAGAATCGTCTCAGAGGTATACCACTATATATTGTGGTTGGAAACAGGGCGTAAAGGTCCTGTTTCCTGTTTTTACGATTCGTTGGTGGGAATACAGAAAAAAAACGAAACAAAATCGTAGAAAAATGCACAATTTGTCCGGACAAACGAACAAAAGATAATCGTTGATATATATGGATTGTTAACGATACCATACAACGCAGAACATGTACGAAAAGGGGAGGAATGCCCGTAAAATCTACATTTTGTGCTTGCAAATTGTCAAAAAGTGAGTATACTTTACTGTGCTGAATGAAGATGATATTGAACGGAAATCAAAAGAAGTCGATAACAGCGGGATCGCTGTTTGAGAATATTGCGGCATTGCCGCGAAAATAAAAAGGAGGAAACCCATCATGAAAAAGGTCCTTTCCCTGGTCCTGGCTCTGGCTCTCGTGCTCGGTTGCATGAGCATCGCGACTGCTGAAGAGGGCAAAATCAAACTGGTTGTCTGGTCTTTCACCAACGAACTGCAGGGCATGATCGAAAAGTACTATGCTCCGAATCATCCGGAAATCGAGTTCGAATTCCAGATTTATCCGACTGATGGCCATGCCTATCAGGACAAGGTTGACAACACCCTGGGTGTGCCGGATGCTGCCGCTTCTGACGAAGCTCCCGACATCTTCACCCTGGAAGCTGCTTTCGTTAAGCACTATGTCGAAACCGACTGGACCGGCGATCTGAAAGAGATCGGCTTCACCGATGACGAACTGTCCGTCGCGTTCCCCGTCATGGCTCAGATCGGCCAGAATGCTGCCGGCGTCCAGAAGGGCCTGTCCTGGCAGTCCACCCCCGGCGTTCTGATGTATCGTGCTTCCCTGGCTGAGAAGTACCTGGGCGTCACCTCTCCTGAAGAAATGCAGGCAAAGGTTGCTGACTGGGACACCTTCCTCGAGACTGCTGAAGAACTGAAAGAGAAATCTGAAGGCGCCTGCAAGATGGTTTGCGGCTCCGGCGACATCTGGAACGCTTATCAGTATCAGCGCTCCGCTGGCTGGGTTGTCGATGGCAAACTGAACATCGATGACGAGCTGCTTGACTTCGAAGAACTGTGCAAAACTCTGGAGCAGGATGACCTGACCCAGAAGGCCGGTGCCTGGGGCGAGACCTGGTTCGCTGGTATGCGCGGCGAAATCGAGACCCTGTGCTACTTCCTCCCCACCTGGGGTCTGCACTACACCCTGAAGCCCAACTGCGTGGCTGGCTGGGATGCTGAGAATCCTGACAGCGAAGAGAACATCAAGAATGCTACCGAAAACGGCACCTATGGCGACTGGCGCATCACCGATGGCCCCGTGGCTTACAGCTGGGGCGGCACCTGGATGGGCACCAATGCTGCTAAGGCTGCTGTCGCGGACGATGCCAAGAAGGCCGCTATGCATGACCTGATCTATTTCTTCACCCTGAACGATGACTTCCTGACCCAGTATGCTGCGGACAGCGGCGACTTCGTGGGCAGCGCAAAGGCTGTGGAGACCATCCTGGCCAACGGCGGCACCCCGAACCCCTTCCTGGGCGGACAGGATCACTATGCTATCTTCGCCAAGGCTGCGGCTCTGGCCAACGGTTCTCTGATGAGCGAATATGATGCTGACATCAACGATGCGTGGGACAAGTACGTTACCACTCCCTACACCAAGGGCGAAGTAGAGAGCATTGACGATGCTCTGGCCACCTTCAAGGATCAGATCGCTTCCACCATCACCACCATCACCGTGGAATAATCAATTGAATGCCTGAAAAAGACTGCTGACAAGCAGCCTTGCGGGGCTGTCTCCTGCGAGGGGGACAGCCCCGCTTCTTGGCAAG
>CAMKEI010000009.1 GCA_946411525.1 uncultured Clostridia bacterium | reverse complement strand
CCATGTTTGGCCTGGTCCTCACGCAGATCAGCCTGATGCTGGCCGATATCATGTACGCCGTGGTCGATCCGCGGGTGCGCGTGAACTGAGGCGCGGGAGGGTACGGAGATGAGCGATATCAACAAGATCAACAATACGGAACAGAACGAACAGGAACAGATGTCCCTGGATGACGGCCGCCGGGTAAAAGTGCTTTCTCCCGGCATGATGGTATTCAAGCGGTTCATCCGGAACCGGCTGGCCATCGTCGGCATCTGCATCCTGGTGTTCATGTTCACCTTCTCTTTTCTGGGCGGCGTGATTTCTCCCTACCGCCAGGATCAGGTGTTCTACAAAGTGGACAGCGCCAACAAGGAATACGCCGGCGCCGTCGTGAATACGGATTACCGTTTCACCACCGTGGACGGGAAACCACTCTCCACGATGGTCCGGGCGACCTTCAACAGCCAGGTGAAAGGCAAGGAAGGCGACGCGATTACTTTTACCGCCGACAAGACAGCCTATACTGCGCTGAAAATAGACGACGGGTTTTATGTAATTACATCCGGCGAAGAGCTGGGATCCGTGACGATGCTGGGCAAGATCGTGGACGTGAAGGCAGCGGAAGGCAAGGAAATTTCCGCTGAACTGAAAGCCGCGGCAACTGCCGCCGCAGCCGCGGGCCAGGAAAGTTTTGAACTGGACGGTACAGCCTATACCCTGACAAAGGACATGGGCAAGAGCTATAAACTCAGCGGCATGGGTGAAGTAGCCCTGGCCAGCATGTTGAATTTTGACGCGGCGGATCCGCAGTATTCCGTCTTAGCCGCAGGCTATGAATTCCGGAAAAACTGCGAAGCCGCCATGCACGCCGGACAGACAACCTTTACTGCTGACGGCACAGAGTATTCGCTGGAGATCCTCAGCGAGACCGACGCCACCATCCGTGACGCCTCCGGCACGGAACTGGCCAACGTATCCAACATCATTGTGAATCCCGTGACCAGCGGTGTGGTGCTGCCCGCTTCCTACAAGGACGCGGTAGTTGAGGCGATTCTGGCGAAGAAGACATCCTTCGAGTATGTCAACGCGGAAGGGAACACCGAGAAGCATACAATCCAGATGCGCTCGAACAACTACATTATTTCCACCGAACAGCAGACCTACCTGATCGATATGTATTCCCCGCCGAGCGCGGAGCATCCGCTGGGAACAGACGATCACGGCATGGACGTGCTGACGCGGCTGATGTACGGCGGCCGGATCTCCCTGATGGTAGGTTTCATCGTTATGATCCTGGAGAATATCATCGGTATCATCGTGGGCGGCATCTCCGGCTACTTCGGCGGCTGGGTGGACACGCTTCTGATGCGTTTTGTGGACCTGTTCAACTCGATCCCGTATTACCCGATGATGATCATCGCCGGTGCGATCATGGACAGCTTCGAAGTGAATCCGTATCTGCGCCTGTATATGATGATGGCCATCATGGGTATCATGGGCTGGACCGGCGTGGCCCGCGTGGTCCGCGGCCAGATCCTGAGCCTGCGTGAGCAGGACTTCATGGTTGCCACCGAGGCCACCGGCATCAAGGTTTCCCGGCGGATCTTCCGCCATCTGGTGCCGAATGTGATGCCCCTGCTGATCGTGCAGGCGACCATGGGCCTGGGTGGCATCATCCTGGCCGAGGCGACGCTGAGCTTCCTGGGCCTGGGCATCAAGTATCCGCTGGCCTCCTGGGGAACGATCATCAACTCTTCCTCAAATATCTATGTCATGACCAACTGCTGGTATCTGTGGATTCCCGCCGGCCTGCTGATTGTGCTGACGGTGCTGGGATTCAACTTCGTTGGCGACGGCCTTCGTGACGCCTTTGACCCCAAGATGAAACGGTAAGACGGGAGGAAAGAGAGATGGCAAAGAAAGATTCCAACTTTATTTCAGCCCGTGAATCACGCCGAATCAGCCGGGCAAACGCGAAGATCACCAAAGAGCTGGACGCGAAACTGAACCGGAAACACGTGGCGGAGACAGAGTATCTGACGAAGATGCACGATGAAGGCAACGTCGTGGAGTTTGACGATCTTCATACCTGCTTCTTTACGGACGTCGGCGTTGTCAAAGCCGTGGACGGCGTCAGCTTCAATGTGCCGATCGGCAAGACCGTGGGCGTCGTGGGCGAAAGCGGCTGCGGCAAATCCGTGACCAGCCTGAGCCTGATGCAGCTGCTGCAGCGGCCCCAGGGCCAGATCGTATCCGGCGAGATCCGCCTGAACCTCGGCGATAAAGCTTATGACGTGGCGAAGATGCCCATCCGGGCCATGGAACATATCCGCGGAAACGTGGTTTCCATGATCTTCCAGGAACCCATGACCAGCCTGAACCCGGTGTTCCGCATCGGTTTCCAGCTGGACGAGATCATCAAGCTGCACAATCCGGAGATGAGCGACGAGGAAGTGAAACAGCGCTCCGTGGATGCGATCAAGATGGTCGGCATTCCGGACGCGGAAGGCATTTATGAGCGGTACCCGCACGAACTGTCCGGCGGTATGCGGCAGCGTATCGTGATCGCTATGGCGCTGGTATGCAATCCCCGGCTGATCATCGCCGACGAACCCACCACAGCCCTGGACGTTACGATCCAGGCGCAGATTCTGGAGCTGCTGCGAGAGCTGAAGGGCCGGATCAACGCCTCCATTATGCTGATCACCCATGACCTGGGCGTTATCGCCGAGATGGCGGACTACGTGGTGGTCATGTACGCCGGCCGTATCGTGGAAAAGGGACTGGCGAAAGAAGTGTTCCTAGATCCTCGGCATCCGTACACCATCGGCCTGATGGAATCCAAACCCGTGATCAACAAGACGGTGGAACGACTGTATTCCATTCCCGGTTCCGTACCGAATCCCGTGAACATGCCGGACTACTGCTATTTCCGGGACCGCTGCGAAAAATGTGTGGAGCGGTGCAAGGGCGAATATCCCCCGGAACTGCATGTTTCTGATACGCACATCGTCAGCTGCTGGCGGTATTTTGACGATCCGAATCGAGGTGGCAACGAATGAGCGAGAACAGCACAAACGTTCTGGAGGTACGCAACCTCTGCAAATACTTTCCGATCAAAGCCGGTCTTTTCAGCCGGGTCGTCGGCCACGTCCACGCGGTGGAGGACGTATCCTTCACGCTGAAGCGCGGCACCACGATGGGCCTGGTGGGCGAGTCCGGCTGCGGCAAGACCACTGTCGGCAAGACGCTGCTGAACCTGACGCCCAAGACCAGCGGTGACGTGATCTTTAACGGAAACGTCCAGCTGGACAAGCTTTCCCGCAAACAGCTGCGGGAATTCCGGCCGAAGATCCAGATCATTTTCCAGGATCCCTACGCCAGCCTGTCTCCCCGGCTTCCGGTCGGCGAGATTATCGGCGAGGCGGTGCGCGAGCATAACATCGTTCCGGAAAACGAACTGGACGCCTATGTTTCCCGGATCATGAAAAGCTGCGGCCTGTTCGACTACCAGAAAGACCGCTATCCCCATGAATTCTCCGGCGGACAGCGCCAGCGCATCTGCATTGCCCGGGCGATTGCGCTCAATCCGGACTTTATCGTCTGTGACGAACCGGTCTCTGCGCTGGATGTGTCGATCCAGGCACAGATCATCAACCTGCTGGAGGATCTGCAAAAAGAGTTCAACCTGACCTATCTGTTCATCAGCCACGATCTTTCCGTGGTCCAGCATATCTCGGACACGGTGGGCGTCATGTACCTGGGCAATATGGTGGAATTCGCCGACAAGAAGGAGATTTTTGCCAATCCGCTACATCCTTACACCAAAGCGCTGTTCAGCGCTATTCCGGTGCCGGATCCCACGGTGAAGATGAACCGGATTATCCTGGAGGGAAGCATTCCGTCTCCCGCCAATCCACCATCCGGATGCAAGTTCCACACCCGCTGCAAGGATTGCCGCGGCGTATGCAGCCAGAAGGTTCCGAAGGTGATGGATATGGGGAACGGACATACGGTCGCCTGTCATATTTATGATCCGGAGAGCGGATATGACAAAGAAGAAGCCTGAGTTTCCCGAAGGGGACGACGGCCGGACGATCGCCAATATGAACGTGGAGGGCATGCCCTGGTATTCTCCGGGCGGCCGTCTGTCCAGAGCGGAACGGAAGCAGAAGGATCGGGACGAATCATCCCTGACAAAGCAGGAATCCCGGTATTATACCTGGGGCGCGCTGAAGGCGGCGCTGCTGGTGACCGGCGTTATGTGCGCGGGTATCGTGCTGTTCATCCTGTTCTGCCTGAAAGTCTGGTTCAGATAAAATGAAACAGGCTCTGCATGATCAGATTGCAGAGCCTGTTTTATTATGCCGTTTCTTATTCCAGAGGGATGTTTTTGTCGTGATAGGTTCCTTCCATACAGCAGGTCAGGATGCTCTTCCACTGGTTTCCGCCATCCGTGCGCATGCGGAAGGTCTGATCCTTCGTGACCATCTCAACGAGGACGACATCCTCCGAGCTGCCCTGTGGTGCGATGAAGAACGTCGCGATATCGCAGACGGTCAGCTTCAGCGCCTTCTCCCGGTCCATGGAGAAGAAGAGCATGCTGGCGGCATCTTTCCGCAGCCAGGCAGACAGAGCCAGATAGTTGCCCGGCACGACCACGGTTTTCCGGCCTTCATACTCGGCGGTCACGGATATGGCAGGATCGGTGGTCAGCGGATCTTCCTCATTGGCAATGGAGGCGGCGGCAAGCACGGCGTCCACCTGGAACTGATACTCGGTGCCCTTCAGCCTGGTGTGGACGGAGAGGATCAGGAAGGCGATGCCAAGTATCAGCAGGACAACGGTTAAAATAATCAGGATCCGGGCAATTTTCATATATTGACACTTCCTGTCTCTGAAAGATGATGATAAACATTCCGGAAAGCATACACGGCGCCGGTAGCAAGGGCCGCGCAGGCCGCAAGCATCAATGCGCCGGGCCATTCGCGGGAAGCGTCTCCGCCGGAGAAAAGGAAGACGGCCTCACCGATGAGGGCGGCACAGGAGAGAATCGCGCATGCGGCGGCGGAGCGGAGGACCCGGCCGATCCCGGTTTCCTTCTGAACCCGGGTCATCTTTTCCGGCGCGCGAAGAATCCCCCAGACGCCCATGACCCAGTACAGGCAGGGGAAGAGGCTCAGCGCGGCGGGCAGGAACACATAAAGCACCCGTGCTCCCGGGAAATCCAGCATGAAATATAGGATCAGGAGAGTGAGAAACCCGATCCACGGCAGCAGCGCGAGCAGGAATAACTGCTGCCTGTTACGGCCGGAAGGAAGCGTAAACAGTTCTCCCCGATATACGGGTACCCGTTTTTCCCTTCCCTTTTCGTCAATCCGCGTTTCGTTGATCCAGTCTTCCTTGTACTTACGCTCTTTCATGCTGTATTGCTCAATCTTTCCCGAAATGGTACGCCACCCGGATGCCGCGGCAGGCGGGACTGTACCGGAATCAATTCAGTTTTACAGGCATTCACCTGGTTTGTCAAGATCCGGTGCCCACGGCACCCCGGTACCGCGGGCACTCCGGCGGGAACAGGAGGATTCTGCCTGACCGGCTTTTCATTTCATATTGTGCATGATAAAATATCCATGTTGTTTTTTTATCCGGACAGAATGTGAAGTGAATTCCCGAAAAGCGGAGGCTGAATGTGAAGAGATGGTTTGTGCTGGCTGTCGTGCTGTGCATCCTGGCCTGGCCGGCAGGAATCTGTGCGGAACCGCCGGACAGTGATTATCTTTCGGATTATGATGAAGCCCTGCGCATTACGGAAGAGTGGAATCCATTTATCCGGATTATCCGCAGCACTGTGGAGAACTATAACGCTCTCTGCGCAGAAGAAAGGGAACTGGTCCGAACCCGCTGCCGGTCGGCAGAAGACCTGAGAGTGATGCTCTCAGAACTGTTTGCACGGATCGGGAACCCGGGCCATCTGTCCATGCTTGACGCCGCGGCATATCGGGAATACCTGCATATCATGGAACAGGGTATCTATGGAGAAGGATCTCCTGAAAGCCTGCTGCTTACTGACCCGCTGACAGAAGCGACCTACGCGGGAATGCATTATGACGATCCGGCGGCGGAGGATTGGAGCGGCAGATACCTTCCCTATGTGACCTATGACGGAGAAAGGGACTTGCTCTATATCCGGATTCAGTCCTTCCGGCACGAGCTGATTGAACGGGATCGGAATGTACTTGCCGACGCGCTGCGAGTCCATCCGAAGACGAAGCATATTGTTTTTGATATCTGCGGGAACGGCGGAGGTTCAGATTATTACTGGGCGGATCTGCTGGTTGCCCCGTTCGGAGAAAAGGTTTCCTATGAGAAGCGGGTCTTTTTCCGGGATAACGAGTTGATCCGGAACTACGGATATATGGAGGAAGCCATCCCGCTTTCCGAACTGGACCGGGAGGATGTACCGGCTTTTGCGGAAGAACTGGGCCTGACGCACATGCAAAGCGGCACAATCGTAATTGAACCTGCCGAAGAAAACAGAACAATCAGGTCAGACGCGCGGCGCTGGGTCCTGATTGATGAATATGTTTATTCCGCGGCGGACGGATTTGCCGGCTTCTGCAAGCAGACCGGCTGGGCGACGCTTGTCGGACGCCGAACGAAGGGCGACGGAGGCTCCGATGCCCCTGTGCTCGTCCGCCTGCCGAAAACCGGTCTCCTGATGCGCTTCTCCGCAACCGCGAACGCCAATCAGGAGGGGACACTCAACGCGTTCTACGGAACCAGTCCGGATTATCCGTCCAAACCTTTTGAGCGTGTATATGATACCGTGCTGAGGATCATTGACGCGCAATGATCCGGGAACCGGCACAATGAAAGGAACGGAGAATGAATATCAAAGCGATTATACTGATTGTCCTGGTCATCGTTTATCTTTATGAAATGACGCTTCACCTGATCAAAATGCGTTCCGTCAGCAATCCGATCCCGGAAAACGTCGCGGACGTCTATGATCAGGAGACTTACCTGAAATGGCGGCGGTATCACGGTGAAAAATCAAGGCATGCGCTGATCACGACGACGGTTTCCTGGATCATCAGCATGCTGCTGATGGCGCTGAACGTTTACGCCGCGTTCGCGAAGCTGTTCCCGGAGACGCCGTACCTGCAGATGGCGGCGGTGATCCTGCTGTCCGCGCTTGCGGAACTGCTTCTGATCCCGTTTTCCTGGCACAATACGATGCACATTGAAGAGAAATACGGATTCAACCGTTCCAGCATAAAGACGTTCTGGGCGGACCAGGTGAAGTCCTTTGTGATCAGCGTTCTGCTGATGACATGGATCGGCTGTATACTGATCCTGATCCACAAGGCACTGGGGGACTGGATGATTGTTGTTTTTGCCGGTGTGATGATGCTGTTTGTCCTGCTGTTTGTCTTTCTTTATCCGGTGTTCAGCAGGATCTTCAACAAGTTTACGCCCCTGGAGGACGGGGAACTGAAGAACCGGCTTACCGCACTGCTGGAAAAACACGGTTATCATGTGCGGGGGATCAAGGTGATGGACGCCTCCCGGCGAACCACCAGATCCAATGCCTATTTCACCGGCTTCGGAAAGATGAAGACGATCGTGCTGTATGACACGCTGGTCAGCCGGATGACGCCGGACGAGATCTGCGCGGTGTTTGCCCATGAACTGGGCCACGGCCTGCATCATGATACGCTGCGGAACCAGATCCTGTCTTCCGTGCAGATGCTGATCATCGCCGTACTGGCCTGGCTGACGCTGCGCAGTACGGGGGTCTATCCGCCTTTCGGATTCGAAGGCGTGAATTACGGGTTTGCCATGATCCTGATCATGAGCGCGGAGTTCGCGCTGATCGCACCGCTGTTCGGGCTGATGACCAACTGGTTCTCCCGTCGTGCCGAATACCGCGCCGACGCGCAGGCGGTGAAGGAGGGATACGGCGACGCGCTGATTTCCGGGCTGAAAACGCTGTCCAGGGATAATCTTTCGGATCTTGCGCCAAGCCCGCTGCTGGTGAAGCTGGAATACTCCCACCCCACGCTCAGCCAGCGGATCACAGCCATTGAAAAACTACAGAACGGGCAGAAGACTGCAAACTGAGGGAACGCTATGATTATCACAATTCTGCTCCAGGCTGCCCTGTGGATCTGGTTCCTGGGCTGCACAACGACGTACAGGGTCGGAAAACACCTGCTGGTGGAGGGAATGGGCGTCAAAAGCGCCGAGTTTGCCGTGCTCTGCCTGTACAGCCTGGGGATCGCAGCGTTCCATTGTTTCCGGCCTGCCGGAAAATGGATCCTGCTGGGCATCCTGCTGCTCTGGTTTGCCGTACAGTTTATGTGCCACTGGTATTTCACGATCTTCGGCGCAAGCGAACGGAAACTGCGGGGATACAACGACTGCTTCAGGGACGCGGTCAGGGTTTTTCCCATGAGCGACAAGCGGCTGATCCCGGATCTGTATCATATCGTGCTGCATCTGCTGATCCTGCTGAATATCATCACGTGCCTGGAAGCTTAATCTGAATGAGAACAAAGATATGGCGCAGGAGCCTATTCCTGCGCCGTGTATGTTTCCGAAAACTGCCAGGCTGAAATTGCCGGATTGATCCGTTTACTGTTTCAGCTTCCCGGCAACCTCACGCATCTGCTGTACCGTTTCCCTGAAGACCTCCAGCGCGTCCCGGATCGGTTCGGGACGGGACATATCGATTCCGGCCAGTTTCAGCGCTTCAATCGGCGGAACGCTGCATCCGGCGCTCAGGAATTTCCGGTAGTCCTTCACGGCGGATTCACCCTCTTGCAGGATCTTCCGGCTCAGGGAGATGGCAGCGCACAGGCCCGTGGCGTATACATACACATAGAAAGCCCGGTAGAAATGAGGGATCCGCATCCATTCCGAAGCAATCTCCGGATCCATGAAGCATGTTTCCCCGTAATACTTTTCGTTAAGGGCGAAATACGCGTCGGACAGGCTCTTCTTCGTCAGCGGGAGTCCCTGTGCGGCCATTTCATGGCTGATCTTTTCGAACTCGGCGAACATGGTCTGGCGGAAAACGGTAGTCCGGAACTGTTCCAGCAGATGGTTCAGCAGGAAGGCGCGGGCCGCGGGTTCCGCCATCTTTTCGGTCAGGTAGCGCTGCATGACCGCTTCGTTGCAGGTGGAAGCCACTTCCGCCACGAACAGGCTGTAATCACTTTTCGGAGAAGGCTGCGCGGTGTTGCTGTAGTAGGAATGCATGCTGTGCCCCAGTTCGTGGGCGATGGTAAAAGCACTGTCCAGGTTGTTGTTATGATTCAGCAGCACATAGGGATGGACTTCCCGGAGACTGCCGGCGGAGAAAGCGCCGGAGGATTTTCCGACGCTGGGATAGACGTCGATCCAGCGCCCATCCCTGGCCTCCTTCAGTTTGGCGATATAATCCTCTCCCATGGGCCGGAGGCCTTCCAGGACGAGATCGAAAGCCTTTTCATAGGGCAGGTCCATCCGGAAGCCCTTGACGATGGGGGTATACAGATCGTAAAGGTGCAGTTCGTCCAGCTGCAGCATTTCCTTGCGGAGGCGCAGATAATCCTGCAGCACGGGCAGGTATTCATGAACTGCTTCAATCAGGTTGTCATAGACGCTCTCGGGAATCTCCAGCGGTTTCATGGCGGCTTCCCGGGCGCTGGCGTAATGATGGGACATCGCCATGAACTGGTCTTTTTTCACGCTGGTGCCGTAGATGCCCGCAACAGTGTTTCCCAAGGATTCATAGGTGCTCATGATATAATGGAAAGCCTGCCGGCGCACATCCCGGTCATCGGAACGGATGAAGGTGGAATAGTTTCCCTCGGTCAGTTCCTGCTCGGAACCGTCCGGCATCCTGACCGGCGGGAACTTCATGTCCGCGTCAGACAGGGCGGAGAAAATGCTGTCAGGCGCTTCAGCCACCTCGCCCATCATGGCGATCAGGCGCTCCTGCTCCTTGGGCAGGGTGTGCGGTTTGCTGAGCAGCAGGCGGCGCAGCTCGGCGTCGTAATCCTTCATGGCAGGATCTGCGGCCAGCGCTTTCAGTTCCTCTTCCGAAAGTTCCAGCAGCTCGGGCTGCAGGAATGCGGAACAGGTCATCGCGGTCACATACAGCCGCATGGCTTTATCCTTCAGGGCCTGGGCGGCAGGGTCCGTGTTGTCTGTTTCTTTTCGCAGGAAGGCGTATTCATAAACCGGCAGGATCCTGTCAAACAGCTTCTGTACGGCAATGATCGCTTTCCGGGGATCCTCCGCCACATGCCCGTCCAGTGCGGCGACGGCCTGCGTCTCAGCCATTGCTTCATCGTATTCCTTTTCCCAGGCTTCATCCGACGTGAAGATATGCGTCAGGTCCCATTTATAGCGGTCTTCAATCTCATTGCGTTTTCTGATTTCATCAGCCATGGTGTCATCTCCTCATATATGATGCGGTTCCGGAAAAACGGGAGCGGTCAACTCGCCAGAAAAAACCGGCTGTATCTATTGTAAAGGATTGCGCCGATTTATCAAGAGGGGAGCGGCGCGCCGGTTTGCTCCGGCTCCGGAACAGCCGCCCCGGACAAGGTTTTCCGGAGGATTCCCGCCTTCCTGTACCGAATGATAATACCGGGGGTATCTTTCCGCAAAAATTTTTCCAACAATCTGAAAAAAGGGCTTGACCTTGCACTTAACTGCAATGATACCTTCCCGGTGAGGAGGTTGAGATATGATTACGATCCAGGGATTCGCAAGGCTTTGCGGATGCAACACCCAGACGCTGCGGTACTATGACCGTATCGGCCTGCTGACGCCGGCAAAGGTCGATGAATGGACCGGTTACAGGTATTACGAAGAAGCGCAGGCGCTGCTGTTTGTGAAGATCAAAAACCTGCAGCAGGCGGATTTCTCCATCGAGGAGATCAAGGCGCTTCTTCCGGGGGATGACGATCTCCTGATGGCGGCGTTTGAACGGAAGATCGAAGAGCAGAAGCAGAAGCTGGAGACGATCCGGAAAATAAAAAGATCATATCTCGAAGAAGCAATGGATATGCGGAATATTGTCAATGAATACATGGACTTTGTGGAAGGCCGGATGGCAAAACCGGAACTGTGGCAGGAACTGGGACTGGAGGGGGAACAGGAAGCAAAGGCCAAAGCCGCTGTGAACGACATGCTTGTCGAATGGATCTCCAAATGCCGGGAAGCGAGCGAAGAGATTGCCCGGAACATGGACAGCAAGGAACTCAACGTCATGAAGGAAGTCATGGAAACCCTGATGGACGGCAATCCGGACAACAGGAGCCTGCTCTTCTCGGTTACCGGCGGGAATGAAAACCCCGAAGGGGAAATTCCTGCGGACGCGCAGACTGTGTTTGAACGCGGCGGATGGGACCATGTATCGGCGTGGATCAACGAGATACCGAACCTGGGCAACGGGAAACAGAAGTACTTTGTTTTCCGGGTCCGGGAGGATAGTCCGGTCAGTGATCCCGGCTTCCCGACCATCCTGCTGGCTGTGATGGCGATCAAACACGACGCCATGAACGGCGGAATGAACTGCAGGATCGGCCTGAGCAGCGACGGGCAGAACCACTTTACCCTGCTGCAGAAATAATGAATCATTATCAGTAATAATACTTTTGGAAGCACCTGGCTCAAAACAGTCAGGTGCTCTTGATTTATTATGCCGGATATGATACATTCTTACCCTACTTGTATTGATAATTCAGAATTCAGAATCCAGAATTCAGAATAATCCGCTGCGAGACAAGTTCCATCTTATATTGGGACAGCATCCGGAGGGATTTTTCATGAGCTATATTTCTGTCGATCATCTGTGCAAAACCTTTACTGTCCGCAAAAAGCGGGAAAAAGGCTCCTTTTTTCGTGAAAAGGAAACAGTGCACGCACTGAGGGACGTTTCCTTTGAGATCAGGAAGGGCGAACTGGTGGGCTACATCGGGCCTAACGGCGCCGGGAAATCCACTACGGTCAAGATCCTCTCGGGTATCCTGGTGCCGGACAGCGGGAACGTGACCGTGGGCGGCATGACGCCCTGGACAGACCGGAAGGCACATGTGCGCCGCATCGGGGTGGTGTTCGGCCAGCGAACCCAGCTTTGGTGGGACGTACCGCTGCTGGACAGCTATTCCCTGCTGCGGGATATCTACCGGGTGCCGGAGGAAGACTACCGGAAACGGCTGGATGAGCTGACCGAGGCGCTGCAGCTTGGCGACCTGCTGCGGACGCCGCTGCGGCTGCTGAGTCTGGGCCAGCGGATGCGGGCGGAGCTGTGCGGAAGCCTGCTCCACAGCCCGGAGCTGCTGTTTCTGGATGAGCCGACCATCGGTCTGGACGCGGTCAGCAAGCTGGCGCTGCGGGACTTCCTCCAATGGGAGAACAGGGAAAGGAATACTACGATCCTGCTGACGACCCATGACATGGAGGACATCGCCGCCCTGTGCAGCCGGGTGATGGTGCTGGGGCACGGAGAAAAACTGTATGACGGCGGGCTGCAGGAACTGCTGTCAAAGTACGATACAAAAAAGACCGTGCAGGTGGAGGAACACCAGAACATCGACCACCTGATCGCGGCAATGTACAGGGACCTTGGATTGTAATCCGGATTCTATGTTTTCCGCTGCGGCGGGAGGAGATTCTTCGACTCCGGCTAAAGCCTCCGCTCAGAATGACAAATACTGCGACGGCAATGGTATCAGTGTAAACAGAGAAAAGCAGGGAAATCAATGAAAGCATATCTGTCGATCTTCAGAATGAGAAGAAGAATGGAAACCCAGTACCGGGGCGCGGTGCTGGGCGGCCTGATCTGCCAGGTTTTCTTCGGCATCATTCTGGTGGCGATCTACCGGGCACTGTACGCCGGTAAACCGCAGGCAATCCCGCTGAGCCATGTGACAACCTATGTATGGCTGCAGCAGGCGTTTTTCCGGATGGTGGTGGCGACCGATCCGGAACTGCTGGACAAGATCCGGACCGGCGCGATCGCGTACGATCTGTGCCGGCCGCTGCACCTGTACGGGTATTATTACGCCCGGATCCTTGCGCAGAAGCTGACCGGGAGTGTCCTGCGGGCGCTTCCGATGCTGGTGTTTGCCGCACTGCTTCCGGAGGGCTGGGGGTTCTGCCTGCCGGCGTCCGTCCCGGCGCTGCTGCTTGCGGTTCTCGGACTGATCCTGGGTCTGTTCTGCGTTTCCGCACTGGAAAACATCACAATGGCGTTCACGATGCGAACGCTGGATCCCCGGGGCATGCAGGGCATGCTGAACCTGCTGATGATGACGTTCAGCGGGAACATCCTGCCGCTGACCCTGTTCCCGGACAGCTGGCAGCGGGTGATTACCCTGCTGCCCTACGCCCAATTGCTGGATACGCCGATCCGGCTGTACACGGGCGAGTATGCCTTTTCCCAGGCGCCTGAAGCGCTGCTGATTCAGATCTGCTGGACGGGAATCCTGATCCTTATCGGCTGCGCGTTCTGGCGGACCAACCAGCGGAAGCTGATCATACAGGGAGGGTGAGCGGAAGATGAACACACTTCGCCTGTACTGCCGGTCCATGGCGATCCTGATCAGAAGCCAGCTGCAGTATCCGTTATCCTTCTTTATGCAGACCCTGGCACAGCTGGTGATGGAAGGCGGGGAAATGCTGGCGGTGATCCTGCTGATCGATCGGTTTGACCGGCTGAACCAGTGGGGGCCCGGCGATCTGTATTTCTTTTTCGGCCTGATGTCCGTTTCCTTCTACCTGACGGAAATCTTCGGCCGGGGCGTTACCGGCAATTTCCCGTCCATGGTACGGACAGGGCAGTTGGATACGGTCCTGCTGCGGCCCCGGGGAATCCTGACCCAGGTGCTCTGCAGCGCGGCGGATCCGCGGCGGATCACCTGCATCGCAGTCGGTACCGTGAGCCTGGTGCTGGGCAGCCGCCTCGCAAAGATTGCCTGGACGCCGCTGAAAGCGCTGCTGCTGGCGGAATCCATATTCTTCAGCTTCTGGCTGCTCCTCGGCCTGTTTATGGTGGAGGCGATCCTGTGCATTCACAGCGTAAAATCCGTGGAGCTGGCTAACGCGCTGACCTACGGCGGACGAAGCGCCTGTGAGTATCCGAGCGATATCTATCCCCGGCCGCTGCGGCTGCTGTTTACGGTGATCGCACCGTTCGCGCTGGTTATGCATGTGCCGGCGTCGGTGATCCTGGACAAGCCGCTGTACGGCTGGCCGGCATGGGCGGCGTTCGTGACGCCGCTTTCAGGGCTGGCGCTTTTCGGGATTATGTACCTGCTGTTTATGAAAGCCATGAAATTCTACCGGTCAACCGGGAGCTGATGGGATTAATTCATAATTCATAATGATAATTGAGATATTTACAAACTTCAGATGATATGATGAGGGGAGCGAAAAATCTGTTGCCAGAGCGGGTAAAAGACGATATAATATGCGCAGACTTTAACTGAAGACTGAAACGAGGAGGGTACCCCATGCTTCAGGATATTTTAGATACCGCAAAAGAGAAAATGAAGAAATCCTGCGAAGTATATGAGCGGGATCTGATGGGCCTGCGCGCCGGCCGCGCCAATCCGAAACTGCTGGACCGGATCATGGTGGATTATTACGGAACGCCCACGCCTATACCTCAGGTCGGCAACATTTCCTCTCCGGAACCCCGGCTGCTGGTCATTGCCCCCTGGGAAGCGAAACTGATTCCTCAGATTGAAAAAGCTATCCAGAAGAGCGACCTGGGCCTGAACCCGTCCAATGACGGAAAGATCATCCGCCTGGTATTCCCTGAACTGAACGAGGAACGCCGCCGGGATCTGACCAAGGTGGCCTCCAAAGGCGCGGAGGAGACGAAGGTTGCGATCCGTTCGATCCGCCGGGACGCGATCGAGCAGATCAAGAAGCTGAAGAAAAACAGCGAAATTACCGAAGATGACCAGCGGGACGCGGAAGAGGATATGCAGAAGCTGACGGACAAAGCCGTCAAGGACGTGGATGAGATCTTCGCGAAAAAAGAAAAAGAGATTATGGAAGTCTGACGGAACAACAGCATACGGAAACGACCCGCCGAAAGGCGGGTTTTTTGCATAGCCACAGACATGATAACCCATGACAGGAAACACAATATATGGTACAATATAAGGTGATATGTTATGCGGATGTACGGCTGCCGCGGACAGGTCCGGGCAGGACTGTGAAAGGGAAACGGAATGAAGCTGAAGACGGCATTATCCCTGGCGCTGAAGAAACCGCCGAGGACATCGGAGGAGTTTGACCGGCTGCCGAAACACGTGGCCATCATCATGGACGGAAACGGCCGCTGGGCAAAAAAGCACAAGCTGAGCGTGTCCCGGGGACACCGGCAGGGAACGGAAACCCTGCGGGAAATCATCCGTCATACGGACGACCTGGGGATCGGAGCGCTGAGCCTGTACGCCTTCTCCACGGAGAACTGGAGCCGTTCGGAGGAGGAAGTCGCCGCGCTGATGCAGCTGATCCTGGATTTTTTCGCTTCCGAAATTGACGAGCTTGACGCCAAGAACGTCAGGATCCTGATTATGGGTGACAAGGGCGGACTGCCGGAGAAACAGCGGGAAACGCTGATCGAGGCGGAAGACCGGACGAGGAAGAATACCGGACTGCGGCTGAACATCGCCGTGAACTACGGCGGAAAGGCCGAACTGGTCCGGGCAGCGAGGGAAATCGCTACGCTGGTGCGGAACGGGACGATCCGGGAAGAGGAGATCAGCGAACAGACGATCTCCGACTACCTGTACACCCGGGGCCAGCCGGACGTGGATCTGCTGATCCGGACGAGCGGGGAGCAGCGGCTGAGCAATTTTATGCTGTATCAGAACGCTTACTCTGAATTCGTTTTTCCGACGGTTCTGTGGCCGGACTTTACGGTGCATGACTATGATGAGGCGCTGGAGGCATTTGCGCACCGGCAGAGAAGATTTGGGGGTCGGTAATCATGAAGAGACTTGTTACAGGGCTGGCGCTGGTGGCGTTCCTGGCAATCAATCTGTGGGCGCCGAACTGGTGCATGGCGCTGGCGACGCTGATCTGCATCAGCTTTGCGGTGTGGGAAGAGTATCATGCGCTGGTGACGGCCGGACACCGGGTGGTTTCCTGGCCGACCTGGATGATTATGGCGACCTCAGTGCCGCTGACGCTGCTGTTCGGCGTGAAGATCATCGTGCCGCTGCTGGCAGCCGCGCTGTTCATCATGGTGGTGCAGATCCTGTTCCGCACCGAACCGGAACTGACGGACCTGAGTATGAGCGCGCTGCCGCTGCTGACAGTGGCGCTGCCGGGACTGAGCCTGGTGGCCCTGAGCCTGATCCCGGACCAGAAGGCGGTGGAGGTTGTACTGCTGTGCCTTACCTTCGCGGTGCCGCTGCTGGGGGACGTGTTCGCGCTGTATGTGGGCAGCGCCGTCGGCGGTCCGAAATTCTGCCCGGCTGTCAGCCCGAAGAAAACCGTAGCAGGAAGCATCGGCGGGCTGGCCGGCAGCATGGTCGCTGCGATGACCGTATTCGGACTGAGCCATGTGTTCTGCGATGCGCCGACCCTGGCCAAGCTGCCGGCATGGTGGCACTATCTGGTGCTGGGCTTTGTGGGTGGCATTGCCGGGCAGATGGGCGACCTGTTTGCCAGCCTGGTAAAACGCCACAGCGGGATCAAGGATTTTTCCAATCTGTTTCCGGGACACGGCGGTATGCTGGACCGGCTGGACAGCGTGCTGTTTATGGCGGTACTGATGTATTGTTATCTCATGTTCGTATAAACTTGAGTTTATTCCGGACATTATAAGCAAGATTTCGCGCCTGCGGGCAAGGATTCGCGCGCGCACCGCGGGCAGAATTCCTGCCTCGCGCACCGCGCACGACAGGACCAAGGCTTTCCGATTCGGTGATTGTTGGGAGAAGAGGTTTAATGAGAAAGATTGCGATATTGGGATCGACGGGATCCATCGGGACACAGGCGTTGGATCTGTGCCGGCGGCATCCGGACCGGTATCAGGTAACGGCGCTGACTGCCCGCGGCAGCCGCGAAAAACTCTTTGAGCAGGTACGCGAGTTCCGGCCGGAGATCGCGGGGCTGACGGAGGGCTTCGATCCGGCGGAAATCCCGGAGGACCTGAAGTTCTGCCGGTTTATGGCCGGAAAGGAAGCACTGCACGCCGCGGCCGCGGAAACAGACGCGGAGATGGTGCTGGTCAGCATTGTGGGCATTGCAGGGCTGCAGGGCGTCATGGACGCGCTGAAAGCCGGGAAGCAGGTGCTGCTGGCCAACAAGGAAGCGCTGGTGACCGGCGGGCATCTTGTGACGGAGCTGGCCCGGAAAGCTGGAAAACCGCTGCTGCCCGTGGACAGTGAACACAGCGCGATCTTCCAGTGCCTGCAAGGCGCAGGAGAGAACAGGCCCGAGAAGATCCTGCTGACCGCTTCGGGCGGGCCGTTCCGCACCTGGGCGAAGGAGCGGATCAAAAAGGCCACGAAAGCGGAAGCGCTGAAGCATCCCAACTGGAATATGGGCGCTAAAATCACCGTGGACAGCGCCAGCATGTTCAACAAGGGTCTGGAAATCATGGAGGCCCGGTGGCTGTTTGATATGCCGGAGGACCGGATCGAGGTCGTTGTCCATCCCCAGAGCATCGTGCACAGCGCGGTGGTGTTCAGGGACGGAGCGGTTCTGGCACAGCTCGGCGAACCGGACATGCGGGTGCCGATCGGCTATGCGATGGCTTATCCGGAGCGGATCGAGACAGGCGTTCCGGCGCCGGATCTGTTCGCGTTGGGCAGTCTGACCTTTGAAAAGCCGGACGAAGAGAAATTCCCGGCGCTGCGCCTGGCCAGGGAGTGCCTGCGGGCCGGCGGGGCGGCGTGCACTGTGTTCAACGGTGCCAACGAAGAGGCGGTCGCCGCTTTCCTGCGGGAAGAGATTCCGTTCGGGGAGATCGCCGTGCGCGTGGAACGGGCGCTGGAACAGCTCACAGGGCTGCCTGCGGACTGTATTGAGGACATCTGGGAAGCGGACAGGCAGGCGCGCAGGATTGCGTACGGGTCATAATGTGAATTCATAATTCTGTGATCGCTGTTACAGCGCTGAAGCGCTGACGGCTGCAGCACGGGAGTCATTTGACGTGCTGAAGCACGGATGACTCCTCAATAATTCATAATTCAGAAGGAACGAAAGCGAGATATCTGCATCGTGTATATTCTTTTAGCAATATTATTGCTGGCGATTCTGATCACGGTTCATGAGTTCGGGCATTTTCTGGCTGCCCGGGCGATGAAGATCGAGGTCCGGGAGTTTGCGGTCGGCATGGGTCCGAAAATCGTGGGATGGAAGAGCCGCAAGTATGAGACGGATTTCAGCATCCGCGCGATCCCGCTGGGTGGTTTCTGCGCCTTCTACGGCGAGGATGATGCCAAAGGGATCTCGAAGGATGATCCGCGCGCGTTTCCAAAGCAGAACGTATGGAAACGGCTGTTCGTGATCCTGATGGGCCCGGTGATGAACTTTGTGCTGGCCTTTGTGCTGGCCACAATCTTTTTCTGGGTTAGCGGCGTCAGCACAGTAACCGGAATTGACCCCTATATCGCCGAGGTGATGGCAGCCGGCCCGGCCTATTCCGCCGGCATGGAACCAGGGGATACGGTGACGGAAATCAACGGCGAGAACATGATGGACGGCACAATGGACACGCTGCTGAACGCGATCGGGGACTGGAAGGAAGGGGACGCCCCGCTGCGGATGACGATCCGCCGGGGAGAAGAGACCTTCGAGACGGAGATGACGCCGGTCTGGGACGAAAAAGAGGGCAGGATGCGGATCGGGGTGACGATCGGCGGCGTATACCGGACGGAGACGTCGCCGGAAACGTTTCTGGGCGGCTTTCAGCATTCCTGGGAGTGGTGCGCGAACGCTTCGGGCGCAATCCTCGGCGCACTAAAAGACCTGGTGACCACCGGGAAGGGCCTGGATCAGACATCCGGGCCGGTGGGTATCGTCAGCCTGGTCTCCACAGAAGTGCAGGAAGGCGGGCTGAGTGCGTATGTGCAGCTGCTGGTACTGATTTCGATCAACCTGGGCCTGATGAACCTGCTGCCGATTCCGGGACTGGACGGCAGCCGGCTGGTGTTCGGGATTGTGGAGGTCATCCGGCGCAAGCCCGTGCCGCCGGAAAAGGAAGCCGTGGTACACCTGGTCGGAATGGCGTTTCTGTTCGGGCTGATGATCTTCTTCACGTTTAAGGATATTATGAGACTCTTTGGTTAATTCACAATTCAGAATTCATAATTCACAATCATGAATGGTTTACGCCTGAATGTAACGGTACATAACAGGTTAAATTATCACAGCTTATGATCATATTGATGATGAATCAATCGGAATCCGGAGGGCAGAAGAATGACAAAGGTTGTGAATGTCGGCAGGCTGCAGCTGGGCGGCGGGAATCCGGTGCTGGTGCAGAGCATGACAAACACGGATACCCGGGACGCGGAAGCGACGCTGAAGCAGATCTGCGCGCTGCATGACGCGGGCTGCGACATCGTGCGGGTCAGCGTGTATGACGAAGCCTGCGCGGAAGCGGTGAAAACGCTGTCAGAGAAAAGCCCCGTACCCCTTGTCGCGGACATTCATTTTGACTATAAGCTGGCGATCCGTTCTGCGGAGAACGGGATCGCGAAACTGCGGATCAATCCCGGCAATATCGGCGGGGAAGCCAGGGTGCGGGAACTGGCGGACTGCGCGAAGGCCCACGGAATCCCGATCCGGATCGGTGTGAACAGCGGCTCCGCGGAGAAAGACCTGCTGGCGAAGTACGGCGGACCAACGGCGGAATGCCTGGTGGAAAGCGCACTGGGACACGCACGGATGCTGGAGAAGGCGGGATTTGAAGACATTGTGCTCAGCATGAAGTCGAGCGACGTGAAGCTGACCATCGACGCTTACCGGCTGGCGCATGAGCGCTGCGATTATCCCCTGCATCTGGGCGTAACAGAAGCGGGACTGCCGGGACAGGGTACGGTAAAGAGCGCCATCGGCATCGGCGCGCTGCTGGCGGACGGCATCGGCGATACGATCCGCGTGAGCCTGAGCGGGGATCCGCTGCCGGAGGCGAAGGCGGCCTGGGATATCCTGCGGGCGCTGAACCTGCGGACAAGGGGCGTTCAGCTGATTGCCTGCCCGACCTGCGGGCGAACCTGCATCCCGGTGGAACAGATCGCCCGGCGGGTGGAAGCGGAGCTGTCCGACGTGACGGTGCCGCTGAAGGTCGCGGTCATGGGCTGCATTGTGAACGGCCTGGGCGAAGGCCGGGAGGCAGACGTGGGCATTGCCGGCGGGAAGGACGGCGGCGCGCTGTTTGTAAAAGGGCAGGAACCGCGGAAGGTTCGGGGCGACCTGGCAGAGATTCTGATTGCCGAAGTGAAAAATATAATTCAAAATTCATAATTCATAATTCAGAATTAATACTTATACAGGGAATAACACAGGGGTCACAATGAGCTATGAAGATCTGATGGCGCGGATCGCGCGGGAAATCCCGGATCTGGCAGGGAAACTGTCGGCTCCGCGGGTTACTTATGTCAAATCTTCCAGAAAAACCTATATTACGTTCAACAGCACCGTGCTGGCGGGAGAAAAGCAGTTCCTGAAGCTGGAAACGATCCTGCGGGAGATGTTCCCCGGACGGCCGCTGGCGCTCAGGATTACTTCCCCCGGTCTGAAGGCGGACTTCCTGGAGGATCCTTCTCCCTACCGGCAGGTGCTGGACGATTTCCTTCGCAGAAATTACCCGATGGCCCGCGGATGGATCGGCCGGATCGGCTGGCAGATGGAAAAGAACCAGCTGACGGATACCACGGATCTGACCGGAGAGGGAGACAGGGACGGCCTGCTGACGCTGGTGTTTCCGGATGAGTTCAGCCTGAGGGTCATGCGGCAGAGCGACGTAGGACCGCGGCTGGCCACGGCCATCTACGATATCTTTGCGGCAAAGATCCGGGTGGAGATGACCGTGGAGGGCACCCGGGAGGAGCGGCTCCGGAAAATGAAGGAGGAACGACGGGACACCGCCGCGCTGATCGTGACGGCCAAGGAGATGGCGGAACGGTACGGAACCGGGGTCAGCGTCGCCAAAGAGGACGGGGACACGAAGAAGCCGGCCGGAGAGAAAAAACCGGCGAAGCCCCGGAGGGAGCAGGCAGACGGCAAAAAAGGGAAGAACGCAGCGGATGAGACGCCGGATTCCCCTGTGGGGAAGCCGATTCTCGGACGAGGCATCGCGGACCGGCCGGTGGAAATCCGGGAACTGACCGGCGAGAGCGGCCTGGTGGTGATCCGGGGCGAAGTCTTCCGGACGGAGCAGCGGGAGCTGAAAGGCGGCGAAACGCTGCTGGTGACCTTCGCTGTGACCGACGGAACCAGTTCCGTATTGTGCAAGATCTTTTTCCGGTATCGCAGCCGCTTCATGAAAAAAGAAGAAGCGGAAGCGACGCCGATTACCGACGAAGAGCGGGCGGCCGTCAGGGAAAAGGCGGACCGGATCAAAGACGGCATATGCGCCCGCATCCGGGGCGAATGCCTGTATGACAGCTACGCGCGGGATCTGAGCATTACCGTGCGGGACATGGTGGAGACGGAAAAAGAGGAGCGGGAGGACACTGCCGCCGAAAAGCGGGTCGAGCTCCACATGCATACCAACATGTCCACGATGGACGCGCTGACGCCCGTGGAAAAACTGATAGAACGCGCGGCAAAGTGGGGTCATCCCGCGGTGGCCGTAACAGACCACGGCGTACTGCAGTCGTTCCCGTCCGCTTTCCGGGCGGCCAAGGGAAAGATCAAGCTGATTCCGGGCTGTGAGGGATACCTGATTGACGAAAAACCGATTGTGGAGGACGCGGACGGGCGGCCCTATGACGGGCCGGTAGTCGTGCTGGACTTCGAGAGCACAGGCCTGAACACCGGCAAAGCGCGGATCATAGAAATCGGCGCTGTGAAACTGGAAGGCGGAGAGGTGACCGACACCTTCGAGCAACTGGTGGATCCGGGCCAGCCGGTGGGTCCGGAAATTACGGAGATTACCGGGATCAGCGATGCGATGCTGCAGGGGCAGCCGAAGGCGGAGCAAGCGCTGCCGAAACTGCTGGAGTTCATCGGAAGCGCACCGATCGCGGCGCATAACGCCCATTTTGACGCAAGCCTTCTGAAGGCAGAGCTGAAACGGCTCGGAATGAGCCTGTCCACGCCGGTGCTGGACACGCTTGCCTATGCCCGCAAGCTGTATCCGGACCTGAAATCCTTCCGCCTGGCTGCCCTGTGCAAGCACCTGGGCGTGAGCCTGAAGAACGCTCACCGGGCGGTTCACGACGCGAAGGCCACGGCGCTGTGCCTGAAGCGTATGTTTGCGGAAACCCGGCAGCTGTATCCGGACGCCGTGAGCGAGCAGGACCTGAACAAGGCGCTGACAGGAGGCGCTATCGGCGAAAGCTGGCATATCATCCTGCTGGCGAAGAACCGGACCGGTCTGGTAAACCTGAACCGGCTGGTTTCCATCAGTCATCTGGACTGGTTCAAACGGGTGCCGCATATGCCCCGGCAGATTATCGAGCAGCACCGGGAGGGCCTGATCCTGGGAAGTGCCTGCGAAGCCGGCGAACTGTTCCGGGCGGTGCTGAACCGGGAGGATCACGAGAAGCTGAAACAGATCGCGTCCTTCTACGATTACCTGGAGATTCAGCCGACCGGGAACAACGCTTTCCTGATCCGGGAGGGACAGGTTTCCACGGAGGAGGAACTGCGGGAGCTGAACCGGGAGATCGTGAAGCTGGGCGAAGAACTGAATATCCCCGTGGTGGCTACGGGAGACGTGCATTTCCTGGATCCGGACGACGCCATCGGGCGGGCCATTATCCAGGCCGGCATGAAATTCAGCGACGCGGACAACCAGCCGCCGCTCTATTTCAGGACGACGGACGAAATGCTGGAGGAGTTCGCCTGGCTTGGAGCGGACAAAGCCAAAGAGGTCGTTATCGACAATCCGAGGAAGATCGCGGAGCAGGTGGAGGAAATCCGGCTGTTCCCGAAACATCCGAAGGGAGAGGATACCTTCCAGCCCTTCTGGGACGACGCTGAGGACATGATCCAGCAGATGACCTGGGATACGGCGGAGGACATGTACGGTTCGCCGCTGCCGGAGATCGTGGAGGCGCGGCTGAAAAAGGAACTGAAGTCCATCGTGGGCTACGGCTACTGCACGCTGTATTCCATTGCCCAGAAGCTGGTTTCCCGTTCACTGGAGGACGGCTACCTGGTAGGCAGCCGCGGCAGCGTGGGTTCCAGCCTGGTAGCCCGGATGTGCGGGATCACCGAAGTGAACGCGCTTCCGCCCCATTACCGCTGTCCCCGGTGCCATAAGGGCTTTTTCGATGTGGACAAGAGCCAGTATCACGTCGGCGTGGATCTGCCGGACCGGGACTGCCCCGACTGCGGCCAGCCGCTGACCAAGGACGGATTTGATATCCCCTTCGAGGTTTTCCTGGGATTCGAGGGAGACAAGGTGCCGGATATCGACCTGAATTTCTCAGGCGAGTATCAGAACAGAGCCCATCACTACGTGGAAGAGCTGTTCGGACAGGACCATGTATTCCGCGCGGGGACCATTTCCGGCCTGGCGGACAAAACAGCTTACGGTTATGTGCTCAAGTACCTGGAGGAACGGGGAATCCAGGCGGGGAACGCCGAAAAGGACCGCCTGGCCCTGAAGTGTACCGGTGTGAAACGGACCACCGGACAGCATCCGGGCGGCATGGTTGTGGTTCCGCTGGAATATGAGATCTATGATTTCACGGCGGTACAGCATCCGGCGGACGACCTGGAGAGCGATTTCACCACCACGCACTTCGACTTCAACAGCATGCACGATATCCTGGTGAAGCTGGACTGCCTCGGTCATGACGATCCGACAATGCTGCATGAACTGGAGCTGCTGACGGGCATCAATTTCAAGGACGTGCCGCTGGACGACCCGCAGGTGCGGAGCCTGTTCTCCTCACCGGAAGCGCTGGGCGTGACGACAGAGGATATCCTCTGCAACACCGGCACCTACGGTGTACCGGAGTTCGGCACGGGCTTTGTCCGGGGCATGCTGGAGGAGACCAAGCCGCATACCATGGAGGAACTGCTTCGCATCTCCGGCCTGAGCCACGGAACGGACGTATGGCTGGGCAACGCACAGGAGATTATCTCCAGCGGTACGGCAACGCTGAGCGAATGCGTCTGCTGCCGCGACGACATCATGAATTACCTTATCGACAAGGGCGTGAAACCCAAGCTCGCCTTTACCACCATGGAGAGCGTCCGGAAGGGCCGCGGGCTGAAACCCGACATGGAAAAAGCCATGGCCGAGGTCAACGTGCCGGAATGGTTTGTGGACAGCTGCAAAAAGATCAAGTACATGTTTCCCAAGGGGCACGCCGTGGCCTATGTGACAATGGCGCTGCGGGTGGCCTGGTTCAAGGTGCATGAGCCGCTGGCCTATTACTGCGCATATTTTACGGTGCGCGGGGACGGCTTTGATTCCTCGTCGATGATCCTGCCGCCGGCAGAGGCGAGAAGGAAGATCAAAGAGATCAGGAACATGGATCAGCCGTCCGCCCGGGACAAGGATATTGCCACCTGCCTGGAGCTGGTGCTGGAGATGAACCTGCGCGGGATCCGCTTCCTGCCGGTGGATCTTTACCGGAGCGACGTCAGGCGGTTCCTGGTTGAAGACGGCAATATCCGCTGTCCCTTCATCAGCCTGCCGGGCCTGGGTGAAAGCGCGGCGGTTCCGATCGCGGAGGCGCGGAAGGACGGCCCGTTCCTCAGCATCGAGGACCTGCAGATCCGGGGAAAGGTCGGTTCCAGCGTGATTGAAACCCTGCGGACCCAGGGCGCGCTGCAGGGGCTGAGCGAGACGAACCAGATCAGCATGTTTTAAGGCAGGATTTATCCGAAATCAAAGCGAAATGTATTAGGAAACGGGAAAGGAGGGAAGACGGGAGTGTACCGGTCGATGAACCTGAAAGGTTTTCTGCTGATCCTTGCAATCATGCTGCTGATCTTCCTGATCCTGCACACCTCCCTGAGGGGTACCCTGAATGAAAAAGCAGAGGAAGAGAAGATCCTGCGGGTGAAAAAAACAAAGCTGGAAGAGGAGTTCAAGCGCCTGGACAGGGAGCTGAACGTGATCGGGACGGAAGAATATATTATGTCCAGCGCGGTAAGGGACTATTCATACGTCAGGAAGGACGCGATCCGCTTTGAGTTTACCAACCCGGAGGTGCTTTACGCCTACTCGGAAGAGGAACTGAAAATTCTTATGGACGAAATGAACGATTGAGGAGGAAAACCGTGAAAACTGCCGTGATCGGGATCGGGTCCAATTCGGTTCGGAGCCTTCTGGCGGACGTCAGCGGCGCGGATTTTCAGCGCCTGCGGCGTGACCGGGAAGGCACGCGCCTGTTTGCGGGCCTGGACGCGGCAGGCAACCTGGATCCGGTCAGTATGGACAAGACGGTTTCGGCTGTCCGGCGCATGGCTTCGGAGGCGCGGCAGAACGGCGCGGAAGAGCTTGCGATTTTCGCGACAAGCGCTGCCAGGGACGCGGCGAACGGCCGGGTTTTCATGGCAGCGGTGGAACAGGAAACCGGCGTGCCGCTTCGGATTATTTCCGGCGAGGAAGAGGCGGAGCTCAGTTTCCTGGGCGCCTCGGCGGCGGTATCAGCGGAACGCTGCGGGATCATTGATATCGGCGGAGGCAGCACGGAGATCGCCATCGGAACTCCGGCCGGGATCGAATGCGCCTTTTCCTGCCAGATGGGCGCCGTCAGGCTGTACCGGCGGCTGCGCCTGGACCGGAGGGAAGACATGAAACCGGTGGAGGTCGCGGCGGCGGAGATCCTGGATGAGCATCTTCGGGATTATCCCGGGCTGGAGCTTCCGGACAGCTGGGTCGGCACCGGCGGAACCTTCACGACGCTGGCGGCGATGACGCTGAAACAACCCTGGACAAACCGGACCCATGTGCACGGAACCACAATCACAGCCGGCGAGATCCGGGAGATCGGCGAAACGCTGGCGGACATGAAAGTGGAGGAGCGGGTCAGACTCCCGGGCCTTCAGCCCAGCCGCGCGGACATTGTGGTTCACGGCATCTGCATCCTGCTTGGGGTGATGGACTGCCTCGGTATGGATCGGATTACCGTCAGCGAATGGGGCAATCTGGACGGGTACTTCCACAAATACTTTTGCGGCAAATCAATTCAGAATTCATAATGCAGAATTCACAATGATGAATGGTCAAGCCGATACACGGCCGGGCAAAAGGGAAACCCGCAACTGTTATGGACCAGCAGGGGAAAGAGTAACTCAATTATGAATTATGAATTGTGAAACATGAATTATTCAGAAACCGGAGAACGATATGCTTGAGTTAAAAAATATTTCCTTTCTCGTGGATGACGCCGGAAAGGACAAGGAAATCATCCGGGACGTCAGCCTGACGATTCCGGACAGGAAACTGGTTGTGGTAACCGGACCGAACGGCGGCGGGAAATCCACGCTGGCCAGGCTGATTGCCGGGATCGAAAAGCCCACTGCCGGGCGTATTTTTTTCAACGGCGAGGACATTACGGAACTGGGCATTACCGAACGGGCGCAGAAGGGAATTGCCTATGCGTTCCAGCAACCGGTGCGCTTCAAGGGGATCCGGGTACTGGATCTGATCCGCATCGCGGCCGGGAAGACGCTGTCCGTATCGGACGCCTGCCAGTACCTGTCCTCCGTGGGCCTGTGCGCGCGGGATTACGTGGACCGGGAAGTGAACGCGAGCCTGTCCGGCGGCGAACTGAAACGGATTGAGATTGCCACGGTGCTTGCCCGCAAGGCGGTACTGTCGGTTTTTGACGAGCCGGAGGCCGGGATTGACCTGTGGAGTTTCCGGAACCTGACCGAGGTCTTCCAGCGGATGCGGGAGGACATCCGGGACAGCTCGATCCTGATCATTTCCCACCAGGAACGGATTCTGAACATCGCTGACGAGATCATCGTGATCAAGGGCGGCACAGTGGAAAAACGGGGCAGCCGGGAAGAGGTGTATCCGCACCTGATGCGGACGGAAGTCGCAGAACTGTGCGAGGGGCCGTATCAGCCCGTCGGAAAGGGGAATGCGGGATGCTGAAACTTGACGAGATCCAGAAGCGGCTGCTGAGGGAAGTGGCCGATCTTCACGAGGTGCCGGAGGGAGCTTACAACATCCGCTCCAACAGCCAGTCAGCCGGGCGGCAGTCCACGGCGAACATTGAGATCGTCTCCAAAGAGGACGTAAGCGGGCTGGAAATCCGGATCAGACCGGGCACGAAGAACGAAAGCGTGCATATTCCCGTGGTCATGACCCAGAGCGGCCTGAAGGAAGTGGTCTATAACGATTTCTTCATCGGCGAAGGCGCGGACGTGGTGATCGTGGCAGGCTGCGGCATTGACAACTGCGGGAACCAGGATTCCCAGCATGACGGAATCCACCGCTTCTATGTGGGAAAGAACGCCCGGATCAGGTATGTGGAGAAGCATTACGGATCCGGCACGGGCAGCGGGAAGCGGATCCTGAACCCGGGCACGGAAGTGTATATGGAGGAAGGCAGCTACGCCGAAATGGAAATGGTCCAGATCAAAGGCGTGGACGACACGGAGCGCACCACCACAGCGGAACTGGCCGCCGGCGCGAAGCTGCTCGTGCGGGAACGGCTGATGACACACGGAGAGCAGCGCGCAATCAGCAGGTACGTGGTGAACCTGAACGGCGAAGGCGCCAGCGCGGATGTGGTTTCCCGCTCAGTGGCAAGGGACCGTTCCTTCCAGAAATTCGACGCGAAGATTGCCGGCAACGCCGCCTGCCATGGGCATACGGAGTGCGACTCCATCATCATGGACGAAGGCCGGATCCTGGCGGTTCCCGCGCTGGAAGCGAACAACGTGGACGCCGAACTGGTGCATGAGGCGGCGATCGGAAAGATCGCAGGGGAACAGCTGACCAAGCTGATGACCCTGGGGCTGACAGCTGCGGAGGCGGAGGAACAGATTATCAACGGATTCCTGCAGTAAGGCAGATAAAAAGAAGCGGTTCGGCAGAGAACCGCTTCTTTTTGTATGTTTCTGATCAGGCCTGCGACTTGGTGCCGATGAAGCATAGCGCGATGGTACCGGGGCCGGCGTGTGCGCCGATGACCGGGCCGACATTCTCAATCATGATGTCGGCGCCCGGGAGCTTCTGTTCCACCAGGGCCTTGGTGCGCTCGGCGTCCTCAATGCTGTCGGCGTTCAGGACGATGATGGGACTTTCCTTCGGATCGGGAGCGGATTCCAGCATCTTGTCCACGATGAACGCGATGGCCTTTTTCCGGCCGCGGATCTTGTCGTTGGCGGTCAGGGTGCCGTCCGGCGCTTCGGAGATGATAGGCTTGAGGTCCAGCATGGTACCGACGGTGGCGGCTGTTGCGGAGATGCGGCCGCCGCGCTTGAGGTATTTCAGGTCGTCCACGATGAAGTAGGCCTGGGCGCGGAGCTTGTTCTCTTCCAGCCAGGCGGCGACTTCCTCGATGGGTTTTCCGGCGCGGTACATCTCGTGGGCTTTCAGGACCAGCAGGGTCATGGGGCCGGAGATCCGCAAGGTGTCCACGACGATAAGTTTCCGCTCGGGATACTTTTTCAGCAGTTTCTCCCGGGCACTGTAGACGGCCTGCAGGGTGCAGCTGAGCTTGCTGGAGAAGGCGACGAAAAGAAGGTCCTTTTCCTTCAGGACCGGTTCGAAGTATTCCAGGTAGGACGCTTCGTTCAGCGCGGAGGTCACGGGAGCGGCGCCGTTGCGCATCATATCGTAATAGCTCTTATGATCCAGCATCTGGCCGAGATCGTCGAAATATTCCTTTCCGTCCAGCGCATAGGGCATATAGACGACCGGGATGTTATACTGCTCTTTCAGGTGAAAAGGCAGGTCGCTGTCGCTGTCGGTCATAAAGACGTAGGTCTGATCCATGGGGAAGCCTCCTTCGGGGATAATCGGAATGATGACGTATAACAAAAATATTCTATAGCAGTATATGGAAAAAAGCAAGACTGGAGCCAGGGGGCTTTCCGATCGAAACCAACGCAGGCCGCACTGCGGCCTGCGCCCCTGGACCCCTTCGGTCACATTGAACTGAAAAAAAAACAGAAGATATAAAATCCGGGCAGCTGGAGGCTGCCCGGCCGGGAGTTACGGATCAGATTACTTGATCTGGATTGCGGAACCGCGGGGCTGTCCGTATTTTTCCGCGGTGATCTTGCCGTCCAGGACGTCGGTGACATATGCCATGACCGCTTCATCCATCGGGATGCCGGTGTCAAAACGGGAACTGGAATTGAAGAACACATTGTAGGTATCGCCGCCGGCTGCGCAGAAGTTGTTTGTTACAACCGCGTAGGTGGCGTTGATGTCAAAGGGTTCACCGTTAATCGCGTTGATGGTGACGCGCTGGATGGACTTGGGAGCAAAGTAGCTGCTCTCCTTGCCGTCGAGTACGTATACGTCTCCCTGATCGAACGCTTTCGTTGTGTCGAGGGTCCAGGTGATGCCGGAGGTCTGGGGATAGCCGCCGACCGATTCGGGTGTGCAGAAGGTGGAAGCTTCGAGGGCTTCAAGCAGTTCAGCGCCGGTGACATAGACCACGGCGACTGTGTTTCCGAAGGGCAGCACTGTGTTGATATCCTTCTTGGTGACATCGCCCACATTGATCGTGGCGCGGATACCGCCGCCGTTGGTGATGCCGACGATCGCGTTGGGCTCAACCTGCTCGATGCCGCCTTCCTTCACGACGGACCAGACCATTGCGTCCACAATCAGGTCGCCCAGGTTGGTCTCCTCGGTCCGGTTGCCGGGGGCTCTTTCGCCGTTGAGCAGGACTTCGGTGGTCGCGAACACGGCGTTGTATTCTTCGTCGACCTTGGCGATGATTTCCTTTGCCGTGGCCAGGACGCTTTCATCGGTGTGGGTGAAAGTATACAGTTTGGAGCCCAGGTTGGTCGGGATCAGGAAATGGTCCTCGATTGCCTTGGTCTCGTTGTCGATCACGATGACACCAATGTTGGCGAACTTGGTGCCGGTGGACTGAATGGGTTCACCGTTCTGGCCGGCGGTCATCTGATAGTGGCTGTGGCCGTCAATTACCATGTCGATGCCGGTCACCTTTTCCAGCGTGTCGATGGAACGATAGGCGTTGAACTTGGATTCTGCGTCCATGCCCAAATGGAACAGGCCGATTACGAGGTCGGCGTCCGCACGGATTTCATCGATCGCCTTCTGGGTGGATTCATATAGTTTGTCATAGGCGGCGAAGGTGATCATACTGATCAGGCCGGGGTTGACCTTGGTCACGGTCTCAGGGGTTTCCACACCGACAAAGCCGATCTTCAGTCCGCTTTCAGTTGTAATAATGGTGGAGGCGGGCAGAATGGTTTCACCGGTTTCGTCCAGCGTGATGCTGGCACAGATGGTTTTGAATGTCGCCTTGGAGAGGTTTTCCATCAGCTGGACATAGCCGAAGTCAAACTCGTGGTTGCCGAGGGTGACGACGTCATAGCCGGCGGCGTTCATCATCTCGATTGCCGCGGCACCTTTGTTGGAACTGACGTAAATGGAACCCTGGCTGAAGTCGCCGGCGTCGGCGAGGATGACCTCGGCGCCGAGGGACTTGAAGTAATCCCGCATGCCGGCGATCGTGGCGTAGCCGTCGATCTGGCCGTGCACGTCGTTGGAGTGCAGGATCACGGTCTTCCCGGCATAGTCTTTTGCCAGCTCGGTGCGGAAATCAGCATGGGCGGCAAACGTCGCTTCATCCCAGTCATCATCCGCAAAAGCGGCGGTTACGGTCAGCGCCATCATCAGCGCCAGGAGTAATGCGAGTAGTTTTTTCATACGTTTTTCCTCCTCCGGATATCAGGTTGGTATGGGTTTTTTCTTCTGCAGAAAGTATAGCAGAGCGGGCGGCGAAAATCAATCGGACAGATATGCAAAAACTATGTCGAAAACCTTGAAAAATCTTGACGAAAAATGGAATTGCAGTATAGTTTTGGTGTGTATTTTCACAGTATGGCAAACCGTAAAAAACATCGGAGATATGCAAATGGATCAGCTGAATTACGCGGTACTGAAAAAGTCGGGTTACACAGGCTATATCCTGGAGAAGGCGCCGGAAAAAGTCATGCAGTTCGGCGAGGGCAATTTCCTCCGCGCTTTTGTGGATGACTTTATTGATATTGCGAACGAGAAGGCCGGATTTAACGGGAAAGCGGCGCTGGTTCAGCCTATTCCCCACGGGCTGACGGAACAGATCAACAAACAGGAAGGCCTCTACACCCTGTATCTCCGGGGAAGCGAGAACGGCGTCCGGGTGGACGACAGACGCGTCATCTCTTCAGTCAGCCGCTGCATCACTGGAGCCATCTGGAACTGCGGCGTTACTTTGGTTACGACGGGATCCTGAACCGGGAGACCGCCGGGGAAGTATGGGAGCTCGCCAATGCGAAACTGCGGAGCGAGGGCTACTCCGCCCGGGGCCTGATCCGGATGAGCAACGTGGAAACGATCTGCACCACGGACGATCCGGCGGACACGCTGGAATGGCATGAAAAACTGGCGTCGGACAAATCCTTTCCGGTAACGGTGCTGCCGGCATGGCGCCCGGACAAAGCCATGTACCTGGAAAAAGAAAACTGGCCGGCATATATCAGGCAGCTGGAAACAGCGGCCGGGACGGAGATCGCCTCCTTCGCGGATCTGAAAGCGGCGCTGCGCAGGCGGCTGGATTATTTCGCGGCACACGGCTGCCCACTGAGCGATCACGGACTGGGCTATGTGATGTACGCGCCGGCGGAAGCGGATGAGATCGAGGCGATCTTCCGGAAACGGATGGACGGCGTTCTGCCTTCCGCCGAAGAGGAAGCAAAGTTCAAGTATGCTTTCCTGATTGCCATGGCTGCTGAGTACGCGGAGCGGGACTGGGTTATGCAGCTGCACTACGGCGTCCGCCGGGACAACAATCCGGTCATGTTCCGGGCAATCGGTCCGGATACGGGTTTCGACTGCGCGGACAACTATACCCCGGCGTCCCAGACAGCGGCTTTTCTCGGTGCCCTGGAGGACGCGGGCAGCCTGCCGAAGACGATTCTGTACAGCCTGAACCCCGTGGACAACGCGGCGATCGGCACGATCATCGGCTGCTTCCAGAATGACGCGGCCGTAGGACGGATCCAGCATGGTTCCGCCTGGTGGTTCAACGATCATTTTGACGGCATGTGCGCCCAGATGAAGAGCCTGGCGGCCCTGGGCTACCTGGCGGGCTTTGTGGGCATGCTGACGGACAGCTGGAGTTTCCTGAGCTATCCGCGGCATGAGTATTTCCGCCGCATCCTGTGCCGGATCCTCGGCGAATGGGTGGAGGAAGGATTCTATCCGGAAGACGAAGCGGCGCTGAAGGGAATCGTGACAGGCATCAGCTACCGGAACGCGAAACAATACTTCGGCTTTGAGCAAAAGAAGATCTGATACCGCAAAAAAACGGGGCGCCGGAATCATCCGGCGCCCCTTCTTTCCGGTATGAAGCCGGAAGGATCATTCCATTCCGTACAGGGATGTCAGTGCCCGGGCCTGACTGATTAGGCTGTTTTCATCCAGGTACAGATCGGCGGCCATATAGATGGTCTGACCGTTCAGTGCTGTTTTGTTGGTGGGATTTGCCGAAACGCCCACCGCGTATTTTCCGTCCTCCGTAAAACCGAAATCAGAGAAGGCGGCGCCGTAGGTGATGGTAAAGAGCTTCTCGGCGTTATCCGTCCGGTAGACGTCAATGGCATACTCCTCTTCGGATTTCAGGGCCATCATCAGATCCCCTGATTCGCTGAAGGCGAAGGCGGTGTATGCCAGGTTACTGTTCTGGACACGGATCACCCTGTCGTTCGCCAGGTCATAGAACAGGAGACGGCCTGTGGTATCCGAAGCTACCAGCCGGTCGTTCACCATGCCGAAAGCGGAAACCGGCATAAACAGCTGACCGAGCACTTTCCGCGGTTCCCCGTTTCCGAAAGTATCGTACAGTTCGATGGCTCCATCCGGATAGATGACGGCGGCCCGGCTGCCGTCCCGGGAATACTTTTTCCGCGTGCTCTTCCATTCTTCGGGTATGCCGTCGATCTGCTCCCAGGCTCCGTGGACAACCTCATGCCCGCCGTTCAGTTCAGACGCGCCTTCCGGCGCAACATCCGGGTCATAGCGTTCCCGCAGCGGAGAGGGCAGTTCAGTCAGCGGCCGGATGCTGGCAATTTCAGGCTTGGCATATATGGTTACGGTTCCGTTGTTCCGGGTGGTAAAGAATACGTTCTTCAGCGGGAGCGCGGCGGTGAAGTTGGTGAATTCCTCCGCTTTCTCAAGCATCAGCAGATCGAACGAGTACGCGTCAATGATGAACAGGGACTGATTGGTCAGGATCAGGTAATCCCCGTCCGGACTGTAAGCAATACGGGGAGTGTAGCTGGTGTTTTCCAGGGCGGCCTGCATATAGACGGCACCGGTTCTCGCGTCCAGGACATACAGCTGGCTGCCCGCCGCGAAGGTGACGCAGACGGAATCCGGAGAAAAAACAATATCGCTCGGAGCTCCATGGTCTGCCATGTCAACGGCTTCTATATACAGCAGGTTTCCTGTCTGCACATCCCAGGCTGAGTAAACGCCGAACCATGAAAGCCAGAACGCCGTCTTTCCGTCAGGAGAAAGGGCAATGTTTTCAAACCCCGAACCCGGCATCTGCCGCAGGGGACAGAGGAGACCGCCGTTTTCATCGATCACCAGGGTTCCGGTCGTTCCTGCTTTTCCGGTGATCATGATGGAAGACCAGTCGCCGGCCAGCGCCACATGGACGGCAAGATATCCGTCCGCGAAATCCGTAAAGATCTGGTCCATCGGCATGTTCCTGATCATTGTGTACAGGTTGTCCTCCACCGAATACCATTCCTGATGCTCCCCGAGCGTATAGAACAGCCGTTCCGATCCGTCCTTCAGCGAAATGAACAGGAACCGGTCCCAGTCCTGGATCAGGAGCGTATCGGCGTCTTTCCAGAAGAACGCGTTGGCAATATCGCTGCCAGTACGGTTTTTGCCCGTATATGTGAAGACCTCAGCCCCGTTTTTCGCATCCCATACGGTCACATGGGAACAATAGTTTCCCAGGAAGCGGGAACCGTCCGGGGAATACTGCAGACCGGCGACCATCGTATCGCCGGAGGAGACTTTCCGGACCACCCTGCCTTCGGCGAAATCGATGACCGCCACGGAGTTCATGTTTTCCACGCCGATGGCCTGCGTACCGTCCGGGGAAACAACCATATCCGTCAGCCGCACGTTTTCATTCTCAAAGCCGGAAACGGCGGTGAAGGGCATGAAATACAGTTCTTTCCGAAGCAGCTGCAGAATCTCATCCCGCCGGACGCCTGCTGTTTCATCGCTCAGCGCGAGTGCCTCCAGCAGCGTTTCCGCGCCGGGGATCCGCTCGTTCTCCTCCCGGTAGGCGTCAGCCTTTTCCAGCAGGGTGCCGATTTCGTTGGAAACCGCCAGCTGATGCTGCTCTTCCGCCAGCTTCTGTTTTTCTTCCGCCAGTTTTTTGTTGTCTTCGGCGATTCTGGTCTGTTCCTCGGCAATCCTGGTCTGCTCTTCCGCGATCTTTTTCTGGTCCTCCGCCAGCTTCGCGTTGTCCTCCGCCAGTTTGGTCTGCTCCTCCGCCAGTTTCGCGTTGTCCTCCGCCAGTTTGGTCTGTTCCTCCGCCAGCTTTTTGTTTTCCTCCGCCAGCCTGGTCTGCTCGTCTGCGACGCGGGCTTTTTCTTCCGCGATCTTTGTCTGCTCCTCCGCGATTTTCGTCTGTTCGTCGGCCAGTTTCTTATTGTCCTCCGCGATCTTCTTCTGATCTTCCGCCAGCTTCGCGTTGTTTTTGGCCAGTTTGGTCTGTTCGTCGGCAACGCGGGCTTTTTCCTCAGCCAGTTTTGTCTGCTCCTGCGCGATCTGAGCCTGTCGTTCCGCTTCCCGTTTCAGTTCCTCCTGCCTTTCGTGGTTGATAACCAGAAACGAGGCTGTGCCGGTCGCAACCACAAAAGCGATCGCCGATATGACGGAGATGATCCGGAGTTTCCGCTGCCTGGCGCGGCGCTTCAGATCGTCAAAGGACAGCCCCAGCATCGGAGCGATCACCCGCAGTTTTTCCCCACGCAGCTTTTTAAGATTGCCGTTCAGGCTGTCTGACCGGACGTCCGCGGCCAGCGGCTCCGTCTCTTTCTTCCTGCCGGACTCGTCGGTACAGAACCGGATCAGGTCCGGGAAGGATTCAGCGGGTTCGCCTTCCGCGAGCACTGTCAGCACATGGTCCCGGCCCTTGCGCTCAATAAAGTATTCCAGTTCCCGGAGGCACCAGCGGCTTTCCAGGTAGCGCGGGGAACAGACGGCGATAAACCATTCGCTGCTGTCCAGGGCTGCTTCGATATCTGCACCGAGGTCGCTGGAAAGGGGCAGCTCCTCCTGGTCGCGGAAAACCCTGCCCATTTTTTTCTTTCCGACAGTCTTTCTGACCGACGCCGGGATGCCGTAGGTTTCGATTGCCGCGTGCAGCGCTTTGGCAATCTCCTGGTCAGGGCTCTGGTGACGGTAGCTGATAAACGCGCAGTACTGATATTCTTTCATATCCGTTCTCCGTTTCACAAGATGTTCCGTGCTTTATTTTCGCTGCTGTTTTCTGTGAAATCAGTGTATCAGAACATGCGCCGGAGCACAACCGGAAAAAACAGGGCGTCTATATATATAGGAAAGAAAAATTTGCGAAAAAGCTTTCTTTTTGGGCGAAAAAGTGGTATAATAAACCGATTTGGAATGCTTTATTTTTCAAGGGTCGGGAGGATTTCAAAAACGGCCCCGAAACGCCCTGAAAACACATGTTTTTCCGGGGCGCGCGAAAGAGACAAAAACGAGGTGCAAAATGACAGAAGGAATGGACCTTGAACTGGAACAGGTAACTGCGGTCACCACCGACTACGGCGAGGAGCAGATTCAGGTGCTGGAAGGCCTGGAAGCCGTCCGAAAGCGCCCGGGCATGTATATTGGTTCCACGGACGCCCGCGGCCTGCATCACCTGGTATATGAGATTGTGGACAACTCCGTGGACGAGGCGCTGGCCGGCTACTGCCATCAGATCAACGTGACCCTGAACGCGGACGGATCCGTGACCGTGATGGATGACGGGCGCGGCTTCCCGGTGGGCATGCATCCGAAAATGCAGCGCCCCGCGGTGGAAGTGTGCCTGACGATCCTGCACGCCGGCGGAAAGTTCGGCGGCGGGGGATACAAGGTCTCCGGCGGTCTGCACGGCGTCGGCGCCAGCGTGGTGAACGCCCTGAGCAGTCACTTTACCGTGACCGTATACCAGAACGGGCAGATCTACCAGCAGGAGTATGCGCGGGGTAAATACCTGTACGACCTGAAAGTGATCGGCACGACGGACCGCACCGGCACCACGATTCAGTTCTGGCCGGACGTGCGTTCCGAGGACAATCCCGAAGGTATCTTTGAAACCGGCGAGTTTGAATACGACACCCTGCGCAACCGCCTGCGGGAAATGGCGTTCCTGAACAAGGGCGTGCGCATCGTCTTCCGGGACGAGCGGCCGGAAGAACCGAAGGAGAATGACTTCTGCTATGAAGGCGGCCTGAGGGAATTCGTCAAGTTCCTGAACCAGCACAAGCAGGTGCTCTTCCCTGAACCCATCTACACCGAAGGCATCAAGGACGGCATCCTGGTGGAGATGGCCATGCAGTACAACGATTCCTACGCGGAGAACGTGTACACCTTTGCCAACAATATCGCCACGCCGGACGGAGGAACACACCTGCAGGGCTTCAACACCGCCGTAACCCGGGCGATCAACGACTACGGACGGCGGTACAAAATCCTCAAGGACAACGAGCCGAACCTGAAGGGCGAGGACGTCCGTGAGAGCCTGACTGCGATCGTTTCCATCAAGATGGAGGATCCCCAGTTCGAGAGCCAGACCAAGTCCAAGCTCGGTTCCGGCCAGGTCCGCGGCGTGGTGGATTCGCTGGTCAGTGAGGAGCTGACCACCTACCTGGAAGAGAATCCAGCGGTCGCCAGGACGATCGTGAACCGCTGCGTGGATGCACAACGCGCGCGGGAAGCCGCCCGGAAAGCGCGTGAAGCCACCAGGCGGAAGACCGTGCTGGAAAGCGCCTCCCTGCCGGGCAAGCTGGCGGACTGCTCCGAGCGGGATCCTGCCAAGTGCGAGATCTTCATGGTGGAGGGCGACTCCGCCGGCGGCAGCGCCAAAGGCGGCCGCGACAGCAAGACGCAGGCGATCCTGCCCCTGCGCGGCAAGATCCTGAACGTGGAGAAGGTCCGGCTGGACCGGGCCCTTGAGAACGCGGAAATCCGTTCGATGATTACTGCCTTCGGCTGCGGCTTCGGCGATCAGTTTGACGAGAGCAAGCTGCGCTACCACCGGATCGTCTGCATGACGGACGCCGACGTGGACGGCGCGCATATCCGGATCCTGCTGCTGACCTTCTTCTACCGCTTCATGCGGCCGCTGGTAGAAAAAGGATACGTATACGCCGCCATGCCGCCCCTGTACAAGGTGACCAAGGGAAAAACCTCCCGCTATGTCTATGACGACGACGAACTGAACCGCCTGCTGGATGAAATCGGCCGGGATCCGAAGCCGGATATCCAGCGCTACAAAGGTCTGGGCGAAATGAGCGCCCAGCAGCTGTGGGATACGACCATGAATCCGGAGACCCGCATGATGATGCAGATCACCCCGGACGACGCGATGGAGGCGGACAGGCTGTTCACGCTGCTGATGGGCGACGACGTGGAGCCCCGGAAGCAGTTCATCCAGGAGAACAGCGATCTGGTCAAGGATCTGGATGTGTAACAGCAATTCATAATTCATAATTATGGACACTGCTACAGCAAGGATGGAATTACAGAGAGTTTTTGAGGAACAGAGAAGATGATTCAGGATAAGCTGATCCCGGTTAATCTGGAACAGGAAATGAAAAAGAGCTTCATCGCCTATGCGATGTCGGTCATCGTGGACCGGGCCCTGCCGGACGTGCGGGACGGTCTGAAACCGGTACACCGGCGGATTCTTTACGACATGTCCGAGGAACTGGGCATGACGCCGGACAAACCGACGCGCAAGAGTGCCCGCGTGGTCGGCGACGTTCTGGGTAAATTCCACCCCCACGGCGACTCTTCCGTGTACGACGCCATGGTCCGCCTGGCCCAGCCCTTCAACATCCGCTACCCGCTGATCGAGGGCCAGGGTAACTTTGGCTCCGTGGACGGCGACGGCGCCGCTGCGATGCGGTATACGGAAGCCAGGCTGCAGAAGCTGACAATGCATCTGCTGGACGGGATCGATAAGGATACGGTGGATTTCTATCCCAACTTCGACGAAACCATGCAGCAGCCTTCCGTACTGCCGGCGCGGTTCCCGAACCTGCTGGTGAACGGTTCCAGCGGCATTGCCGTCGGTATGGCGACCAACATTCCGCCGCACAACCTGACCGAGGTGATCAACGGCGTAATCTGCATGATCGACAATCCGGAATGTACGGTGGACGACCTCATGCAGCATATCAAGGGTCCCGATTTCCCGACCGGCGGCCTGATCATGGGCCGCAGCGGCATCCGGGCGGCGTATCATACCGGCCACGGGCGGATTACCGTCAGGGCGAAGACCAACGTCGAAGAGATGGGGGGCAACCGCAGCCGCATTATCGTGACGGAGATCCCCTATCAGGTCAACAAATCGGTCCTGGTCAAGAAGATCGCCGACCTGGTGCATGAAAAGAAGATCGAAGGGATCAGCGATATCCGGGACGAATCCAACGACCGGCAGGGCATGCGCATCGTGATCGAACTGAAGCGGGACGTCCAGCCTCAGGTCGTGCTGAACATGCTGTACAAGCATACACCCATGCAGGAGAATTTCGGCGCCAATATGCTGGCGCTGGTGGACGGAAAGCCCCGGGTGCTGAACCTGCGGGAGCTGATCTTCTACTACTTGGAGCACCAGAAGGACGTCGTGACCCGCCGGACAAAGTTCGAGCTGAACAAAGCCCAGGCGCGGGCGCATATCGTGGAAGGCCTCCTGAAGGCGCTGGATCATATCGACGAGATCGTGGCGATCATCCGGGCCAGCAAGGATACCAACACCGCCAAGGAAGCGCTGATGCTCCGCTTTGAGTTTTCCGAGAAACAGGCCCAGGCGATCCTGGACATGCGCCTGGCCCGCCTGACCGGCCTGGAGCGCGAGAAGCTCCAGGAGGAATATCAGGAGCTGGAGAAAACCATCGAGCGGCTGACCTCAATCCTGGGAGATGAGCATCTCCTGATGGACGTGATCAAGACCGAGATCAGCGAGATCCGGGACAAATTCGGGGATGAACGGCGCAGCGAGCTGACCATCGCCGAGGACGACATCGATATCGAGGACCTGATCCAGGAAGAGAATATGGTGGTTACGCTGACGCACGACGGCTATGTGAAGCGGGTCGCATCCTCCGTTTACCGCGCGCAGCACCGCGGCGGCCGCGGCGTAAGCGGCATGAACGTGAAGGACACCGACTATACCACCCAGATGTTCGTGGTCAGCACGCACCAGGAGATCATGTTCTTCACGAACCTGGGCCGGGTCTACAGCCTGAAGTGCTACCAGATTCCCGAAGCCGGGCGCCAGGCCCGCGGTACGGCGATCATCAACCTGCTGCATATCGCCGGCGGGGAGAAGGTCTCCACCATGCTGCCCATGCCGAAGGAAACGGAAGAGGAGCACAACCTGGTCATGGCGACCCGCAGGGGCATGATCAAGAAGACCGCGCTGAACGAGTTCCGGAACCTGCGCAAGAACGGCCTGATCGCCATCGCGCTGCGGGAGGACGACGAGCTGATCGGCGTGCGGCTGAGCAACGGGGACGACGAGATGCTCGTATCCACCCGCAAGGGCAAGTGCATCCGTTTCAATGAGCGCCATGTACGCAACGTGGGCCGCAACTCCATCGGCGTCCGTTCCATGCGGATCGCGGAGGGAGACGAAGTGATCGACATCGCCGCGGTGGAGCCGGACACGACCGTACTGGCCATTACCACGGGCGGCTACGGCAAGCGCACCGATCCGGACGAATACCGTGAACAGGGCCGCGGCGGCATGGGCATCAAGGCCATGCAGCTGACCGAAAAGACCGGCGACCTGGCCGCACTGATGTTCGTGCATGAGGATGAGGATATCCTGCTGATCACTGACGACGGCACCATCATCCGGGCCAGAGCCGCGGACGTCCGCCTGTGCGGCCGTGCGACCCAGGGCGTGCGGATCATGCGGCTGGCCGAAGGCAGCACCGTGGTCGGCGTCTGCAGGGCGGAAAAGGAAGAGGAAGAAGCTCCGGAAGATATCCGGCCGACTGAAACCGCGGAAGCGCCGGAAACGCCCGCGGAGGCCGGCGGGGAAGCGTCCGCTCCGGAAACGGAAGGGCCTGTCCCGGAAACAGACCTGTAAACTGAAGTAAATCCGATATATCCCGGCTTCCGAAAAGGAGCCGGGAATTTTTTGTTTACTTAAGCTTCATTTTAAGTTTGCCCTGTAGGATGGGTGTCGCCGAAGAGGCATTCAAGGAAAGGATGACTGGTAAAAATGGCAGAGAAGCTTGAGAATACAGCCCTGGAAACGGAAACGGCCAAAGCGGCTGAAAAACGGGAAGGCAAAAAGAAGAAGAAAAGCCGGAAGCGGAGAATCGTGAAGCGGCTGATCTGGACGCTGATTATCCTCCTGGTGGTCGGCTTAGCGGGCTGGTCTGTGTACAGCAGGCTGATGTCGGAATACAAGATTACCTATGATCCCTATACGGCGACCACAGGCAGCATTTCCAACTCCCTGTCCTTTACCGGCAGCATGCAGCTGATTAACAGCGCGACCTACACCGCGGCTTCTGACTGCAAGATCAAGGAGATCTATGTGGCTGAAGGCGATCAGGTCAAGGAAGGCGACAAACTGATGCGGCTTTCAGGCAGCGAGACGATCGAAGCCGAGTTTGACGGAACGGTCAGTTCCATCGACGTGGCGAAGGGCGACGAGGTCAAGGCGGAAACGACCCTGCTGACTGTGGCGGATTTCGACCATATGGTGGTTTCGGTCCGCGTGGGCGAAAGCAATATTGCCCAGGTTGCGGAAGGGCAGAACTGCCGCGTGACAGTTTCCTCGGCGGGGGCGACCTTTGATTCCGTGATCGACAAGATCGATCATGTGTCCTACAGCGGCAACAATGTAGCTTATTACACGACCACGGTGAAAGTGGACACCTCCTCCACGGAAAACATCTGGCCGGGCATGCAGGCGACGGTCACCGTGCCGCTGGAAGAGGCGCAGAACGTGACGGTGCTGAAAATGGAAGGCCTGAGCACGGCGCGGGACAACACCGCCTACGTCTTTAAGGAAAAAGAAGACGGCGAAATGGAGATGGTTCCTGTAACGGTCGGCGTGAGCAACGGCAATTATGTGGAGATCAAAGAGGGCATTACAGCTGGTGAGACCGTGTATAAGGTCGCAGAGAAGGAAGAGGAGGAGACCGGCCTGGCTGCATTGCTCTCCGGGCTGTTTACAAACCGGCAGGTGAACCGGAGCAACTGGAATCGCAACCGGAACAGTCAGAACGGGAACAATATGCCCGATATGGGCAACATGCCCGGCGGGTTCCCTGGCGGCGGCAGTTCCGGCGGCAGCAGCGGAGGCGGGAACAGTACTCCGGGCGGCGGATCACGGGGGAACTGACGATGGCAGACGAAGTATTCTTCCGGATGCGGGAGATTGACAAAATCTATCCACTGGAAGGGGAGAACGTCCACGCGCTGAAGAAGGTTTCCCTGACCCTGGAGGAAGGGGAATACCTTTCCGTGCTGGGACCGTCCGGCAGCGGGAAAACCACCCTGATGAACATCATCGGCTGCCTGGATACGCCCACTTCCGGCGAGTATACCCTTCGGGGACGGGAAGTGGAGGACCTGGACGAGCAGGAACTGGCGGAACTGAGGAACCGGGAGATCGGTTTCATTTTTCAGAATTCCCAGCTGCTGCCCCGGCTGACGGCACTGAAGAACGTGGAGCTGCCCCTGATCTACACCGGGATCCGTCCGAAGGAGCGCCGGGAACGGGCGGAGGCGATGCTTGAGCGGGTCGGGCTGAAGGACCGGATGGACCATCTGCCCAGCCAGCTGTCCGGCGGACAGCAGCAGCGTGTGGCCATTGCCCGGGCGATGGTGGGGAATCCCTCCATCCTGCTGGCAGACGAGCCCACCGGCGCGCTGGACCAGAAGACCGGCGCCCAGATCATGCAGCTGTTCCGGGAACTGAACGAGGAAAAACGCACGGTGATCATGATTACCCATGACATGAAGATTGCCTCCAACGCGAGAAGGGTTGTTCACATTATAGACGGTGAACTGAGTGACGGGGAGGTGATCCGGAATGCTTGACGGGATCCGGAAAAAACTGATCATGATCCGGGAAAGCACGGCCATGGCGCTGGACAATATCCGGAACAACAAGGTCAGATCCTTCCTGACGCTGCTGGGTATCATGATCGGCGTCATGGCGGTCATCACCCTGATCTCCACGGTATCCGGTGTGTCCGGAACCATCTCGTCCTCCTTTTCAAGCATGGGCGTAGGCACCCTGACGGTGAGCGTCACCGGCAGCGACCTGAAAAGCGGTGTGACGCCGGAAGACCTGGAAGTGATTACGGCCCTGGAGAACGTGGACGGCGTGGTGCCGAGCGTCAGCCTGAACGGACGGGTTTCCTACGGACGGGATGTGCAGTCGCGGATCTCCGTATCCGGGAAAAACGCCTATTATTTCACCATGAACGAGGACATGATCATCCAGGGACGGGCGCTGAATTTCATTGACGACGACAACAGCAGCTATGTGTGTGTCATCAGCCAGGAGATCGTGGACGAGTTCTTCCTGGGCATCAATCCCATCGGCGAGACCCTGTACGTCTCCGGACTGCCCTTCACCATCGTCGGGCGGTACGAGGAGGACAGCGGAGGCGGCGTCGCCTCCATCTTCAGCGGATCGCCGGCTGTGCTGATTCCCTATACCACGGCCATGAAGGTGAACAACTCCACCGACATCAACTCCTTCACCGTCTACCTGAAGGCAGGCGCGGATTCCTCCGCGGCGCAGGAGGAGATCGAGGACGCCATGGACGTGCTGTTCGACTTTGAGGAGGACTGCTTCACGGTTTCCTCAATGGAGAGCATCGAGGAAACGATGAACACGATGACCACCATGCTCAGTTCGCTTCTAGCGGGCATCGCTTCCATCGCACTGCTGGTGGGCGGTATCGGCATCATGAACATGATGCTGACGACCGTGACGGAACGGACGGCTGAGATCGGCCTGAAAAAGGCGCTGGGCGCCGTGCCCGGGCAGATCCAGATGCAGTTCCTGCTGGAGAGCTTCCTGCTGTCCATGATCGGCGGCCTGCTGGGCGTCGTATTCGGACTGGCGCTTTCCTTCGGGCTGTGCCGGCTGCTGGGTACCGGCTTCGTGCTGAACATCGGGGCGGTGATCCTGGGCGTGGGCTTCTCCGCGGCAGTTGGAATCATCTTCGGCTGGGCGCCGGCGAGAAAGGCCAGCAAGCTGAATCCCATCGACGCGCTGCGCGCGGTGTAACCCGGGGGCTTTCCGGTCGCCCCCTGGACCCTTCGGGCACATGCTGCCGGTAAAATACATAATCCCGGACGTTTAGTCAGAAAACATAGAATATCATTGATATAAGGAGGAAGACAAAAATGAAGGCGATGAAACGAATTGCGGTAATCCTGTTTGCGGTGATGATGGCTGCGGGAGCCGCCCATGCGGAAACCCTGACCCTGGACGGAACGGTGGAAGCGGGTGTGACGATCCCGGTGTACGCGCCGATCGGCGGTACGGTGGAAAGCGTCTCGGTGGAAACCGGCATGCATGTGGCGGCCGGGGATACGCTCTTCAGCTACCGGACGGAGAAGGTTTACGCTTCCGAGGACGGTACCGTTACAGGCGTCTTCGTGACGGCCGGGGACGACGCCGAGAAGGCGACGGAGCGGTACGGGGCGGATATGTATATTGAAGGAAAGACGCTGTATTCCGTCAATTCCAGCATTTCCAACGCCTATGCCTCGGTTGAGAACAAGTTCGTCCATACCGGCGAGCGGGTGTACGTCGTGTGCCGTACCGACTCCAGCCGACGGGGCGTCGGCATTATCACGGGCATTGACGGTTCCAGCTATACCGTGCTGGTATCGGAAGGCAGCTTCATCATCGGCGATTCCGTCGCGATCTACCGGGACGTCGCATACTCTGACAAATCCCGGCTGGGCCGCGGTACGATCGCCCGGGTCAGCCCCACGGCGGTGACAGCCACCGGCGCGGTGGCCAGCGTGGCGGTGCAGGACGGTGATGAGGTCAAACGGGGCGATCTGCTGATGGAGACGCTCAACGGGACCTTTGACGGATATGAGATGCCCGGAACGGATGTGACGGCCACAGAGGAAGGCGTCGTGACGTCTGTGACCGCGGAGGCGGGCGCCACCGTCACCCAGGGCGACGTTGTGGCCCAGATCGCGCCGATCAGCGGCATGCGGATCGAAGCTGCCATCAGCGCGGACGAACGGAAATCCCTGAAGGCCGGCGACAAGGTGAGCATCGAGCTGGAAGCGGACGAAAGCAAGTCCTACGAAGGAACGGTCCGGTACATCACCGAGCTTCCCGAGGAATCGGAAAGCGAGGAAACGGAAGAGGTCAAGTACAAGGTCATCATCGATTTTACGCCCGACGGGAGCGTGTTCTTCGGAATGGCGGTGGTCGTGAATACGGAAGGCCAGCCGGCGGAAGCAGAGGCCGAATCCGAAGTGACCGAACCGGAAGAGGCCGAACCGGCAGAAGCTGAGGAACCGGCAGAATAAGGTTCCGGATCCCGTGAAGCGGGATGACGGGACAGCAGGAAAAGCGGACTGCCCGCACGGCGGGAACAGTCCGCTTTTTCTGTCTGAATACACCGGACAAAAGAGCAGACATTGTTTTTCTTCTGCACGGAGGGAAAGGTTTTTCCCTTCTCCGGGACAAGAGTCCTTGTCAGACCGGAACGGCAGGTGATACAATACGGCGGCTGAATGAAGAAGTTTGAGGGAGGACGACCCGTATGATTATCGCGCTGAAAAAGGATATCCGGAAAGAGGAGCAGGACCGGCTGATCGCCTGGCTGGAAAGCTACGGCGTGCGGACACATATCTCCGTCGGGGAATACCAGACTGTGGTCGGCCTGGTGGGCGATACGACCCGGATCGATACGGACCTGATCAGCGGCCTGGATATTGTCCAGAGCGTGACCCGGATTTCGGAACCTTTCAAAAAGGCGAACCGGAAGTTCCATCCGGACGACACCGTCGTGCAGGTGACGGACCAGGTTGCTTTCGGCGCCGGCCATTTCCAGCTGATTGCCGGGCCCTGCTCGGTGGAGTCGGAGGAGCAGGTGGAGACGATTGCCCGGGCGGTCAAGGCCAGCGGTGCGGGCATGCTCCGAGGCGGCGCGTTCAAGCCGAGAACCTCCCCATATGATTTCCAGGGGCTGCACGGCGAGGGCATCCGGATCCTGCTTGAAGTGAAGAAGCGCACCGGGATGCCGATTATTACGGAGATCATGGATATCGGCCACCTGCCCCTGTTCGAGGACGTAGACGTAATCCAGGTGGGCGCCCGGAACATGCAGAATTTCGAGCTGCTCAAGGAGCTGGGCCGGATCAGCAAGCCGGTGCTGCTTAAGCGCGGCCTGGCCAACAACATCAAGGAACTGCTGATGAGCGCCGAGTACGTCATGGCCGGCGGCAACGAGCAGATCATCCTGTGCGAGCGCGGCGTGCGCACCTTTGAGACCTATACCCGGAATACGCTGGACCTTTCCGCCGTGGCAGTGCTGCATGAGCTCAGCCACCTGCCGGTGGTGGTGGACCCCAGCCACGCGACCGGCGCAGCGCGCTACGTCAAACCCATGGCGCTGGCTGCCGCCGCCTGCGGTGCGGACGGCCTGATGATCGAGGTGCACAACGATCCTGCCCACGCACTGTGCGACGGACCGCAGAGCCTGACGCCGGAACAGTTTGACGACGTGGCCGAAGCGGTGAGGAAGGTCCGCTCGGCGGTGGTATGACGCGGACTTCGGAGGAAGAAGAGGCATGGAGAGCAAGACGGTCGGCGTGATCGGCCTGGGCCTGATGGGCGCTTCCCTGTGCAAGGCGCTGGGTGCCTGCGGACACAGAATACTCGGCAGGGATACGGACGAACACGTCCAGAAATACGCCCTGCTGACGGGTACCGTTCAGGAGGAACTGACGGACGGCAGAACCGGGGAATGCGATTACCTGTTCCTGGCGGTGTATCCCGGCGCGGCGGTGGAAACACTGAAACGGCTGGCACCGCTGGTCCGGAAGGACGCTGTGGTTTGCGACCTGTGCGGCGTGAAGCGCGCGGTCTGCGGACCCTGCTTTGAGATCGCGAAGGAATACGGATTCACGTTCGTCGGCGGCCATCCGATGGCCGGGAAACAGTATTCAGGGATCAAGTACGCGGACGGGAACCTGTTCCGGAACGCGACGATGATCCTGGTCCCGCGGGAGAAGGAGGACCTTTTCCTGGTCAGCCGGCTCAGCGAAATGCTTCGGGAGACGGGCTTCCGCTCCGTGACAATTACCACGGCGGAGAAGCATGATGAGATGATCGCCTTTACTTCCCAGCTGGCGCACGTGGTCTCCAACGCCTATATCAAATCCCCCACGGCTGAGGAGCATCTGTCCTTCTCCGCGGGAAGCTACAGGGATCTGACCCGGGTGGCGAAGCTGAACGAGGCCATGTGGACGGAGCTGTTTCTGGACAATGCGGAGTATCTGGGCTTTGAACTGGACTGCCTGATCCGCTCACTCCAGGAGTACCGGGACGCCCTGGCGGAGGGAGACGCGCAGACCCTGAAAAGGCTGCTGCGGGAAGGCCGTGAACGTAAGGAAGCGATTGACACGGAGTGAAAAGAATAACATTCCGCCGGAAACCCGGACAGGATCTGGGGTAGACTGAAGCGGGCGGTCTGTGTTATCCTGTCCGCAGGAAAAGAAAATTCAACAGAACAGGAGCGTATCGCGATGCAAATGAAGGATTTCGGATTCTACCGGGGCGTGAACCTGGGCGGCTGGTTCTCCCAGTGCGATTACTCCCGGGAACGGCTGGACCATTTTATCGAAGAGAAGGACTTTGACGTGATCGCCGGCTGGGGCCTGGACCATGTCCGGATTCCCATGGACTACAATGTGCTTGAGCAGAAGGACGGCTCTCTCAGCGAGGAAGGATTCGGCCGGATCGCCCGGGCTGTCGGCTGGGCCGGAAAGTGCGGCCTGAAGGTGGTGCTGGACCTGCACAAGACAGCCGGCTATTCCTTTGACGCAGCCCACAACGAGGGCGGTTTCTTCGGCAACGAGGCGTATCAGGACCGGTTTTACAAACTGTGGGACGCTCTGGCGGTACGTTTCAATGAGCCGGACCGGATCGCCTTTGAACTGCTGAACGAAGTGACGGATCCGTCCGTAATCGGAACCTGGAACCGGATCGCCGCGGAATGCATCCGTCGGATCCGGAAGACGGCCCCGCGCAGCCTGATCCTGGTCGGCAGCTACTGGAACAACAGCCCCGATGCGGTGAAGGATCTGGATCTGCCGGCGGACGACCGGGTGATCTACAACTTCCACTGCTACGATCCGCTGGACTTTACCCACCAGGGAGCCACCTGGATCCCGGATCCGGCGTTTGACATCGACCGACGGGTTGCCTTTGAGGAGGCGGGGATCACCCCTGAACTGTTTGAGAAGAACTTCGCGTCGGCAATCAGCACAGCCGCGGAACGGGGCACGGCTCTGTACTGCGGCGAATACGGCGTAATCGATCTGGCCACGCCGGAAGACACGGTCAAATGGTACCGGACGATCCACGAGGTGTTTGAGAAGCATCAGATTGCCCGCTGCGCCTGGTCCTACCGGCAGATGGATTTCGGGCTGAGCGACGCCCGGCTGGACGGCGTCCGGGACGAACTGATCAGGTATCTGTAATCCGGGAATAATAAAATCAGCGGTCTGCAGTCGCAGACCGCTTTGCCATATCCGAAAAAGCCGTTATTTCTTGACGATCCAGGAATACAATGTCATCGGACCGTCGGTGACCAGGTACAGGTCGTGGATGCCTTCTGCTTCGATCGGCGCGGTGAAGAACGCCGGTTTGCCGTCTTCCGGGATTTCCATCCGGATCTGCGAGGCGACCGGGTTCGCCGGATCGTCCAGGACCGCGTAAAGGGTACAGTCTGTAGGAGCCATGGCCGTGACGGTCAGCTTCGCCGCCTCCGTCCCGAAGTCCACGCCGGAGATCCGGACCCAGCTGCCGGCATCCCCGGAGATCCAGGAACGGCCGTCCGCGCCTTCCACGGTGATGCCCGCCTGATGGGACATGGTGGCTGCGGAAACCGTCCGGAAGGGATCGAAGGGTTTCAGCTGATCGAGCCCCTTCATGGTGCCTTTTACCTGCTGCGGCAGGCCGTTTTCCCCGAACAGGATCCGGTCCGCCTGCGGGCTGCGGTAGTTGCCGGTAATCCCCATGGCCTTCTCAACGGGCCGATTGTGGTAGAAAAGGTACCATTCGCCGTTCAGAGAGGCGATGGAGTGGTGATTGTTGCCGTACAATCCGAAGAAACGGCCTTCATTGGGGAAAATCTCACCCATATAGGTGTAGGGTCCCAGCGGATTGTCCGAGACCATGTACTGGATTGCGCCGTCCGTCATATGCAGGCTGTTGCCCTTCGTCTGGAAGTTGGAGCAGTAGGTATAGTAATACTTGTCCCCGATCCGGTTGATGCCGGAATCCTCGAAGAGATACGGAACGTCCAGCCGGACCGGATCCCCGTCCAGGTGGATCATGTCGTCCGCCAGCTTCACGATGCGCGCGGTGCCGGGCGCTTTCTGCATGCCGTTCGGCACGCCGCCGCCGAATGCGAGATAGCCGGTGCCGTCCTCATCCACCATGACGGCAGGGTCGAACAGCCAGGTTACGTCCGCGCAGTTTGGAACGGACCGGGTAATCAGCAGGCTGCCCCGCTCGTCCCGCCAGGGGCCGGTGGGACTGTCCGCGGTCAGCACGCCGATGCCGTTTCCGCCGTTGCAGAAATACAGGAAGAACTTCTCCTGCCCGTCAATGGTCTTGTGGGCCGCACAGGGAGCCCAGGAATTGCCGGCCCATTTCGCGACGCCGGAAGGCTCGGCCACGCGGATTCTGCCATGGTCCGTCCAGTTGACCAGGTCGTCGGAAGAAATGCAGTTGATCGTCCGGATCTGGCTGTAGGAGTTTTCCTTTACATTGCCTTTGGTATCGTACTCGACGATATCGTCGGTCATGTACACGTACAGCCGGCCTTCGTATTCCATGACGCCCGGATCGGCGCCGAAACGCTGGGTATAGAGCGGGTTGTTCTCACCGGCTTTTTTATAGGATTTCTGCAGGGTGACGGGGACGGTGTTCATACTGGCTTCTTCTCCTTCGGCACACGCAAACAGCAGGGGCAGGATCAGCAGGAAGAGCGCCGTCCGGCGGACGGCGCTTCTGACGGCGCTCATGCTTCGTAGGGACGGATCGTCTCAATGGTGCCGTCCTCATGGATGGTCAGCTCGGTAAACTTGACGCAGCGCCTGTGGTTGATGCCCTGCGACAGTTCGCAGTCGTGATAGAACAGGTACCATTTTCCCTCATACTCCACGATGGAGTGGTGCGTGGTCCAGCCCAGCACGGGTTCCATGATCCGTCCCTTGTAGGTGAACGGGCCGTCCGGCCGGTCTCCTTCAGCATAGACCAGGTAATGGGTGGTTCCGGTGGAATAGGACAGATAGTACTTGCCGTTGAACTTGTGCATCCAGGGTCCCTCAAAGTACCGGCGGTCCTCGTCGCCGGCGGTGAGGGGCTTTCCGTTTTCATCCAGGATCTGCAGGTGTTTCGGCTCGGTCCGGAAGTGCTTCATGTCCGCGTCCAGCTCTGCGAACATCGGCCCGAGGGCGGGTTCGCTGCCCTCCGGACGATGCGCGTCCGGATCGAAGCTGCCGCTCTGCCACATTTCCAGCTGGCCGCCCCACAGGCCGCCGTAGTAGATATATCCGCTGCCGTCGTCGTCCATGAGCACGGCGGGGTCGATGCTGTAGCTGCCGGGGATATAGTTTTCTTCAGGGGTGAAAGGACCGGCGGGATCGTCCGATACGGCGACGCCGAGACGGAAGATGCCGTCCTTGTCCCGGGCCGGGAAATACAGATAATACTTACCGTCCTTCTCGGCCGCGTCCGGCGCCCACATCTGCTTGCTGACCCAGGGCACATCCTTCATATGCAGGGCGCAGCCGTGATCCACGCAGGGAGCGTCCGGATTGTCCATGGACAGGATATGGTAGTCCTCCATGCGGTACTCGTCGCCGTCGTCGTTATCCTCTCCGTCATGGGGAATATCGTGGGAGGGATAGACGTACAGCTTCCCGTTGAACACATGGGCGGAGGGATCCGCGGTGAAGATATGGGAAACCAGGGGCCTGCGCTGTTCGCTCATGTGAAAACACTCCTTTTTATCAGTGCGGAATTAGCACTGTGATGCCTGAAATAGTATATATGAAGAGGGGGAAAAGGTAAAGCAGTACGGACATATTTTTATTGAAAAGACAGGGTGAAAATGAGATAATGAAACCGATCCAGAAAGGAACGGAGCGATACATATGCCAAACCCCTTTTCCAGAACGGAACTGCTGCTGGGCCCGGAAGCCATGAAGCGCCTGGCTGCCTGCCGCGTGGCGGTCTTCGGGATCGGCGGCGTGGGCGGATACGCGGTGGAGGCGCTGGCCCGCTCCGGCATCGGCGCCCTGGACCTGATCGACGACGACAGGTTTTCCGAGACCAACCTGAACCGCCAGCTGCACGCGACGCGCAGCACCCTGGGGCAGTACAAGACGGACGCGGCGGAGCAGCGGATCCGGGACATCAATCCGGACTGCCGCGTGACGGCATATAAAACCTTCTTCCTGCCGGAAACGCAGGACCAGTTTGATTTTACGCAGTACGACTATATCGTGGACGCCATCGACACGGTGAAGGGGAAGCTGGCGCTGATTGAAAAGGCGGACGCCGCGGGCACGCCCATCATCTCCGCCATGGGAGCCGGAAACAAGCTGGACCCCACGGCATTCCGTGTCGCGGATATCTACCAGACTTCCGTCTGCCCACTGGCCCGGATCATGCGGAGCGAATGCCGCAAACGGGGTATCAGAAAGCTGAAGGTGGTCTATTCAAGGGAGACGCCGCTCAAACCCCTCGGGGAAGTACCTGCCAATGAGCGGAGGGGGGACGTCCGAAGGGACATCCCCGGCTCCACGGCCTTTGTGCCTGCCGCAGCGGGCCTGATTATCGCGGCGGAGGTTGTGAGGGACCTGTGCATGTCAGATTCATGAAATATCTGCGCGGTTCTGCGCGGTTTTGCATCTTGAACGCAGGATAAATATATGAGATAATTACCCTGCGAAAACTGTCTGCGACGCAGCAGGCTTGCAGCTGCAGAAAGATCTTCTCGAAAATATCACTCAAAAAAGTACCACTCAAAATCGCTTTCATCAAAAAAGCACATTCCAAACGAGTTTCCCCCAAAGGCAGTTCCCTTCGAACTTTTTTTCTGCTCGTGCGGCAGGTTTTATTTCATAGAAAGAAAACCGAAAGGAAAAGCGGATGAAACAGTACAGCGAATACCTGTTCGGGGACATGCTGGCAGCCTGGTGGCTGGACGAAAAGGAACACATGGGCATGACCCTGATTCCGTCGGGGATGAAAGACCGGGTCACGGAGCATAATCACGCCCTGGAGAGCCTGGTGCAGACCCACGCCCGGGGCGATCAGCTGCCCAACGGCTACGGCAACGGACATACCATGGCGACCACCACTGCCACGGACAGGCTGCGTTTCGTGAGCCAGAACAAGGAAAGCAATACTGTCATTACCGAACTGGCGGATGAAACCGGCCGGACGGTGTTCCATACCCTCCGGTGGGAGGAAGGCACGGAAGCGTTCCGGGTTTCCGTCCGCTTCGAGAACCGGACGGAAAAGCCGGTCACGCTGGACCTGCTTTCCAGCCTGAACCTGGGCGGGATCACGCCCTTCGCCGCGGGGGACGCCCACGGCACCCTGCTGCTCCACCGGGCCGGCAGCGCCTGGAGCGCGGAGGGCAGGCTGATTACCCAGTCCATCGAGGAGGCCATGCTGGAGCGCTCCTGGACCGGGCATGCCCTGCGCCTCGTTAAGTTCGGCCAGGTGGGATCCATGCCCGTGCGCGGCTGGTTCCCCTTTGCAGCGGTCGAGGATACGGAAAACGGCGTCACCTGGGCCATGCAGCTGGCCTGCCCCTCCTCCTGGCAGATGGAGATCCGCCGAAAGGATGACCGGCTGAGCATCATGGCCTCCCTGCCGGACGAGGACTTCGGTCACTGGGCGAAGACAATCGCGCCGGGAGAAAGTTTTGAGACGCCGGAAGCCTATGTGACCGTCGGACAGGGCGGCGCGGACAGGATCAGCCAGCGGCTGCTGACGGTCCACCGGCGGAACATGCCCCGTCCGGAGGCGGAGCTGCCGGTGATGTTCAATGAATACTGCACCACCTGGGGCGACCCGTCCCATGAGAACCTGAAAAAGATCGCGGACTGCCTGCAGGGGCGCGGGATCGAATTCCTGGTAATCGACGCGGGCTGGTACCGCCGGAAGGACGTGGGCTGGGCGGACTGCGGGGGCGACTGGATCCCGGAGGAAACGGAGATGTTCCCGGAAGGCCTGAAGGCCACGGCGGACATGATCCGGGCCCACGGGATGATTCCCGGCCTGTGGTTTGAGCCGGAGACCTGTGCCCGGGGAGCGGAGATCTTCCGGAAGGAAGAAATGCTGCTGACCCGTCACGGCACGGTGATCGACACGGACAACCGCCGCTTCCTGGATATGCGCAAGCCGGAGGTGCAGGCCTATCTTGACGAGCGGGTCATCGGCCTTTTGAAGAGATGCGGCTTCGGCTATACCAAGATTGACTACAATGACTGCATCGGAACCGGCTGCGACGACCCGGACAGCCTGGGCGAAGGCCTCCGGCAGAACATGCAGGGAACGCTGGACTTTTTCCGCCGCCTGCGGGCGGAGATCCCGGACATCTGGATCGAGAACTGCTCTTCCGGCGGGCATCGGCTGGAGCCCTCCCTGATGGGCGTGACGGATATGGCTTCCTTCTCCGACGCCCATGAATGCGCGGAGATCCCGATCATCGCGGCGCAGCTTCACCGGCTGATCCTGCCGGCCCAAAGCCAAATCTGGGCGGCGCTGCGGGCAAAGGACAGCCTGCGCAGGATCAACTACTCCCTGATCAACACTTTCCTGGGCGTGATGTGCCTGTCCGGCGACATCCATGAACTTTCCCCGGAGCAGTGGGCGAAAGTGGACGAGGGAATCGAGTTTTATAAGCAGGTAAGGCATATCATCCGGGACGGCGCTTCCGAATTCCACGGGGCGGTCTCGGAAAGCTGGCGCCATCCGGAAGGCTGGCAGGCAGTCTGCCGCACGGCAGGCGGTGAAACGCTGGCGGTGATCCATACCTTCGGCGGAAACTATCCGAAGGCCGTGACCATGCCGGTCACAGGCGGTAACATTCTCCGTGCAATGAATAGCGAAAACAACCGGATCACCCTGGAAAACGGGGTGCTGGCGGTTGAGCTGAAGGCCGATTTTGAAGCGATTGCAGTACATGTTAAATAAAAATAAAAAAATTTTACAAAATTATTAAAAAAGTGTTGACATATGAAAATAATTGTGTAATAATGTAGCCACAAAGAAAAGAAGACGTGAGAGAACGTGAACAGATACAGGAGGTGAAAGACCGAAGAGGAGACCCCGAAAAGGTATCAGGAAACCCGTCCGAAGCTGTACGGTGACAGCCGGAGGCGCTCATGGCAAGAGGGAAGATCCGGAGCGGCAAAGGAGGCGCCGGCACAGCGGTCCTTCCGCAACGCTGACAGGCGAGGCTGAGAAACGGAAGAGATGAACGATGAGATAGATCTGGAGCAAACAGCCCCTGCACGGCGACTCATGACCGGCAGGGGCGTTTTTGTCCTATGATCCGATCGGGAAAAGGGCGGAAAAGAGGCAAAAAACGGTCAAAATTGGAAAAAACAGGTAAAAAAATGGATAAAATTTCAAAAAAGTATTTTCAACGAACGAAAAACATAATATACTTTACTCTGTATAAGAGTATGGATTTTTATACATACTTGAAATACCAATGAGAAAAAAGTTCGGAGATGATCCGGAGCCGGAGAAGTCAGATGATCTCCGACAAAGTCAACTGAAGGATTTCCTTCCACTTTAATTCAGGGGGAGACAAAGAATATGAAGAAAATACTGTCGATGCTGTTGGCTGTCATAATGCTGGCAGGTATGCTGCCTGTTTCGCTGGCAGAGGAGAATCCGGAGAAAGCGGAAACTGCATTCACCGGCACCCTTGCCATTCAGCAGACGCCCAGCGATGTTGAAGTCGGTGACAAAGTCAAGCTGGAGGCGAAGGTAAAGAAAGCCAATCTTGACTATACCCTGCAATGGCAAAGATGGGGGAAACCCGACAAGAAGGGTAAGGATAAGAAGGAAGAGGAAAAGGAGAAGTGGATCTCCATCAAGGGAGCCACTTCGGCTGTGTATGCCTTTACGGCGGAAGATACAAAAGACCATAAGTACCGCGTCGTTCTGAAAGCCGCGGACGGTACGGTATTAACCAAGTCTGTGACGATTACGGCAAAGAAACCGGAGCCGAAACCTGAAAAGGACAAGGGCTCTGATTCGGATGCCAAAGTTCAGGAAAAATCCGAGGACAAGGAAGAGCAAAAAGCCGAGGCAGAACCCAAGACTGAAGAAACATCCGAAGTAAAAGAAGAGCCTGAAGTCAAGGAAGAGCCCGCAGTAAAAGAAGAACCCGAAGTCAAGGAAGAGCCTGAAGCAAAGGAAGAGCCCGAAGTCAAGGAAGAATCCG
>CAMKEI010000008.1 GCA_946411525.1 uncultured Clostridia bacterium | reverse complement strand
TCGGCACGCCGCCTTCGCTGTAGGCGAATCCGCTCTCATGGGTCAGCCACTTCAGATAGTACATGGAAGCTAGTTTCTCTTCATAGGAAGCCTGGACGTTGATCGCGAAGTTGTAGTCGCCGCCGGCGGGAGCATACTGTTTTCCGTCAATGGTAATCGGGAACGCCATGTAGCCCACGTCTTCCGGATGTTCGCCGCCCTCGGCGTCGCGCATCTGGGTGAAGGCCCAGGATCCCAGCACCATCGCGGCGATCTGGCCGTTGTTCAGCATCGGCTTGCAGCCTTCCCAGTCGGTGGTGGTGTAGTCGTCTTCGATCAGGCCTTCCGCAGCCGCGTCATACAGGATCTTGTACACGGCGTAGGGGCCGGTGCCGTTGCCCTGGTCCGCGAAGGGATCCTTGGCATGGGGCAGTTCCTGGTTCATATAGGTATCCTTGCCGGTGGCAGCCACGCCCATATAGGCGTCCCAGGCGCCCATGGTCCAGCCGGCGGCATAGTTGGTGTACAGCGGGATGGCGTCGGTCTTTTCCTTCACAGCCTTCAGGGCGGCAATGAATTCATCGGGCGTCTTGGGCAGCTCGGTCACGCCGGCTTCCGCGAAGATCCGCTTGTTATACAGGACGCCGTTGGCATTGCCTGTGGAGGGAATGCCGTAGCACACGCCTTCAAAGGACCAGGAGCTCATGAAATTGTACATTCCGCCCAGGGTCTCAAGAGAGCCCAGCGGTACGAAATACTTGGACAGCTCGTCTTTCTGGACGGTGGGAATGCCCATGATCGTCCAGTCCGTATTACCGACCCGCATCAGGGCGTTCTCGGCGTAATCGGTGATCAGTTCATATTCGATCTCGACATTGGGATAGATCTTTTGGAACTCGGCCACATAGCCTTCCAGTTTTTCAGGGATATCCGTGCGATGATAGGCGAAATGGATCTTCGCCGTCAGGTCGGTGTTCTCGCCCAGCACGATCTGGTCAAAGGTGGGCAGTTCTTCATCCGCGGCGGCAAAAGAAGCCATACCGAGGACCAGGCACAGGGCCAGGATCAGGGAAATCAGTTTCTTCATGGGTTCTCCTCCTTATTTGTTAGGTTAACATGTTAACCTCTGTTGTTTATATATTAGCTGTCACTTTCGGCCTTGTCAAGCCCATTTTTGCAATTTTTGAAGTTTTTTTTCCTTTTCCTGCGCATCTGTTGTTGTTTTATAGGTTAACAAATTAGTTAACAAACAAAAAGAAGCCCCGCTTCCGCAGGGCTGTTTCTTGTTCTTTTCTGTTTTACAGGGTGCTTGATACCAGGATCCGGCCATGACCGGAAATGCTCACGTTCTCCATCCGTGCCGGAACCAGCACACTCCGGTATGCCGTCAGTTCATGGCTGTGGGTTCCCCATTGCAGCGTGCAGGGTACCGTTGGTGTCAGAAACTGCATCCGGCCGGACGGCAGCGTCCAGGTGCCGTCCACATCCACAGCATCCAGCCGGAAATGCGGGTCGCAGACCAGTCTCGTGATCTCCCCGCCTTCGCAAGCCGTTTTTTCCGTTTCCGGCATACGGGACAGCGGCTCCGCTTTTGATACGGAAACCGCCTGCCGGGTATGCAGCTCGCGGGGCTTCCCGTCTTTTCCGACCCGGTTCCAGTCCCAGAAACGGTAGGTCACGTCGCTGGACTGCTGGATCTCATAACACTGGATTCCGGAACCGAGGGCATGGATTGTACCGCTGGGGATATAAAACACGTCCCCGGGCTTAACCTCCACCCAGTGAAGGCATTCCTCCAGCCGGCCGGCTTCCACGATATCGTCCAGTTTTTCCCCGCGGGTATCGATGCCGTAGACCAGCCGGGCCCCCGGCGCCGCGTCCAGGATATACCAGGCTTCGCTTTTTCCAAGTTTTCCTTCGTGCTTCATCGCATAGGCGTCGTCCGGATGCACCTGCACGGACAGGCACTGATGCGCGTCGAGGATCTTGAGCATCAGCGGGAACGTCTTTCCCCGTTTTCCGGTCAGCCAGTCGCCCCAGGCCGTGAAAACCTCCTGCAGGCTTTTCCCCCGGTACGCGCCGTTTGTCACCCGGCTTTCATGGCCGGGCAGCGTTGAGATCTCCAGGCTTTCCCCGGTGATTTCTTCCGGCGCGTGCTTGCCGTATTTCTCTTTCAGCGCGTGCCCGCCCCAGGGCGTACTCTGCCCGTACCGGAAGGAAGGTTCCATGATCAGCGGATAAACTTCAACGTTGCTTGTCATGCTTTCCTCCGTTATTTCTTCGCGTACCATGCTTTCACGACTTTCTCTGCCTGCTTTCCGACGATGGAAAAGCCAGTTTCCGGTTTTGTTTCCGGCAGCTTCGTATACCAGTCCCACCAGAACATGCCGCCGAACCACGGTTCCTCCCACACGGACCGAAAGCAGGATTCATAAAAATTCGCCTGTTCCTCCTCACTGTAGGGGAATTCCCTGTGGGAAAAGTCATAGGGCATCATCGCGCAGCCGAGCGCGCTGCGGCAGCCGATCTCCATGAAGATGATCTGCTTGCCGCCGTTCAGCCGGGAAATCTCCGCCAGCTGCGCCTTGTATCTGTCCCACTGTTCCTTCATTTCTTCCGCGGAAGCGCCGGGTCTGTCCGCCACCCGGAAATAGGCGGATGTACCGATATAGTCCACCGCGTCCCACCAGCTGACGTTCTTTTCCTTGCCGTGGTTGGTATTGTAGACCAGCGGCCCGTGGTAGATCTCCCGGACCGCGGCGATGGTCTGCCGCCAGAGCGCTTCTTGCTTCTCGGTACCGAGCATCTCACACCCGACGCAGAACATCTCGCAGCCGGTCTCCTCCGCGATCTCCGCATAGTGGCAGAGGAAGGCCTTGTAGGATGAAAACCATTCCTGCCAGTAGTCGCCCTCGCCCCATTCCCGTTCCGGGAAATCAATGTTTGCGCGCCAGACTCCGTCCAGGCAGTTCACGATCGGCTTCATGCAGACTTTCAGCCCGTCGCCGTGCAGGCGGCTCACCGCTGTCGCCACATCCCGGTCCGTCACCGTGAACCGGTAATCCGGCCGGATCTGCGTGGAATGATATGTTTCCTGGCAGACCGTGAATGCCAGGGCCGCCCAGTCCCCGCCGAGAGCAGCCAGCCGGTCAATGGACAGGGCCGCTTCCGGTGTCAGGTAATCCCCGCGCTTTCCGTCATATCCGTAGGTAAATCCTCTGATCTTCATGTCCTTTTTCACCTGGTCCTTTCCCGGGCGGTTCTGTGTCTGTTAACATTTTTGTTAAGTTAACATGTTAACCTTTTGACGAGCTTATTTTATACGCCGGGCCGCCGCTTGTCAATCTCTTTCTTTTCTGTCCGTCTTTTCTCCGCCGGATCCTCATTTTTCCTGAAACCGGCCGGTGTTTCCCGGGCGGTGAAAAATTCGCTATTCTGAAAAAAAGCTTTTATCTTTTTGTCATCTTTTCAGATTGACACTGGCCCTGTCTTTTTCTATTCTTTTCCTTGTATTTATCTCATTGTATTTCTGCGGATCGATTGGAGGATAAAAGATGGATAGCAACAAACGGCCCGAAAGCATGCAGCGCATTGCGACCCCGGAACTCGCCAACGCCTTTATCGAGGAACAGGTGAAAGCGATCCGTGAGCAGGTCGGGGATAAAAAAGTTCTGCTCGCCCTGTCCGGCGGCGTGGACAGTTCCGTTGTCGCCGCCCTGCTGATCAAGGCGATCGGCCGGCAGCTGGTCGCGGTTCATGTCAACCACGGTCTCCTGCGCAAGGGCGAACCGGAACAGGTCATCGAAGTTTTCCGGAATCAGATGAAAGCCAACCTGGTCTATGTGGACGCGGTCGACCGCTTCCTGGACAAACTGGCCGGCGTAGATGATCCGGAACAGAAGCGCAAGATCATCGGTGCCGAGTTTATCCGCGTCTTTGAAGAAGAAGCCCGCAAGCAGGACGGCATCGCCTTCCTGGCCCAGGGTACCATCTATCCCGACATCACTGAGAGCGTTGGCGTCAAGGCTCACCACAACGTTGGCGGCCTGCCGGACGACTTGCAGTTCGAACTGGTCGAGCCCGTCAAGCTCCTGTACAAGGACGAAGTTCGTGTGGTCGGCAAAGCCCTGGGCCTGCCGGACGGCATGGTCTACCGTCAGCCCTTCCCCGGTCCCGGCCTGGGCGTCCGCTGTGTAGGCGCCATCACCCGTGACCGCCTGGAAGCCCTCCGCGAAGCCGACGCCATCGTCCGTGAAGAGATCGGCAGGCTGCCGGAGATCCCGTGGCAGTATTTCTGCGTGATTCCGCCCTTCCAGTCCACCGGCATCCGCTATGTGGACGGTAAAGGCGAGCGCTATATGGGCTGGGCTGTGATCATCCGCGCGGTCAACACTGTGGACGCCGTCACCGCCACCATCCCGGAGATCCCTTTCCCCGTGCTTTGCGCCATGCGCGACCGGATCATTCAGACTGTACCCGGCGTAAACCGCGTCCTCTGGGATATCTCCGAAAAGCCCGTCGCCACCATCGAGTTCGAGTAGTCTGATGCCCAAAAAAGCGAGTCTACATAAGGCTTCCAGGGGTTAATGGGGCACAAATTGGGTGCAAAAATCTTTTTTCTGCCCCTATGAAAATGTAGAAAATGCAGCCTTTTTTCAGGCTGCATTTTCATTTTTTCTACATTTCTAAGGAGAGCTTTGGCATTTTCCTGTATCATCTACCTAAAAACAATCTTCCTTTTTCATAGATTTCGGAACAGCCAGTCCGCTATTTCAGCATAGCTTTATGGCACCCAAAAGTATCCCCTGAAAACATTTGAGCCAGACCCTGTCGAACAGCAAAGCGGTTTAACAAAGGTACAGAAGTGACGGCATTCACATGTGCGTTATGTCTTCTTTCGTCATTAGTTCCCCGACATATTCCAATCCGGTTTTAATACAGTATTCAACTGTCCCCCTTCACAGGCCATCTGAACATAGCAAGGACAAATTTGCCGTAGCATCCTGGATTATACTTCTTTCCCAGCTACCCGCGTCTTCTTTAGCAATGCCACATGCACTTCATGATTGAAATCAGAAATGCAAGCTCACCTCTCAAGTTGTATTATACTACGTTTTTTACATAAATATAGCTCTCCGGACCGCAACCATACGATCCGGAGAGCCAACATACCCATCATTTATGCACTCTTGTCATCATCAGATTCTGGCGTTGCAGAATCCCCGGCGTTCACTGTATCCCCAGGAGCCACAGTTTTCGCCCCCGGTACAGCGGCCTTAATTGATGCCAGTTTTGCCGCTACCGAAGGTGCTCCGCAGGTCAACTTCTTAATGCTAAGGTCTTCAGCCTTGTCATCCGCCAGGCGTAACTGATTATCAGAGGCAATGAGATTGTCTTTCGTTTTCTGAAGAGCAGCAATGTGAGGGATTTTTATGCGGAAAAGCCGTAAATTCTGGACTGTCTTGATCATATTCTCCCTGACCGGCCAGATTGCCTGGGTCATGGAGAATATGTATTTCAATGTCTTTATTTATAAAATGTTCCGAGCTTCCGCTTCGGATATCGCTCTGATGGTCACAGCCAGCGCGGTGGCCGCTACGCTGACCGCTATTCTGATGGGCGCCCTTTCAGACAGGATCGGAAAACGGAAGATCTTCATGTACGCCGGATATATCGCCTGGGGAATTTCCATCATCTCCTTTGCCCTGATCCGGACGGATTTGATCTCCTCCCTGTTCGGTGCGGTCAGCAGCGCGGCGTCTGTTGGTATTTTGCTGGTGATCATCATGGACTGCGTGATGACCTTTTTCGGTTCCACTGCCAACGACGCAGCCTACAACGCCTGGCTGACCGACTCCACGGATTCCGGCAACCGAGGCGCTGCCGAAGGGATCAATTCCATGATGCCTCTGATTTCGATTCTGGTCGTGTTCGGCGGGTTCATGGGCTTTGACCTGGACCTGGCCTCCAGCTGGACTGTGATCTACTGCGTCATCGGCAGCCTGGTCCTGCTGGTCGGCGTACTGGGGCTCTTTCTTGTAGAGGAAACACCGGTCCGGAATCCCGACAGCCTCGGCTATCTGTCCACCATTCTGTACGGATTCCGACCCGGCGTGGTCCGGAAAAATGCTGTTCTTTATTTTTCCATGACTGCCTTCATGATCTTCAATACCTCGATCCAGATCTACATGCCCTATCTGATCATCTATTATGAACAGACGCTGGACATGGCGGATTGATTATGGCTCCTGCCATTCTCCTGGCAGCGGCAGTAACTTTCTTCTTCGGCCGCCTGGTGGATCGCTTCGGGTTCCGGAAAACAGTTCTGCCAGCTATGCTTCTGCTGATGGCGGGCTTTGTCCTGCTTTATCTTGTTCCGGCCAGGATCCCTGCGGAAGGAATAGCCATGAGAATCCCGGTGTTTATCGGATCTCTCCTGATGATGTCCGGTTATCTGAGCGGCATGGCAGCATATGGTGCCCAGCTGCGCAACCATACGCCGGAACATATGGCCGGCCGGTTCCAGGGGCTGCGGATCCTTTCTCAGGTTCTGATCCCGGGGATCATCGGCCCGCAGATCGGTGCCTGGGTGCTCCGGGACGCTCCGACTATTGCCAACAGCGACGGTACCTTTTCCTTCCTGCCCAGTGCGGATATCTTTCTGGCTGCGCTAATTGTCCTGGCTGTCGTCGTCATAGCGCTGGCCGTCTGTCTGAGGCGGAAAGAAGGCTGAAGCCCATTGCGGGACTCCTGATCCGTTCGCGGCGGGGAATTGCCTGCGCTTTGCTGCACTCTCTTTTGCGCGGAACGCGCCACCATCCCGGGCTGTGATCCGCAAACGCCATGATAAAGCGCCCCGCTGCCAAAGGATTTGATGCTGTGGGGTTCCTTCTTTTTTGACAGCATTATGATCGACTGAACACGGTTTTTCTCCGCCGTCTTCTTTCAGAGAACAAACCGTTATACCGGATCTTTCTGTTCCATCGCCGGCATCTGCCGGTCAGGAGTCCATCCGTCCGTTCCGCCGAGCACCCTTTCGATTGTAATCTCTTCCGCCTCGCTGTCTTTCAGGCGTTTCTGGGCAGGGTGCCGGTTCCGTTGATCCGCCCGCGCACCGGTGGTCCGCCACTCTCCGCAGCGGGCTGTGACCACGCGTTCGCTGTCCCAGTCGCTGAATCCTTCGGGAGCCACATGCTCGTCCATGTCGCATTCGAGGAATATAGTCGCGGCGTGCTTTCTCCATGGTCTTCCCAGAAAACCTGCTCCCGGCTCGCATTCCCCGGTCAGAACGCACCGGTGGAACACAAAGCCAAACGGCTGCGCTTCATGGGTGTTTGCCGCTGTATACCAGCCTCCGCGCCTGTTCATGAACAGGGTACATTCTTCGAACCAGCACCGGTACGGGCCGAAAATAAAATCCACGTCCCCGCGGATCATACAGTGTTCAAAATACTGGCGGCTGCGGGACAGATGCCCGTCTTCCACCCGGAAAACCTGTTCCGCGCTGCCGGTCCGGCATCCGAGTGCCTCCTTTACGTTGGGAAGGCGGACCGGTCCGCAAAACAGCGTGTCCTGGTGCGCGGCAAGGATACAGTTCCGCCATATTCCCCGGTCTCCGGCGGCATGAACCGCCACCGCCTGACCGACGATCCGGCCGTCGCCCGCGTCGTTGCGGATCGTCAGGTTTTCTACCGTTACACTGTGCCCGGTAGTCGTCAGTGTCGGTGAAAGGAATGTGCCCTTCTCTGTTCCGTCCGCGTAAAGGTCCTTGGCGCATCCGTTCCAGGCAATCACCGTTCGGTTCCTGTCATCGCCCGCCAGCAGAACGTTATCTTTATGAACCACTATTTTCTCCCGGTATTCCCCCGCGCGGACCAGAATCTGTCCCCCGCTTTCCGGGAGCGCGTCCACCGCGTCCTGAATGCCGGTGTAATCTCCCCTTCCGTCTTTTGATACGATAAGCATATTTTTTCAGCTCACTTTCCGGCTCATTACGGACTGCTCCGCTCTGTCCGTCATTTTATCAGACTCCCGCAATCCCCGTCAATATTTGTCTGTGTGTATGCATACTAATTATCGCTTGTTTTTTCCCCGGCGGTCATGTTACAATCTTCACCAGAAAAGCGTCCGTATTATACTCTTTCCGGATGATACGCCATTACGAACTGAAGAAGAGGCCTGTATGAACGATATTACCTATGTCGGCAAGCATACCGTCATCTATACCGTTTCCCGGCACGCCCATGAAAGCTGGGAGTTTGTCTACTGCACCTATGGCTCCGGCACCTTTCTCTTCGACGACCGGAGTCTGGACTATCGCGAAGGGGATGTGGTTGTCATTCCGCCCATGACTCCCCATTCCAACGCCAGCGCGGACGGGTTCCAGAACATCCATATCAATATGGTTTCACCAGCCCTTTCCTTTTCTTCTCCGTTGGTGATCCCGGATGATTCCAATCACTTTCTGCTGGACGCATTCAACGCCGCCTTTTTCCACTTTTACTCCGACCGGAAGGAAACCTCTTCGCTGATCTCCGTCTACGGAGATCTGATCAGCTGTTACCTGGTAGCTTATCAGACGGGCCGCACTCTCACGCCCATCGTTGCACAGATTGAAAACACCATCATCGCCAACTATGCCGACAGCACCTTTGAGCTGGATGATTATCTGCATTCTCTGCCCTTCAGCTACGATTATCTGCGTAAGCTTTTCCAGAAGGAACTGGGAGTCACACCGCACCGGTACCTGGTGGACAAACGGCTGAAAATGGCGGCTGAACTTCTCGTCAGCGACGCCAATGCCGGAGCCCGTACCATTGCGGATATTGCGCCGCTGTGCGGTTTTCATGACCCGCTTTATTTTTCCAAGATGTTTAAGAAAAGGTATGGCACCGCTCCCCGGTATTATCTGGAATCCCGGATAAGCGGTACCGTACCGGAACAGGACAGCGACCGGATGAAGGTCCGGCTGGACTGACCGAAAGGAGAAACCTGACATGGAATCCTCCTGCCTTGCACGCTGCATTCTCCGGTTTACAGAACGTCTTCAGCGGGAAGATGTGAATATGCACGGTTTCCTGCTTTCCGTTTCCGGCCGGGAGATTGCGAAAGCATATTGGTTTCCCTTTCGGGAAGGCCTTCCGCACCGTCTTTATTCCGTGAGTAAAACCTTTACAGGGATCGCCGTCGGCATGCTGGCGGAGGATGGGTTGCTCTCCCTGGACCAGCCTGTGGCCGGCTTTTTCCTGGACTGGCTTCCGGAAAAACCGTCTCCGTTCCTGCTTCGGCTTACGATCAGGGACATGCTTCGCATGGCGACATGCTACCGCCGCACCGCTTACCGGGAAGGCGTCGATGAAAACTGGGCGCTTTCCTTTTTCACCGGAACCCCGGACCATGAGCCCGGCATGGTTTTTGCCTATGATACCGGCTGTTCCCAGGTCCTCGCGGCGCTCGTGAAGCGCATCAGCGGGCAGGAAGTGATCAGTTTTCTGGAAAACCGCCTGTTCCGTCCGCTGGGCTGCCTGGATCCGCGCCAGTGGCTCCGGGATCCTTCCGGTTGCTGCCAGGGAGGTACCGGCCTTTGCATGAGTCTCCGGGACATGCATCGGGTTTCGGAATGCCTCCTGCGCGGTGGGGACGGCCTTGTTCCCGGCTGGTATGTGCGGGAGATGGGAAAAAAGCAGATCGGCACATCACTCCAGGAAAACGAAGAGGAACGGTACGGCTATGGCTGGCAGTGCTGGCGCACACGGGCGGGATGGGCACTCTACGGAATGGGCGGACAGCTGTCTGTCCTCTGTCCGGATCGGCAGGCGGTCCTTTCCACCATTGCCGATACGCGCCTGGATCCTGTGGGCGTACAGCGAATCTATGATGCCTTTTTTGAGGAGGTCTGGCCTTATCTGCCGGAGGACGGCAGGATTCCGGAGGACGAAGCCGGCCTGCCGTTGGAACTGGATCTGCCTGCTGCCGGATTGGCAGACGATGAAGCTGTGAGTCCTTCCGGGGAAGGCTGTTATATCTTTTGCGAGCCGAATCCTCTCGGTCTGAAATCGCTTTCGTTGACCCGCCGTGAACTGGTGCTGGTCCGGAACTCCGGTTCCGCTGTCCTTTCTTTCGCGCGGGGAAAAACGCTGGAAACTTCCTGGCCCGGCGCTCCGGAAGTGCCCGCCACGGTTTCCGCCGCCTGGGTGGATACGGGAAACCTGCGCCTGCGCTGCCATGCTGTCGGGAACGCCCCCTGCGGCTTTGATATGCTGCTCAGCCTGCGGGACGGCTTTGTCACTGTTCGGAGCAGATGTTCCTCTGATCCGTTGACAGCCGGTTATGACGGAATTGCTTCCGGTACCCTTCAGAAAGGAGTTCCGTACAGATGAACCTTGCACAGGCCCTGACAGCAATCTGTGCGGGAAACTGTGTCGCCATCGGGAAAATGGCGGAAAACGGCGATTTTGACACGATTACTGCCGGGGAAAAAGCGCTTCTGGTCCGTTCTGCCGCGGAAGCGGGGCAGGGTACCATGCTGCGCTTTCTTTTTGAATGCCATCACCTCTATTCCATGGAGCCGGATGCTCAGGGCAGAACCCTGCTGCACGCTGCCGCCGCTTCCGGGGACGCAGACACTGTCCGCTTCGCCATGGAGGTGTTGGGGCTGGATCCGTTGGCCGGGGATATCAACGGGGTCACTCCTCTGGATCTTGCTCAGCGCGCAGAAAAGCAGGAGGCTTTCCGGCTGCTGTCCTCCGCGCTTGGATTTGTACCGGAGCAAGGCTTCCGCAATCCGGTCCTGCGAGGCTGCCATCCGGATCCCTCCGTTCTCCGGGTGGAGGAGGATTATTATCTGGTCAATTCATCCTTTGTTTTCTTTCCCGGCTTGCCGGTCTATCATTCCCGGGATCTGGTAAACTGGAAACAGATCAGCCATGCCGTCAGCGATCTGGAGGCTTCCGGGCTGTACGGGTTGCCCGGCGGATTCGGTTACTGGGCGCCGGATATTTCCTTCTTCCGGGGCAGGTTCTGGATCGTAGCTACGCTGAGAAGAAACTCAAAGCCTTACCGGCTGCAGATGATTACTTCCGCCGCCGATCCCCGGGGACCGTGGGATCCGCCGAAATTCCTGCCCCTGGACGGAATTGATCCCTCCCTGTTCACCGACGTGGACGGGAAGCGGTATATCCTGCTCAACCCCGGTGCGATGATTGCTGAAATCAGCGACAACGGCAGCCTGTTGTCCGGACCGCGGATGATTTCCTTCGGATCCGCCCGCGTCAAGCCGGAAGGCCCGCACCTGATCCGGAAGGACGGCTGGTATTATCTCTTCCTGGCCGAGGGCGGCACAGGAGAAGGGCATATGGAGACCGTGCTGAGAAGCCACAATCTCCTCGGGCCTTATGAAAGCTGCCCTTTCAATCCCATCCTGAGCACGAAGAATCCGCTGTCTCCGATTCGTCGTTCCGGTCACGGGAAGCCGGTACAGCTTCCAGATGGCCGGTGGTATATGCCTTATCTGTGCAGCCGCCCGGTAGAGGGAATGACCCTGCTGGGACGGGAAACCGCCCTGGATCCGCTCACATGGACAGCGGATGGCTGGCCGATGGTAAACCGTCTGAAAGGGCCAAGCTGCCTGCAGGCTCTGCCCTTTCCGGGCTGCGGGGAGGATCCGGATCCGGCCGAAGCGTGGATGTCTCCCCGGAATGATCCGTCACGTTTCACACGGCTGTCCGGAAACGGAATCTGCCTGAGCTGCGGGCCGGATCCTGCTGTTGGCGAGCCGTGCAGCCTGCTGCTCCGCCGGCAGGCTGAACCTGCGCTGTTCCAGTCTTTCCGGGTGGAATTGCTTTCCGCTTCTGAAGGGGATATCGGAGCACTGGCGGGATACTATGACGAAAACAGTTTTTATCTTTTCGGCCTGAGAAAAGAAAAGGCAGGCTGTTCGCTGGTCCTGTCCGAGCAGATCGGGAACCGCCGGACTGTACGGGTTCTGGCATCCATGGATACGGCGGATGCCGTCCTCTCCGTCCTGGGAGACGGGTTGAACCGGCATTTTTTCCTGCACGGAGAGCCTGTCGCGGACTTGCGGACGGAATACCTTTGCGATGAAGGGCTTCCCTCCCCCAAGCGCTTTACCGGCGCCATGTACGGTCTGGTCGCCGTCGGCTGCGGAAAGGTATGTTTTCACGAAACCGAAACAAAACGATAATGGGAGGTAAACTCCATGCGGTACCGGAATCCCGTTCTGTATATGGATCTTTCTGACCCGGACGTTATCCGCGTCGGGGAAGACTTTTATATGACCGCGTCCTCCTTCACCTGTGTGCCCGGCCTGCCTGTGCTGCATTCCAGAGACCTGGTGCATTGGGAAATCATCGGGCACGCCGCAGACAGACTGCCGCACCCGCGGTATGACCATCCGGCCCACGGCTGCGGGATCTGGGCTCCCAGCATCCGCTGGCACCGGGGGCTTTTTTATATCTATGCCTGCATGCCGGACGAAGGGCTGTATGCCTGGACGTCTGAAAACCCGGCCGGTCCCTGGCAGTGCCGGCTGGTTAAAGCAGTCACCGGATGGATTGACCCCTGTCCTCTGTTCGGGGAGGACGGAGTCTGGCTGATCCATGGTTTTGCCGCCAGCAGGGTCGGAATCAACAACGTTCTGTATATTCACCGCCTGTCGGATGACGGGATGTCGGTTCTGGATAAGGGACGCAGGGTTTACGACGGAGCAGAGCACGGAGACGTCACGGTGGAAGGACCCAAGCTCTATCGCCGGAACGGCTCATACTGGATTCTCTGCCCTGCCGGCGGTGTCCGCCACGGTTATCAGCTCGCCCTGCGGTCCGGCAGCCTCTTCGGTCCCTATGAGCGCAAAGTGGTGCTGGAGCAGGGATCCTCTCCGGTCAACGGTCCTCATCAGGGTGCGTGGATCAACGACGGGCAAGGAAAAGACTGGTTCATTCATTTCCAGGATGTGGGGGCTTACGGTCGGGTCCCTCATCTGCAGCCGGTGGACTGGTCCGGAGAATGGCCTGTCATGGGCGACCGTGGAACGCCCGTTCCCGAAGGAGACACAGGGCTCCCGGACTGTCCCCTTTCCATCCCGTGCGCTGATACCTTTGAGCAGGAGATCGGCCCCGTCTGGCAGTGGCAGGCCAATCCGGATCCTTCCTGGTATACTTTGCTGCGTCCCGGCTTACGGCTCCATGCTGTTCCGGCGGACCGTCTCTCCGAGGCCGGACATTTTCTCTCCCGACTGATGCCCTGCCGGAATTTCGACATGGATGTCCGGTTCAGTGTTCCGCAGCTGGAACTGGCCGGTGCCGGTGCCGGTGTGATGGGATCAGCTTACACCTTTGTTGTGCTTAAAGGCCGCAGGGTCAGGCTTGTCCGGGGAGGTACTGAAGAACCGGAGCAGGAAATCCTGTCCCGCCCGTTTGAAAAAGCGGAGCTGCTGCTCCGCCTTCAGATCCGCGATGGATATGTGTCCTTTTTGTTCGGGTCGGATGACCGGGGGCTCTCTCCGCTTGGCGAAGCCTTCCCCATGGCCCCGGGAGGTTGGACCGGCGCCCGTCCGGGATTCTTCTGCACCGGTCCCGAAGGATACGCCGACGTTCATTCCGTCCGGATCACGGAATACCGGTAACACCGCTCAGCTGCCTGCCCGGAGCATTTCTGTGTAGCACAGCACAAAGGGTGCCACGCCCTTTGCGTCGTTTGATACCACCGGTTCCGAGACATAGTATTCAAAACTGCCGTCCCGGCGCCGGTTGTTTTCAGGGCCCAGGCCTGCGACCAGGCAGATGCCGCCCAGTTCCGGCTCCCCGTCCTTCCAGATCAGGCGGTCCGTCAGGGTTCCGAATGTTTTCCGCCCCAGTGCCGCAAACCGTTCTTCCAGGATTCCCAGTCTTGCGCCTTTCAGCATACCGCAGGCCATCATGGAACTGCCGCTGGATTCCAGGTAGTTGCCTTCCCGGCTGCCCTGGTCCACCACCTGCCAGTACAGACCCGTCTCCGGATCTGCATAGCGGGCAACGCTTTCCGCCAGGCTGCGGAAGATTCCTGCGATTTCGTCACGTTCCGCGCCATCCGGCAGGATCTCGCTCACGTCTGCCAGCGCCATAAAGAACCATCCCAGTGCCCGCAGCCAGACGCACCGGCTCAGCCCGGTCTCCGGGTCCGCCCAGAAAGCCTTCCGGCTCGCGTCGTAACCGTGATAATACAGTCCGGTTCCTGGATCCCGCATCTTTTCCTGAACGGTCCGGACCTGTTTCAGGATATCCGACACGTCACCGTTTCCGAAAGTTTCCTGGTACAAAGCTTCAAACGGCTGCGCCATATATACCCCGTCCAGCCAGACCTGGTCCGGGTATATTTTTTTATGCCAGAAAGATCCTTCCACGGTACGCGGCTGTGTGGACAGTGCCCGGTGCAGCATTACCGCTGCTTTCCGGTATTTTTCCTTTCCGGTCATACGATACACAGGAAACAGCACACGCCCTTCGTTGATATCGTCCAGCTGACGCTTTTCCTCATCAAACGTCAGGATGCTCCCGTCCTCCCGGACAAAATGGTCCGTCACCTGCTCGGCAAACGCGGCATAGCGGTTGTCCCTCGTAATCTCCGTCAGGGAAAGCAGGGCGGTCAGCATGCATCCGTCGATATAATTCCATGTCGCCGGTTTTCCTTCCCGGATTTTTTCCATATTCCATGCCGTTTTCTCCGGCGTGCTTTTCTCCACCAGTCTGAGAATATATGCCTCAATTCGGTCCATCCTGCCTGCCCTCCTGTTCGTTCCCGTTTTTCCGGATCCGACCCGGTTTCTGCGCCAGATACCCCGGCGGTATAGTATATACAGTACCAGTGCGGCGATCCCGTTACTGATCACTACGCTCAGCCACACGCTCCGCACACCCAGGTGCAGCACCCGTTCACAGAACCACAGAGTCGCAAACCGGTATATCCACAGTCTGGAAGCGTCGCTGACCATCGTCACCTCCGTATGCCCCGTTCCCTGGAACAGCCCCGTCAGACTGTTGTAAAAACCGTTGCTCCATGCCCAGAAAGCCATAAGGGCAAGAAAATCTGCCGCCAGAGCTATCACTTCTTCATCGGAGGAAAAGATGCTCACCAGTCCTCGTGAAACCGCCGGCCGGCTGATTAACAGGCCGCAGGCAAACAGAAATGCCACACTGCACAGTATCGAGAGCCGGCATCCCTGCTGCGCCCGATCCGGTTTCCCCGCACCGATATTAAGCGCTGTGATGGTTGCCGTCGCGGATCCCATGGCGTTGGACGGCATGGAAATCAGGCCGTTGATTTTGTTACCGATTCCATAGGCAGCCATCGCCTGGCTTCCATAGGTCAGGACAGTGCGGCTCATCAGCAGGAAACCGACCTGCATCATGCTGGAGCCCATTGCCGTTGGCAGGCCGATATGCACGATCTGGTGCAGGTATTCTTTTTGCGGCCGGAGTTCTCCGCCTTTCAGGTGAAGCTCTCCTTTCCGGCTCACCAGCGCTGCCAGCGCCACGGAAGCGGCGGCAGCCTTCGCCCCGACAGTCGCCAGTGCGGCGCCTGCGGCTCCCATGTTCAGAACAGCCATCAGCAACGGGTCCAGCGCCATATTGATCAGTACGCCCAGGAGGTTGACCAGCATCGGCCGTACCGTGTTTCCGCGGCTCTGGCTGACAGCCTGAAAAACATTCACTGTAAAAAGACACGGCATATCCAGGATCACAAGCCGCAGATAGCTGATCCCGGCATCCAGCACCCCGCCGTCAGCACCAAGCCAGCGAACCAGCACCGGTGTAATCAGGCAGATCAGACCGGCGCATACGCAGGAAAACAGCAAAGCGCAGGAAAAAACCTGGTTTGCCATCCGGTTCGCTTCTTCTTTTTTACCAGCGCCCAGGTACTGACTGATCAGCACAGAGCCTGCCACACTGATACCGCTGCCGAAATTGATGACGATATTCTGTACCGGCGTAACCAGATTGATCGCTGCCAACGCGTCCGTTCCAACCCTGCCCAGCCAGTAGGTATCCGTCAGGTTGTAGCACGTCTGGATCATGCTGTTGATGACCACCGGCACCGCGATGACCAGCATTGCCCGGATCAGGCTCCCCTCCAGGACCTGTTTCCGGACGTCTTCACTTATCCGTTTCAAAGTACCTCCCAAAAAGGTTTCCTGCGCGGAATCCGCGCAGGAAACAGGATGGCCGGTATCCGGATCACTCCTTCACCGCGCCGATATTGATACCCTTGACAAAGTACTTCTGTAGGAATGGGTAAAGAATCATGAACGGCAGGATCGCTGTGATGATGCAGGCGTTCCGGATCGTGTTTTCCGTAGCTCCGCCGATAGCTTCCGGCAGGTCGGATGACTGCATCATATCCCGCAGTTTCATCTGGAAATTGTACAGGTTCCGGTCTGTAATATACAGCTTGAAATTGGTGTAGTCGTTCCAGTAGGCTACAGCGAACATTAGGCCTATCGAAGCCAGTGCCGCCTTGGACAGGGGCAGCGCGATCCGGAAGAAAGCCCCCATCGGGGTGCATCCGTCCAGGTCTGCACTCTCAAACAGGCTCTTCGGGATCCCTTCAAAGAAGTTCCGCATCAGCACCAGGTTGTACACGTTGATTGCCGGCAGCAGGATCGGTCCCAGCGGATTGTCCGTCAGGCCGATGCCTCGCATCACCAGATAGCTGGGGATCATACCACCGGAGAAGATCATCGTGAACAGAAGGATATTCGCGAAAGTTGTCCGGAAGGGCATATCCCACTGGATCAGCACATAAGCGCCCATCGTGGACAGCAGCAGACCCAGGAAAGTTCCCCCGACCGTGGTGTAAATACTGACCCAAAGCGGTCTCAGCAGGCTCTTGTTCGTAAAGACGGATTCATACCCGGCAAGGCCGAACTTGCCCGGCAGCAGCCGAAGGCCGTATCCGGCTGTCAGGTCCACAGAGTCAATCAGGACCTTCCAAAGCGGAACAATGATAATCAGGCAGACAAGGATAAAGACAAATCCGTTCACAAAGTTGAAGGCGGTCAGTTGTGACTTGGGCTTGCGCATATGGGGCGGTGCTTCCACACGGACACCGGCGGGAGTCGTGAATACCGCATTTTGCTTTGCCATTTTTCACACCCCCTCTTCTCACACAATGCCGCGTCCGCGGACTCTCTTGGATGCGTAATTACAGATCAGCATCAACGCCAGTCCCACCAGGGAGCGGAACAGCCCGATCGCCGTAGTATAGCCGTAATCAGCGGAAGCGCCGGAATTGAACGTCTGGTAGTACACATAGGTCTGCAGCACGTTGGTTGCCCGCTTCACGCTGTCGTTCTGAAGCACGAACACGCTCTCGAACAGATTCATGATTTTGGCCAGGTTCAGGATCAGCACGGTAATAATAGTGTTGGCCAGTGCCGGCATGGTCACATAGCGCATTTTTTTCCAGCGGCCGGCACCATCAATGGAAGCGGCTTCATAGATACCGGGATCGATACCTGTCAGCGTCGCCATAAAGATGATCGTCTGCCAGCCCGTCTCACGCCAGACGTTGATGATATAGTACCAGACCCTCCACCAGCCCTTGTCGGCAAGAAAGTAGATTCCTTCTTTAATAATCCCTGCCCGGATCAGCAACTGATTGATCAGTCCGCTGCCGGATGGGGACAGGAGCAGACTGAACACCGAAGCAGTCACAACCCAGCTCATAAAGTGCGGCAGGTAGATAACCGTCTGGCTCAGCTTTTTGAACTTCAGTGAAACCATTTCATTCAGCAGCAGGGAAATGACCACCGCGAGTCCGGTGTTCAGCAGCAACTTGACAACAGAGAATATGATAGTGTTCGTGAAGGAGATGGAGAACTGGCTCTGCTTGAACAGCTTTTCAAAGTTGGCCAGTCCGACCCACTTGGGGTCACCTACGATCTTCCAGGAATAAAAAGCATACCTGATCCCAAACATCGGGGCATAATGGAAAACAGCCACAAACAGCAGCACAGGGATAAACATCAGATAGAATCCCCAGTACTTTTTCATGCGCTGTCCCAGTGGTTTTTTCTTTACCTGTATCGTACCGTTGGAGGTGACAGAGGCCATAGGGAGCACACCTTTCTTTCGTCACTCAATGAGAAGCGGGGGCGACGGTGTTCCCGCCGCTCCCGTTGCAGGTTATGGATGATTCGTCAATTCATGGCGTTCAGGCTTTCAACAATGGTGTTGGAAATCTCCAGTCCGCCTTCACTCTCGAAGTATGCATAGCCCTCTTCCACGGTCTTCTTGCCCAGAGCGATATCAGCGATGATTTCTCCCTTCAGGGTGGTCAGTTCACCGTTCATGGAGCTCATTTCCTCCGTCGCAGGAACGATGGATGCCAGGCGGCTGTTATCGTTGAACAGCTCGGCCGCCGCCTTCGCTTCCGGCTTCACGCTGTCTTCTCTGGGATCATAGTATCCTTCCGCGAAGGATGCCAGGCTCAGCATGGGATCGATGTGGTTCTTGGTATAGAGTACGTCATGTGTTTCCAGATTCTCCAGCATGTGGAACTGGCCGTCTTCGAAAGTCGCTTCCTTCTCGGTGCCCTGCAGAACGGTACCGGCGCTCTTGGACCAGTGCACGCCTTCCACACCATAAGTCCACAGCATCTGGCAGTCTCCTCCGTCCAGCATCGTGTCAATGAATGCGTCAAAGACCTTCTGGGGATCCTTTGCTTTGGATGTGATGGCCCAGACCGGCGGCACACGGTCATAATAAGCCGGCAGGCCTTCCAGGGGTTTCAGGGCGACCAGTTCGCCGCTCAGGCCTTTCGCTTCCAGGTTCGTCTTCAGGTTGGTGGCCCAGGTGCCCGCCCAGTAAGTGAACACGCCGAACTTGTCATCATAGAACTTGTTGCGGGCATCGGAAGTTTTGTTGGTCAGGGTCTCCTGGTCAATCAGGCCGTCCTTCACGGCGTCCTGGATCCGCTGCAGGGCAGCCTTCATGTTTTCCTGGGTGAAGCCGTCTACCCATGTGCCGTCTTCCTGCTGGATGAAGAAGGGATAGGCGTCCTGATAGAACTCAGGCAGGTAGTTGACAAAAGGAGCTTCGTTACCGACAAAACCGGCAGCGGATACAGCATAGGTGCCCTTCTTCTCAGTGAAGGCTTTCAGCATGCTGATGTAAGCGTCATAGGTGGTGGGCGCTTCGGTAATTCCGCAGTCATCCATCCAGGCTTTCTTCACATAGGTCACACAGCCGTTGCCGCGGTAGGGAGCAAAGCCGTAGAGTTTTCCGTCGATCTTCAGGCCTTCGATGACGGAGTCGCCGAAGAAGCGGCCGCTGTTCTTCGTCTTGCTGTTTTCCCACGCGTCGGTCATGTCCCACAGCACACCGTTGGCAGCGTAGTCAGCATAGTACGTGGAGGAAAGGATCAGCACATCAGGCCAGTCCGGAGAAGCCAGACGCTGCTGCATTACGTCATAGTAGGCACTGTGGTCCGGCTGGATGATTTCCAGATCAAATCCGGGATGGAGTTCTTCCCAGCGGGCCTCAAAGGCGTCGCGGCCGTTGTTCTGGTCCACTACGGTGGTGTCGACCATCATCACGATCTTGAATGGTTCTTCCGCGGAGGCGGAAAGGACAACCATGCTCATGCACAGGGCAAGAGCAAGTATCAGGGCTGTCAGTTTTTTCATGGCTGTTTTCTCCTTTTCTTTATTTTGCTTTAATTTGAACCATCTGGTTCAATTACTGCCATAATTATACATGAATTTGTCTCATTTCGTAAATACCAGAAATCAGACATAATATGGATATTTCGGATATTTCTCTTATGGCTGTTTTCCGATATAAGCCAGGATACCGCCGTCTACATAGAGAATATGGCCGTTTACGAAGTTACTGGCATCGGAAGCCAGGAACACTGCCGGCCCCTGCAGGTCTTCCGGCGTTCCCCAGCGGGCCGCCGGTGTCTTGGCAATAATAAACTGGTCAAAGGGATGACGGCTGCCGTCCGGCTGCTTTTCCCGCAGCGGCGCAGTCTGGGGTGTGGCAATATATCCCGGTCCGATCCCGTTGCACTGGATATTGTGTTCGCCGTATTCGGAGCAGATGTTTTTCGTCAGCATCTTCAGTCCGCCCTTGGCAGCCGCGTAGGCGGACACGGTTTCCCGTCCCAGCTCGCTCATCATGCTGCAGATGTTGATGATCTTTCCGTGTCCTTTTTCAATCATGGACGGGATTACCGCCTTGGCGCAGATAAATGGTGCGTTCAGGTCCACGTCAATCACCTTCCTGAATTCCGCGGCACTCATCTCGGTCATCGGAATCCGACGGATAATCCCTGCGTTGTTCACCAGGATATCGATCACTCCGACCTCTGCTTCGATCTGCTTCACCAGCGCCTGCACCGCGTCCTCGTTCGTCACGTCACAGACATAGCCGCTCGCGTCGATCCCCTTTTCTGCATAGGCCTTCAGGCCTTTGTCCACCAGTTCCTGGTTGATGTCGTTGAAAACGATCTTCGCACCGGCTGCCGCGAAGGCTTCTGCGATCGCGAACCCGATTCCGTAGCTTGCCCCCGTGATCCAGGCTGTCTTTCCTTTCAGGCTGAAAGCGTTCATGTCCATTTTTTTGTCCTCCTTATCTCAGGTCTGTCGTTGCAATGTTGTCCATATCGTCAAATGCCTGGTTTTCTCCGCCCATCGCCCAGATGAATGTGTAATTGCTGGTTCCTGCCCCGGCATGAATGGACCAGGAGGGCGAAATAACCGCCTGCTCATTCTGCATCACAATATGCCGGGTCTCCTGTCCCTCGCCCATCATGTGGAACACGACGTTGTCCTTCGGCACTTCAAAGTAGAAATATACTTCCATCCTTCGCTCATGCGTATGAGCCGGCATCGTGTTCCAGACACTGCCGCTCTCCAGCACCGTCATGCCCATGCTCAGCTGGCAGGTTTTCAGCACCGAGGGATGGATAAACTGGTTAATCACCCGTTTGTTGCTGGTAGCAGCGTCTCCGCATGGTTTTTTGGCCGCATCCGCGATTCTGATCAGTCTGTTCTCATAACTGCAGTGTGCCGGTGCGGATACAATGTAGAACTTTGCGGGATTTGCCGCATCGTCACTCTCAAAGTACACTTCCTTCGCCCCGCGGGTCAGGTACAGGCAGTCCTTGTAGCCCAGTTCATATACATTCCCGTCGGCAGTCACCTTCCCGGCGCCGCCTACGTTGAACATACCGCACTCCCTGCGTTCCAGGAAGTATTCCGTACCGAAGTTGTGCCTGATATCGATCCCCTTGTCGATGGAAACCCTCTCTTTCACCGGCATGATGCCCAGGGTCACCATCCGGTCCACATGGCTGTAAACCGCAGTCACCTCGTCCGCCTGAAACAGCGTTTCGATCAGAAATTCCTTCCGGATCTCCTCCGTGGTGTAACGCTTAAAATCCTTCTGGTTGCAGCTGTAACGGATATCCATTTTCCCTCTTCCCCCTCTTTATTCTTCCGCCCGGGTTTCCACTTCCCCGACCTCGGCCGTTTCCAGTAGTTCGCCCTCGCATCCTTCCAGTGCCACGTCCTCGAGTGTCAGCCTTTCCACATATTTTGCAATGATCCCCCGCCTGCAGCATTCCTCGACGTGCAGTGCCATTGCCGGGACCATCGGAACCGCGTCCGGATCGAAATCGAACCGGCAGTTCCGCAGGATCAGATGCTTCATCGGTTTCTCCGGCAGACCCGTCACATAGGCCGCGCAGGCTTTGCATCCGGTAGCCTGGACCCGTTCAAAGCATACTGTACCGATCTCCGGTGTGGTCTCATCGACCGGCTGTTTCTCTCGGCTCTGCACCCGATCTGATTTTCCGTCCACGTCGCAGAAATAGAAGCTGTTGACCACCAGCGGCATCTTGACCCCGTCCATCCGGATATTCTCAAACCGGATTTCGTCAATCACGCCGTCTTTACCCCGATCCCGCCGTGTTTTGACCCGCAGTGCCCGATCGTTTCCCTTCATATAGCAGTGATGCGCATGCACTTTTTTCACACCGCCCGCCATCTCGCTGCCGATGGTCACGCCCCCATGTCCGTCCAGCAGCGCGCACCAGCCGATCTCGATAGTTTCGCAGGGGCGCTTGTATTTCCGGCCCAGTCCGATCTTTCCGCTCTTGATGGCTATACAGTCGTCTCCGACGGAAATCTCCGTGCCCAACAAGCGGACGTTCCGGCAGCTTTCCGGGTCAAATCCGTCCGTATTCGGGCTGTCCCAGGGCGCATGGATTCTGATATCAATGAAGTCCAGGTCCTCGCTGTAGGAAGGATGAAGATTCCAGCTCGGGCTGTTCATAAATGTCAGGCCCTGGATCAGCATCCCCTTGCAGCGCTGGGTATACAGCAGATTCCCCCTGCTGGCGATCCGGACCTCCTTCGGTCTGATCCACCAGTCGCTTTCCTGTGCCCGGCCGTCAATCACGCCCTCGCCGATGATGGCTGTATCCGTCAGATCAATTCCGTTCAGTGCACCGGCAAATCCGTCTGTGGCGCACCCTTCAAACATTCCAAGCAGGATTTCTCCATCCTGGTTGTCCGCAGGCGTGTCTCCCGGCAGGATCGGAAAACGAAGCCGGTCGGTCAGCAGCCTCAGGGCGGCGCCATCCGCAATTTCCAGCGTCATGTGGCTTTTCAGAAAAAGCGGGCCTGTCACGTAATCTCCCGGAGGAACCAAAACCCTGCCGTTCTCCGGGCAGCAGAGGATCGCTGCCTGGAGCATGGCGGTGTCCTCAGTCTCTCCGTCGCCCTTCGCGCCGAAATTTCGCACATCCAGCGTGCATGTTTCCCGTTTTGTATGGACTGTCAGGGTTTCCCTTTCTCCCCGCTCTGTCAGGCTTTCAATAATGTATTCCGTATCCGGCTCCAGGCCGAACAGGGACCATATTGATCGGTATTCCTCGCCCAGCCGCTCGCCGTTCAGAAACAGTTCACGCTTTTCCCGGGCTTCATACATGCCCTCCGGGTCCAGCAGCACGCTGCAGCTGCGGGATGTTACGCACAGAGTCTTCATGTTTTCCTCCCTGTGGCCTTTACTCGGTTGTTCGGACAACTTTGCCGGATTTTACAGGATAGAAAATATACTTTCCGTATTTGTCTCGCCGTCGTTAACAGTATATAGGAACTGCCTCAGCAGTTTCAAGGCTTTCAGGCAAAGCTCTCCGTATCCGGCTGTATCATATCCGTTTTGTCCATGTTTATCCTGTATACTTTTCCAGCCATATACGCGTTTGTTCCGCGTTTTCCGGCGTCGTGTTCTCCAGCGTCATCGGCAGGTGTCTTTTCCGCGCCAGGTTCAGCAGATCCCTGTACTTCATCCTGCCGAACCCGCAGGGAACCGGTTTGGGTCTCGGCAGATCCGGTTGCGGAACATAGTCCTTCATATGCAGTACGCACACTCGGTTCCCCAGCCTTTGGACCGCGTCGCTGATCAGCTCTTCCGCTTCATCCGTATGGACTGAGTCAATCAGGTTCACCGCGTCCAGGATGATTTGTACCCGGTCGCTTCTCAGGTCTTCCAGCATCCGTTCTGCCATGGAGGCGTCATGGATAATATGGCTGCACACCGGTTCGATGGCCAGCGTCACCCCCAGTTCCTCCGCCGCGCTGGACACAGGCCGAACCCTTTCCAGGAACAGCTGGTAATCCGCTTCCGTATGGCATGATTCGCCCTCCGGTCCGGCAGCCGCAGGAGTTTCCGTTCCCACACACCTCGCACCGATCTCCGTGGCAAAACGCAGATGCGCCAGATAGATTTTCCGGATTCTCTGCGCTTCCTCTTCCCTTTTCTGCGCCAGTTTCAGGTAGCAGCCGAGCACGGCGCATTCCATCCCTGCCCGGACCAGTTCCTCCTTCACTTCGGCTGCAAGCTCCCCGGTCAGAAGTTCCGGCGCATCATCCATCCGGAACCCCGGCACGGCTTTTCCCATCGCCAGCTGGACGCAGCTGAACCCCTGTTCCTTGGCAGATGCCAGTCTCTCCCGCAGCGTACCTGGCCGTGTATCATGCAGTCTGATCCCGATGTTCATTCCTGCCCTCCCGATGCAAAAAGGCGCCGGAAACCTCCGGCGCCTTCGTTTCCGATCAGATTTTTTTCTCCTCAAAGGCAAAGTAACGTTTGGCATTGCGATAGCTGATGTCCGCTGCGATTTCCTTCAGCGTGTCATAATCCTCCGGATAGAATCCTTCCTCCACCCATTCGCCGAAAATCCGGCACAGGATGCGGCGGAAGTATTCATGCCGCGGATAGCTCAGGAAGCTCCTGCTGTCTGTCAGCATACCCACAAATCCGGCCAGGTAGCCCAGGGAAGCAAGGCTTTTCAGCTGCTCGCTCATTCCGTCAAAATGATCGTTAAACCACCAGGCTGATCCGTGCTGAATCCTGCCGACCGCTGTGTCGTTCTGAAAGCAGCCCAGAATAGTATCGATCGCAGCATTGTCATTGGTGTTCAGGCTGTACAGGATCGTTTTCGGAAGCCTGCCTGTCTCTTCCAGCACTCCGAGGAAAGCCGCTGTCTGAGAACTGGGTGCGTAATTGTCCACGCAGTCAAAGCCGGTATCAGGTCCCATCGTTCTGAACATCACGGGGTTGTTGTCTCTGCGGCACCCGTAATGCAGCTGCATGACCCAGTCTCTTTCCTTATATTCGGCTGCCATCGCGGTCATAAAGGCATACTTGAATTCAGCCTCTTCTTCAGCGGAGGGCAGTTCTCCGTTCACTCGTTTCCGGAAGATCTTTTCAATTTCCGCTTCTTCTGCGGGGGCATACATGACGTAATTCAGGGCGTGATCACTCAGCTTGCAGCCGTGGACCGCGAAGTAATCGAGCCGCTTGTGCAGTGCGTTTTTCAGCTCTGCAAAGCTCGCGATTTTCATGCCGGCGGTTGTTTCCAGCCCGGCAATATAATCCAGCCAGTCTGTCTTTTCCAGGTTCATCGCCTTGTCCGGGCGCCAGGCCGGGAGCACGGTTACCGGGAAGGTCATGTCCGCCGCCAGCTTTTCATGCCACTCCAGCGTGTCTGCCGGGTCATCCGTCGTGCAGATCGTGTCCACATTGCTCATCATGATCAGCCCGCGGGAGGAGTAGCCCTCGCTTTGCAGTTTTGCATTGGCAGTTTCCCAGACCTCCTTCGCTGTTTGCTTGTTCAGAATACCCTCGTAGCCAAAAAAGCGGCGCAGTTCCAGGTGGCTCCAGTGATACAGCGGGTTGCCGATGGCTTTCCCAAGCACCTCTGCATATTTTTCAAACTTTTCCCAGTCAGAGGCGTCGCCGGTAATGTACTTTTCCGGCACCCCTGCGGAGCGCATCAGCCTCCACTTGTAATGGTCCCCGCCAAGCCAGACCTGCGTGATGTTCTCATACCGGATATCCTCAAAGATTTCCCGGGGGCTCAGGTGGCAGTGGTAATCGATGATCGGCTGACTCTCAGCCGCCTCGTGATAAATCTTTTTCGCTGCTTCCGTATTCAGCAGAAAATCCTTGTCAAGAAAGGGTTTCATCGCAATCCTCCTTCATGGAATCTTGTGAAATATGAGAATTAAATTACCGCTTTACCCGGGCGCTTCCGTTCTTCATGATGGATTCCACTTCTTCCTTGCTGGCCATGCTGGTATCGCCGGGAGTGGTCATGGCCAGTGCGCCGTGGGCAGCGCCGTAATTCACGGCCAGTTCGGGATCGCCGGTCGTCATCAGGCCGTAAACCAGCCCTGAGGCGAAGGAATCCCCGCCGCCTACGCGGTCCAGGATTTCCAGGTTGTCATATACCTTTGACATATGGACTTTCCCGTCCGCCCAGCAGATAGCTTTCCAGTCGTTCACCGTCGCGGTTTTCACCGTGCGCAGCGTGGTGGCAATCGCTTTGAAATTGGGGTATTGCTTTGCGGCTTCCGCGATCATTTTATAGTAACCGTCCAGGTTCAGTTCTTTCAGGTTTTCATCGTTTCCCTCGACCTGGAGGCCCAGGCAGGCCGTGAAATCCTCTTCATTTCCGATCATGACGTCCACATACTTCGCCACTTCCCTGTTTACCTCACGGGCTTTTTCCAGGCCGCCGATGGCAGACCACATGGAAGGGCGGTAGTTCAGATCGTATGAAACCAGCGTTCCGTATTTTTTTGCGGTTTTGCAGGCGGCGATAACGGTTTCGCAGCTCTGTTCAGACAGTGCCGCATAAATACCGCCGGTGTGCAGCCAGCGGACGCCGAGTTTGCCGAAGATATAGTCAAAATCGAAATCGTCGGGTGTGGCCTTGGAGATGGCAGTATTGGCACGGTCAGAGCAGCCCACCGCACCGCGGATTCCGAATCCGCGCTCTGTGAAATTCAGGCCGTTCCGGCAGATCCGGCCGATCCCGTCCGTTTTCTTCCAGCAGATCAGGCTTGTGTCCACGCCTCCCTGTTCAATCAGGTCCTTCAGCAGTTTTCCGACTTCGTTGTCCGCGAACGCTGTCAGTACGCCGGTCCGCAGACCGAAGCACTTGTGCAGGCCGCGGACCACGTTGTATTCACCGCCGCCTTCCCACGCTTTAAACTCCCTTGCAGTCCGGATCCGCCCCTCGCCGGGATCCAGGCGCAGCATAATCTCACCCAGGGATACAGCGTCATAGCGGCATTCTTCAGCGGATTTCAGATTAAGGTTCATTTTTCTTACCCCCTGATTTCTTTTACAATTTCTGCGGCTTCCCGCACCAGCTTCTCGATTTCATCGAACTGGCCTTCCTTCACCAGTTTTCCGCTGACCATCCAGCTTCCGCCGCAGGCAACGATCCGGTCATAAGCCAGGTACTCCTTCACGTTCGCCGCGTTGATGCCGCCGGTAGGCATGAAGTTCAGTCCCACGTATGGTGCTGCTAGCGACTTGATCATCTTCAGGCCGCCCGCCGGTTCCGCCGGGAAGAACTTCAGCACATCCAGGTTAAACTGCAGCGCTGCCTCAATTTCCGTAGGCGTACATACGCCCGGAGTCATCGGAACGCCTTTTTTCAGCACATGCTCCGTGACCTTTGGGTTGAAACCGGGGCTGACAATGAATGTGGCGCCGGCGTCAATTGCCCGGTCAGCTTGCTCGGTTGTCAGCACAGTGCCCGCGCCGATAATCATCTTCGGAAACGCTTTTGCCATTCTGCGGATGGACTCTTCCGCAGCTGCGGTACGGAATGTAATTTCCGCGCAGGGCAGGCCGCCGGCCATCAGGCGCTCCGCCAGGGGCAGCGCGTCATCCGCGTTTTCCAGCACCACCACCGGCACGATCCCGGTTTTCTGCAGTTGTTTCATCATCTCTGTCATTGTTTTGTCCCCTTTCTTTCCGTCTCGCGTATTTCTGTCTGTATATCTGTCTGGTGTCAGCCCTTTCGGATTAAAGCGTCACGCCTTGCTTGAAAATCGCCAGATCCCGGCATCCGTTTTTCTCACCTTTTGTCAGGCTGCCCGAAGCGACCCGAAGCACCAGTTCCATCAGTTCGTCACCCAGTTCGTCCAGCGTTTTGCCTTCCAGCAGTCTCCCCGCGTTAAAATCAATCCATTCCTTCTTTTTCTGTGCCAGGGGGCTGTTGCTGGCAATCTTGACCGTAGGCACCGGACAGCTGAACGGAGTTCCCCTGCCGGTGGAAAACAGCACCATCTGGGCACCGGCCGCAGCCTCGGCGGTGGCAGCCACCAGATCGTTTCCGGGAGCGGAAAGCAGATTCAATCCTGCTGTGCTGACAGGCTCGCCGTAGGCCAGAACACCTTTCACCGCAGAGCTTCCGCTCTTTTGGGTACAGCCAAGCGCCTTGTCCTCCAGGGTGGAGATGCCGCCGGCTTTATTGCCGGGTGACGGGTTTTCGTACACCGGCATGTGATAGCTCTCAAAATACGCCTTGAAGTCATTGATCAGGCGCACGGTTCTGTTGAACAGTGCTTCGCTTTCACAGCGGTTCATCAGGATGGTTTCAGCGCCGAACATTTCAGGTACTTCCGTCAGGATCGTCGTTCCGCCCATCGCTGTCATCCGGTCACTGAACACTCCAATCGTCGGGTTGGCTGTAATGCCGGACAAGCCATCCGATCCGCCACATTTCATACCCACAACCAGTTGATCCGCGGGACATGCCGTCCGGCGGTCTCCCTGCATATTGGCCGCAAGTTCTTCCAGCAGCCTGGTCCCCTCTTCCAGTTCGTCCTCGCAGTCCTGGCAGACAAGAAAGCGCAGGCGGCTCTCGTCGTATTCCCCGAGATAGGGCTTGATCTGTCCGATGCCGCTGTTCTCGCATCCCAGGCCCAGAAGCAATACGCCGCCTGCATTCGGGTGCTTCGCCAGGTCGGCAAGTATTTTTCGGGTATTCTCCTGATCTTCCCCCATCTGACTGCATCCGTAGGGATGGGCAAAAGCATATACGCCTTCCACCGGCTCGCCGGCCAGATGTCCTGCCCGGCTTGCAAGCGCTTTCGCGATACCGTTCACACAGCCCACCGTCGGCAGGATCCACAGCTCATTCCGGATTCCGGGTCTTCTGTCCTTACGGGCAAATCCCTGGAAAAATGCCGGCTGCTGTTTTTCCTGCTGTGGAACAGACGGATGCCATTCATATTTCTTTTCCCCGGACAGCAATGTATGAAGATTATGGGTATGCACGTGTGCCCCGGCAGAAATGTCTTCTGTGGCTTCCCCGATCGGATAGCCGTATTTGATGACAGCCTCTCCCTTTCGGATTTCCCGCAGTGCCGCTTTATGGCCCATCGGCAGGTCGTCCTTGAGTGTGACTTCGCCGGCTCCCCATGAGACGGTTTCCCCGGCTTTCAGGTTTTTCAGCGCCACCGCTACCATATCCCGGGAAGTGATGCGCACCATTTCGTTCATGCTCTTCCTCCGTCACGCCAGGTAGGCTTTATAGGCTGCCAGCGTGCCTTCCGTACGGATCTGCTTCAGGATCCGTACGACAGCTTCTTCAAAACCAGGTACCTTCGTCAGGTCCTGTCCCCACATTTCTGTATTGGTCATTACGGCGTGAACCAGGTCCTCCTCGCTGTCGTTCCGATGCGCGTAATAGAATTCCAGTACCGGACGGTCGTCGCTCACAGTGTACTCGTTGCCCTTCTGCCTGCAGCAGACCAGCCCTTTTTCATTCAGTTCCTTCACGCTGCAGGAATAGAAAGCGATATAGGCCGCAAAACTCGTGGTCAGGCAGGGCGGCAGTTCTCCCTTCTCCTTTGTATAATCCAGGAAGGTGGGCATATTCCTTGCCCGCCATTTGCTGGTGGAATTAAGGCTGATGCTCATCAGCTCATGGTTGACAAAGGGATTGTTGAACCGGTCCTGCACCGCCCGTGCGAACTCTTCCAGGTCCTTTTTGTCCAGCGGAAGTGTCGGAATCACTTCATCGTACAGCATTTTATTCATATATCCCAGCACGATATCGTCATGCATACAGTCCCGCACGATATCATACCCGGCCAGATAAGCGCCCAGCACAAATCCGGTATGCGCGCCGTTCAGGATGCGGACCTTCCGTTTTTTGTACGGTGTCACATCCGGAACCACGATAACAGGCGTCCCTGCCTTTTTAAACGGCAGCCGGTCCTCCAGTCCGTCCGGTCCCTCGATGACCCAGATACCAAAAACTTCACCTACATCCGTCAGCGGATCCTCATAACCGTTGGCCGCTGCCAGCGTCTCGACCTCTTTCGGATCACGGATCCGTCCGGGGACGATCCTGTCCACCAGCGTGGAGCAGAAGATGTTCTCTTCGTTCACCCAGCGGCGAAAATCATCACTCAGCTTCCAGTCGTCGATATACTGGTTTACGCATTTCAACAGTTCCCTGCCATTGTTGTCGATCAGCTCGCAGCTGAGCATGACGATCCCCTTCCGGCCTGCGCCGAAGCGCTCATACAGCACCCTGGTCAGTTTCGCAGGGAAACTGACCGGTGGATTCTGATCAAAAGCGCTCTCCGTATCATGAACAATCCCCGCCTCTGTGGTGTTGGACACAATGATTTCCAGGTCCTCGCTGCGGGCCAGTTCCAGTACTTTGTCCCAGTCGTCGTAGGGGTTGATGCACCGGCTCACAGCGGAAATCACCCGTTTGTCGTCCACCTTTATCCCTTTTTCGCTGCCGCGCAGATAAAGAGTGTACAGGCCCTCCTGTTTGTTGATCAGGTCAGTCAGCCCCTGGGCGATCGGCTGCACCAGCACGACCTTTCCGTTGAATCCTGCTTTTTCGTTCGCAATGTCGATGAAATCGTCCACAAAGGCGCGCAGAAAGTTTCCTTCGCCAAACTGCATCACCTTTTCAGGCGCCTTTTCCAGGATGTAGCCTTCATAACCTGTCTTTTTCAGTACTTCGTAGTTCAGCTGTTCCATCCGCGTACCCTCCAATATGGATTTTATATATTGAATTTACACCGGATTACCCATCCGCGTCAAGATTTCCAAAAACGGCAAAAACCTTTAATGCAAATGGAAAAAGGCCTTCAATGCAAGTAAAATCAAGGAGACCGCCAGGTCCGTACATCTTATGGACAAAACGGATATCCTTTCTCCTGATTCGGAGAGGTTCTCTGCCAGGCTGTCACAGGAGGACAGTCTGACCGCCCGGAACGCACAGCGGCTCGTCATTTACTGCAATCCAGCAGTCCTCCGCGTTCGGGTTGTACACAAAGCTGTTGTCCGCCGCGAACTGCAGACGGTGGAATGCATCCAGGCAATCCATCAGTTCGATGTTGGTGCAATACCAGATGTCGTCTCTTCCGCCCATTTTCCTGCAGAACGATTCAATCAGGTCCCAGTTGTTCATGTTATCGAACTCATAGCTGTGTCCCCAGACGTACATCAGGTACAGGTACTGCTTCTTGAAGAAGCCAAGGAACTGATCGCCCAGTTCCATCAGGTCATGATTATGGTGGCAGGTGGCCATCCACCGGTACGGATCCGCCGGGAGCAGGAAGCCGTCGGAATTGCCGGTTATCCGGGAATAGCGGATACCGAGTCCCGGTAGCAGGCGAACAATCTCGTCGGAATAGGATCCGTTCGGATAACTCATACCCCGGACCGGTGTGCCGGCAATCCGTTCCAGCGCCATCCGGTCCTCCAGTACCTCCGCGGCTGTTTCCGGCAGCGGGCAGCGGGCGATAGTCGGGTGCGTCACCGTATGACAGGCGATTTCATGCCCTTTATACAGTTCCGGGATCTCGTCCGGATGGATCCGGTTTTCCTCCTGAAGCCTGCCGCTGTTAAGGTGAAACGTCCCCCGGATCCCGTATTCATTGAAGATGCTGATCAGCCTCCGGTCCTGTGTCCGTCCGTCATCATAGCTCATCGTCAGGGCTTTGTGTTTTCCGCCCGGATAGCAGCAATAAATCTTATTCATCTTTTTTCCCTTCTTTTACAGCGTATCGGTATTTCCTCTCTGTCTGCATCTTATCACAGCAGTTTCCGGCGGGTCAATGAAAGAATCGGTTCTGCACCTGCCCGTTACGGAGTTTGATTTTCATCTGCTTCTTCTCTGTTATACCTGCAACCGGATCCGCTGTTTTCCGCGATCATGCCATCCCCGGTTCACAGGCCAGGCATTCCGGCCGGATTTCTCCGGGCTGGCTCCGGATCAGGCATAAACGATAACGGCGACAAATTCCAGCGTGTCTTCCCCTGTGTTGGCAATGCTGTGCCCGTGGCCCGTTTCACAAATCGCCACATCTCCTGCCCGGACATCCGTTTCAGTCCCGTCATCTGAATAAACGCCGGTACCGGCAAGGATATAAAACAGTTCCGCTTCCTGCTCGTGCACATGATAACCGATGCTGCAGCCCGGATTCAGCGTCATCCGGCTGAAAAGTCGTCCCTTCCCGTTGAGTTCCTCCGGACCGGCAATCAGTGAGGTGACAATGACTGTACCTTCCCCGTCGCGCATTTTCTCCCGGTATTCTGTCCTGCATTCCCCTTTTCTGCGGATCACAAAAAATCTCTCCTCTCTTTTCTGCCCGCTCAGTCCAGCCAGCCCTCCCGTGCCTGAACACCGAACCGTTTTTCCAGCAGATGCATCTGTTCGTCCGTAATCGTGTTGACGCGGGGAAGGTGTGCAATCTTCATGAAGATCTCTGCAGCCTTTTCCGCTGTCTCGATCAGACCGAATGTTTCATCCAGGTTTTTTCCGGCACCATAGACTCCGTGCTGGCTCCAGATTACCAGCCGGGCTGTCTTCATCTTTTCCGCCGTAGCCTCACCTATTTCGTTGGTACCGCACAGCATCCAGGGCAGTACGTTCACTCCGTCCGGGAACACCACGATGCACTCGGTACACATCTGCCACAGGGTCCGTGTAAACTGTCTCTCGTCCAGGTCATGCACATAGGTCATAGCCAGCAGATTTTCCGGATGGCAGTGCATAACCACGCGGTTTTCCGGATCCGCTTTCAGTCGGGCAGCGTGGCTCATCATGTGAGCGGGAAACTCACTGGTAAACTGGCCGCCGTCCGTGAATCCCCACAGCAACTCTGCCTGTTTTCCCCCGTCCTTCAGCCGGACAATGCCCAGGTTGACCTCCGGGGCATACTTCACGTTTTTGAAGTATTTGCCCGTGCCGGTGACCAGGAACGTCTTCCCTTCCAGCTCCGGAGCGGCAAATCCCGTCGGAATTGTCCGCAGCACAGTCTGCCTCTGCAGGTAATCCGACGTTTCCTTTTCATCCAGCATCAGGCTGACGTTTCCGCCATTGCGCTCGTCCCACCCGTGGTCATACATATTGCTCACTGTACGGATCATTTCCACCATAAAGTCAGCTGTCAGAATATCCTTCATTCTCTGTTCACCAGCACTTTTCTTTCATATTCCTCAACAGCCGGAAACCATTCGCGGTCTGCGGGTTTGCTGCACCGGCGGCAATATTCATCCCAGATTTCGCCGAAGGGCATGGTCTTCATTTCTTCCTGCATGACCATCAGCTTGCTGAATGCGCCTTTATCCTGCAGCGTCTTCATTTCTTCATTGGGTTGCAGCAGTGCGAACAGCAGCGCCTTCTGCAGATTCCGGTATCCTGCCACCCAGGCGGAGATCCGGTTGATGCTGGCGTCAAAATAATCCAGCGCTATATTCACCCGGCCGTTCAGCCCACCGCAGCGGACAATCTCCCGGGCGATTTCCCTGGTCTCGTCGTCAAACAGTACCACATGATCGCTGTCCCAGCGAATCGGCCATGTCACATGCAGTGCGATCTCCGGGAAGAACGTCAGCAGTGCCGGGATCTTATCGGAAACAACTTCAGTCGGGTGATAGTGACCGTTATCCATCAACACTGTTGACGCTGTAACCACTACCATCCCGGAAATCCCCTTCCCCGTGCTCTTCCGCATGCGAGACCGGATTATTCAGACCGTTCCCGGTGTGAACCGTGTCTTGTGGGACATCAGCGAAAAGCCTGTTGCAACCATCGAGTTTGAATAACCGGCCGGCCCGGTAAAAACAGCCTGTAGAGGGTGCCATGCGTTTCGCCGCATCTGTGGCGGACAGAAGATCATGCCGTCTCTGGGAAAGTGGTGGAATCAACTGCGTTTCAGGCTGTCAGCAAAGTGCCTGTTTTCGGGAAGAGGACAGGCGCTTTGTTCATTTCATTTATGGCAAATGACCGGAGAAGCAGAAGAATATGATAAACATGTGGTCTCCGTGGGGAACCGGGCGGTTTTCTTCCGGTTTGTTTCTGTGCTGCAGAAGCACTGGCCATTTTTTACCCGGAGGCAGTTTTTCACGGATTCTGAAACGGGATAGATGGGATCACAAATCCCTCTGAGGCTCCCGGGGTGCAGAACCGGAACGGACACAAAAACTTCACCCTGTCCTGATTTAAATGAAAAATGCAGTCACCCATCGTTCATGACTGCATTTTTCTTCTCCGGATAACAGAAAAGCCGGAGCAATGGCTGATTCAGGTAAAGCCGGGCTGGCATTCCTTGATATCTGTTTCAATCCTGTGACGGAATGATTCTCAAATCCCGCTCCATGCGTTTTCATAGACTTTGATGACTTCTTCACGCGTCGGCGTATACAGGTTGTCCGCCATACAGGCGTCCTTCAGCGCCAGGTCGGCAAGAGAGCCGAAGTCCTCCGGTGACACACCTCCCATATCTTTGAGTGTCCGCGGAATACCCAGCTCCATCGCGGTTGTACGAAGCGCCCGGACCAGCGTATAAGGACGTTCGTCCGGCAGCGACAGCGCCTTCGAGATTTCCGGTATTCTTTCTCTCGCTTCCGTGCTGTGCTCTGCGTTGAACTCAGTCACATAGGGCAGCAGCACCGCGTTGCAGACCCCGTGTGGCAGATTGCTGTGGCCGCCCAGCGCGTGCGCCATGGCATGCACCATGCCCAGTCCGGCATTGGAAAACGCCATACCCGCTGCGTATTCCGCGTAAGCCATCTGTGTTCTCGCTTCCTCGTCCCGGCCGTCCCGCACCGCCCGGGGAAGATACCGCCAGACAGTTTCCATCGCCCACAGCGCGTCACGGTCCGTCATCGGATTGGCACCTCTGGCCAGCAGCGCCTCAATGGCGTGCGTCAGCGCGTCCAGCCCCGTGGAAGCCGTCAGCTTCGGGGGCATGGACATCATCAGCTCAATGTCGTTCACGGCGATTGTGACCATGCAGTTCGGATCCACCATGGCCATCTTGCTGTGGCGGACCGGATCGGTCACGATATAGAAGGACGTGCATTCGCTGCCTGTACCGGCAGTCGTGTTCACCGCGACGATTGGAATACCGGGCTTCGACGACTTGCCGACGCCCTCATAGTCCTCCACGCGTCCGCCGTTGGCCGCCACGATGCTGGCCGCCTTCGCGGTATCAATCGCGCTTCCGCCGCCCACGGCTACCAGCAGGTCGATCTGCAGCGTTTTCACCGCGGTGATGCAGTCATTGACAATCTCCACCGTCGGGTTCGGCTGAACATGGTGATACACCGCGTAGGCGGCGCCTGCCTCCGCCAGGGCCTTTCCCACATATTCCGCCGCACCGGATTTGTACAGAAACGGATCCGTCACGATCAGCACGCGGCGGATACCCATCTTCTTCAGCTCCGGTATCAGCAGGGACACGGCGCCTTTTCCGAAGAAGCTGGTTTTCACTGAGTTGATCCGGGACAGCATCTGCTTATCTCCTTCCGTACGCCTTGCTTTCATTGACTTTCAGCCGTTTTTCTGGTACGATACAGGCAGAAAAACAGCGGAGGAAAGCTCCATGAAAATCGTTAATTACGGCTCAATCAATCTTGATCATGTCTATCAGGTGGACCATATCGTCCAGCCCGGAGAAACCCTCCTGGCCGCGGACCAGAACCTGTTCTGCGGCGGGAAGGGGCTGAACCAGTCCATCGCCTTGGCCAAAGCCGGTGCGGAAATCTTCCACGCGGGCGTGGTCGGTGAGGACGGGGATATCCTTCTGGATGCGCTGCGCGCCGCGAAGGTGGATATCACCCACATCCGCCGGGCGCCGGGCGCCAGTGCCCACACCGTCATCCAGGTGGACCGTAAAGGGCAGAACTGCATCATCGTCTTCAGCGGGGAAAATATGCGCCCGTCGGAAGCGGATATCGACCGCGTGCTCGCGGACTTTGCCCCGGGGGACGCCGTGCTCATGCAGAATGAGCTGTTCAACACCCCCCTGATGATGCGCAAGGCTGCGGAAAAGGGACTGGCCATTATCTTCAATCCCTCCCCCGTCAGCCGGGAGATGCTCTCCTATCCGCTGGAAACCGTCAGCTGGTTCCTGCTCAACGAGATCGAAGGCGAGGCCCTGACCGGAGAAACCGATCCCGGAAGGATTCTGGATGTCCTGGCGAAGAAATTCCCCAACGGCAGCGTCGTGCTGACGCTGGGCGCGAACGGCGCCTGGGCCATGGACCGCGGACACCGGTTCTTCCAGCCTGCCTTTGAAGTGCAGGCCGTGGACACCACTGCCGCGGGCGATACCTTCACCGGTTTTTTCCTTGCCGGCATCAGCAGCGGCATGCCAATTCCCGATGCGCTCCGCCGCGCCGCCTTCGCGTCCTCCATCGCAGTCAGCCGCAAGGGCGCCGCAGATTCCATTCCCACCGCGGAGGAAGTCAGCCTGGCGGAATAACCCCGTCTCTTCTCAGCCCTCCTGCACCAGTGTTTCCGGATCGATGATGCCGGCGATGCACAGGTCGCAGGGGGGCAGTTTCTGCAGATCGGTCATCATGGCCGCTTCCATTCTGCCGATCAGATAAACCGTATCGCCGATTCCTGCCTGGTGCGTCCCGTCAGACGCGATCACCAGGCCTTTTGGTTCGCCGTTTGCCAGCAGGCGAACAACCAGCAGCTTCACGCCGGTCAGCGTGGGCGTTTTCACGGAACAGACGACGCTGCCCTCCACCCGGCCGATATTCATTCTTCCGCCTCCTTCAGTGGCACTGAACCGTACGGCCCTGCCAGGTATAGGAATCCACGACCCCGCAGATGGTCAGGCCGGCGATGATCTCCCTGTCCCCCGTGATCATTTTCGCCGCGCCGCCGTCATTGTTTGTCAGCACAATATCCCCGATCCCCGAGTCGGCCATGTCGATCGCTACCAGTTCCTCCCCGACGGTCCTGCCGTCCAGGCTCAGATGGCGCACCTTCAGCAGCTTATGTCCTTCATAACGGCCGTATTTGATCGTGGATACCACCGTACCCGTCACTTTCGACAGTTTCATGCTTCTCCTTTGGTGAACACCCGCTTGCCCAGAATGTCCACGTTGTCCACAATGCCGATGATCGTCGCGTCCACCGGCTTGTTCGTCGTCATTTCCGTCGCGCGGGAGCTGGAGCCGCCGCACCACATCACGATCTCCCCTTCCCCGGCGCCGACCGTATCCACCGTGACAAAGGGGGATCCCTTCTCTTTGAACGTGTCCATATCGATCGGAACCGCGACCAGGAGCTTCATACCCTCAAGCCGGTCGCATTTCCGGGTGGAGATCACGCTCCCGATCACTTTTGCCAGCTGCACGCGTCTTCCTCCTCTGCCTTGTCGTAAGTACGCTTTCCGTACTGGTCGATGGAATCGATGATTCCGTAGATCGTATAGTCCGACGCGTACTGCTTCGAAGTGTCGGACTGGCGGGATGAGCTGCCGTAGGCGCCGAATACGAGGTCCCCGACCCCCGCGCCAACGTCGTCGATCATAATCAGATAGTCGTCCTTCATTTCCATCGTGGCGATATCGACAATCTGCACGATCAGCATCTTGGTGTTCCGCAGCTTCTCAACCTTGTTGGAGCTGACCACATTTCCTGTCACGCGTCCCACAATCATGGCTTTCCCTCCGGTATCCGGGTCGAGTTCCGGATGATCAGCTTTCCGCCCAGCAGCAGCTTCATGCACGGATAGTCCGGATGCTTCATGCGCCTGCGGAGGATATTGACCGCCATTTCCCCCATCGCAGACCTGGAGATCCGCATCGTGGTCAGGGCGGGCATCGTGGTCGCGCTGAACGGGATATCGTCAAAGCCGATGATGGAGATATCCTCCGGAATGGAGTAGCCCGCTTCCCGGATAGCCTTGATCGCGCCGATGGCGATCGTGTCATTGTCGCACACCACCGCGCCATGGGGAATATAAGCCCCGCTGCGTATCATTGCTGCCAGGTCCTCAAACGCGCCGTCCACCGTCGGCTTCAAGATAACCGGTTCCGGCGCCTCCAGGCCAAGCCGTTCCAGCGCGGCCAGATATCCCTGGTACCGCTCGTCGCAGTTCCGCACCGCTTGGGAAAACTTGAAATAGCCGATCTCCCGGTGCCCGTGGTCCACCAGGTATTTCACCAGGCTGGCCATCAGGTTCACATTGTCCATCACAACGCAGTCGGCATTGGGATGATACAGGTTCTGGTCCAGCGCCACCAGCGGCACGTCAATCATGTCCAGCAGCGGGATATCTTCTTCCGGCAGCTCCGTCGCGATCAGGATCACGCCGTCCGGCGGTGTGTTCATCATGTCGCGGATGGTTGCCGCGGCGGTCGCCGGCTCGCAGCTGTACATCATCAGGTCGTATCCGTGATGCCGGCACTCACTTTCGATCCGGTCCACAATGGATGCGATAAATCCCTGGTTTTCCTCAAATGCGATGCCGTGGACCCTGTATTTCAGCACGACGATCTTCAGCGGCTTCTCGCCTTTTTTCCGGACGGCTGGGGAATACCCGCTCTCTTCCATCACGGCGAGAATCCGCTTCCGGGTCTCTTCACTGACCCCTTTTTTATTGTTAATCACAAGGGATACCGCAGCCGGGGAAACCCCCGCCTGTGCAGCAATTTCCCGAATGGTCATTCCTGTCACTCCCCGGCCGGCCTGCCGCGGGGCAGATCCGGCGCTTATTCCTCGTCAGGCCGGTATTCCGGCATATCCCTGCATCATCAGGGCTGCCACCGCAGCGCCTGGATCCAGCAGGTCCCTGGAAGCTTCGCCCCTGATCGCCATTCTCCCGTGCTTCGCAATCATGCCCTTTGTATGCTGGAACGCGTCCCAGGCAATCTCCACGGTTTCCTGCGGTGTCTTTCCCTGCTTCAGCGCTTCCACGGCAGGCTGAAGCCCGTCCAGGAAGGTTTTCTCACCGATCTGCGCCTTTCCCCGGTTCTGCACCCCTTCCAGGTACGCCTGGAAAAAGTCCGTGTCCGCCGCGTCTTCCATGCCCTTCAGGACCTTGCCGGCATTCATCAGGCCGCTGGCCATCAGCGTTCCCATGGTGGAGGGAACCGCTGTCGCCATCGCCTTGCCGGCCTGGTAGGACAGTTTGCCCACGTCCGTCAGGTCGCTGGCGGCCGCCGCTTCGGAGGCGGCGGTAAATCCGTCGCTCATGGTGAGCCCCAGGTCGCTGTCGCCCACCACGCTGTCCAGCTCGATCAGCCAGTCCCGCTTTTCCGTCATCAGCGCCGCCCAGGCGGAAAGCAGCCCTCTCAGTTTATCCGCGTTCATACGGCCTCCTTACAGCTGAAACTGTTTGAAGAACGGTGTGTCGGCAGGCGCCGCAAGCCAGCCCTTCAGCTCGTCGTCCAGGCGCAGCAGCGAAACGGATGCGCCGGCCATCTCCATGGAAGTGGCGTATTCACCCACATAGGTATGCCAGACGCTGATCCCTTTTTCGTCCAGGATCTGCTTGACCCGGCGGAACATCACATACTGCTCCTCCAGCGGCGTGGCGCCCAATCCGTTGATCAGCACGGCCACCTCGTCGCCCGCACGGTAAGGGATATCCTTCAGGATGGGCTCCATCATCTCGTCCACGATCTCGTCCGCGGGTACAAGCTTGCCCCGGCGGATACCGGGCTCCCCGTGGATGCCCATGCCGATCTCCATTTCGTCATCCCCGATTTCGAAGCTGGGATGGCCGACCCTCGGCACCGTGCAGGAGGTCAGCGCCACGCCCATGGTCCTGACGTTCGCGCAGGTCTTCTCCGCGACAGCCTTCACCTCGTCCAGGCTTTTGCCCGCGGCTGCCGCGGCGCCGGCGCACTTGTACACGAAGAAGATGCCCGCCACACCCCTGCGTTTATTCGGTTCTCCTTCCGCCGTCGGTCCGGCGGAAGCCACATCCTCGCCCGCGACGACGCTCTCCACCCGGATATCCTCCTCCATGTCCGCCATTTCCGCGGCCATATCGAAGTTGAAGATATCCCCGTTATAGTTGCCGTAAATGTACAGCACGCCCGCTCCCTGGTCGATCTCCTTCGTCACGGCCAGCATCTGCTCCGCGCTCGGCGACTGGAATACGTCGCCGATCGAACAGCCGTCCAGCATGCCCTTTCCCACATAGCCCAGGAACAGGGGCAGGTGGCCCGAGCCGCCGCCGGTGGCGATGCCGACCTTTCCCGCCTGCTTTTGTTTCGTAACCAGGCAGTGCAGGTCTCCTTCCGCGAAGGTGAGGTCATCCGGATGCGCGGCATAGATGCCTTCCAGCATTTCGGGAATAAAGCGTTCCGGCGTATTGATGATTTTCTTCATGGTTGCTCCTCCTCAGGTCAGGCATCCCTTCTTGATAATGAAGCAGGCATACAGCGCGTTTTCGCCCGTCGCGATGGTGGCGTAGGCGTTCTTCGCCCGGTCGTAGAATGCGAACCGGCCGATTTTCTCAAATTTGACGCCGGGCTGGTGTTTCTGGCAGATCCTGTCCAGCTCCGCCCAGATCGGGGGATCGTAGTCCAGCCCGCCTTCGGGATCCATCACGGTGACAGGCGCCGGCACATACTGGTCCAGCGGGAGCAGCTGCAGGATCGCGTCCAGCAGTTCAGCACCGCCCTTGCCGTCGCAGCGGACGCAGCGCTTTCCCATGGACTGCGCGGGAAAATTGCAGTCGCCGATCACCAGCTCATCGCCGTGGCCCATTTCCGCCAGAATTTTGAGCAGCTCCGGTGTAAGGAGCGGGGATATTCCTTTCAGCATTTCCGTTCCTCCTCATCAGGTCCTTCGCGTTGTCCAGAATACTGCCCGGTCACATCTGGGGCAGGATTCCCTCAACCTCTTCATGGGGACGCGGAATCACATGCACGCTGACCAGCTCGCCGACCCGCTTGGCTGCCGCGCCGCCCGCTTCCACCGCCGCCTTCACGGCGCCGACGTCGCCCCGGACCATCACGGTCACCAGGCCGCCGCCCACATGCTCCTTGCCGACCAGGTGAACGTTGGCCGCCTTCACCATGGCGTCCGCCGCCTCGATCGAGCCGACGAGTCCCTTTGTTTCCACCATTCCCAAAGCCTGAAGTTCCATTGTTACAATCTCCTTTCATTAACCTTCCGGATCAGATTACTTTCCCTTTCCCGCCGCGGGCGCCTTCGGCAGAATGCCTTCCACTTCCTCATGGGGCCGCGGGATCACATGCACGCTGATCAGCTCGCCGACCCGCTTGGCCGCCGCGCCGCCCGCTTCCACAGCGGATTTCACCGCGCCCACGTCGCCGCGGACCATGACGGTCACCAGTCCGCCGCCCACATGTTCCTTTCCCACGAGATGCACGTTGGCCGCCTTCACCATGGCGTCCGCCGCCTCGATGGATCCGACCAGTCCTCTGGTCTCAATCAGTCCCAATGCTTCCTGTGCCATGTTGTTCTGCTCCTTTCAGTCTCCTGTTCTTTTCTTTTTATCGCTTTATGTATCGCCGCATCAGCAGATGCGGAAATCACCGTACAGTACGCAGCGCCTGAGCCGGGTGAAGGATCTTGCGCTGGTGACACCCTCGCCTGTGGGCGTCGCGATGGTCATCGTGGTATAGCCTTCGCCGTCGAAGCCCAGGCCCGAGAAACTCGGGGCGTTCTTTACGAAGATGGTCGTGTTCATCTTCCGGGCGGCGTTGGACATGTTGTGGACGTTCGTGGAATAGATCATCGCCGAATGCTTGCAGCCCTGCTCGGCACGGTACGCCTCGGCGATCGCCTCGTCGATATTCCGGACCCGCACCACGGCCAGCACCGGCATCAGCATCTCCGTCATTACGAAGGGATGGTTCCGGTCCACTTCCGCGATCGCCAGCCGCGGATCTCCGCTGAAGGAAACCCCGGCATCCCGCAGGATCACGCCCGCGTTCCTTCCGACGTACTTCCGGTTGATCACGTGCTTTCCGTCCTTCGGGATCAGCGTGGTCCGGAGCACCCGGTCGATATCCCCGCCGGAGATCCGGACGCAGTTGTTCTTTTCCATCTCCCGCAGCAGCTCGTCTGCCACGCTGTCCACAACGAAAACTTCCTTCTCGGCGATGCACAGCACGTTGTTGTCAAAGCTGGCGCCTGCCACAATCTTGCGCGCGGCCTCCGGAATCTCCGCCGTTTCGTCCACGATGACCGGCGGATTGCCGGGACCGGCGGCAATGCATTTCTTCCCGGTCTTCATGGCTACCTTCACCACCGCTTCCCCGCCTGTGACGGAGAGCAGCGGTATGTCGGGATGCGTCATGATCGCCTGGCCGGATTCCAGCGTAGGCTCGCGGACAGTGGTGATCAGCGTAGCCGGTCCGCCCGCGGAAACAATCGCTTCCGTCATCACCCGCATGGCTTCCTGGGAAGCGCGTTTCGCCGCGGGGTGGGGATTGAACACCACCGCGTTTCCGGCCGCGATCATGCTGATGGAGTTGTTGATGATCGTCGAGGTCGGGTTGGTGGAGGGGGTGATGGATCCGATCACGCCGAAGGGCGCCTGCTCGATCATCATCATGCCTTTGCTGCCCGTTTCGCAGCGGGTCGTCAGGTCCTCCAGCCCGGGCGTCTTCCGGGATACCAGCAGGTTCTTCTGGACCTTGTCCTCCACCCGGCCGTACCCGGTCTCCTCATGGGCCAGCCGCGCCAGCGGCTCTGCGTTCTCAATGCCCGCTTTCCGCATGGCGGCGATCAGCTCCGCCCGCTGGTCCAGCGTCATTTCCATCAGCTGCGCCTGCGCGGCCTTCGCGTTGGCGACCGCCTCCTCGGCGGTGTCGCACAGCCAGCGTCCCGTCCCTCCGGCCGGTCCCGCGGCGGCAGGAACCCCTCCCAGATGGGAAACGTCCACCTTTCCCTCCAGGCTGCGGATGATCTGATCGGTCAGCCGCTGCAGTTCTTCCTTTGTCAGTGCCATGTTTCCAACCCTCTCTGCGTCTTATTCAACCGCCCTGGCCAGTTCCACCCGTTTCTCCGAGGCGGCGTCCCTGGCAAGCGGCGTCACGATCGCGTCCTTTCCGTACCGGATCACCTTGTAGCCGTTCCCGCTTGCGCGGACCACGTCCTCCTCGGTGATCAGCCTCGCCTTCTCCCCGGTCAGGTCCAGCATCGTCGGCCTCGCGGGTTCATACGCCGGCCGGGGCGCGGCCGGCGCCGGGCCCGGTACCGGTGCCCGCGGCACCTCTCCGGGCACGATCACCCGGCAGAGCGTGCCGTCCTCCAGGCCGCAGGCGTTGGCTTCGTCCTTGTCGATATGGACCTCCAGTACGTGCCCCTCGCCGCAACGGACGATCACGTTCTCCAGCGTCACTGCCCGGACGCCTTCCACCCGGAGGGAGACCAGGTCTCCGTTCCTCACGCGGTAAGCCGCCGCTTCCTCCGCGGACATATGGATATGCCGCGCAGCCACGATCACGCCCCGGGAAATCTGTATGCTCCTGTCTCCCTGCTTCAGGATGCAGCCCGGCGAGTTTTCCAGCTGCCCGGACATGCGCACCGGCGGCTTCAGCCCGAGCTTCGCGCTGTCCGTCAGGCTCAGCTCCACCTGGGTCTCTTTCCGGATCGGCCCCACCACCCGCAGGGATACGGCGCCTTTCGGCGTTTCCAGCGTCACCTTTTCGTTGCACGCGTACTGCCCCGGCTGCACCAGGTCCCGCAGCTTCGTCAGCTGGTAGCCCGGTCCGAAGAGCCGGTCGGTATCCTCGCGGCTCAGGTGGCAGTGCCGGTTGGATGACATAACCGGGGCATAGGCATGGCCGAGCCGGGCCATTTCCGTCAGCACCAGCCGCTGGATCCTTCCGCGCAGTTCCTGATCGCTCATCCTCAAACCTCTTTCAGGGAATTACTTTTTGGCTGCCTGCGCCTCCGCCTTTTTCCGGAAAATCTCCTTCAGGCTTTCCGTATAGGGCGGACGCGCAATGCCGTATTCTGTTACGATGCCGGCGATCAGCTCGTGGTCCGCGAAGTCAAAGGCTGGATTGTATGCCTTGACCCCCTGCGGCGCCATGCGCTGCTTGTACCACATTTCGGTCACTTCCTCCTGCGGCCGTTGCTCGATCACGATATCCTCGCCCTTCTCGATGCTCATGTCGATGGTCGAGGTCGGGCCCAGCACGTAGAAGGGAATCCCGTAATACTTGGCCAGGATCGCCACGCCGGAGGTGCCGATCTTGTTGCAGGCGTCGCCGTTGGCGGCCACCCGGTCGCAGCCGACGAATACCGCGTTCACCCAGCCGTTTTTCATCACCTGGGAGGCCATGTTGTCGCAGATCACCGTAGTGTCCACGCCGTCCGCGTACAGCTCGAAGGAGGACAGCCTTGCGCCCTGGAGCAGCGGCCTGGTTTCGTCACAGAATACCCGGAAGTTCATGCCCCGCTCCCGTCCCAGATGGATCGGCGCCAGCGCGGTACCGTACTTGGAGGTGGCCAGCTGCCCGGCGTTGCAGTGGGTCAGGATACCGTCGCCGTCCTTGATCAGCGTCAGCCCGTACTCGCCGATCATCCGGCACATCCATACGTCTTCCGCCTTGATCTCGATGCTCTCCTTCCGCAGCAGTTCCCTGATCTCCGCCACGGGTTTGTCCCGGTTGTCGGTCACAACCTTCTCCATCCGGTTCAGGGCCCAGGAAAGGTTCACCGCCGTAGGCCGGGAGGAGTTCAGGTATTCCTTGGCTTCGTGGAATCTGGCGGCAAATTCGTCATAGTCATCCGTCCTGATATCCTTTGCGGCCAGGTATACGCCGAAGGCGGCCGCCACGCCGATCGCCGGCGCGCCGCGGACCTGCAGCAGGTAGATCGCCTGCCAGATATCCTTCTGGTCCGTCAGGTGCAGAATCTTCACTTCGCCGGGCAGCTTCGTCTGGTCCAGGATGACCAGCGCGCCTTCCTCCTCGTTCAGCTCCACGGTTTCATAGGTCATGATGCTCTTTTCACTCATGGTTTTTCCCTCCTGCCGATTTCAGGCTTTCTCATCCGCCCGCAGCACGGCGGCCACAAAATCATCGCCGGTGCGGAAGCTGGCCGCGTTCATGATGAAGTCCTTGCCGCTGAGAATGTTGACCTTCTCGGCGTGCGCCCGCTTCTCCGGGTCGGCGATCGTGGTCACGTCCTTCACGTTGGCCATACCGACGGTCCGGCGGTGCAGCTCGGTGCCGCAGTAGGACGCGGTATCCCGGATCACCGTGTCCAGGTACCATTCCGCGAAGCCGGGCACTTTTGCCATGGGTTCTGTGGCGTTCTTCTCAAAGCATTCCATGAACTTCACCCGGAACAGGTCGATCACCTCGCGGATCGTCTGCAGGCACCAGTCGCAGAATTCGTCCGCGCCTGCGGCCCTGCCGTTGTCCCAGGCAAAGATCAGGTTAGCGATCACGTTGCCCGTGTCGTATCCGATAGGGCCGAAGAAGGCGAATTCCGGATCGAACACGCGGGTGGAATCCTGCTTCACAAAGATAGAGCCGGTATGCAGGTCGCCGTGGAGCAGCGCCTGGGCGTTGTTCATAAAGTCGAACTTCAGCTTCGCCACTTCCAGCTTCAGCGCGTCGTCCTCGTACAGTTCCTTCTTCACGAAGTCCGCGACCGGCGGGAACACGTTGTTCCGGTGGTTGATGTCGTTGTAAGGCTCCATCAGCACCAGGTCCTCGGTGATCTCGCACAGCTCGGGATTGATGAAGCTCTTGACCAGGGCCTTCTTCTCCTTGTGCTCCATCACCACGTCCGTGGTCATCAGCAGCGTGTTGACCATGAAGGTGGAGATGTCCTCAGCGAAGCGCGGGAAGGTCTCATGCCGCATCAGCGCGTAACGCATCAGCGCGTGGTCGGACAGGTCCTCCATCGTGCAGGCGCACATCGTGGTATCGTATCCGTAGATCTTCGGCACCAGGCCGGGTGCGTACTTGTCCTGCAGGATCAGGATCTCGCTTTCGATCCGATTCCGGTCGGTGGATACGTGCATTTCAGCGGAGATACGCAGCGCTTCGCCGGCCTGCTTGACGATGATGCTCTTTCCGGACGCGGGATCCACGACGCGGAATACATAGTTCAGGTTGCCGTCACCGATCTCCTTAACCTCAAGCTTCGCTTCCGGATCGAAAAAGTCCGGATACTTCGTCTTCACATAATCGGGAACCTCGTTCTCCTTCATCAGAAAATAGGTATCGTACTTGGACATCGTCAAAACTCCCTTCATGATTGAATGTTCTGTATCATCAGGCCCACCGCGCGGCCGGCCATGGAAACCTGCTTACCGGAACTCGAGGTTCCGCAGATCGCGCGGATCGATTTCCCGCAGTGCCCGCATCTCCTCCGCCGTCGGCTCCGGGGTGAAATCCGCGGAGAAATAGCGGATCGGGAACCCGGTGTTCGCCGCCACCTCCTCCAGGGAGGAATAGGGATGGATGCTCTTCAGGATCAGCTCACCCTCATGCATCGTGAAGCAGCACAGCGGCGTCACGATATCGCTCACATGCCCCTGGGCGGTCACAAAGTCAAGCTTTTCCGTGAACGTCCGCTTGTCATGCTTCGTCCGCCACAGGATCGCACGCTTCGCCGTCGGGATCAGCACCGCGCTTCCGGCGCCGCCCGGCAGCCTGACCTTGGGCCTGTGGTAGTCCCCGATCACCGAAGCGTTCACCCGGCCGTGCTGGTCAAACTGCACCCCGCTGAGGAAAGCCACGTCCAGCCCGCCCCGCATGCTCAGGTCGAAAACCTCCTGCAGCGGCAGCGCTGCGCAGGCCGTTTGCCACAGTTCCCCGCCCGCGCTCGTCCAGGACTGCAGCTCGGGTTCCGCCGGGTCCACGCCGCCGGGAATGTTCAGGTGAACGGCGTTCGGGGCATGCAGCTTTTTTGCCAGCAGCACCGCGATCATCGGCATATGGGAGGAAACCCCGTGGAACACCGTCTCCCCGTCCCGGATCAGCCTGGCCAGCGAGACCGTCATCATATCGCAGGGACGAATCATACGCCTCCCCCCTCTCCGATCATCGCCCGCAGGCCGTCGGCGTTCTCCAGTTCCGCGTATTTCCGGATCGTCCGGTCGTCCGGGCCGTAGGCGCCGAAGCAGCTGCCCGGGAAGGCGCCCAGGCGCGCCCTCACCACATGGGAAACCATGAAATGCGGAATATCCGCCTTGACCTCGTTCCGGCTGAAAAAACCATCCCCGACGATCGTCTCCGCCGTCAGGATCACCCGCTTCGCCGCCCGGCTCATCAGGATGTCGTCGTACTTCGGTCCGTCAATCACCGCGTTCCCGCGGGCGTCCGCCTGCTGGACGTGGATCACGGCGACGTCCGGCCGCAGCGCTTTGACCGCCGCCAGCGTTTCCCCTCCGAAGGGATCCTTCACGTCCGCGAAGTAGTCGTTGACTTTGCGCAGGTCGGATATCTGCAGCCCGCGCACCGGCATGAACGGAATCCCGTAAGCGCCTGCCCGCAGGGCGGAGATCACCGTATAGCACGCGTGCTCGTTCGCCCTGACGCTGCCGGACTGCACCGCCCGGCGGTAATGCTGCGCCAGGCCGTATTCCGTTTCCATGCTGATGAACCCGGCGTCCACGCTGTCCAGGCATTCCCCCAGGCTCAGCAGGTCGACGTCCAGCCCGCCGGCCGTCTTGATCAGCCGCAGGTGTTTCTTTCCCTGCCGTACGATCTCAAGGACCGCTTCCATCGGTGCGCGGTTCAGCGTGTTTCCGCCCAGCGCGATCATCGCGCCGTCCGGAACAGAACCGATGGCCTCCCGGATTGAGCACAGCTTGTCCATCGCGATTCCCGCCTTCCTTTCCGTCATTTCGCCGCGTTCGCCGCAATGTGCACCGCGTCCCACACGGAGGCGAAGGGCGGCGCGTAGGCCAGGTCCACCATGCCCAGTTGCTCCGTGGTCATTCCGTTGTGGATCGCGACGGCGAACATATCCGTCCGCATCACCGCGTTCCGCTTTCCGCAGACGTTCGCGCCTAGCAGTTTCCTCGTCCGGGCCTCGTAAATCAGCTTGATGACCAGCTTCTCCGGATCCGGATAATAGGCCGGATGATCCGGCGCCGTCACCAGCTTGGTCTTGTAGTCGCATCCCAGGCGCTGCGCGTCGCGTTCCGTCATGCCTGTCCGGCCGAATTCCATTTCAAACACCTTGATCGCCGCGGTGCCCAGGGCGCCTGCAAACTTTGTATGCTTTCCCGCCATGTTCTCGCCCGCAATCCGGCCGCATTTGTTCGCGACCGTTCCCAGGGCGATGAACGCGTCCTCCTCCATCAGCCGGTGGTACACCGTCGCGCAGTCGCCGGCCGCCCACACGTCCTCCAGGGAGGTCCGCATTTCCCTGTCCACGATCAGCGCGCCGTTGCGCGCCATGCGGATTCCCGTATCCTTCAGGAAGCCTGTCGCCGGCCTGACGCCTACCGCCATCAGCACGATATCGCAGGAAACGTCGCCCGCCCCGGTCTTCACCGTGCGGGAGTTTCCCTTTTCCTCAATTCCCGTCACCGCGCTCCGGATCATGACCCGCACGCCGTTCCGCTCCAGCTCCTGGGCGGCCAGCTCCGAGAATTCCGGCTCAAACGTATTCATGATCCGGTCGCCCGCCTCGATCAGCGTGACCTGCTTTCCGAGATGCACCAGCGCCTCGGCCATTTCCACGCCGATATAGCCGCCGCCGATCACCGCCACATGCCGGACACCGTCCAGATGCGCGATCTCCCGCAGCAGCAGGCCGTCCTCCATGCTCCGCAGGCAGAACACCGCGGGAAGGTCCGCCCCCGGAAACCTCGGAATCACGCTGTTGCAGCCCACAGCGATCATCAGCCTGTCGTAGGAGTCCTCAAACTCCCGCCCGCCTGTCAGGTCCCTGACCAGCACCTTCTTCGCCGCCGGATCTACCCGGAGCACCTCATGGTGCAGCCGGCAGTCGATCTTCATCTCCCGGTACTGCTCCTGCGTCCGGGCGATCAGCTTCCCCGGCTCCGTATTGAAGTCGCCCACATAGTACGGCAGCCCGCAGGCGCCGTAGGACAGGAAGCCGCCCTTTTCATAGACGGTGATTCCGGCGTCAGGCATCATTCTGCGCAGCTTGGACGCGGCCGACATGCCCGCCGCCACTCCGCCGATAACAATCGCTTTCACGGAACGCTCTCCTTCAATTCAGTCCACGGTTCAGGTCAAATACTGCTGAAGAATCTTCATATCTTGAATTCATAATTGATAATCCTGTAAATGGTGGTTTACTGCCTTTTTCCGCTCAGCCTGGCGATCACGGCCTCGGTGATCTGTTTCAGTTCCGCCTCGCTCACGGAGTCGGATCCGCCGGCGCAGCCGCACGGAGAGGCGCTTCCGCCCTGCCCGTAGGTCTTGAGTCCGGGCGTTTCCCCGGCGCTGACGCTCTGTCCCAGCACCACGTCCTGCGTGTTGGTGGGCTTTGCCGCGCAGGCCGGTACGCCGCCGGTGGTGATGCCCATCTTCTCCCGCAGGCGGATCAGCTCGCCCACCTGGTCGCAGCTCAGCACGTTGGCCTTGCCGATGATGTTGCCGGTGTACATGATCACCATCGCGTAATGCTCGGTCGCCTCCAGCCGGTACCAGGCCTCCATCAGTGAGGAGCCCCAGGCCACCGCGCCGTGGTTGGCCAGCAGCAGCGCGTTGTAATCCCGGACGTACGGCGCGATGGAATCCGGTATTCCCTGGGAACCCGGCGCCTCATAATGAACGCAGGGAACCGTGCCCAGGTTGACCAGCGCCTCCGGATAGATGGCCCTGTCCAGGCTCATGCCTGCGATCGCGAAAGAAGTGGAAATCGGCGGATGCGCGTGGCAGACCGCCATGACGTCCTTTCTTTCATTATATATGCGCAGGTGCATCTTCGCCTCGCTGGACGGCCTTTTGTCCCCCTGGCTGATGACGGTTCCGTCCAGCCGCATCTTGACCATTTCGTCCTCGGACATGAAGCCTTTGGAGACGCCGGTGGGCGTGGTCCAGATCGTATCCTCGTCCACCTTGCAGGAGATATTCCCGTCGTTGGCCGCCACAAAATTCTTCATATACATGCGCCGTCCGATCTCCACAATCAGTTTTTTGGCCTCGGCATCCGTCGGAAACCGCTTCAGTTCGCTCATCTGCATCCCTCTTTCATATCCTGTAAAAAGGACAGTATTCCGCTTTGGAGCATAGTTATTCATTTGCATTGTAAACAAAACGAACTGAACTGTCAATAGACAAAAGCGGATATTTTAACTGTAGTTTAGTAAACAATCACGCAAATTCGTCGTGTTTTTGTAATTATCTTGTCATTTTTGTCCTGTTTTATCCATTTTAATAAACATCAGGCCTGTTCGTCCGTTGAAAACAATACTAATTCTTTTTCTGAAACTTTGCTTGACATAGAACTTGACATGCGTTATACTCTGCTTAACAAAAAAATGCGGGAGTATCCCGCGGGATAAAAATAGGAGGTTGTACCATGAAAAAGATTATCGCGTTGGTCCTGGTTCTCGCACTGGCTCTGTCCATGATGTCAGTCGCGACTGCCGAGGCCGAAAACCCCGTCGCCGGCAAGAAGGTCGCATACATCATGCTGCTGCCCTCTGCCACCATCTTCCAGATGTGGGCGAATTCCTGCACGGATCTGTGTGCCGCGCTGGGCGTACAGTGCGACGTGCACTTCTGCGGCGGCGACTTCAACAAATGGCAGGATACCATCTCCACCTGTGCCGCTGCCGGCTATGACGGCCTGCTCGTCAGCCACGGCAACCAGGACGGCTCCTACACCTTCCTGAAGGGCATCACCGAGCAGTATCCGGACATGAAGATCGTCTGCTTCGACACCCAGTTCTATACCGATGGTGAATACCAGAAGCTGCCCGGCGTCACCCAGCTGTTCCAGCAGGACAAGTCCCTGGTCACCGTTCTGCTCGACGCCATGATCGAGAAGTTCGGCGAAGGGGTCCGCCTGATCAAGGTCTGGCGCGGCCCGAACTACAACAGCCCCTTCGATCGCCGTGAAGTCGGCTGGCAGGAGTATGAATCCGCCGGCAAGATCAAGACCGTCGGCGAAGTGCAGCCCCTGCAGGATACCCTTGATTCCGCCAACTCCGTGATGGCTGCCTATCTGCAGTCCATCAACCGTGAGGATGTGGACGGCGTCGTCGTATACTACGATCTGTACGGCCAGGGCGTGTACAACGCCATCACCGAGGATCCCAACTTCAGCGGCGACAACGCGCTGCCGATGGCTTCCGTTGACATCGACCAGGTCGACGTGACCAACATGCAGAATCATCCGGAAATCTGGATGGCTGCCGGCACCACCGACTGGACCATGAACGGCGAGATCGCCATGCGCCTCCTGCTTCTGGAAATGGCCGGCGAATATGACAAGATCTATGATCCCGCCAGCCAGCAGTACGGCGTGGACGTGGTTGAAGTTCCCGGTACCGCCATCATGGCGACATCTCTGAAGGACACCTCCACCGTGGAGAACCTGGGCGAGATCGCCGGCGAGACCTACGGCAACCTGGGCTACCTGAGCGTGGCCGACTGGATGCCCGCCGATCTGATCCACAAGTAATTCCTGACCGGTACTTATCATTCAGAGAGCAATCTCTTGCCAGGAGGGTCGGAGTCCTTGCTCCGGCCCTCCTTTTCTTCAGGCTTGGCCAACCGCTGATTCCGCTCCGGTTCTCCGGAGCGCAGAGAAGAGGGAAATCCATGGAAAAGATCAAGCTCGGAACCCGGAATGTCTCCATCGAGTTTCCGGGTGTCAAAGCGCTGACCGATGTCAATTTCGAAGTCACCACCGGTGAGATCCATGCCCTGGTCGGGGCAAACGGCGCCGGAAAGTCCACCCTGATGAAGGTGCTGGCCGGTGCCAATCCGGATTATACCGGGGAGGTTTACCTGAACGACGAGGTTGTGGAGCTTCGTTCCACCCTCGCCGCGAAAAAGCTGGGAATCCAGATCGTGTATCAGGAAGTTGATATGGCGCTGGTTCCCACTCTGTCCGTGGCGGAAAACGTAATGCTGAACGATACCGTCATGCACGGAAATTTCATGATGAAATGGCGCAGCCTCTATAAGCGTGCCGCGGAAGTGCTTCAGCGGCTGAACATCGAGGTTGACGTTCATAAGCTGGTCCAGGATCTTTCCCTGGCCCAGAAACAGATGGTCCTGATTGCCCGGGCCATCGTCAACGAGTGCAATTTCCTGATCCTGGACGAGCCGACCGCTCCCCTGTCCGACACTGAGACCGAAGAGCTCTTTCGCCTGGTGAAGCATCTGCAGGCGACCGAGAACGTCGCCATCATCTTTATCTCCCACCGGATCAACGAGATCATCCGGATCTGCGAGCGTTACACCGTCATGCGGAACGGGCAGGTTGTCGGAACGACGGAGATCACACCGCAGACCACCACCCGGGAGATCGTGGAAAAGATGCTGGGCCGCTCCTTCGAGGAGAACTTCCCCAAGGAGATCGCCGAGATCGGCGACGTCGCCTTCGAGGTGCAGAACCTCTCCGGCGCGGACGGACGCGTCAACGACGTGTCCATCTACGCACGCAAGGGCGAAATCGTCGGCATCGCGGGCCTGGTCGGCGCCGGTAAGTCGGAGCTGTGCAAAACCATCTTCGGCGCCTATGAAAAGACCGGCGGCAAGGTCATCATGGGCGGCAGGGAGCTGACGGTGAAAAACCCGTCCCAGGCTCTGAAGAACCGGATCGCCCTGGTGCCGGAGGAGCGCCGCAAGGAAGGCGTTCTTGTCGGCGAAACAGTCAGTTTCAATATCTCAGCCGCTTCCCTGGACAACTTCTGCACCGCTTCCTTCATCAACAAGCGGAAAATCGACCAGTGCGCGGAGGACTATGTGAAGAAGCTCGGCATCTCCACGCCTTCCGTAAAGCAGTTTGTCAAAAACCTGTCCGGCGGCAACCAGCAGAAAGTGGCCGTTGCCAAATGGATGGCCGCCGACTGCGACCTGTATATTTTCGATGAGCCCACCAAGGGCGTTGACGTCGGAGCAAAGCAGGATATCTTCCACCTGATCTGTGATATCGCGAAGCGCGGGAACAGCGTCATATACGCTTCCTGCGAAAACTCCGAGCTGCTTTCCATCACCGACCGGATCTACGTTCTCTTTGACGGCCAGGTGATGGCGGAGCTTGTCACATCGCAGACTTCGGAAGACGAGATCATGCACTACGCCGTGGGCAACCGTGCCCGCTACGCGTGAAACAGGAGGGACGAACATGACGCAAACAACCCTGAAACCAAACATGGCTGCGATGCCGAGGCAGAAAAAAAGCCTCGGTAAAGTCCTGATCGACTGGGCAGCCGTCATCACGCTGGTCGCCAGTGTGATTGCCTTTACCCTGATCAAGGGCAACCGGTTCATGTCCACGAACAACATGATCAATATTCTCCGGGCTATGTCCATCACCACCGTGTTCGGTATTGCCGCCACGGTCACCATGGCGCCGGACGGTTTTGACATGTCCGCCTGTACGCTGGCCAGCTGCTCCGCATATGTGTTTGTCAGTATGTACCTCTGGTACGGGCTGCCGCTGGGCGCCTGTATCCTGATCTCCATTCTGGTCACGATCATCATGTACCAGCTGACCATGTTCCTGATCCTGGTCTGCAAGATTCCGGACATGCTGGCCACCTGCGCCCTCATGTTCGTTCATCAGGGCCTGGGCCAGTGGTACATCGGCGGCGGCGCCGTTTCCACCGGCATGCGCACCCCCGCCGGCGCGGATCCCCTCCGGATCAAGCTGGGGGAAGACTTCCTGGCCATCGGCAAGGAGCCCTGGCTGATCATCATCATGCTTGCCTGCGTGCTGGTGGCATACATCTTCCTGGAGCATACCAAGCACGGCCGCTTCATCTACGCCATGGGCGGCAACAAACAGGCCGCGAAACTCTCCGGTATCAACGTCAAGGGCTACCGCTACCTGGCCGGTATGATCACGGCGGTGTTCATCGCCATTGGCGGTATTCTTGTCTCCTCCCGCGGTAGTTCCGCACAGGTAATGTGCTGCGATAACTACCTGATGCAGTCCCTGGCAGCGGTGTTCGTCGGTCGTACAGTCGGCGGTGCGGAAAAGCCAAACGCCCTGGGTACAATGATCGGGGCATTGCTTGTCTCCACGCTGGAAAACGGTCTGACCATCTGTGCCGTTCCCTTCTATGTACTTCCCGCTGTCAAAGGCGCGGTGCTGGCATTGGCGCTGGTCGCTGCTTACGCCACCAAGAAGGAGCAGTAATATCCGCTGGTTTTCTCTCTTCAGAGCGGGCTTTGTCCGGTTCTTCTCCTGATACATATAGTAAAAAGTATAAATGCGGAACGGGATTTCCCGTTCCGCATTATCTGTCCTTTTGTCACCACGCGGCCGCTCCCGGCCTGTTCACCCGGTTTCGTTCCGTCCGTTCTGTTATTACGCCACGGTATGCCACCAGGTCCGGAGGATATCCCGGATCACCGTTGCTGCCTCCTCTTCGCTCATATCGGCGGACACCCGTTTCATCACGTTCTCGCTGTCCGACAGCTGGAGCGTGGCTATCACCATCCAGATGGCGTCCTTCGCGTTCTCCGACAGCCAGTGGTCCGGGCCCAGGATCATGAGGCCGCCCAGGAACGGTCCGCCCAGGAAATAGGTCAGCACCAGGCGTGTTTTGCTGGCGACCGCTTTGCTCAGATCGTCGCCCGCCTTTTCATACACATCGTCAAATCCGATCGTCATCCCCTGTTTTTGCACGGTATGCTTGACCGTTCCCAGAAGGCTGATCTCTTTTTCGAGCGTTCCGTTATACCTGATTGTTCTTTCATTGATCTCTGCCGGGTATCCCATCTGCTTCAGGTTTTCCATATGCCGGATCGTTTTGAGCCGCATGCTCACGGCCTCCGCTTCCGGTGACGTCCCCAGGATCTCCTTCAGCGTTTCAAGCTTGTCTTTTTCCCAGATGTTTTTCCACAGCGTCCTGGCAAGCTCCTGATCTTTTTCCTCAAGGCATTTCTCATACAGCTGATCCTCGCTGAACAGCTCCTTCATCACGGGATCGCTGCGAAGCTTGGCCCCGTCCGACAGCGCCTTTTTTTCCTCCCCGGTGAGTTCAATCTTCGGCAGGACGGTTTTGAAGTTATAGCTGTCGTCCGTTTTCATGAGGAATTCGAGGATCTTATCCCGGTCTTTCAGTTTTTTGGCTGCATAAATCGCTACAAGTCCGTCCCTGGCTTCTGTCGCGATGTCCAGCAATGCTTCCTGGTCTTCCAGCTTTTCCACGGCAGCCAGTCCATGCTCAGCGTGAACGCCGAACCCGCCTCCCTCGGCATTCAGGGCAATTGTCCTGAGTGTATCTGTGTCGGCGTGATCCCTGTCCAGGTTCCCGACGGCGGCAGCCTTCTCATAAATCCCGTAATCGTCGCCGGCTATAATTCTGAGCAGTTCTTCACCGGCATCCGCTATGTGGACGGCAAGGGCGAGCGGTACATGGGCTGGGCCGTGATCATCCGCGCAGTCAACACCGTGGACGCCGTCACTGCCACCATCCCGGAGATCCCCTTCCCCGTGCTCTGCCGGATGCGCGACCGGATCATCCGGACCGTTCCCGGCGTGAACCGTGTCCTGTGGGACATCAGCGAAAAGCCTGTTGCAACCATCGAGTTTGAATAATATCAAAATCCCCGGACCTTATTTACAAAGGTCTCCGGTATCAGACAACGCCTTTACGGCAGGTCAGTAAGACGAATGGCATTGAAATACAACGGAAGCCGGGCATCATGCCCGGCTTCCG
>CAMKEI010000007.1 GCA_946411525.1 uncultured Clostridia bacterium | reverse complement strand
CGCTGCAGAACACCTACGCCTTCTTCGCGATGTACGCGCAGATCGACGGGTTCGACCCGCTGGCGCATCCGCTGGAAAAGACCGAGCTGACCCTGATGGACCGCTGGATCCTGAGCAAGCTGAACACCCTGATCGACCAGGTGGACGACGACCTGGCCAACTACCGGATCACCGAAAGCGCCAACAAGCTGGCCGCCTTTGTGGACGAGCTGAGCAACTGGTACGTGCGCCGGGGCCGCGAGCGGTTCTGGGGCAAGGGCATGGGCGGAGACAAGGAAGCCGCCTTCGCCACGCTGTACCATGTGCTGGTGACGCTGAGCAAGCTGTGCGCGCCGTTCATCCCGTTCCTGTCGGAGGAGATCTGGCAGAACCTGGTGGTGAACAACGTGCCCGGCGCGCCGGAAAGCGTGCACCTGAGCGACTTCCCGGTGAGCGACAGGGCTGCTGTGGACAAGGATACCGAAGAGCAGATGGACGCCCTGGTGGAAGCCATCCAGCTGGGCCGCGCCTGCCGCAACACCGCGAACCTGAAGGTCCGCCAGCCCGTGCAGAAGCTGTACGTGAAAGGCGCGACATTTGAACAGGCCTATCAGGAACTGTGCGAGGACGAGCTGAATGTCAAGGAAGTCGTCTTCACCGAAGACGCCCGCGCCTTTACCACGTACCAGCTCAAGCCGCAGATGCGGACACTGGGACCGAAGTACGGCAAGCTCCTGGGCAAAATCGGCCAGAAGCTCTCCGAACTGGACGGCAACGACGTGGTGGACGCCTTCAATAAGGGCGAGGGAGTCTCCTTCATGATCGATGACACCGAAGTGAAGCTGGCCAAGGACGACGTGCTGACGACGCCCATGAACAAACCCGGCTTCATTGCGGCGGAAGACCGTGGCGTGACCGTGGTGCTGGATACGAACCTGTCCGATGAACTGATCAGCGAGGGCTACGCCCGCGAAGTGATCTCGAAGGTGCAGACCATGCGCAAGGACGCAGGTTTTGAGGTGACGGACCGTATCAGCCTGTACTATGAGGGCGACGACGAACTGGCTGCCGCGCTGGACGCGTATAAGGACATGATCAGCCGGACCACGCTGGCCACCGCCATCGCGCGCGGAAAGGCGCCGGAAGGCTTTGTCAGCCAGCAGTGGGATATCAACGGCAAAAAAGCAGAACTGGGGATCGCGAAAGCATGAGGATCGCGATGATCGGGCAGGACGTACCCACGCTCCTGCCCTCCCTTTTAACCGACCTTCTTTTTGCCGGCGGCGAGGCGAACGCTGACGTCACCGTGGAAGAGGGAAACCCCGCCATGCAGGAGCTGCTGCAGGGATACGGGGAGAAGATTTTTGCCAAAGCCGGAAAAGGCGGAACCTTTCAGGTATCCGCCGACCGTGCGGAGGTGCTGAAGGACGCCGGGTGTGTAATCTACGCCGGCGACCCCCAGGCTGCCAGCCGATTTTTCCAGGACCGCAGCGCCCTGGGCTCCGCTGAGGAGGACGATCCGGGCCTGACGGACCAGGCGCGGGTGAACGGCGGTATCGAAGGCCTGCTGCATGCGCTGCGGGCCGGGGAAGCGGTGCTGAACCTCTGCGACGCCATGGATAAATCCTGTCCCGGCGCGCTGGTTATCAACCTCGGCCAGCCCATGGCACGGACCACGGAAGTGTTTGAAAGCCGCGGCTACCGGACATACGGCCTCGGCCGGACGCCCCTGCGCGGCGCGAACGGCGTGGATACATACGCCAAAAGGCTTCAGATCCGTCCTGAAAACGTTCAGGCGGTGACAGCCGGCCTGCCCGGCTTCGCGTTCCTGACGGAAATGAAGGACGGAAAAGCGGACCTGCTGGGCAAGCTGAAGAAGGCCGCAGAAAACGGCGAGCTGGGAAGCCTGTCGAGGCGCTGGCTCGGCTGGTGGGACGCAGTCCCGGCGGGGGATGTGACAGATCACGCGGAGTTTCTGCCCGCGCAGGAGGACTATATCCCGGACGAACGCCCTGAATTCGGGGAAACTGTGGAAAAACGCAAGGAACGCATCCTGTACATGAATACCGTGCGGGAGCAGGGGGCGGGCAGCCGTGAAGGAGCGATGGCCCAGCTGCTGCTTCTGTCGAAGGTACCGCCGGTGCGGCCGATGAGACTGGCCCTGGCGCTGCTCCGCGGGGAGACGGCAGAGATCCCGGCAGTGACGCGGAAAAACAACGGCGTCCTGCCGCAGCTGCCAAAGGAAGCGGTTGTCGAGACCGTACTGATTCTGCAGGACGGAAACGACGTAACGCCGGCGGTCCGGGTACCGGAAGCGCTGGCGGATATCCTGTGCGAAGCGGACCGGGCGAACCGGCTGGCCGCGAAGGCTGCTTTCGGCGACCGGGAAGCTCTGCGGGAATACGTGGAGACGGATCCGGCACTGGACGGCCTGGACCGGCTGTACTGCCTGGACGTGGTCAACGCACTGATTGAAATGCATTCTGACGTGCTGACAAGGTTTAATTCATAATTGAAAGGAAGCCGCTCATGTTTTTAGCTGACAGCTGGGTTGACTATGAAGTTCTGGATACCGGCGACGGCGAGAAGCTGGAACGCTGGGATGATGTCATCCTTCGCCGTCCGGACCCGCAGACGATCTGGCCGAAAGCCCAGGAGAAACTGTGGAGGAGCGCCCAGGCGCATTACCACCGCAGCGATCGGGGCGGCGGCGAATGGGAGTTTCTGAAAAAACTGCCTGAACGCTGGACCGTTCAGCACGGAGACCTGCGATTTTATGTGAAGCCGACGGGCTTCAAGCATACCGGTTTGTTTCCGGAACAGGCGGCGAACTGGATCTGGATGAGTGACCTGATCCGGAAGGACGGACGGAAGGAACTGAGGGTACTGAACCTGTTCGGATATACGGGTGGGGCGACACTGGCCTGCGCCGCCGCCGGCGCACATGTGACGCACGTGGACGCGGCGAAGGGTATGGTGCTCTGGGCAAAGGAAAACCGCGAACTGAGCGGACTGCCGGAAAACCGCTTCCGCTGGATTGTGGAGGACGCGCTGCGGTTTGTGCAGCGGGAACTGCGCAGGGGCAACCGCTATGACGGCATCCTGATGGATCCGCCGAGCTACGGACGGGGACCGTCCGGCGAGGTATGGAAACTGGAAAACGAACTGTACGGGCTGATCGACACATGTGCGCAGGCACTGAGTGAAGAGCCTCTGTTCTTCCTGATCAACAGCTATACCACAGGATTCCAGGCAAGCGTGCTGAGCAATATGCTGGAGAAATGCGTGGTGAGCCGCTTCGGCGGAAAAACTGACAGCCAGGAACTGTGCCTGCCCGTGACCACGGGCGGCGTGCTACCCTGCGGAGCGAGCGGGAGGTGGCAGCGTGGCTGACCTGAGCGGCAATGTCCTGTACGAGGATAATCATGTGCTGGTTGCCGTGAAACCGCCGAACATGCTTTCCCAGGCGGACCGGACAGGCGATCCGGATATCCTGACCCTGCTGAAGGAATACATCAGGGAACGGTATCACAAACCAGGCAACGTCTATCTGGGACTGGTCCAGCGGCTGGATCGGCCGGTGGGCGGGCTGATGGTTTTTGCCCGGACCAGCAAGGCGGCTGCCCGGCTGGACGCCCAGATGCGTGAGCACGAGATGGGGCGCGAATATCTGTGCGTGGTGACCGGCGAGGTGCGGGATGAATTCACACTGACTGATTACCTGATCCATGATGAGATCAAAAACCGGGAGGTTGTCTGCGAGGCAGACGAGCGGGGCGGTAAGCTGGCGATCCTTCACGGCCGCTGCATTGACCGCCGGAATGGCACCGCACTGTGCGCGATCCGCCTGGAGACCGGACGGAAGCATCAGATCCGGGCGCAGATGAGCAGCATCGGGGCACCACTGTGGGGAGACAACCGCTACGGCACCGGCATTCCCGGACAGCAGATCGCCCTGTGGGGCTACAAGCTGACATTCCGCCATCCGACGCTGAATGAAGCCATGACTTTCCACTCCCTGCCGGAAGGTACGATCTGGGATACCTACGCGGATCTGCTGACTGTGCCGGAGGACACGGATATGCCCCGGCAGCGCCCGGCACTGGTTCTGCGCGAGGAAGTCGTGCAGAAGCTGGAAGAATTCGATAAATACAAGCCAATCAGGAAGGATGAACTGCTCTGAGCAAACCGTTTTCCTATGAAGTAAAGCATATATGCAAACAGTCCGGCGCGCGGCTGGGCGTGCTGCACACGCCGCACGGAGATATTCCCACGCCGATCTATATGCCCGTGGGCACGAGTGCCTGCGTCAAGGCAATGACGCCCCGTGAAATGGAAGAGATCGGCACAAAGATCCTGCTGTCCAATACCTACCATCTGCACCTGCGGCCGGGTGAAGCACTGATCCGGGAGGCGGGCGGACTGCATCGGTTCATGGGCTGGAACGGTCCGATCCTGACGGACAGCGGCGGATTCCAGGTTTTCTCCCTGGCAGGCATCAGGAAGATCAGGGAGGAAGGCGTGACCTTCCAGAGCCATCTGGACGGTTCCCGGCAGTTCATCGGGCCGGAGGAATCCATGGATATCCAGCAGGCACTGGGTTCCGACATCGCGATGGCCTTTGACGTCTGCTCGGCCTATCCGTGCGACTGGGAGACCGCGAAAAAGAACATGGAGATCACCCACCGGTGGGCGGAACGGTGCAAGCGGCATCACACCCGGGAAGACCAGGCACTCTTCGGCATCGTGCAGGGCGCGTTCTATAAGGATCTGCGGATCGAAAGCGCGAAGGCACTGGCGGACATGGACTTTATCGGCTACGGCATCGGAGGTCTGAGCGTAGGCGAGCCAAAGCCCGTCATGTATGAGATGCTTGATGAGCTGATGCCTTACATGCCGGAGCAGAAACCGCGGTACCTGATGGGCGTCGGCACACCGGACTGTTTCATTGAGGCGGTGATCCGCGGCGTGGACATGTTCGACTGCGTGCTGGCCACGCGGATTGCCCGTAACGGGAGCGTCCTGACCAGCAAAGGCCGTGTGGTCGTGAAGAACGGAAAGTACGCCCACGACTTCACGCCCCTGGACGATCAGTGCGACTGCTATGCCTGCCGGAATTTCACCCGGGCTTATATCCGCCACCTGTTCAACGCGAGGGAGATTACCGCGGGGCGGCTCGCTTCAATCCATAATCTGCGGTTCCTGATCCACATGATGGAGGAGATCAGGGAGGCGATAGCGAATGATTCCTTGCTTGATTACCGGAAAGAATTCTATGAACGCTATGACCTGACGAAGAACTTCTAAATCAATTCAGAATTCATAATTAATTATTATGAATGGCCAACTCCATATCATAACGATGAGTATGACAGGCTGTCCAAGACTCTGAATACAGGGCATGAAGTTTACTGACATTCTGAATTCTGAATTATGAATTATGAATTAAAAAAGAGGAGGAAACACTATGAAGATCTTACCTGTCAGCGACCCGTCATTCCAGAACTACGGCCAGGTGATGACCGGCTACGACCTTAAGGAACTGCTGGAAACCCTGGACAAGGTCACTCCCTGCCCGGACGGTGTGGAATACGTACCGGAACAGGCTGAACTGCAGGCCCTGCCCATTGAGAAGGACCTGCGGAACAACGCCTACGGCGGTATGCCCATCCAGATCGGCTGGTGCAACGGCCACAACACAAAGATGAACTGCCTGGAATACCACCGGGACAGCGAACTGAACGTCGGCACCGAGGACTTTATCCTGCTGCTGGCAAAACGCGAGGATCTGGTGGACGGTATTCTGGATTCGGACAAGGTCGTTGCCTATCTGTGTCCCGCCGGAACGATGGTCGAAGTCTATGCCACGACCCTGCACTACGCACCCTGCAGCTCGAAAAAGGGCCAGGGCTTCAAGGTGGTTGTCGTGCTGCCTAAGGGCACGAACCAGGCCAGGCCTGAGATTGAAATCAAGAATCCCGAAGATGAACTGATGACCGCGGCCAACAAATGGCTGCTGGCCCACGCGGATTCCGCCGAGGCGGCTTCCGGCGCGAAGGTTTGCATCAAGGGTGTGAATCCTGACATCGCAGACCTGATCTGATTCCTGGAAATAAAAAGACGCTGCGTTTTACAGACGCAGCGTCTTTTTATGCCTGAGGCAGCATCGGCGAAGCCGCGCCTCTGTGCCAGATGCACAGCCGGTGCAACGGGCGCGTCATCATAACATACAGGACCCGGCAGAGGAACTCGTCATCCGGGAAGTTTTCCGCGGAGGCATCGCAGATGCCTACACAGTCAAACTCCATGCCTTTGGCGATGCTTGCGGGCAGGACCATTACGCCGCCGCGGTATTCGGTATCTGTTTCCGAGAGCAGGTGTGCGTCCAGGTCCAGACCGATCTGCCTGAACAGCTTTTTCGCCTGCTCCGCGGTTTTTTCAATCAGGGCGATACTGTGATACCCTTCATCCCGCCAGGCCTGCACCTGAACCCTGATCAGGGAAAGGCGCTCTTTTTCATTCCCGGCCCGGATGATCCGCGGCGTTTCGCCGTGGCGAAGGACCGGTTTTGTTTCACAGATTCCTTCAATCGGATACCGTCCGGCTACCTTCTGTGCCAGATCCATGATTTCGACGGTGTTCCGGTAGCTGACAGTCAGCTGCTTCAGATCCGCCTGATCATGGAAGACGGGGCCTCTCCATTCCTCCCAGCTCCGGATGCCTTCATCTGCGCGGATTCCCTGATACAGATCCCCGACAAGGGAGAAGGTTGCCGCGGGATTGGTCTTTTTCAGCATTTCGATCTGGAAAGGGGAAAAGTCCTGGCATTCATCGATCACGATGTGTTTCATCGGCTTTGTTTTCAGGCCGAAGACAGCCTGACAGATCATGACCAGCATCGGCAGGTCCTCCTGCCGGAGGCTGCCGTCCTCCGGATGCAGCTCCGGCGCGCATTCCTCCAGAAAAGCCCTGTACAGGCCGGCCAGATCAGGCAGCGGAAACTTGTCCCGGTATCCGTTCATATATGCTTCCGCCCGGTCATCAATTTCCTTATACCGCTGGTCCCGGACCGTATACAGTTCCCTGAGCTTCTGCTGCCGAGCCGCGCCTTCGCGCATGGCGGCACGGACCCTGCCGGCCAGCTGCTCCGCGTTTGCGGCGTACCGCTCTTTCAGGAGATTCACTGCTGACTGAACCCGTTTCCGAATGATCTTTTTCAGCTCTGCAATGCGCTGCTCGAGCGGGAAAAAGCGGAGATCCTGCCGGAAGATGCTTTCCAGTTCAGTCCGGTCCATCAGGACTACCCCGGCCATCTTAAAGCCGCCGGGCGGAAGAATGGTTTCCTGCAGATGATCCAGCCAGTTTTCCAGCTTTTTCATCATTGCCAGGGAACCCTTTATCCGGACGATCCGGCCGGTCTGCTCCCGTTCGGTTTCCGAAAGGCCCAGGTTCTTTTCCAGCCGGCTCTCCCGCAGGAGCCTCGGCATCCGTCTGCCCATGCCTTCCCGGCACCATCCCTCAAAGGTGGTCTGTACGACCCGATCCACGCCCAGATCGGGAAGAACCTGGGAAATGTAGGAGAGGAACAGCGGGTTCGGCGCCAGGATCATCATATTCTCCGGCCTCAGGGACTTCCGGAAGGTATAGAGCAGATAGGCAATCCGGTGCAGCGCAATGGTGGTTTTTCCGCTTCCCGCAGCGCCCTGGACCAGCAGATGGCCGGAAAGGGGATGGCGGATCACGATGTTCTGTTCGGCCTGGATAGTGGTGACAATCTCCCTCAGGCGGTCTGTGGAGACGCTGCCCAGCACGCCCTGGAGATAGGCCTCCTGGGAGACGATCCCGCTGTCAAACAGGCTGACCAGTTCCCGCTCCTTTACGGTCAGCATCCGCTTCAGCGTCAGTTCGCCTTCCACGCGACCGTCCGGCGCCTCATAATCCATCTTTCCGATCTGGCCGGAGTAGTACAGATTCGCGACAGGGGAGCGCCAGTCCACCACAACCGGAGTAAGCGCGACCGGGTCAAGGACGCCCCAGCGCCCCAGGTACCAGGTTTCCGGGCAGCTTCCGGAAGGCGTGAAATCCAACCGGGCGAAGTACGCCTGGCCGGAGGCCATAGTCAGCTGACGAAGCCGGTCAAGCTGGGCGGTGAAACGCTGGATGGTTACTTCCTCCTGTTCATCAGGGTCCTCCTCCATCCGGACGTCCATGCATTCCCCGGCCTTCGCGCCGGTGAGCGACTCAACCTCGGCGATTTCCCGGTCGATCGTATCGCGGGCCTGCTGAAGATGCAGATATTCTTCTTCCGCAGCCGGATGATCCGGCAATTTGACTGATAACATGTTTTTCCTTTCCCGGCAAACGATAAAATAAGCCTCTGCCGTTTTGTCTGTTCGCAGAGGCTTACGGATCATCGTCCTGCAAGCGTGTGGATGTGCATCATACCGGACATGGCCGGCTTTGTCAAGCAGGATCCGGAGAAGAAGTTATTATTTCGGGATTATTCACATCGGCCTTGAACAATCATTCGAATGTAAGGATCAGGGAAAGACTGTCCAGTACGTTCGTGATCAGGAACTCACGGACAGGCGCGGAAGGCTCGTTGACGAGTCCGTTGATTGTCCAGCTTTTAATGGGTTTTTCGGAGGAGACGATGAAGGAACCGACATTGATGAACGTCAGTTCGGAAGAGGGTTCGCCAACAGGTCTTCCGGCATTGTCCAGTTTTCTTATCACGCTGTCAGAACAGGAAACGGTAATGATTTTTTCCGCTTCAGCTGTGTCTTCAGCCTCCGTTGCATCTACAGCCGGTGTTTCGGATTTTGTTTCGGTCTTTGCCTCTTCCTTTGTTTCCTTCTTTTTAGCCGCCTTTTTGGCAGCGGCGACTTCCGCAGCGGACAGAACTGCTACGGCATCCGTATCAATCTCAATTCCTTTCCCTTTCAGATGGGCGTATACTTTCCAGCCGACCATGTCTTCAGGAACGTTGGACAGCGTCAGCTTTGCCTTGTTGATACCGCTGACTTTCATATCCTTGAATTTTTTCAGGATGTTTTTACCAATGACTTTCTGATTGCCTTTTGGATTGATGAAAGCCCAGGTGATCTTTTCGGCAAGTCCGGAATATTCGACGGTAAAGGTGAGTTTGCCTTTGCTGCTGATACCGGCAGCCTTGGGCTGGGCTGTGATCTCCAGACCTGTAACAGGGGCGGCCTCCGGCTCGTCCATTCCGTACACCAGCAGGGTGGCGTATTCCGAATCAACCTTATATCCGCTGCCGCCTGTGACAACACAATAAACCAGCCATCCGTGCATCGACTCAGGCACGTGGGTCAGCGTAATCTTGGGCCTGTTCGGTCCGGATACTTTGACTCCTTTGACGGTTTTATTCTTGGGCAGTTTCTTGCCCGAGATCTTCTTTCCTGTTTCCGGATTGACAAAAAACCAGGAGTAGGAAGTGACATCTCCGCTTACCGTAACAGAGAAAGAAACGGAACCGCTTTTTGTGGTTGTTGCTGTTTCCGGCTGTTTCTTAATGGCTGGCTTTGCCGCGAAGGCATCAGCAGCGAACAGAAAGATAAAACAGAACATCATCACCAGCGCTATGGTTTTTTTCATGATGCTGCCCCCTGTCTTCTGATAAATATCACAAATATATTAACATAAAGTTACAAAACAAGCAATATATGGATCCGCACGCTACTTACAGCCCGTACAGTTCCCCGAATTTTTCCTTCAGATATCCGGTGTATACAGACGCGTCCAGCGGGCCGCCCATAGCGGCGGGGAGAAGGTCGTGCGGTTTTTTCAGACTGCCGTACTGATGGATCTCTCCGGTCAGCCAGGCGGTAACAGGGGACAGATCACCATTGGCGACCGTTCCCCAGACATCGACTTCCTTTTCCATTCGGCGCAGCATTTGTACGCCGTACGCGCTGCCCAGGGCATAGCTGGGGAAGTAGCCCATGCCGCCGAAGGACCAGTGGCTGTCCTGCAGGCAGCCCCGCCTGTCGTCCGGCACATCCACGCCCAGCACATCCTTATACAGCCGATTCCATTCCCCGGGGATATCGGATACCTTCAGATCGCCGGCAATCATCCGCTTTTCCAGTTCGTAACGGATCATCACGTGCAGCGAGTAAGTCAGCTCATCCGCTTCCGTACGAATCAGGGAGGGCCTGGACAGATTGATCGCGGAATACAGTTCGTCCTCCGTGACGCCGTTCATCTGATCGGGGAAGACTTCCTTCATGATTTTCAGCAGCGGAACGCAGAATGCACGGCTGCGGCCGATCAGGTTCTCATAGAACCGGGACTGGCTCTCGTGTACGCCCATGGTCACACCGTCTGAAAGGCAGGTGAACTGCAGGTCGTCCCGCACATCCAGCTCATACAGCGCGTGACCGCCTTCATGGATCACGCTGTACATGCTGGAAAAAGGATCTTCCTCGTGATAATGGGTGGTGATGCGTACGTCCCACTTGTTATTGCCATCCGTGAAGGGATGCTCGGTTTCGCCCAGGGTGCAGTTCAGGGGATCGATACCTTCAAGGGCCATGATCTTCTGAGAGAAAAGACGCTGCTTTTCCACCGGCCAGGGGCCTTTCATGAAAGCGGGCACAGGTTTTTCCCGGGCCGCGACCTCTCTGATGACCGGAGCGAGATCCTCCCGCAGGGCACGGAAGAAGGGATCCAGCTCAGCCATGGTGATATCCTTCTCATACAGGTCGAGCAGCACGTCGTACGCAGGCTTATCCGGCGCCTTCAGGGAGGCAAAGCGACGGCGGGCAGCAATCATTTTTTCCAGATAAGGGGAGAACATGTTCCAGTCGCTCTTTTCCTTCGCATCATGCCAGACCGTACCTGCTTCATTGGTCAGTTCCTGCCACGCGACATATTCCTCCATGGGCAGCACATGCAGGTTGTCATAGCTCTCCTTCATTACTTCCGCCCGGCGGAATGTAATCTCATCTGTTTCATTCTTATGCTGAAGGATGGTTTCCAGGACCTCGCCGGTTTCCGGATTGACCATCTGCCTATATGTCAGTTCGCCCAGATAGGCCAGCGCCTTCCCCCTGCCTTTCCAGGAGTTTTTCGGCGCCACGGTATCACCGTCCACATACAGAATGCTCTGGGCATGACCCAGCGCATAGGACGCTTTTTCCAGCTCGTTTAGTTTTTCAACCGCTTCATTCAGTGTCATGGTATTCACACTCCTTTACGGATACATTCTATCATACCGGGACTGCGAATGGAATGAAAAAAGTGCTTTACAAAGCCGGGAAGATATGGTAATATAACCGCTGTTCGGGGCATTAGCGCAGTTGGTAGCGCACAACACTGGCAGTGTTGGGGTCAGGAGTTCGAATCTCCTATGCTCCACAAGCAAAGGGCCATCCAATCGGATGGTCCTTTTGCTTGTGGAAGTGCGGGAACCGCACTCTTTACCAATACTGCCGGGCAGCGGTCGGTAAGAAGGGCAATGCTTTTTGCCGTTATGCAGCGGGAGCCAATTCGAACGGCTCATGGAACCAGGCATTCATCAGCGTATTCAGATATTTTTCATCGAAGAAGTCTGTAAAGAGGGGAAGGCCCTCGTCAACACCCAGGGTACCGATCAGCGTATCGATCAGTCCAAAAGATTTTGCTCCGATCGGAATGTCAACCGTGCAGCCACCCTCCACGTCTTTCCCATCGGAATCAAGCAGCTGCCACTGACAGCTGGACATCAAATAGCGAATTCCCTGGGATTCAATGCCGACCTGGATACAGCAAGAGCCTCCGCTTGTGGACTCTCCGATGACAACCGCTCCGCTTTCCCGCATGACGATGGGGAAGAGGTTGCCGCAGGAGAAAGCCTGGCGGGTTGTCAAAACGCCGTAATTGAAATCAAATCTTGCTTCTGTATCCTTTTCGTCAAAAACACCATCAAAGTTCGTGTCCGCTTCAAAGGTGGCGCGCATCGTCTGACCGGTCAGCCGGTTCCTGCCGGGCAGGAAATCCCGTCCGGTAGTCAGGCTGAGTATCATCATCAGCGCATCGGAACTTCCGCCACCGTTACAGGTTAGATCAAAGATTACGTTTTTAATTCTCCCGTTCTCCTGTGCGCGCCTGAGACCGGAAACCACTATGCCGACACAGTCCTCCGGGAAAGCGCCTTCCCCTTTGTACCAGGCATCCCATGCAGCTTCATCCGGAATAAAGGTATCCAGACGGATGATTGCCGTGTTGCCATATTCGCGGTAGTTATCATTTCCCCAGGAAAGTGTGCGCTGCGGCCGGATGGCCATATGCAGGAGCTGGGTCATGGTGTTCTTGCTTTTTACCAAATCCGTGAAGAATTCTCCGGACAGTCGTTCTTTCAGTTCTGTATTGTCTTTGGCTGCCGGACTGTTAAGCAGTTTGTTGATATCCATGGCAGCAGTATGTCCGTCGCTCAGCCAGACAGCGAACAGTGTCTGCATCGCAGATAAGTACTCCGCCATGTCGGGAGAAAGCAAACCTGCCTTTATGGCGGCACCTTCTTCTCCCAGATCCGTCAGTGCCTGGTCCAGCCCTTTTTCGGCAAGCGCTGTGTCCAAAGCAGCTTTCCCGGGATGGCCGAAGAAATAGTCAAAATTGAAACAGAGATCCGCATAGCATTGCCGGATGATATCCTCCGGCCTGCTTTTTTCTGAGAGCAGGGCCCGCATGTAATCACTCGCCAGGACAGGATCTTCCTCGCTGTCGGTCAAACTCATACGGTTCAGGTACAGGTTTTTCCCATCATAGCGCAGATGCCAGGTGGCAATATCCGTCATCATATTGGACAGAACAGAAAGGGGAAGGTAGACATCCAGATCATCCGCGTAGATCCGGATTCCGTATTTCGCAAAGTCGAAAATCACCGGGGAAGGGGCTCCTTCGTAGACAACTTCCTTGATCCGGACAAAGGCGCAATTGCTGTCTTTAAGCCCTTTTGCAGTTCCTTCCATGGGTATCCGCGGCGTGATTACGGTGATCCAGTCCGGTGTGGAGACCGTACCGGAGGCAATATCACAAAGCAGTTTTCCGCCATGTTCGTTTTTCAGTATCACCACACCGTCTTCCCCTTTTTCCATAGTCATGGGGGAATCCATGATATTCGTCATAAATTCCATGATTCCCATGTAGGGTACATTGGGTGCTTCCTCAAAACTGCAAATCCTGAGTTCACTGTTTTCACCCGTCTCTGTAAACAAAACGGCGGTTTTTTCTTCTGCGACACCGATTGCGGAAAACAACAGGCACAGACAAAGCATCATAACCATAGCAGTACGTTTCATAGTAAATCGCCTCCTGAATGTTTATACGGATGAGCGACTGAACCTGTTAGTTTCGTTTGTTTTTAACAGGATGAGTCCAGCGTCGGATTACGGGATGTCAGCGGCAGTAAGCGGACGATCCGAGTGGCGCCGCGGTGGTGCGTTTGCCGCAGCCGGAAACGAGGTGAGCGGGTCAACATGGACTGGGTATTCAGTGAATTCTTCAGAAAACCGGTTTACTTTGCAGTAAAGTATGATACTATTATATACACAAACATCCAATATAGAAATATATTCAGAATCAGAGCAGAATATTCCACTGTACGGGAGAATTTATATGAAACGGGGGGAAGAATATGAAATTCATTCGAGAGGGAAAACTGACGGCCGTTTTACTGATCCTGCTGTTTTTGTGCAGCCTGGTCCCGGTTTGCGTCGCTGAGCCCGCCAATATGGAATATGATATCGACAGCCTGACCTATGAGCTGGTCTGGGCGGATGAGTTTGATACGGACGGAGAGCCCGACCCGGAACGGTGGGGATTCAACACCGGCGGAGGCGGCTGGGGAAACGGCGAACTCCAGTATTATATGCCGAACGGGAACGCACTGATTGAGAACGGCGTGCTGACCATTGAAGTAAAAAAGCAAAAACGAGGCACCTGCAGCTATACTTCCGCCCGTATGGTTACGCGTGACATCGCCGACTGGCTGTACTGCAAGATAGAAGCCCGCGCGAAACTGCCTTCCGGCAAAGGCACGTGGCCCGCGATCTGGATGCTGCCGACCGACTGGGCTTACGGAGACTGGCCGGCTTCCGGGGAGATCGACATCATGGAGCATGTGGGATATGATCCCGACGTGATTGTACAGAGCGTCCATACCAAGCGGACACACGGGGGCGATGCCAGCAACATGAGTACCCAGATTCCCGGGGCACGGGATGAATTCCATACCTATGGAATGGAATGGCTGCCGGATCGGATCATTTTCTCCATTGACGGGGAGGAAACATATACGTATCAGAAACCGGAGACTGCCGAAGGAGAACGCGCTTCAGACACCTGGCCGTTTGACCAGCGGATGCACCTGCTGGTGAATCTTGCTTTCGGCGGAACCTGGGGCGGAAGCATGGGCATTGATGAAAAATGCCTTCCCGCCAAGCTTGAAGTGGATTATGTCCGGGTTTACCAGAGCCCTGAAATCATGGCGCTGACCGGCCAGTAACATCTTCCGGAGGAAGGGACAACGTATTTTACTCAAGCGGAACAACCCATGTGGTGGCTCCGCTTTTTCATTACGGTCTGACCGGTTTGCGTAACCTTACGAAATCGTAAGGTGAAAGTCACAGGAAAGTAAGGTTGGTCAGGTAGACTATCATCAAGGAGGGATGATGCATGGAAAGCCTGACAAAAACCTGCCGGAATTTCCGCAACAGTGCGAACGAAATCAAGACGTCTGCTGCCGCGGACACAACGGTTCTTTCCGCGTGGTATGACAAGTATGGAACAGACATACTCCGTTACTGCTTCATGTTCCTCGGCAACAGACCGGACGCGGAGGACGCCACCCAGGAAACGTTCCTGAAGGTGTGGCGGAATATCGGACGGTTTGAGGCGCGGGACGGTTGCTCTCCGAAAACCTGGATCATCAAGATCGCGGGCAATACCTGCCGGGATTATCTCCGGAAAGGCTGGCGGAAACGTGAATGCCGTCTGATAACACCGGAGGATCTGCAGAGACTGGGGAACGCACCCGATGGGGACAGAGAACTGATTCTGGACGTGATGAATCTGCCTGAGAAATACCGTCAGGTAATCCTGCTGGTATTCTGGTGCGGCATGACGATCCGTGAAGCGGCAGAGTGCATAAGCACCAGCGAGTCCACTGTTTTCAGGAGACTGGAAAAAGCAAAGAAAATGATTGCCTGAATCAAAAAGGGGAAGGCAATAAATTCATCGGGACATCATCCAATCAGGATGATGTCCTTTTCTGTTTGTGTTTCCCGGCGCCATTCCGTATAATACCGGTTGAAGGAACCGATATAAAAATGCAAAGGGGTCATTCGCCATGAAGATCAGGCACCGTTCCAGACTGAAGCAGATGTGCGCCGGCTTTTCTTCGCCGCTGCAGAATGATTCTCCCGAGATCCGGCTGATGCGGCTGATTTGTGCCGGACAGGCGGCGGAAGCCTGCAGTCTGTTCGGGAAGAGCAAACAGTTCGGCGGGCTTCCGGCTGTTGACGCGCCGTACGGCCGGTTCGAAGGGCAGGATGGAATCCGAGCCTTCGCGTCCGGATGGCTGGAACGCTTTTACGCGGAAAAGGCTTCGGTCGAACCCGTCTGCCAGACGCAGTCCGGCGGCCGGAGTGTTACAGAGATGAACGTCTACTTTATTACGGACGGAATGATTGAAGAGGTTCCCATGTTTGCAGTCGGCGATCTGAGGGACCGGGGCATGCTGGATGAAGTGCGGATCTACTGCAATTTCACCCGGGTTCCGGGACTCACGCCGTACCGGAAGCCGATCTTCCGTTCCGCCCATCTGGAGATGGGGGATCCGAACCTGCTGACCGGGGCGTTCAGGGAGTATTATGAAGCGCTGCATCATGTTCCGAAGGTGGACGTGGAACGGATTATCGCCTCCATGAGCGACGACTGCGTTTTCGGCGGGTATGAACCGGTTATCGGGGAGGAACAACCGGCGGAGGATCCCGTGCCGATGGACCGGGAAACGCTGACCCGGATCTATACGGACATGAGCGAGCATATTCCGCGCTGGGTCGGCATGCGGTATGAAACGCTGATCGACAACGGTATCACCGCGGTCATCGAATGGCAGCATATCGTGACAGACCTGGGCGTGGAGGAAGCAGGACGCGTCTGCATGTCCGGGATCTCCGCCTATTCCCGCGGAAAAGACGGCAGGCTCTGTTCCATCCGTATCTGCGATTACGCGGGATTTGAGCGGACAATCGACTGGAGCAAGACGCCGATTTCCGAAGAAGAAGCCCGGGCCATCAACCGGGTGCATGTTTTCCCGGCAGGCGTCGGAAACAAATAAACCCGTTACAGGCTGTAACGGGCTGATAAAACAGACGGCCGATCACCATTTGTTCCGGACTTTTTCGGCGAACCCCATGAGGTTTCGGATTTCCAGTTTCCGGCCGTCGTCAAGCGTGACGATTCCGGAGAAACGGCCGAATACCTGGTGCTGGTCGGAGCAGATCAGCTTCAGGTCAATCTTCGCGCTGCGGTCCATGACCGGCTGAAAATCCATCTCGAAGCGGCCGTCATCACTGGTGAAAGTCCAGGGGGACATAAAGTCGTCCTTTCCATCCTTTACCGGAATGTTGAAACGGACCTGGCTCAGTTTGTGGATCTTTCCGTCATAGAAGAGCACGTTTTCGCTGGCAGCGGAAGTATCGCCGAAACCGTAGCCGATATTGAATCCAAAGGGAATGCCGTCGGCCAGGCCGGAGGCGGAACCCCAGTACCAGGTGTTGTCATACGTCCAGACACCGCGGCCCCAGTCGAGTACGGCAAAGGTATCATCAGGAGTACAGATATACTCCTTTTCTTTATACCGGATGCTGCCGGAGACCCGCATGCAGTTGATTTTCTGGTTGTAATAAAAAGCTTCGGGATGATCCTTATAGGGCGTGACGATGACCATGGATTCTTCAGGGGCATCTGTCAGGATCAGGTCGAAAGTGATACCGTCCTCCCGATGGAAATGTTCCATATAGCCGTGAAGATGACGCTTTGCTCCGTCGTTGTCAAAGGCGATTTCATAGTCCTTCCCGGCTACCCGGACGTTCCCTTCCGCACTGGTTGCCGGGAGGGACCGTTTTGCGAAAGACGGAAGGTTGATCCTGGACGTTGTGACCTGGCTGTTTGCCCTGAAATCCAGCAGAGAAACGCTGTCCATGATCATATAGCCGTTATGGTCGATTGTCAGGGCAAGCGCAAACCGGTCGCTGCAGACGGCGTAATAATCCCATTCCTTGATCCGCCACGGGCGGGCGGCGATCCGGGAACGGTCGTAGGTTTTGATCAGTTCAGTGGCGTAACCCGTCTCGATGAGACGGCCGTTTTCATCATGAAGCGGGCCGGGGGTGACGATGCGGTGCTGCATGGAGCCAGCCTCCTTGTTCAGTTTTTCTTCCAGGGTATTATACCCCTTTGCCTGAGGAAAAACAATGCGGGGAACTTGTTCGCCGCGCGGGGGTGGATTATACTGTTCAGGAGGTGAAAACCACTTTTTTTCACTTTTTTTGAAAAATCCCCTTACGTCACCTCTTGCTCATGACGTTACGTCATGTCGTAGGATGGGCCCGAAAGGAGGCCTGAAGCTATGTCCCAGTACACCACCGGAGAAATGGCGAAACAGTGCGGGATTACTGTCCGGACGGTTCAGTTTTACGACCAGAAAGGAATCCTGGTTCCCAGTGCCCTGACCGAAGGAGGAAGGCGGCTGTATTCCTACGAAGACATGAAACAGATGAAGATTATCTGTTTCCTGCGGGATACAGGACTGTCCCTGGATACTATCGGGCGGCTGATGAAGGAAGAGGATCCCGGCAGCGTGATCTGCATTCTCCTGGCGCAGCAGGAACAGCTGCTGCAGGAGGAGATCGGCGAACGCCGGGAGAAGCTGGACCGGATTATTGAACTGAAGAACGGGCTGAAAACCGTTTCAACGTTCTCCCTGGAATCAATCGGCGACATAGCTGCGACGATGGAAAACAAAAAGAAGCTGAGCGCTTTGCACAGGAACATCTTCCTGGCCGGACTGCCGGTCAGCCTGCTGGAGATTGCAGGGATCCTGCTCTGGATCTTCAAGGGAAACTGGTGGGTCTTTGCTGCATGGGTAATTGCGGCGATCCCCTACGGCATCTGGGTCAGCCGGTATTATTTCAGGAAAACCGCCTATATCTGCCCGCGGTGCCATGAAGTGTTCAAACCCGGCTTTAAGGAAGCCTTCTTTGCGCGGCATACGCCGAAGACACGAAAATTGACCTGCACGAAGTGCGGACACCACGGATTCTGCGTGGAAACCTATGACAACAGTGAGGAGAAGAAATAAGATGAAGAAGATTCTTGCGACCCTGCTGGCAATGATGATGCTCTGCGCCTGCGGAACCGCCTGGGCAGAACAGGAAGCAAGCAAAATGGAGATCGCCGCGGATGCGGATGAATTCATGGCGGCGTTCCTGGGCGAACACCCGGAGGAACTGGATGGAAAATGGACCCTGGATCCCCAGATGGAAGCGGCCGTGACACAGCTTGGCGGGTTCGGCGGGCTGGCGAAGCAGTTCGCCGCGCTGGGAACTCCGGAAAAGATTGAACCTGCGTATGAAGGAGAGATCCGGGGATATCGGGCGTTCTATGTGCCCGTTGTTTTTTCAGCTATGCCGGCGGATCTGATCCTTGTTGTTCAGGACGGAGCGATTGCCGGCCTGACAACCGGCGTCTACAGCGGCGGGAAGGAAGCGGCGCCCGAACCGGATACCATAGCCGAAGCGGAAGCGCCTGAAGCTTTCGACAGCGTCGAACTGGCACTGCCGGTTGACGGCCTGGGGGAACTGCCGGGAACGCTGACCGTGCCGAAGGGCGAAGGCCCCTTTCCGGCGGTGGTGCTGATCCACGGGTCCGGCGCCAGCGACAGGGACGAGACGGTGGGCAGCGTGAAGCCTTTCCGGGATATCGCGGAGGGCCTGGCGGCGGAAGGAATTGCGGTGTACCGCTTTGACAAGCGGACATTCACCTTCGGACTGCAGCTGGCGACGGACAAGTCCATTACGCTGGAAAGGGAATCCATCGAGGACGCGGTGAACGCGGTGCAGCTGCTGGCGTTACAGGAGAAGATCGACCCCGACCGGATCCTGGTGCTGGGCCACAGCCTGGGCGGAAATGCCATTCCGGCCATCGCCCGGGCGCTGGAGGGCATGCCGGTGAAAGCCTGCGGGTTTATCATGATGGCGGCTTCGCCCCGGCCTCTGGACGTGCTGATGCGGGAGCAGATCGAGTACCTGGATTCCATGGGCCAGATCCCGGAAGACCAGCGGCAAATATATGGCGATATGCTGAAGGACCTGGACAAGCTGCAGGATATCGATTCCCTGCCGGAAGACGAGCCGGTGGCGGGCGCGTATTCTGCCTACTGGAAGTGGCTGATGCATTACGATATCCTGCAGGCTGCGGACGAAATCACGCAGCCGGTCCTGCTGCTGCAGGGCGAGGAGGATTACCAAGTGACGACGGAAGACTTCAGCATCTGGCAGGAACATTTCGGCAAAAAGGAAAACTGGACGCTGAAATCTTATCCGGGGCTGACCCATCCCTTCACGCCGGGGGAGAAAACCGAAGGTGTCAACGCCTATATCGGGGATAAAAAAATCGATGCCCGGGTGATCTCGGACATCGCGGAATTTGTGAATCGGATCCAATAAGTCTGCTTACAGCTGGTCATACTTCAGCGGCGGCGTGCATGCTTCAAAAATCACGCCGTCGTTTTCTTTTGCGTCTTTGGCAAAGTCACGGGACGTCCAGGCGACCAGCAGGACGCCCTTTTCGCGTTTGCGGAGTATCCGGGCCGGCTGGGGGCCGATCCGGTAGGCGATGAAGTCCGGCCGGTTCAGGAAGGAGAAATAACAACCGGACAGCAGGCGCTTCAGGAGGGGGTTCACGCCGGCAGCATAGCATTCCGCGGGCATGGACAGCTGGCCCCGGATGACCTCCGGGGCGTTCTTTTTAAACCAGGTGACGATATTCGGGTCGAAGGACTCCACGCAGTAAATGCCGGGATAGGCCCGCAGGAGTTCCCGGGTCTTTTCACACAGTTCGTCGTTCCGCTTTCCGGCCTTCAGCTCCACGATCAGGGGACCGGCACCCCGGCTGAGGACGTCCAGGACGTCCGTGAAGAGGGGCATGACCTCCTCCGTGTCCAGGAGCTTCATCTGCTGCAACTGAGCCAGGGAAAAGTCCGCAACGTTTCCGCGGACGCCGCAGACCCGGTCCAGCGTATCATCGTGAAAGACAACTACCTGTCCGTCGAGGGAGAGCTGCACGTCCAGTTCCACACCGTAACCCTTTTCCACGGCGGCACGGAACGCAGGGAGCGAGTTTTCCGGCACGCCGTGATGATTGTCATACAATCCCCGGTGGGCATAAAAGATCCCCCTGAAGTCCGACAGGGCGAACATCCTCATATCAATCATCCTCCGCAAAGGCTTCCAGCCCGGATGTCGTTGCGACCTTCCGGATCCGGATGTTCCTGACCAGGAAGATGAAGACCAGCGCGCTGAACGCAATCAGGACGGAAGAATAGACAGGCAGCACGCCCCAGGCGAGGGTCCGCACGAAGATCAGGCCCAGCAGCACCGGCGTGACGGTCTGGGCAGCCATGCTGGCTGCGTAATAGTATCCGGTAAACTTGCCGATCTGTTTCGAGGTGCACAGTTCGACAACCATCGGGAAAGAACAGTTGTGAACCAGCGCCATGCCGAAGCCCTTCATCGCCCAGACACCGTAGAGGATGGCAGGGAATGAATATTCACCGTTCTCACCGACCACCATGCCGGTAGGCCGGACAACAATCATGATCAGCAAAGCCAGGAAAGAAAGCAGCAGGCCGGAGCTGACCGTCCATTTACGGCCGATCTGTTCCGCGATCCCACCGGCGACCAGAAAGCCGACGGCGGAAGCGAGGCCGCCGCCCAGGGTCAGGATCATGGTGGCGCCGGAGGAGGCTCTCAGGTAATAGATCACATAGTTGCCGATGTAGGTGCCGATGGCGTTGTCAGACATGAACCAGAGGAATTCGGCGCCGAGAATCGCCAGCAGCATTTGCCGGTTGGCGCGGGGCATCGGACCTTCGTCCGTTGCGGGTTCCGCGATCGCTGCGAGGCGTTCGCCTTCCGCCAGTTCGTCCTTTATTTCTTCTTTAATTCTGTTTTCCTTAATGGAGCAGAAGAGCACGATTACGGAGACAATCATCAGCAGGGACGCGACCAGGAAGGGGATCTCAATGATCCACATTTTACTGCTCCGGTCCGTCACATTGATATAGTCGCTGAGTTTGAGGAATACACCGAGGATCGTTGCAGCGCCGCCGCCGAGGTAGCCCATGATGTTGATGATGCCGTTGGCTCTCGCCCGCAGAGGCTTGGGCGTGATGTCCGGCATGAGGGAGACGGCCGGGTTCCGGTACATCATCATGAAAATTAGGACGATTCCCATCGTGATGATCATGCCAGCAACATTACCGTTGTGGAAGAACAGGGGAATAAACGGGAACGCCACCGCCGCCACAAAAGTGCCCACCAGGATATAAGGCATCCGCTTGCCGATCCGCGTATGGGTCTTATCGGACATATAGCCGAAAAGAGGCAACATAAACAGGGCCACCAGGTTGTCGAAGGCCATGATGATACCGACCAGCCACTGCACATTCAGAATCTTGTCCGGGTCGCTGAGCTTCAGCTCCGCCGAGGTCATCCCGAACATCCGATTGGCAAACAGATCTGTCAGGAACGTCGGACACCATGAATCATATACCTGCCACAGAAGCAGGATCCCGAAGAAGGCGAAGCCGATCCGGCAGGTCCGCTTAACATTGAGTTTCATAGCAGTGGCTCCTTTTCAGAAAAGATTTATGCTTTTTCAGGCGTTCAGCATTACGGTAAAAGCGGTTCCGCCTTCGCAACTGTCGACGGTAATTTTCCCCCTGTGGGTTTCCACAATCGTCCGCGCTATGGCCAGGCCGAGGCCATGACCGCCGGTCTCCCGGCCGTGGGCGGGATCCGCCCGCCAGAAGCGGTCAAAAATATGTTGCTGATTCTCCGGAGGAATCGCCTTGCCGGTGTTGAACACGCGGATCTCCCGCTGCTTTCCCCGGGCTTTCAGCGAGATTTCGATCCGCCCGCCGTCATCGGAATACTTCAGGGCATTTGACAGCAGAATAACAATCAGCTGTTTAATCATTTCTTCGCTGCCTGTGCAGTCGATACCTTCGGGAATATCGGAGTCCATGGCTTTTCCGGCCTCGTAGACGGTGCTTTCAAAGGGAAGCGTCACATCCAGGACCGCACGGCTAAGATCGAACCGCTTCATTACCGTTTCCACGCCGTCCCTGTCCATCCGAGCGAGGGTGAGCAGGTTGTTTACCAGCGCGTCCGTACGGCGGACTTCGGAACGAATATAGCCAAGATAATCATTATCCCCGATTTCCTGTTCCAGCACTTCGGCGTTCGCGGAAATGACAGCGAGGGGCGTTTTCAGTTCATGGCTGGCATCCGAAACGAACTGCTTCTGCTTAATCAGCGCGTCTTCCACGGGCCGCACCATCCGACGGATCAGCAGCCAGGCCAGGAAGGAAAGCAGAATGCAGGACGCAGCGGCGATCAGGATTGTGGAACGCAGTACGTTTGACGCGGACAGATAATCCAGCCGCGCGTCCAGCACGACAAGCCTGTCAGTGGTTTTCAGGTAGAACTGCGTACCGATCCGCCCGCAGTCCTTTCCGTCCGCCAGGACGCTTTCCGCGATTCCTGCGATCTGCTCATCCGAATACAGATCGGCCCGGTCTGATGTCCAGGAAGCGACAGAACCGTCGCTGTTCAACGTAATTGAATAGGAATTGCTCAGTCCCGCGGCCGCGGCTTCCCGGCCGCTGCGGATTTCCGCCAACTGTCCCCGCCCGCCGCGACGGTCTCCGGACTTCCGTCCAAACCGGTTTCCGTCATCTTCCATATCCGGTTTTGGCGGAGGGGTTTCCCTCCGGCTTTCAGGGCTGTCCGAAGGCGCTTTCGTCCCGGACAGGCTGCCGCTTTCCGTCAGTACGGACAGCGTATCCATCGCCTGGGCGGAAATACTCTGTTCATTTGCCAGACGGATGGCAAGCACAATGCCGGCGGACACCAGAACCAGCACGGCGATGACCATCAGGGTCATGCGGATGCGCAGTTTTCGGATCATGTCTCTTCCTCCAGCGCGTAGCCCATGCCGCGAGTGGCTTTGATCTTCATGCGGGAACCGACAAAAGAAAGCTTTTTCCGCAGAAAGGAGACATAGACTTCGAGATTGTTGTATTCGGCGTCGCTCTCCAGGCCCCAGACCCGCTCCTGCAGGGTTTCCTTTGCCAGGATCCGGCCGGGGTTGCGCAGGAAGAGCTCCATCAGCTGATATTCCTTCGCACCGAGCTTCACGTCCAGGCCGTTTTCCGTGTTCTTCAGTTTTCCGTCCTTCTGCCCTAGCAGCAGATCTCCGCAGCTCAGGCTCATTATCGGAGCGCGGTCTCCCCGGCGGGTGATCGCGTGCAGACAGCTGATCAGTTCCGCCGATTCGAACGGTTTGGGCAGATAATAATCCGCTCCGCTGTCCAGTCCGGCCAGCCGGTCTTCCAGCGCGGAGCGCGCGGTCAGCATAAGGACAGGAACGGCGTTTTTTTCCTTCCTGAGGGAACGCAGCACGGAAAAACCGTCCATACCCGGCATCATCACATCGAGTATGACGGCGTCATATTCCGAGCTCAAAGCCCAGTCCAGGCCGTCGTTTCCGTTATATACCGGATCGACGCTGATCCGTTCCTTTTCCAGCAGCTTGCAGAGCGCTGCCGAAAGCTTCCGGTCGTCTTCCACCAGCAATATACGCATATGAGGGTTCCTCCTTCTTCGATGATACCACAGCTGTTGCAGGACAGCAAGAAGGACTCCCGGCGGAACCGGGAGCCCGGGGATATGGTTCGGTCAGGTATCCGACGGGGAGGCGTCAGGTTCCGGCGCAGCCGGAGGTTCCGGGACTGCCTGCAGTCCGCCGGCGAGCAGGCTGTACTGGTCCAGGGTGATAGCGCCGCTGTCGAGCAGGGCTTTCAGCAGCTCCTCCAGGGTTTCGACGGACGTGCCGTCCTGAGCGGGTTCAGTGTTTCCCCGGGTGACAGTGTCAGTATAAACGGTAAACCTTGAATCAATATTGAAAGGTTTCTGTATTAGCGTTTTTCCGGGAAATGTGGGTAACCGGGCAAAAAACGGATTGTCATGGAAAATAACAGAAAACGTTTACAGATCGTCGAAAGACAATAAAAACAATGGAATGAGGCGCTTTCTGAAAAAGAAAAACGAAAAGGATTGCAAATTGTACGATCATAAAAGACCATTTGCGCAAAAAATAAGCAATCAAACGGGTATAAAAAGATTAGAAAACAAGCTAAAATATACATAAAACAAATAAAATATATATTGACAGTGATCAAAAGTTTGCTATATGATAGAAGTGTAAACGATTACAAACAGTTGCAAACGCAGTAACAGGAGCTTCGGAGTATGGTTCGATTGAAGGAAATCGCGGACGCGTGCGGGGTTTCAGTCGCTACGGTAAGCCGTGCGCTGAACGGGCTGACGAACGAAAACCATGAACGGACAATCCTGATCTGCAGGACAGCCCGGGAGATGGGATATTATCCGAATGCGGCGGCAAAGACGCTGAAAACAAGCAGGTCCTCCAACATCGGGGTTTTATATGAAAATCAGCTGCATCACGAGTATTTCAGTTTTCTGCTGAACGATCTCCGGAAGGAAGCGGACGCCAGGGGATATGACCTGACGCTGATCGGCAGTGGCAGGGAAGAGGGAGACAGGAACTATTACGATCATGTCCGCAGAAGGAACCTGGACGGGGTTGTTGTGATCCAGGCTGATTTTGAATCGGCTGAAGTGATCCGGCTGGCGACCGGATCCGTTCCCTCTGTGATCATTGACCATCTTTACGAGGGATGCGACTGCGTCGGAAACGACAACCGGGCCGGAATGGAGCAGATCCTGCGCCACGCCTGGAAACGGGGACACCGGGAGTTCGCTTTTATCTCCGGAGAACCCGGCGCCGTTACCCGCGAAAGACTCGCCGGATTTTACAGGGCATGCGCGGAAACGGGTATCCGCGTGTATGAAAACCGCGTTCTGGAGGGAAGATTCCATGATCCGGAACATTGCGCGGAACTGATCAGGGAAGTGATGGGCAGACAGGACGGCGTCACCTGTATCCTGTGCCCGGACGATTACAGCTGCCTCGGAGCGATGATGGAACTGGCGGCTGAAGGAATCCGTGTTCCGGATCAGGTCAGCCTGATCGGATATGACGGGATTCCGATGGGCAGAATGATCCGGCCGAATCTGACAACTTATCGTCAGGATACGCGGACAATCGCCCGGGAAACAATCAGCCTTCTGCTCGAAGCGATCGAGGATCCGGAGAATCACCGTCCGAGGCAGATCAAAGTGCCGGGGAATCTGATCGAGGGGGAAACCGTGAGCGTACTTTCCCGCTGAAAAGCGGAAGAGATAGACTGGTTACCAATATTATTATTTTAGGAGGAACCACCATGAAAAAGATCCTGTCAATTGTCCTGGCGCTGATCATGGCGCTGACCTGCCTGAGCTTTGCCGCAGCGGAAGAGACGACGAAGCCCGCGGCCCCGCTCGCGCATCTGATGTACGCAGACGCCGCGTGGGCCTATCAGTACTGGGGCGCTGAGGCGCCTGAAGGCGTTACGCCCATCAACACCGAAGTGACCGGCCCCGGCGAATATACCGTCGGGCTGGAATTCGCAGAAGAAGCCCAGGGACTTGCCTTCTCCGCCATCGGCATCACGGACGGTGAGATGAAGCTGCCCGGATACACCATCGAACTGAAAGCCATCCGCGTCAACGGAGAGGAAGTCGCATTCCAGAAGGGCTATACTTCTTCCGATGACGGCATCGTGACCCGGATGAACCTGTATAACGAATGGGTCAGCGAGGTTCCCTCCGACGCCCGTTCCTTTGACGGCAGCCTGGAGAACGCAGCGCCTATCATCGTCGACAAAGAGGCCTTCGCCGCGGTGAAGAAGGTGGAGGCGGACTTCATCCTGCACCGGGCAACGGCCTATATTATGTACGCCAACGCCGACTGGAGTGCGTCCTACTGGGGCGGCGCGGCTCCTGAAGGCATCACTGCCTCCAATGTGGAAATCGCTGAGCCCGGTGACTATACCGTGGCACTGGAGTTCGCGGCGCCTGCCGAAGGCCTGGCCTTCACCGCACTGGGACTGACCAACGGTGAACTGAGCTTCCCCGGCGCTTTCCTGAAGATCAACGCGATGCGGATCAACGGCGAGCCGGTCGAGTTCACCAAAGGATACACCTCCTCCGATGACAAGATCACGACCCGCATGAATATCTACAACGAATGGGTCAGCGAACTGCCGGATGACGCCCATTCCTTCGACGGAACCGTTGAGGACGCGAAACCTGTCATCGTGGACAAGGAACTGTTCGCCTCCGTCAGCAAGTTCGAGATCGACTTTACCCTGGTGCCCGTGACCGATACCGCCTACCTGATGTACGCGGACGCCTCCTGGGCGTACCAGTACTGGGGCGGGGAAGCACCGGAAGGCGTGACTGCCACCAATGCGGAGATCGACGGACCCGGCACCTACACAGTCGGCCTTGAATTCGCGGAAGAGGCCCAGGGCGTGGCCTTCACCGCCGTGGGCATTGTGAACGGCGAAAACACCTTTAACGGCTATTTCATCAACGTAACGGAAATGAAGGTCAACGGCGAAGCTATCGAAGTCGGCAAAGGCTACACTTCCTCCGACGACGGCATCTGCACCCGTGAGAACCTGTACAACGAATGGGTGACGGAACTGCCCGCCGACGCCCGGCGTGCGGACGGCGACCTGGAAGGAGCCTCCCCCGTGATCGTGGACAAGGAAGCCTTTGCCTCCGTGAAGAGCGTGGAAGTCACCTTTGACTTCATCTACGGCAAGCCTGCCGCGAAGAATGACGATACCCCCCTGACAGCCGAGGAAGCGGCCGAACTGCAGAAAGTGGATTACAATGCCTATATCGGCGTCCAGTCCGAAACCTATATTTTCCGCAATTCCTGGGACGAAGCCAGCTACGGCCGGGATTCTCAGGACAATCCCGAGTGCTTCGGCCAGCTGACCGGCTGGGACGCGGACAACAACAAGGTGAACTACGGCGGAACGTTTGAAGACGCGCTGCTGACCAAGGATGGCACCTATACGGTTTCCCTGACTACGGGCGACATGGGCTTCGGCAGCGACAGCTTCTTCCGGATGCTGTTCGTTTCCACCGATATCCCGTCCAAGCTTGTACGGGACGGCTTTGTGACCATCGACAACGTGAGGACCAAGATCGGCGAAGCAGCGACCCAGGAATACACGGATATCGACGCCACCGGTGATTATGTCCGCATCGTTGTGATCGACGAGTACAACCGCGGCGACGCGCCTTTCGGCTACACGGTTCCCGGTGCCGGCACCACGATTGCCATCACCTTCGATATTACCGGCCTGACCGACTGACAAACCAAACAAATCCGGACGGCGCCGGCTTTTCAGGCAGGCGCCGCCCGATCCTCTTTTTCGTGAATTCCCTGCAGGAAAGGAAAACATAACGATGGAAGGAACTGTCAAAGCCGGGCTTCCCGCGGCGGAGCGGACGCCTTTCGGCACGCGGGCGGCCCTGTGGGTTTTCCGGATAGCAGCGCTTTTGGCAGGTATGGCGCTGTTTTTTCCGCCAGCTAATCCCGGCCGGATCAGTGAGAAGATCAACGCGGCGGCCAGCCTGTTTACCACAGGCGTCAGCCGGGACACCATCACCAACAGCATGGGCCGCATCCTGCGTTCCCAGTGGATCCAGGACACGGATATTACCCTGCTGATGATAGCCTGCGTTGTGGTGATGGCAGGTGTCATCGCCTGCTGCACAGGCGCGTGCATGAGCCTTGGTAACCGGAAGATGCGCCGGCGGGGCCTGGCGCTGCCGATCCTCGGAGCGCCTGTTATGGCGGCGGGCCTGTTTTTGATTCATAAATGCTACGGCAGTATGCTGGCCCACGGTGAAGAGGTTGGCAAGCTGGATACGATCCGGATCATGCTGCCGGACGGGTTTCCGGTTTTCTGCGTTTTCGCAGGGATCCTGTTTCTGACGGGACTGATTGCCTTCCTGACCACACGGCCGGAAACAAATCCTTCGGTTCCGATGGAAATGGAGGAGAAATACAAACTGTTCCTGATGATGCTGCCGGTGATCCTCCTTTCATTTATTTTCGCCTACCTGCCGATCTGGGGATGGCGGTATGCGTTTTTCGACTATAAACCCGGCGGCACCATCGGAGCTGACAATTATGTGGGACTGAAATGGTTCGGATCACTGTTCAATGATCCGGCCACAGTGAGCGACCTGGTCCGCGTACTGCGCAACACGCTGATTATGTCCGGCCTGGGCATCGCCACCTCCTGGCTGCCGATTGCCTTTGCCGTGCTTCTGGCTGAGATCCGCTCCACGAAATTCCAGCGGACGATCCAGACGCTGACCACAATCCCGAACTTTATCTCCTGGGTGCTGGTCTACGCCATCGCGATCTGTATCTTTTCCACTGACGGATTTATCAACAGCTTCCTGACCAATATCCTGCACCAGACAGGCGCCAACACGAACTACCTGCAGATCGCGGACCATACATGGCTGAAGATGCTGCTGTGGGGTACCTGGAAAGGCGTGGGCTGGAGCGCCATTATCTATATCGCCGGTATCGCGGGGATTGATCAGCAGTTGTATGAAGCGGCTCGGGTGGACGGCGCCAACCGTTTCCGCTGCATCTGGCACATCACCATTCCCGGCCTGATGCCCACCTATATGGTGATGCTGCTAATGAGCATTGCCGGCATTCTCTCCAACGGCATGGAGCAGTACCTGGTCTTTGAGAACGCGATGAACAAAGACGTGATCGAAGTCCTGGACCTGTATGTCTATCATATCGGCATCGGCCAAAACCAGATTCCGCTGTCCACGGTGGTGGGCATTTCCAAATCCCTGATCGGCATTACGCTGCTCTTCGCGGCCAACGGTATATCCAAGGGCATCCGCGGAGAGAGCATTATATGACGGAGGTGAGCCGAATGAGCAGAAAAGCGCAGGACGCCACCATGCATATCAGGCGTACGGCCGGAGACAGGGTTTTTGACACGGCGATCATCATCCTGTTTGTGCTGTTTACATTCATCTGTATTTTCCCGTTCTATTACCTGCTGATCAACACGATCTCGGACAACGATCTGGTGACCAGCGGGCGGGTCAATTTCTTTCCGATGCTGAAGGACGCCGCGGGCAACGGGGTCTTCGGCGTACAGATCAACAATTATCTCGCACTGAAGAATGTGCAGGATCTGGGATCCAGCGTGATGGTCACGGTGGCGCGGACGATTATCGGCACGGCGCTGATGGTGGTCACCTCAGCCTGGGCGGGATACCTTGTCACCAAGCGTAAAATGTGGAAACGTTCCTTCTGGTACCGTTTTCTGGTGGTGACCATGTATTTCAACGCGGGACTTGTACCCTGGTATATGAACATGCTGATGATGGGGCTGACGGACAACTTCCTGGCCTACATCATTCCCGGAATGGTAGCGCCTTACAACATTATCCTGGTCAAGACTTATATCGAGTCCATTCCGTCCTCCCTGGAGGAGAGCGCGGTGATTGACGGGGCTTCGACGCTGACGGTATGGAGGAAGATCATCGTGCCGCTGTCCATCCCGATCCTGGCGACGATCGCAATATTTGGCGCTGTTGGGAACTGGAACTCTTTCCAGGACTCGCTGCTGCTGATGAATAACCGGCCGGACCTGTATACGCTGCAGCACAGGCTGTACATCTACCTGAATTCGTCCTCCAACCTGGGGGCGATGATGAGCCAGGGCGGCACAGTGAGCGAGCAGGCGGCAGCCAGCATGCTGAACCAGCGGGTGATTCAATATACGGTTTCGATGGTTTCGATCATCCCTATTCTGCTGGTGTATCCGTTTATGCAAAGATACTTTGTCAAGGGAATTATGCTTGGAGCCGTAAAAGGCTAAAGGCTGACCTGGAATACATAATTCAGAATTCATCATGGAGAATACATAACGAGTTATATATCATGAAAGAGGAGGCAGAGTATATTATGAAGAAGATTCTGGCGGTTCTTCTTGCAATGACACTGGCACTGGTGACGCTGGGAAGCCTGACAGCTGCGCTGGCGGATCCGGAGGAAGAGGCTTACGCCCGGCTGGAGGACATCGGAGTATATGACGGGGAGCCCATCACCATCAATGTTTACAGCCAGCTGGCAAACTATTCCGGCCTGCAGGGACACTGGAGCGCCGACCTGCTGCTGGACAAATACAATGTCCGGATCAATATCATTCCGGATTCCGACGGCACCTATGCCACGCGCATGGAGAGCGGAAATCTGGGCGATATCGTGGTCTGGGGCGCTGACGGCGACCAGTATCAGTCCGCCGTGAACCAGGGCCTGCTCCTGGACTGGGAGGAGGATGGCCTGGCGGCGGAATACGCGCCTTATGTATGGGAGAACTACAAGACTGCGCTGGAGGCAAACCGAGCCAAGAACAGCGACGGAAAAATCCACGGCTTCGGACATAACGTGGCGCTGAAAGCCGGCAGCCACGAAAACTTCTTCTATACCTGGGACATCCGCTGGGATCTGTACCAGCAGCTCGGCTTCCCGGAAGTGAAGAACCTGGACGACCTGGCAGACCTGTTTGTGAAGATGAAGGAAATCTGCCCCAAGGACGAGAACGGCAACGAAACCTACGCAATCTCGATCTGGCCGGACTGGGACGGCAATATGGTGATGTATGTCAAGTCGCTGGCGACGGCATACTACGGCTGGGATGAGTTTGAACTGGGCCTGATCAGCACCGAGACCGGCGAATTCCAGGGCTGCCTGCAGCCGGACGGTATGTATATCGAGATGCTCCGCTTTTTCAACAAGCTTTACCGGCTTGGACTGCTGGATCCGAACTCCGCCAGCCAGGTTTACTCAACGATGGGTGAAAAGGTGAAGGCAGGCGGCACCTTCTGGTCTATCTTCAACTACGCGGGTTCTGCCATTTTCAATACCGCGGAGCATCTGGAGGCGGGCAAATACATGTATACATTCCTGCCTTCCGAGGCAACGCCCATCTCTTACGGGCTGTCCCTGACCGGCGGCAACCGCATCTGGACCATCGGCGCGGACGCCGAGTATCCGGAGGTGTGTCTGGCGCTGATCAACTGGCTGGCTACGCCGGAAGGATCCATGACCATGTGGTACGGCCCGAAGGGACTGACCTGGGATTACAACGATGAAGGCGGCGCGTACTTCACGGAAATCGGCAAGAAGACCAACACCGATCCCGCCTTTGACATGACGGGCACGACCGTGATCGGCCCGCGCACGGGGACAGCGTATCCGCAGAGCGGCACCTACAACGACGGCGCGCTGCAGATCAACAACACAACCCTGACTTCCAGCCAGCTGAATCCGGACAGCAAGCTGCAGGAGACGCTGGACAAGACAGGATGGGTCAGCGTCCTGAGCGCGGATATGTATCCGATCCAGCAGGCCTGGTGCGAATGGGCCGGTTCTGCGGACACACAGCAGTACCTGGAAAAGCATCCCTATAAAGTGATGCTGGACAAGGGCACCTATGCGCCGGCGATCCGCGACGGCGATCTGGACAAGAAATGGAGCCAGATCCAGACAGCGGTGAAGACCTGGTCCTGGCGCGCGATCTACGCGGAGAACGACGGGGCATTCAACGGCATGGTGCAGCAGATGATTCAGCAGGCCAACAGTTATGGCTATCAGGAATGCGTCAAATGGTGCGAGGAGCAGGCAGCCCTGTGCTGGGCCGCACAGCAGGCACAGGCGGCCAGGATCGAATAAGGGTATTCCGGACGGCCTGCCCGTAAAGGGCAGACCGTGATTCTGAAAGGAAGACGCGTATGAAACTGAGAACACTCATGATACTTTGCTGCCTCGCGGCGGGCCTGCTTCTCTGCTTCGCAGGCGCATATGCTGAAGACGCGCCGGCGGATGCCATTGAGATGACCCGCCGCATGGGCAACGGAATCAATCTGGGCAACACGATGGAAGCCTGCAATAACGGGAAGACCGGCGGGATGATGCGGGATGACCCGAAGTTTTTCGAAACATACTGGGGACAGCCTGTTACCACACCGGAGATGCTGAAGGCGATGAAGGAATCCGGGTTTGACACAATCCGGATTCCGGTGGCCTGGCTGACAAACGCCTCCCATCTGAACGAAGGGGATTATACCATTTCTCCCGGATACCTGGACCGGGTGGAGGAAATCGTGAACTACGCACTGGACGCCGATATGATCGTGATCATCAACGATCACTGGGATGGCGGATGGTGGGGCATGTTCGGCTCAGACACGGAAGCAACGCGGAAGCTGGCCATGGAAGCCTATACCGGAATGTGGAAGCAGATTGCGGAACGTTTTGGGAAATACGACTGGCACGTCATCTACGAAAGCGCGAACGAGGAACTCGGCAATAATTTCGACATGAATTCCCCGCTGTACTGCGAAGATTCCCTGGACCACCATCTGTCTGACAACGAGAAGTTCGCGCTGACCAACCTGGTGAACCAGACGTTTGTCGATACGGTGAGAGAAAGCGGAGGGAACAACGCGGAGCGCTTCCTGCTGATCGCCGGATTCAATACCGATATCGATCATACCTCGGACAACCGTTTCGCGATGCCGAAGGACACCGCGGAAAACCGGCTGCTGCTCTCCGTCCACTATTACAGCCCATGGAGTTACTGCGGCGCATCCTCCGCAAAGGGAGCTTCCCTCTGGGGACGGAAAAAGGATTTCGAGACCATGTACTCGGAGCTGAGCCGGATGAAGAAATTCACTGCGGCGGGGTACGGCGTTGTGATCGGCGAATACGGCGCGCTGCCGGGCAGCGACGGAATCATGAAAACGAACGCGCCGGCTTACCATGAGGCGTTCCTGGACTGCTGTGACGCGCTGGATCTGACCAGCTGCCTGTGGGACTGCAGCGGATTCTTTATCCGCAGGGAACTGAAAATCACAGAGCCTGAGATGGCGGCGGTTTACGCCGGACGGAATTACGCTTCCGAGGCCGGCAAGGACTACGCGGAGATTGCTGCGGCGGGCAAGGCAGCCTTTGACGCGATCGTCGCGGCCGCGCCTGAATCGCTGGTGGACAACGGCCTGGATACCGGCGACGGCAGCAGCGTCGCCTGGATCATGTTCAGCGGCGGCGACTGGGCGATGAGCTACAGCGTCGGGGACGTTTATACGCCGGATTCCATGACGCCCGGGATCGTCCCGACGGACGTTCAGATTACAGGCCCCGGTACGTATACCGTGGCGCTTGACTTTACCGGGACCGAGGCCGGATACGCTGCCAATACGGCTTTCAGCGCGATCGGAATCTCGAACGGAGAACAGAATTATCCGGGCTACTGCATTTTCTTCAACGAAGTGATTATCAACGGGGAAAGCGTGAAGCTGAAGGGCAGGAACTACACCTGCTCTGACGACGGCAAGTGCACCCGGAGCAACCTGTACAACGAGTGGGTGGACATGAAAAACGCCCGCAGCGGCGCGCGGGTGCTTTACGGGGATCTGACAGGTATCTCAGCAACGGTACTGGACCGGGAACTGGAGATCATGCGGCAGATCCGGACGATTGAAATCACTTTCCGCTATGAACCACGGCAATAACGGATGACATGCAAAGGCGGCCCGTGCACGGCACGGACCGCCTTTTTTATGCCCGGATGAGTCTGACAGCCATATAGGGCCTGGCAGGCAGTTCCACCCGGAAACGTCCCCGGTGTACTCCGGCATCCGTGATGGTCATGTTCCAGGTGTCGATGATTTCCGCGCGGTACAGCGTATCGTCATTCTGATGGAATTCACGGAAGGACGGCCGCATGAAACTGTAATAGTACAGCCGGTATCCTGTTTTCCGGGCCAGCTCCGTGTCTTCCGGGATACCGCAGACGGAATCCCATTCCGCCGGAAGGTATTTCAGGCCGTGACCGGGTACGTCACGCAGGACATCCAGCAGGAAGCCAATCCGTTTCCAGCTTTCCCCGCGCAGCTTTCCGCCATGGCTCCACCAAAGGATCCCTTCCTTATTCAGGAAGGTTTCCCCGTGCCCCGGGTAGCCGCCGCGGACGGCTCCTTCCCAGAAGCGCCGGATCAGTTCCTCGCCGGTGATGTTCCCCCAGCCGTGCTGGATGTCGCCCTCATAGGCGATTTCGTCCAGTACGACAGGCTTGCCGAACTGTTCCCGCCACTCGTTCGTCAGCTCCGCACCCCGGTACAGTTCCTGCCGCTGGATGCTGCAGTGGGTGATCCATGGGCGGGTATGGTCGTAAAAGGGGACGCAGTTATGGATGGAGCGAAGATGACCGTAAGGATCGTTCTGCAGGAGCAGCTGCGCATAATGCTCCCAGTCTTCCGCGGTTTTGTCTTTCAGGAGATCGTATTCGTTCGCCAGGCTCCACCAGACGTTCCGGAAGGCGGAAAACCGGGCGATGACATAGTTCCAGTACAGATTGTCCGCCTCCCGGGGCATGCAAGAGAAACCCCACCGGTCGTACGGATGCATGACAATAAGGTCGGCTTCGATGCCGAGAGACTGCAGCGACAGAATGCATTTTTCCAGGTGCTGAAAATGAGAAGGATTCAGGCGGGTCAGGTCGAAGCGGTTGCCTTCGCTTTTCCCGTCATAGTTCCAGAAGTTATCCTTCGTCAGCACGGAAGAATCCATCGGCGCTCCCTCAAAGGGATACGTGCGCGGCTCTCCGAGATTATAGTCGTAATGCTTGGGGAGGATGCAGAAGCGGATCTTGTTGAAGCGCGCTTCCTTCAGGGAACGGAGCGTCTCCTCAATCCGTTCATCCGGCTGCTGCGTCCAGACGTAGCAGGTGGTACCCATCGGGTAAAAAGGGGTTCCGTCCGCATAGGCGAAGTGAAACTGCCCGGCCGTGCGCACCGGACCGTGGTTTCGTCCGGAGGCTTCCCGGACCCGGAAAGCGCCGCTTGTCTCCCGGTCTGAGAAGGAACCGAAGACGGTATAGCGGTATTCGCCGGGCCAGGAGGGCATGAAGCGGATCTTCCAGATGCCGCCTCCGTCATAGAACCCGGAAACCATGACGTCCTCATGGCGCCCCTCAAAGCGGCCCAGGATGGTATAGTCCGTAAAGGGATTCCCTTCCGTTTTTCCCGGCAGGGAAAGTTCCAGCACGCCCCAGCGCTCAATTACAGTCTGCTCCATGACAGGTATCCTTTCAGGTTTTGACTTTACAGGGGTTTTCGTTGAATCCGGAGGTTCCTTTATGATATAATATCATAGCAGAAAAAAGTGGTTACGGGAGAAAAAAATGGCGGTAAAGAGAACCATTACGACGATCCGGGAACAGGTATACAAAATCCTGAGGGATGATATCTGCCAGGGCGTTTATGAACCGGGGACACGCTTGCAGGAAGTGGACGTGGCGGAAAGCCTGAACGTCAGCCGGAGCCCGGTGCGCGAGGCGCTTCGCCAGCTGGCCGCGGACGGCCTGCTGCTGGAAATTCCGAACAAAGGCGTCTATGTCAAAGAGTTCTCCGTAAATGATATTGAAGAAATCTATGACCTGCGGGTTATGCTCGAATCCTACGGGATCTTCCATAGTACCGGACATATCACTTCCATACGGCAGGAAAGGCTGCTCGGTCTGCTTTCTGACATGGAGGCTTTCCTGCAGAAAGGCGATCTGCGTTCCTATACCTCTGCTGATGAGCAACTGCACAATCATATCGTTCATCTGGGGGACAACAGCCTGATCAACGATACCTACGACAGGGTCCGCTCCATGAACCAGCAGTTCCGGATCCTTTCCCTGATGGACGAACAGCGCTTCCGGGAATCAATGGACGAACACCGGGGAATTGTACACGCCCTTGTGACGGGTGACATGAAACGTGCGGACGCAATCAACCGCCACCATCTGGAGCTGGCCAGGCAGGCGATCCTGAACCGGATGAGAGCCGAGAAACCGGAAGAATAAAAAACACATGAAGAGCGCCCTGCGGGTTCTGAACCGCAGGGCGCTTTTTCCGCCTGTCGGCGGGAAAAGGTTCATCAGTGAATGAACAGGGAAAGGATAATCAGGATCACAGAACCGACGGCAGGTATAATAAAGGTGGAAACAGACCATGTCTTCAGGCTTGTCTTGATATCCATGCCGGAGAAGCTCGTGACCACATGGAAGTAGGAGTCGTTCAGGTAGCTGGGGCACATCGTGGTCAGGCACAGCGCCAGCGCCGCAAGATAGGGATTGACGGGCAGGCCGGCCGCAATCATCGGGGCAACGATGGCGGAGCCCGTGATCATGGCCGTCGTGCCGGAGCCCTGCGGGAACCGCATGATGACACCGACAAGAATCGGGATCAGGATGGCGGGAATGCCGGTGGCGGTCAGCCAGTCAGCCATGATCTTCGCCGCGCCGATGGTGTTGATGACAGCACCCAGCGCGCCGCCGGCGGCGGTGATGAAGACGATGGGACCGGCGTCCTTGCAGGCTTCACCCATCAGGGCCACGCAGGTTTTGCGGTCAAATTCCCTGCAGAGGAAGAAAGCGCCGATGCACAGGGCGATGAACAGCGCCACCACGGGATTGCCGATGAACTGGACAATGCCGCGGAAGGTTGTGCCGGCAAGGCTCGGAATCTGTCCGACGATGGTGTTCGCAAAAATCAGCACGATGGGCAGCAGCAGCGTGAAGAAGGACATGAACGCACTGGGCAGTTTTTCGGCAGCCAGCAGGTCTTCAAAGTCCTTGGTCTCCATGTCCTGGCCGGCCTTGGACTTCGCAGCGATGCGGTCGAGTACCTGAAGCTGGGCAGGGGTGTACTTGGAACGGTCGATTTCTTCGTCCTTCACGACCAGATCCGGATACTTCTTTCCATAGTACCGGAACAGCGGCACTGCAACGCAGAACAGCGGGACGGAAACTGCCAGGCCGCAGAGGATGTAGAGACCCAGATCGATCGGCAGGCCGTTCTCATTGAAGGTGGACACCACAGCCAGCGGGCCGGGGGTCGGCGGAACCATGAAGTGCGTGATGTACAGGCCCATACCGAGGATTCCTCCCAGCCAGACCATGCTTTTTTTAGTCAGACGGGAGAATTCCTTCGCCAGCGAGGACAGGATGACGAAGCCGGAATCGCAGAACACAGGGATGGAAACCACGAAGCCGGTCAGGCCGAGCACTACGTCGCAGTTTTTGACGCCGACCAGTTTCAGGATTGTCAGCGCCATCCGTTTTGCGGCTCCGGATTTCTCCAGGAAAATACCCATGATACATCCGAAGCCGATTACGATACCGATGCTCTTCATCGTGTTACCGAAACCGGTGGTCACAGTATTGATCACGTCTCCGATCGGCATCGCCAGAACAGCGATCAGAATCGCAGAGATGATCAGGGCAGGGAACGGGTGCAGCCGGGTAAAGATGATCAGCAGCAGCATGACCACAATACCGATTGCCATGGCAAGTACGGGGCTCATCATGATTTGTTTCCTCCTTTTATTTGATACGTACTATATTCACACCCTCCGGGGTGTGACGCCCAAATTAAGGATATCAGATGACAGGACCGAGACAGAAGATATCCATGGATCCGTAGTAGCCGAGCGCCTCGTTCTTTGTCATACGGCCGTTCAGTACTTCCAGCAGCAGGGCAAAGGCTTCCTCGCCGACCTCTTCGATTGTCTTTTCACCGGTAATGATTCTGCCGGCGTTCAGATCCATATCGTGCTGCATCCGCTCATAGGTATTCGGATTGCCGCAGATTTTGATGACCGGCATGGAGGGGAATCCTTGCGGAGCGCCCCGGCCGGTGGAGAACATCATTACCTGGGCGCCTGTGGCGGCCATACCTGTGAGGATTTCAGGCTCCCGTCCGGGAGAGTCCTTGATCCACAGGCCTTTCTTTCCGTCGGCGCGGTCGCAGTATTCCAGCACGCCCTGAATCGGCCGGTGGCCGGACTTGACAATGGCTCCGAGACTCTTCTCCTCAATGCTGCTCAGGCCGCCGGCAATATTGCCCGGAGTCGGCTGCCCGCCGCGCATATCTTCTCCGATTGCCATGGCGCGCTTCTCCATCTCGTCCACAATCCGGTAAATACACTGACCGACCGGCCCGGTTTCTCCGCCAACTGCCCGGCGGGCAAGGATATGCTCGCCACCGAGAAACTCCGTCGTCTCCCCGAAGATGACGGTGGCACCGAGATCGACCAGTTTATCCGCCACATAACCGATGACACAGTTGCTGGCCATTCCGCTGGTGGTGTCTGACGCGCCGCATTTGATGGACATCGTCAGCTCCGAGATATCAGCGGTTTCCCGCTGCAGGCCGGAGATCTCCTGCACCATCCGCTGCGCGGCGTCGATGCCGGCCTGAATCGCCCGGCTGGTTCCGCCGAGTTCCTGGATCCGGATGATATCAACCGGCTTCCCGGTAGCCCGGATCTCTTCCACGATGCGTTCGTGGTCAGTCCCCTCACAGCCGAGGCTGACAATCAGCGCGGCGCCGACATTGGCGCTCTGCCCGAGATTGGAGAGCGTATCCGTGACCCGCTTCAGGTCCAGGGGCAGCTGGCAGCAACCCTGATGATGGAAATACCCGATGGTTCCCTGCACCTGACGGCAGATAGCCTGGCCGACATCATTGGCGCAGATTACGCTTGGGATGACAGCGACCAGGTTTCTCGCACCGATCTTGCCGTCCGGGCGGCGGTAGCCCTGAAATGTGTAAGCCATTTTTCGAACCTCCCTTATTCCAGATCGCCCCGTCCGCGCAGCGCTTTCATGTTATGGACGTGCACATAGTCTCCCCGGCGGATATCATACTCGGCTTCCCCGATGGATTCGCCGTATTTCATAATATGGCTTCCGGCGGAAATATCAGTTACGGCGATCTTATGACCATAGGGGATATCGGCAAGTACGGTGATCCGCTCCGTGTTTCCCTTTTTGTCGCGGACGTCAATTTCTGTTCCGGCTGTGATGCCGTTGGCAAACACGGTTGCCACGTTATCCAGGTCATCCACCCGGAGCGCGAGTTTGTTCTCCATGCTTATTCCTCCTTTACAGCCAGTACGGAGACGCCGTCCGGGATAACGACGACTTTCGCGTCCCTGCCCATCATCTCGTATGCCATAGCCAGCGCTTCATCCGGGGAGGAAGCGGGGATCATGTTCGCCTTCCGGACGAGATCATGATCCAGGTAAGTGGTTACCAGGATTACCTTATGCTTTTTCAGAATCCGGGAATAGATCTGGGCACACCACTGTTCGGAGATGCTTTCCTTCGGTGGGATTTTTGACAGATAGTCGTCGATTTCATCCACGGTTCCTTTGACAATCAGCTTTTCGAAGTGGGTGCCGCCCATGCCGTCCACACAGCTGCAGCACATAATGATTACACCGCCTTCCCGGCAGCAGGCTTCAGCTGTCGCAACAGCCTTCGGACTCTGATAAAGGTTTTGATCCAGCGGATAGCCGCCGTTGGAAGTGACGACAATGTCTCCCGTGATGCCCGGACACTGGGCCAGGGAACGGACAAATTCCACGCCTTTTTCGTGCGCTTCCTCCATATCGCCTGCAAATGCGGCGATAACCTTTTTTTCAGAATTCAGGGCGACGTTCAGGATAAACGCCAGCTTCACGCTCCGGGCGGCGAACACCATGTCCTCATGGATCGGATTGTGCTTCAGCACGCCGGTGGTGGAATAGGGACTGGCGATGGCTTTGTAGGAATGGTTCTCGTTGACTGTCGCGGCATTGCAGATGCCCGGGAGCACACTCTTGCGGCCGCCGGAAAATCCGGCAAAGAAATGAGGCTCGATAAATCCTTCGGAAATCAGCAGGTCGCAGTGGGTCGCGGCTTTGTTTACCCAGAGTTCCGCACCGGAGGGCAGGCCGCAGACAAAGTCGTAATCTTCCTGTTTGAAGGCTTCATTGACGACGATCTTCTCATGGTCCACGATCGCGTCCCCGAACATCCTGCGCTGTTCTTCCTCCGTTGTCCTGCGGTGAAGCCCGGTAGCAATCAGGATCGTAATATCCGCCTCCGGGTTTCCTTCACGGATCTCCCTCAGCAGGATCGGAAGGGTCAGTTTGCTGGGAACCGCACGGGTATGATCGCTCGTGATCAGCACGATCCGGTTTTTCCCTTTCGCAAGATCGCGGAGCCGGGGTGTGCCGATCGGATTCAGAAGCGCTTCCTCCACAAGTTCAGCTTCAGTCTTTCCGGTTTTATACTCATCCGTTCCGGAATAGATCACAGCTTTCAGGTTCTCTTCATCGACATGCAGATCCATTGTCGAAGTATAGTACGGAATCTGAATCGTTTTCACGACAGCCATCCTCCTGTGTTTATGAAGTTTCCTTGTCTTATGTATACATTATACTTTTAATGATTTCCATAGTCAACCCTTTTATGCCTTGAAAACAAAAAGTTCTCCGGCGCTTTTCAGCGCCGGAGGGGGAGATAAATCATTCCAGGAGGGCTACCGCCACGTCATTTACGTTTGTCCCGGTGGGGCCGGTCATAATCAGGCCGCCGGTTTTTTCGAGCGCGTGATAGGCATCGTTGACCTGCAGTACAGCATCTATCGTGAGCCCCTGCTCCAGCAATTCGCGGCAGGTGTCGCCGTCCACATAGCCGCCTGCGGCGTCTGTCGGGCCGTCTGTTCCGTCACTGCCGACAGAGAACACGGCAGCGTTGGCCATACCTGAGATACCGGCCGCGGCGGACAGGGCGATTTCCTGGTTCCGTCCGCCGAGACCGTGGCCGGTGAGCTTTACCACGGTTTCGCCGCCGGCGATAAAGGCCAGGGCCTTACCGTCCACGGCGTGGGTTTTCAGGATCGAGGCAAGGAAGCTTCCGGCTTCCCTGGCCTGGCAGCAAAGCTGATCTGTCAGCATGACGGGTTCATAGCCGAGCCTGCGGCAGGTGACGGCGGCAGCGGCACACAGTTCCCGTACGCTGCCGTTGATCTGGGTATGAACGTTATCCAGGGTCTTGGGCGTTTCGACACCGAGCAGCGCTTCCGCCGCTTCGGACATGCGCAGGTTGTACTTTGCCTTAATCCGCATCGCGTCCTCCGCAGTGGCGGAGTCCGGGCATGCGGGACCGGAGGCAATCATATCCAGCGGATCGCCGAGGATGTCTGAGAGAACCACGGCTTCGACAAAACCGGGCCAGCAGAGCTGAGCGAACCGCCCGCCCTTGACCTGCGACAGGCGCTTGCGGATGGTGTTGATCTCCACGATGTCCGCACCGCAGGCCAGCAGCTGGCCGGTAATATCCTGCAGTTCCTCCGCCGGAACCAGCGGCTTTTCGAACAGCGCGCTGCCACCGCCGGAGAGCAGGAAGAGCACAGTATCCTTTTCCGTCAGGTTCGCTACGAGATCCAGCGCCGCCTGGGTGCCTTTGAATGAATTTTCATCCGGTACCGGATGACCGGCCTCAAAGCAGGAGAAGTTTGCGATGGGGCCCATTACATGATCGTATTTGGTGACGACCACACCGTTCTCGATCCGGTCACCGAGGCAATCGGAGGCGGCTTTCGCCATTTGCCAGGCTGCTTTGCCGGCGGCGACCAACAGTACCCGGCCGGTGAATGTCCGGCCGCTCAGGGCGCGCTGTACCGCCGCGTCCGGCTGCACTGCCGCAATGGATTCCCGGACGATCTGATCCGCATGATTGCGTAACTGCTTGTTCATGTGAAACCCTCCTGTATCATCAAAGTCGGTTGTCATGGATGAAAGCCGAAACCAGGGACGTAATAAAAGATGAAATTGTCATTATCTGTCAAGGAGAGTCTATCATCCGGACGGAACGGTGTCAATCCCGTATACAATTTTTGCCGATTCCGGATGAACTTGCCCACAGGGCCGCCGCATGATATCATGATTCGGCGGCTGTGTTCAGACGGCCGAACAAAGATAAGAGGAACAGGAAAATGGCAACGATACTGCTGGTGGAAGACGACGCCGTCCTGCGTGAAGGACTTACGGAGCTGTTTGCCCGGGATGGTTACCAGGTCATTACGGCCGGAAGCATCCGGGAGGCCCGGGAAAAACTGACGGATAATGTACACGCGGTCGTGATGGATGTAGGACTGCCGGACGGTGACGGCGTGAGCCTGTGCCGGGAATGGCGCGCAGCGGGAGAAAACCGGCCGGTGCTGTTCCTGACCGCAAAAGGCGAGGAGTTCGACGTAGTCCGGGGCCTGGACAACGGCGGGAACGACTATGTCACCAAACCCTTCCGGATGCAGGAACTGCTCAGCCGTGTGCGGGTGCTGCTGCGCGGCGTCCGGCCGGCAAAACAGACGGTCAGCCGCGGAGGGTTTACTGTTGACCGGGAACGGATGCAGGTGCTGAAAGACGGTGAAGCGCTGCCCCTGACGCTGACGGAATACAAGATCCTGGCGATGCTGATGGAACATCCCAACGTCGTGCCGCGCGAACGCCTGCTGGAGGTCCTGTGGGACGACGGCGGCAGGTTCATCGATGACAACACGCTGTCGGTGCATATGAGCCGGCTGCGGGAGAAGACCGGCGCGGAGCATATCCGCACGATACGGGGAGTGGGCTATCAATGGTCAGATATGTGATCGCCGGCATCCTCCTGCTGGCTCTCGCAGGGGCGTTTATCCGCCGCCGGCTTGATATGAGGCGCCTCGACAGGCTGTCCGGCGGCATGGAGAATTACCTGACGGGTCATGGCGGCAGACTGCCGCTCTCCCTGAAGGAAGACCGGATCGCACGGGTTGAGAACGCAGCGGCGGAAATGCAGAACCGCATCGAAGTGGCGGAGGAACGCTACCGGCTGGAAGCCGGACGGACCAGCAACCTGACCGCTGACATTTCACACCAGCTGAAGACGCCGCTGGCGTCCCTTCGCCTGTTCTGCGAGATGGACAGCAGTCCGCACTGCGAGCAGCAGATCAGCCAGATCGAACGGATGGAGACGCTGATCTCCAGCCTCCTGCGGCTGGAAAAGCTTTGCGCGGACGGATATGAGTTTATCTTTGAGTCCTGTGATATACGCAGACTGATCGAGCTGGCCTGGCAGCAACTGCAGCCCCTCTGGCCGGACCGGACACTGGTCCTGGACGGAGAGGCGACGATCCGTTGTGACGAAAAGTGGCTGTCTGAAGCTTTCCGCAACCTGATGAAGAATGCCTGCGAGCATACGACTGAAGACGGGATGATCTTCATTACCCTGGAACAGACGGACCGGACTCTCCACTGTACTGTGGAGGATGACGGCGGCGGCGCCAAACCAAAGGACCTGCCGCATCTTTTCGAGCGCTTTTACCGGGCGGAGGGCCAGAGCCCGCAGGGAGCCGGCCTTGGCCTGGCGATCGTGAAAGAGATCATCTTCCGTCACCACGGGCATATTACGGCGGAAAACGGGGCCAGGGGACTGAAGTTTACGATCTCCCTGCCGCTGATGGACCTGGTGAGCAAATAACCGTGAACCAAATGATCTTTTCTTACGATAGCGTAAGATAAATGTCACCTGGAAGTAAGGTTCGTCTGGTAACCTTGCATCCGAGGAGGAAGAATCTTATGGAGATCATCCGTTGCGAGGAACTGACGAAGATATACCGGAGCGGACTGTCCGCCGTTCACGCGGTGGACGGCGTCAGCCTATCCTTTGAGCAGGGCAGCTTTACGGCCGTGACAGGAAAGAGCGGCAGCGGCAAATCCACGCTGCTGCACTTGCTTTCCGGCCTGGACCGGCCGACGGACGGCCGGGTCGTCTATCAGGGAAGCAACCTGTTTGAATATGACGACAATCAGCTTTCCATCCTGCGCCGCCGCCGTTTCGGCTTTGTTTTCCAGGCCTATAATCTGGTGAGGGAGCTGACCGCACACGAGAATATCCTGCTTCCGGTTATGCTGGACAACCGCAAGCCGGACATGGACTACGTAAACCGGCTGGTGGAGATGCTGGGCATTGAGGACCGGCTCAGTCATCTGCCCGGCGCCCTGAGCGGCGGACAGCAGCAGCGGGTGTGTATCGCCAGGGCGCTGGCCAACAAGCCGGCGGTTCTGTTCGCAGACGAACCTACCGGTAACCTGGACGGAAAGACCGGCCGGGAGGTCCTGACCCTGATGCGCACAGTGAGCAGTGAACTCGGTATCACCATGATCCTGGTCACCCACGACCTGGGGGTGGCAGAGCAGGCTGACCGCATCGTCCGGCTGGAGGACGGCAGGGTTGCGGAAGACAGCTTAGGGGCGGTGATCCTGTGAACCGCCTCACAATCAACCGCGTCGCCAACGCGAACATCCGCGTTAACCGGAAAGCTTATATCAGCCTGTTTTCCGGCATCCTGGTGGCAGTTTTCCTGGCTACAGCCACGAGCCTGTGCGCCTGGGGCACTGTCCGGGGACATGAGGAACAGATGGCACAGCGCGTCGGCTGGATGGATATGTTTACGCTGGGCGACGATGGCGTTACGGATGAACAGCTTCGCCGCTGCGGCTTCTTCGAGGAGATCGGTCATGTGACGGTGAACGCCGCCGTGGAAGGAAAGTCTGTCTGCGCCGGCTACTATGATGAAACAGCGGAGAGACTCCTGAACCGTACACTGAAGGCGGGACGACTGCCGGAAAAAGCCGGCGAGATCGCTGCGGAACAGAGCGCGCTGATCCGCCTGAATCTGGAAAAAGCACAGACCGGCGATACGATTACCCTGAGCATGAAGCCGATCTACGGCGTCAGTGAGGAAAAGACCTTTACGCTGACCGGCATCCTGAATGAACAGACAACCTACCTGGAAACCAGGTATGACGAAGAAGGCATGCGCTTTCCAGCTTTGCTGGTTTCCCCGGAGGAAACCTACGGAACGGGCGGCGAGGTTCTGCATCGTGTGCTGACTTATGCCCCGCTGATTACCTTCAACCAGGTACAGCGGAACTGCCCGGTCCGGCTGGATCTGGCATTCGGCGTCAGCCGGGAGGAAGGAAAACTGGTCTATAACGATTCCGGCTGGGAGCGGGCGGCAAACACGCTGAACCGGATCCTGATCTGGGCCGTGCTCGGCGCCGCCCTGATGCTGTCTGCCTGCGTCGCGATCACCTCGTCCATGGAAACCCTGCTGGGCCGAAAGACGGAGGATATCGGCATGCTGCGCGCTATCGGCGCGACCAGGAGACAGATTCGCCGGATCTATGGCATGGAAGCCTGGCTGCTGACGATTACGGCGCTGCCGGCAGGCCTGCTTCTGGGCGTGCTGTTTGCCTGGATTGTTTCACGGATTGCACCGGATCAGGTGGTGTTCTCCCTGAACCTCTGGCTGCTGATCCCGATCCTGGGACTGTCCGCCCTGTGCGTATTCGTCGCGTCCCGCACGCCGCTGTATCACGCTTCCCGTCAGATGCCCATGGGCGTCCTGCGGGATCCCGCTCTCCTGCGGAAAGCCGGCAAACTCAGGAACCATACGGAATTTAACCCGGCCCGTCTGATCGCCGGCCGCCGTACGCGGCTGCATCCGATGCGCCAGCTCGGCGCAGGATGCATGATCGCCCTGACCCTGTTCTCCGCCCTGATGCTTGGAGAACTGGCTATGGGCATGAGGATCCCGGAGAAAGGAGATGTTCCCGCTTTCCGGCTGAACGGCGAAAGCATGTCCTGGACGACCGAGCCCTTTTCCCAGGATATCCCGGAGAACGTTCTGGAACGGGACGAACTGAACCAGCTGAACGGGATCGACGGTGTCAGCAGGATCCAGTCGGTTACACCGATTACCGTAAACCTGCTGATGGAAGCGGTTCCGGAATATTTCCGGACACACCGCTATACCAGGCGCGATGCAGACGGTGCTGTAACGGTTTATACCTTCGGCACGCTCGAACAATCCGACGGAGCAGACTGGCTGTTCTGGAACGACGGGGAAAAGGCGGAAGCCCGGGCACAGAAGGATAAAGACTGGGATACGGCCATTTTCGTGAGCCACGCCGACCAGATGGACATGATCCGGACTGTATTCGATCTGACGGAAACGCCGGTGCCGGTCAATGCGTACGTCGCTGACCTGGAGGAAGATGCCCTGCGGGAATTCATTCAGGACGGCGCCATCGATATGGATAAACTGGACAGCGGGGAACAGGTTCTTGTTTATGCTCCGACGATGTGCCTGAGAGAGACAGAGGGCATCCTGTACACAGAAGGTTTCCTGGATCCCCGGGAACTTCATGAAGACGAATGGGATCAGGTTATCCGCAACGACGTATTCACAGCCGGTATGCCTCTGGACCTGCTGGAACTGGCAGGAAGTGACGGGGAGAGCCTCACATGGGAGTCGGACATTTCCGAGCTGCGGCATTTTTTCGATGAAAGGGAAGCGATCCGAGCCCGGACGACTGTCGGCGCGGTGCTGAGCGGTCCAGTACGGATCAGCGATTCCTATATGTATTCCTTCACGGTCATTACCACGCCGAAGGGAGCGGAAGCCCTCGGACTGAAACTGCCGAATCCGGAGTATGTGAACATTTATCTCTCCGGCAACCAGAATCCGGAAAAGGAAGCGGAGATCGAAGAGAAGATCAGCCAGACGGCCATGCGCGGCTGGATGGATGTGGAGAACCAGCTGAAGGAGACAAGAGAGTATCAGGCGAAAAAGCTGCGGCAGATCCTGCTGTTTGCCGCCCTGATCCTGCTGTTTTTCGCGGTATCCGTATTTATGCAGGTTTCCGGAACTACCCGGCAGATCCGGGCTGAAACCCGGACCATCGGTACGCTGCGCGCTGTCGGCGCGGACCTGAAGACGCTGGTGGGCTGCTACCGGCTGCCGGTCTGGGTTTGCGCGGCGGCGGCCCTGATTCCGTGCCTGCTGTTTTACGCGGTTACGGAGATTCCCGGAGCGAGGCTGTTTACCGAAAACCATCCACTGATCATCATCCCGATCCTCGCCGCGATGGCGGCCTGCATCGCCCTGGCCTGCATCGCGGGCATCCGCGGCCGGTTGGCCGCCGTGACCCGCCAATCCATTGTAGACAATATCAGGGAACTGTAACTGCATACAGAAATGGCGCGGCCTGTCAGACCGCGCCTTTTCGTGTGATGAAGACGGAAAAACTTTTACAAAAAGCCTTCTGTCGGGTATAATAATCTATCCAAACGGAAGGTGTGACAAAGATGGATATACTGGACCTGGAACGTACGGTCAGACCGGAATGGTGGCTGAAGCAGATGAAGGAATGCGACTGGATCGCAGGCCAGTTCCTGTATACCCTGCTGAAGGAGGAACGCTTTCACAGGCTCTACGGTGAAAAGGCTCAGGTGCTGATTCTGGCGGACGGACCGAAACTGGCGGCTTTCTGCACTTATGCGGAGAAGGATGATATCCCGGAGACAGAACTGACACCGTGGATGGGCTTTGTATACACCTATCCGGATTACCGCGGCCGCCGCCTGATGGGAAAGCTGATCAGCAAGGTTAAGGAACTTGCCCGGGACGACGGGTATGAGGCGCTCTGGATTTCTACGGAGGAGACCGGACTGTATGAGAAATACGGCGCCGAATATGTGACAGCCATCAAGGACAGGCGCGGTGGAGACAGCCGCGTATACCGGATGGATACCTACGGATTCCATGGTCATGAAACAGCGGATGTGAAAGCGCGGACCGGCGAATATCCGGGCATAGTGACGCCGAAGGATCTGTACCGCGCGCTCTGGCCGCTGTGGACGAGGGAAACCTGTACGCCGCGGATGCGGGAGGACTGGACAGAAGAGAACCGCACCCTCGGCCAGTGCTCGATCACAGCGTTCCTGGTACAGGACATATTCGGCGGAAGGGTCTGGGGTATTCCTCAGGAGGATGGCGGATGGCACTGCTACAATGCTGTCGGCGACTGTGTGTTCGACCTGACCAGCGAACAGTTTGGGGACCGGAAACTCGATTATGCGCTTCGCCATGAACAGCTGAGGCATGACCACTTTATGAAACCCGGAAAGCGGGATCGCTATGAAGCGCTGAAGGAGGCACTGAAACGTGAACAGGGGGAGTAAGGACAATTCCGCCGGGAAGCGTTCCGGAATCCGGCTGAGCCGCCTGAATATCCTGATGATCTGTATCGGTCTGGTGCTCGCGACGCTGATGGCTGTATCCATGTATCAGACGACAGGCAGCGTGGGAGAGATCGTGACCGTTACAAACAGCTATCTGAGCAACCAGCAGACGGGCGGTATGCTGCGCGATTTTACAGGGAACCTGTCGGAACAGGCCATGGCCTTTGTGCGGAGCGGGGAAGTCGGATCTGCCAAAGCGTATGAGGCACAGATGAATATGATCAACGCGCAGCTGGCGCAGTACGATCCGGAAAAGTCCAACAGCGCCGCCGCAAACACGGAGTTTTCCGCCGCTTTGGAGGCTTTCCGCGGACGGAGCCAGACGGAAAAGGTCGCCATGCGGATGATTGCAGAATCACTGCCGAAACAGGTCTTCGAGGCGCTGCCCGATTTCCTGAAAGAGACGGAATTGAGCGAGGAGGACCGGGCACTGTCCGATGAAGTCAGGAAAGGGAAAGCGATTGCCCTGCTGACCTCGGAATCCTATATCGGACTGGAAAAAACGATCCGGACCGCTGTAGACAGAAGCCACCGGCTTTCTTCTGAAGAAGGACAGCTGCAGGCAGACAGGACTTTTACCCAGGTAAAGGGAATTGTCAGCAGGCAGACAATTCTGGTGATCCTGTTCCTGGTTGTAAGTGTACTGGCACTGATGCTGAACCGGATGCTGATCATTGACCCGATCCGGAGAAGCGTGGACAACCTGGACCGCCGGGAACCGATCCCGGAACAGGGGAGCTATGAGATGCGCCATCTGGCAAAGGTCTATAACGAAGTGCTGAAGGACAATGAGGAGAAAACAGAAAAACTATCCTACACCGCTGCCCACGACGCGCTGACGGGCGTGTATAACCGGACGGATTTCGACAGATATTACCGGCAGATCGAAAAAACGCAGAACGTCGGCATTATCGTGGCGGATGTGGATCATTTCAAGCAGTATAACGATGAATTCGGCCACGATATCGGCGACAGGGTACTGTGTACGGCGGTGGACGCGCTGAAACGGCATTTCAGGACGGTGGATCATATCAGCCGCATCGGCGGGGACGAGTTCTGTATCATTATGCCGCGCACCAGCCACCAGGACGGCGCGCGGATCAGCGAGAAAATCCGGGAAATCAACCGGGAACTGTCCGGGAGCAACGGCGACCTGCCGCCGGTCACGATCAGCGCGGGGATCGCTTTCTGGGACCGGCCGAATCCGGACGGTTCCCTGTTCAAGGACGCGGATACCGTATTGCTGGAAATAAAAAAAACCCGTGAGGACTGCTGTGCGGTCTGGGGCGGAATCGGTTGATCCACAGCGGGAAAAGGGGCAGGCTCAGTTTGCACTGACGCCCGCCTTTTCGCGTTTATCCCGGACAATCCGGCCGCGGATTTCTTTCTCAGACCGCTGATTTAATCGTGCGGGCGGAAAAGCACATCCGATCAATTGTCAACCCATGTGAAATGTAAGGTTGACGATTCAGGCGCCGGATGATATGATTTCCGGGAATCAACGGGGAGGAAGGGAAGACAGATGACCGTCAGGGAAAAGGCGCTGGAACTGCTGGGTACAGGGGAGACCGTGGAAGGGGCAAAGCTGGCCAGGGAACTGGGCGTGAGCCGGAACGCGGTATGGAAAGTTATGAACAGCCTGCGCCGGAACGGGTATGAAATCGAGGCAGTCACCAACCGGGGATACAGGCTCCTTTCCGTACCGGACCGGCTGAGCGAGACGGAGATCCGCAGGTGGCTGACCGCGGACATTATCGGAAGGGAACTGGAAATACATGACCGGCTGGATTCCACCAACAACCGGGCGAAGACGCTGGCCGCCGGCGGAGTACCTCACGGCCTGACAGTGATTGCCGACTCCCAGTCCGGCGGCCGTGGGCGGCTGGGCAGGTCATTTTTCTCGCCGGAGCATTCCGGGATCTATCTGACAGTAATTCTGCGTCCGGATTGTGCGCCGGAACGGGCAAACCTGCTCACCTCGCTGGCCGCGGTGGCGGCGGCACGGGCGGTGGAAAAGGTCTCGGATGCCGACGTGAAGATCAAATGGGTCAACGATCTGTATCTGAACGATAAAAAAATCTGCGGGATCCTGACGGAAGCAGGGTTCGGCATGGAGGCCGGCAGGCTTGAATATGCCGTGACAGGCATCGGCATCAACACCGGCAAGATGACATTTCCGCCGGATCTTCAGGAAACAGCCACGTCCATCGGGAACGAGACAGGCGTTTTGCCGGACAGGAACCGGCTGATTGCGGAGGTCCTCAATGAGCTTGACGCGCTGTACGGCGATCTGGAGAACGGTGCATTTCTGGCGGAAAGCCGGAAACGTTCGAATGTGATCGGCAGGACCGTGACAGTTATCGAGGGCGGACGGCAGTATCCCGCCCGAGCGCTGGAGATCGACGATCAGGGAAGGCTGGTCATCCGGACGGAGACAGGGATCAGGAGACTGAATTACGGCGAAGTCAGCCTGAAACTCGGAGACAGGAGTACCGCACAATGAAGGTAAAGGATATGACGCTGACCGCTGTGACCGCAGCGCTGATCTGTATCGCGGGACCGCTGACTATCGCCGCAGGGCCGGTGCCGCTGTCCCTGGCGACGTTCGCGGTGTATCTTGCCGGAACAATCTGCGGAAAGAAGCGGGGTGCACTTGCGGCGGCGCTTTATCTGCTGATCGGAGCCATCGGGGTGCCGGTTTTCTCCGGTTTCAGCGGCGGCCTGCAGAAACTGGCCGGCGTGACCGGCGGATATCTGGCCGGCTACCTTCCCTGCGCGTTTCTTTCCGGGCTCGGCGCGGAACGCGCAGAAAAAGAAGAGAGGAAATGGATCCTGCCCGGGATGATGATTCTCGGCACTGCGGTGCTGTACGCAATTGGTACGGCATGGTTCATGATCCAGACGGGAAACAGCTTCAGCGCAGCGCTTGGCCTCTGCGTACTGCCCTTCCTGCCGGGAGACGCGGCGAAGATTGCCGCGGTGACGCTGCTGACGCCGCCGGTCAGAAAAGCAATAAAAAAGATACAGCATTAAGTATATTTCGTGTATAATAAAAAAAAGACTGGACGAAAAAGGAGAAAGAAGAATGAGATTTGAACCGACGTTTGAATCCCTGAGGAAGTACTCCGCCCCTGAATGGTTCCGGGACGCCAAATTCGGGATCTGGAGCCACTGGGGACCGCAGAGCGTTCCGATGTTCGGAGACTGGTATGCCCGGAACATGTATATCCAGGGACAGCCCCAGTATGAGTACCATCTCCGTCATTACGGCCATCCGTCAGAATTCGGCTACAAGGATATCTGCGCGCTGTGGAAGGCGGAAAAGTTCGATCCGGAGGCGCTGATTGCAAAATATTATAAAGCGGGCGCCAGGTATCTGATGACCCAGGCGACTCACCATGACCATTTCTTCAACTATGATTCGAAGATCAACCGTATGAACAGCGTGAATGTCGGTCCGAAGAAGGATATCCTGGCGCTGTGGAAAGCCGCGGCAGACAAGTACGGGATGCCTTTCGGACTCAGCGAGCACCTCGGCGCCTCCTTCTCCTGGTGGCGGGTAAACAAAGGTTGTGACAAAACCGGACCCTACGCCGGTGTTCCGTATGACGGCAACGATCCGGCGTATCAGGATTTCTATCACGCGAATCAGGAGCACGGAACGGGTGAGGAGCTGGACCCTTGGTATACCGGTAACGAACAGTTCCGGGACTACTGGCTGAGCTGTGTATACGAAATGATCGACCGCTTCCAGCCGGACCTGCTGTATTCCGACGGCGTACTGCCTTTCGGGGAGCACTGGATGGCGAATCAGGGCAGGCTGGACGACCTATCCGTTTATGAGCGCGGCCTGAAGGCGGTGGCGAGACTCTACAACACTTCCCTGGAAAAGCATGGGGAAAACCGGGCTGTATATCTCCAGAAAGACCGGCGGGAAGAGATTTTCAGCGTGGGTGTGCTGGACATCGAAAAGAGCCAGCTGCCAGGCATCATGCCGGAACCCTGGCACACGGATACCTGCATCGGCAACTGGTTCTACGACGTGCATCATCCATACAAGAGCCCGGAGCAGATCATCGAGATGCTGGTGGACATTATCTCCAAGAACGGCGTGATGCTCCTGAACATCCTCCAGCGTCCGGACGGCACCATCGACGGGGACGCGGAATTCATTCTTGACAGACTGGCGGACTGGTTCAGCGTCAACAGCGAGGCCGTATACGGCACGCGGCCGTGGAAGGCCTTCGGCGAGGGAAAGACAAGGGTCAAGATCGAAGGGTTCACGGAGGAGAAAACAGACTGGACGATCAACGACGTTCGGTTTACTCAGAAAAACGACGCGGTTTACGCGTTCCTGCTCGGCGCGAAGGGCGGGGAAACCGTGACGCTTCGCAGTTTCGCGGAGCAGGAGGTGAGCAGCGTGGATCTGCTGGGCGCCGGACCGCTGGAGTTCCGAAAGGACTACGGCGTGCTGCTGGTGAAGCTGCCGGAGAAGCTGCCGTGCAAATGCGCGAATACGCTGAAGATCAGGTGACGGTTCAGAACCGCACAGAAAAAGGGACCCCGTACTTTCTCCGGTACGGGGTCCCCGGCATTTCAGGAATCAGGCTCGCGCTTCAATCTCTTTTTCGAGCTTCGCCAGAAGCGCATCCATCGTCATGGACGTCGTCTGGTCTGTAGCACGGTCGCGAACGGCCAGCGTGCCTTCCTCGATTTCTTTTTCGCCAATGATAATCATATAGGGAACCTTGTCCTCCTGGCGGGCATAACGGATTTTGTAACCGATCTTCTCATTGCGCTCGTCCAGTTCGGAGCGGATGCCCTGGGCCATCAGTTCCCTGTTGATCGTTGCGGCGTAGGCCATGCTCTTGTCGGATACAGGCAGAACCTTGACCTGAACCGGAGCCAGCCACAGCGGGAAGGCGCCTTTTGTCTCTTCAATCAGGTAGGCCATAAAGCGGTCGATGGAGCCCAGGATCGCGCGGTGCAGAACCACGGGCGTTTTTTCGGTGCCGTCCTGGTCCACATACTTCAGGTCAAACTTCGCAGGCAGGCAGAAATCCAGCTGGCAGGTGCTCAGCGTGTATTCCGCGCCGATAGCCGGCTTGACGTTCACATCCAGTTTCGGGCCGTAGAAGGCGGCTTCGCCGATTTCTTCCGTATATTTGATACCCAGCTGATCCAGGACGTCACGCAGGGCGTTTTCCGCCTTGTTCCACATCTCATCGTCCTGATGGTATTTGACCTTATCCTCCGGATCACGCAGGCTCAGCACGCAGCGGTAGTCCGTGATGTGGAAGTCCTGATAGACCTCGCGGATCAGGTTGACCACGCTGGCGACCTCATCCTTGATCTGGTCGGGCGTGACGAAGAGGTGGGCGTCATTCTGGCAGAAGTGACGGCCGCGCTCAATGCCCTTCAGCGTGCCGCTGGGCTCAAAGCGGAAGTCATGGGCGACTTCACCGATGCGAATGGGCAGATCCCGGTAGCTGTGGAGCCGGTTGGCGTAGATCATCATGTGATGCGGACAGTTCATGGGCCGAAGCACAAAACTCTCGCCTTCCACTTCCATGGCGGGGAACATGTTTTCCTTATAGTGCTCCCAGTGGCCGCTGGTGCGGTACAGATCCACAGTACCGACGCAGGGCGTCATGACATGCTGGTATCCCAGCAGGCGTTCCTTCTGCTTGATGTAGTTCTCCAGCTCCATCCAGATCGTGTAACCCTTGGGCAGGAACATGGGCAGGCCTTTGCCGATCAGGTCATCCGTCATGAACAGCTGCATTTCCTTACCGATACGGCGGTGGTCACGGGCTTTGGCTTCGGCGACTTCCTTTTCATAGGCGGCCAGTTCTTCCGCGTTCCGGAAGGCAACGCCGTTCAGCCGTGTAAGCATCTTGTTGTTCTGGTTGTTCTTCCAGTAGGCGCCGGACAGAGCCGTCAGTTTGAACGCCTTCAGGGCTTTGGTGTATGTAAGGTGGGGACCGACGCACATGTCGATATAGTCGCCCTGCTGATAGAATGTGATCACCGCGTCCGGATCCAGATCGGCGATGTGTTCGACCTTGTAGATCTCGCCGCGGTCCTTCATCAGTTGAACAGCCTCGTCCCGGGGCAGAGGATAGACCCTGAAGGGAAGATTTTCCTTCACGATCTTCTGCATTTCAGCCTGGATGGCAGGCAGATCCTCGTCCGTCAGTTTGACATCGCCCAGGTCAATGTCGTAATGGAAGCCCTTCTCGGTGGCGGGGCCGTAGGCAAAGTGGGCGTCAGGATACAGGCGTTTGACTGCCTGGGCCATGATGTGGGCGGCAGAGTGACGGAGCACTTCCAGCTCTTCCTCTTCAGGACATTCCGCAACATGACCGTCGTTGTAGATGATCTTCATGGGATACCCTCCTTTTTGTTTCCGGGCGTCTGTGTACAAAAAAGCATCCGCCCTGCATTTCTGTGCCGGGACGGATGCTGGTAAAGCATTCGCGGTTCCACCCTGCTTGTTCGTAAAACCACTCATTGAGCCGCTTTATCGGGCGGCGCCCGCTCTCCATCCGGGAATGGTATCGGTCCAGGGCCTGCTGCGGGTTTGCACCTTTCCCCGCTCTCTGTGAGCCGGTATCCTGACCGCGTGTTTCCCTTCATCTGAAAAGGATACAGGAAATATACCGCCTTGATCACCGAAAGTCAACCCCCTTTCAGGAATTTTCCGGCGGAAAGGAGCGTTGAATATATGCAGGCTTTTTGACACCAGGTCCTATCTGTGATATGATTTGCGGGCTCCCGATATGGGAACGGAGGAATGAAATGCGCAGAGTAATTGCCGCTTTACTGCTGATAACCGTCCTGTTTTTTGCCGCGTGTGCACAGGCGGAGGATTTCCTGCTTGGCGTGGAACCGGAACCTTCCGATATCACTCCTGCCTACCTGAGCCCAGAGCATCCGGAACATGAAGGGTGCTACTGGTGTACGCCCATGGACCTGATTGACGAGAAGACCGTATGGACGATGCTGACCGCACCGATTACCGTGGCGGACGTCGATATGAACAAACAGACGGTGGTTTATGCTGAACCGGATGACAACAGCGAAGGCATCGGTATGCTCACCGGCCAGAGCCAGGGCGTCCATGTGCTGGAAACGCTGGATAACGGCTGGACAAAGGTGGAGACTTATTCCACCAGTTTTCATGACAGCAAGGTTAAGAATTTCAATGCCTTTGTGACCGGGTATGTGCCGACCAAAAAACTGAAGACCGTTCAGGTCAACCAGAACTACGGCATCATCATCGACAAGCTGACCCAGCGGCTGTATTTCTTCAAGGACGGCCATCTGGAAACCTCGCTGGCCGTGTCCACGGGCAAATACAATCCCGCAGCGAAGAAACAACAGCCCTACAATGAGACCCGCTCCGGCGAATACCTGATCATCTATACCAAGACCGGTTCTCTGACCGATGAGGATTCCGGAATGATCTGCAGCTATGCCCTGAAGTTCAATGCTGCAGACTATATTCATGAAGTGCCGCACAAGGTTAACAAGGACGGAACGTTCAACTACCGCGGATTTGAAGAAATCCTCGGTTCCCGGGCGAGCCACGGATGCATCCGCGTACAGGCAAAAAAGAACTCACAGGGATACAATATGTCCGTGCTGGCGAAGCTGATCAAGAACCGCAAGGATAAGAACTGCATCAAGCTGGTTATCTGGGAGGACTACCAGGGCCGGCAGGTAACCATCCCGAACGATGATACGCCCCTGTACTACAATCCCAAGGGCGGAACCATGTATCACGCCGTGGAAGACTGCTCGAGCATCAAAAAGAAGTTCCTGCCGCTGACGGCGTTCACCTACGCGGAACTGGAGGAGGCACCCTACAATAAGCTGAAGGCCTGCCCGTACTGCATGCCGTCGCCGAGACGCGCTTTCCTGGAAGAAATCAACGAGGTTCACTTGGAATCATCACCCGGCGACGTGATGAGCGTCTATCAGCCCAAATGAACAAAACAGAAAAAAGGCCGCTTCCCGCAGGGGAAGCGGCCTTTCTGACTGCGTGATTATTTGTTTTCCACAATTCGGCGTACGCGGATAACGCCGCTGATTTCCTTCAGGCGCTCCACGGTGTCGTGGGGCATCGGGTGACTGATATCCAGCAGGGTATAGGCGTAATCGCCGCGGCTCTTGTTGGCAAGGTTTTCGATGTTCAGCCCCTGGTTACCAAAGAAGTTTGTAATCTGGCTGAGCATGTTCGGGATGTTCTTGTGCAGGATGCCGACGCGGGCTTCGGTCTCGCAGACGCCGAGGTTGATCTCCGGATAGTTCACGGAATTATGAATGTTGCCGTTATCCAGATAATCCTGCAGCTGTTTCACCGCCATGACCGCGCAGTTGTCCTCCGCTTCTTCCGTGGAAGCGCCCAGGTGGGGGATTATGATTGCGTTCTTCATATGGGCGCTGGCCGGGGTGGGGAAATCGGATACATAACACCTTACGGCGCCGGACTCCAATGCGCCGGCCAGGGTATTTTCGTCCACGAGGGTATCCCGGGCGAAATTCAGGAGGACGACGCCGCTTTTCATCTGGGAGATGGCGCCGGCGCCGATCATGCCCTTCGTTTTTTCCGTCGCGGGCACGTGAATTGTGATGAAATCGCTGACCGAGTAGATTTCTTCAATCTTTTCCGCATGGATGACCATCGGGGACAGGTTCCAGGCGGAATTGACAGACAGATAGGGATCGAAGCCGTAGACCTTCATGCCCAGCGCTACCGCCGCGTTGGCGACCAGCACGCCGATGGCGCCCAGGCCGATTACGCCCAGGGTTTTGCCCTGCAGTTCATGGCCGGCGAAGGCCTTTTTTGCCTTTTCCGTGGTTTTAGCGATGGACGCGTCCTCAGCATTCTCCCGGACCCAGCTGATTCCTCCCGCAATATCCCTGGATGCCAGAAACATGCCGCAGAGCACCAGTTCCTTGACAGAGTTCGCATTGGCGCCGGGTGTATTGAAGACGACGATGCCTTCCTCCGCGCAACGGTCCAGCGGGATGTTGTTGACGCCGGCGCCGGCGCGGGCAATCGCCCTCAGGCCTGCCGGGAAATTCATTTCCTTCATGTCAGCGGAGCGGACCAGCACGCCGGCAGCCTCGTCGATGGAATCAATCAGCGTATAGCCGGAGCGGAAACCGTCCGTTCCGATTTTCGCGATATTGTTCAGACAGTAGATTTTCCGGTCTTTCATGCATACTCGCTTCCTTTCCGTTTCAAAATCAAATCCTATCACAAACACCTGTTCCGGTCAAGGAAGCGACAACGGAAAAACAGGTTGACAAATACCCCCGGAGGGTATAAAATCAATATACCCCATGGGGGTATAAACGCGGAAGCGAGGAAGACAGCGCATGAGTGAAAAGCAGACCTGCCCGCACTGCGCCGGGCGGAAAAAGGAGCGCACGCAGGAGGAAAAGGACGCCCTGATCCGGCGGCTGAAGCTGGCAGAGGGACAGATCCGGGGGATTCAGAAGATGCTGGAGGAGGACGCCTACTGCCCCGATATCCTGATCCAGGTATCCGCGGTGAGCGCGGCACTGAACAGTTTCAACCGGGAACTGCTGGCCTGCCATATCCGCAGCTGTGTATCGGAGGATATCCGGGAAGGGAAGGACGACGCCATTGACGAATTCGTCAGGGTGCTTCAGAAGCTGATGAAGTAAAGGAAGGGAAACCGATGGAACAATACATTGTCACAGGCATGAGCTGCGCAGCGTGCCAGGCGCGGGTGGAAAAAGCCGTGGAAAAGGTTCCCGGCGTTTCCGCCGTTTCCGTCAGCCTGCTGACGAACTCTATGGGCGTAGAGGGTACCGCTTCGCAGGAGGAGATCATCCGGGCGGTGGAAGCCGCGGGATACGGCGCGAGCGTAAAAGGAAAACCCGCCGCAGACCGGAGGACTGACACCCCTGCCGAGGAGGACGCCCTGAAGGACCGGGAGACGCCTGTTCTGAAGCGCAGGCTTCTACTTTCTGTCGGCTTCCTGGCCATGCTGATGTATATCACCATGGGGCATCACATGGCCGGCTTTCCGCTGCCGGCGTTCTTTGTACACAACCACCTGGCGCTGACGCTGACCCAGATGCTGCTGGCCCTGACGGTGATGGCGATCAACCGCAAATTCTTTACAAACGGATTCAGATCCCTGATCCACGGCGCGCCGAATATGGACACGCTGGTGGCGCTGGGAGCTTCGGTTTCCTTCGGATGGAGCCTGTTCGTGTTTTACCGTATGTGCGGGATGATCGCCGGCGGCGCGGTAAACGGTGAGCTGGCGGAACTGTATCATAACCAGCTGTACTTTGAGTCCGCCGCCATGATTCCCGCTCTGATTACCGTGGGGAAGATGCTGGAAGCCCGTTCCAAGGGCAAGACGACAAACGCGCTGAAAAGCCTGATGAAACTGGCCCCGCAGACGGCGGTACTGATCCGGGACGGTGCGGAAACGGAAATGCCGATCGGAGAAGTGAAGATCGGGGATATTTTTGTAGTGCGTCCGGGGGACAGCATCCCGGTGGACGGCGTGGTGCTCTCCGGGACAGGCGCGGTGAATGAGGCGGCTCTGACCGGCGAATCGATTCCTGCCGACAAGGCTGAAGGAGACCGGGTCAGCGCGGCGACCATCAACCAGTCCGGTTTCCTGACCTGCCGGGCGACGAGGGTCGGTGAGGACACGACCCTGAGCCAGATTATCCGGATGGTTTCTGACGCCGCGGCGACCAAGGCACCGATCGCAAGGATCGCGGACAAAGTCTCCGGCGTGTTTGTGCCGGCCGTGATTGCCATCGCACTGATCGTGACGGCCGGCTGGCTGATTATCGGTGCTCCCGCCGGAGACACTGTCGCCCGGGGGATTTCCGTACTTGTGATTTCCTGCCCCTGCGCGCTGGGACTGGCGACGCCGGTGGCAATTATGGTGGGCAACGGCGTCGGCGCGAAGAACGGCATTCTGTTCAAAACCGGCGGCGCACTGGAAACGGCGGGAAAAGCACAGATTATCGCGCTGGACAAAACCGGTACCATAACATCCGGAGAACCGAAGGTAACGGATCTGATCCCGGCGGAGAACCGGACGGAAGCGGAACTGCTTCTCAAGGCGGCGACGCTGGAACAGGGGAGCGAACATCCGCTCGCCGGCGCTGTCCTGAGGGCGGCGAAAGAACGGCACCTTGCATTGGGAGAGGTATCAGATTTCCGCGCACTGCCGGGGAATGGCCTGGAAGGAACCGCCGGCGGAAAACAGCTTCGCGGCGGCAGCGGCAGTTTTATCGGAGCCATGATTTCCGTACCGGAATCAGTGCTGCAGCAGGCGGACCGTCTCGCTGGTGAAGGAAAAACCCCTTTGTTCTTTGAAGAGGACGGGCAGCTGATCGGCGTGATCGCGGTGGCGGACACGATCCGGACGGATTCGGCGGAAGGCGTCCGGCAGCTGAAAAATCAGGGCCTGCGTGTGGTCATGCTGACCGGCGATAACGAAAGAACGGCGAAGGCTATTGCCGCTCAGGCCGGTATTGATGAGTGGATTGCCGGCGTCCTGCCGGAGGAGAAGGAAGCTGTAATCCGGAAACTGCAGATATACGGCCGGATTGCAATGGTCGGCGACGGCATCAACGACGCGCCGGCGCTGACCAGGGCAGACACCGGGATTGCCATCGGCGCGGGCACAGACGTGGCGGTCGACAGTGCGGACATTGTGCTGATGAACTCCGCCCTGACCGATGTGGCGGCGGCTGTCCGGCTAAGCCGGGGAACGCTCCGGAATATTCATGAAAACCTCTTCTGGGCATTCTTCTACAACACGGTCTGCATTCCGCTGGCAGCCGGGCTGTTCGGCTGGAAGATGAGCCCGATGATCGGCGCGGCCGCGATGAGCCTGTCCAGCTTTACGGTCTGCATGAACGCTCTGCGGCTGAATCTGTTCAGGCTCAGGGATCCGGCAAAGGATAAACCGCGGAAAGCGGCGAATATACCCCTTACGATTACTGAAGAGATCCGTGAAGAACGGAGGAAAGAGAGGAACAATACCATGACAATTACCGTGAAGATCAAGGGAATGATGTGCGGACACTGCGAGGCGACCGTGAAGAAGGCGCTGGAAGAACTGCCCTTTGTGACGGAAGCCGCCGTAAGCCATGACACTGGTACGGCTGTGCTGACTCTGAATGGGGATCCGGATGAAGCCGCGGTGAAGGCTGCCGTGGAGGCGAAGGATTTCACCTTCGAAGGGATCGAATAAACCGCCCGAATATTCGGGTGAGGAAACAGGCGCAGGAGGACTCCGCATGAGTACCTTTCATGTCGAACTGAAAAAGACGGTGGACGACAGCTATGAGATTGAAGTCGGCCGTTCCCTGACCGGGAAACCGGCCGAGGATCTGAAAAACGGGTTGATCGGTTCCTGCCGGCGGTTTGCCCTGATCACGGACAGCAATGTCGAAAAACTCTACGCGCTTCCGATCTGCAGGCAGCTTCTGGAAGCCGGATTTAAAGGGGAGATTTTCTCTTTCCCCGCGGGAGAGGAATTCAAGACCCGGACGACCAAAGCGGAACTGGAGGACCGGATGCTGGAAGCCGGATACCGGCGGGACTGCTTTGTGATTGCGGTGGGCGGAGGAGTCGTGTCGGACCTGGCCGGATTCCTTGCGGGAACCTATGGACGCGGTGTGCCGTTCATCAACTACGCAACCACGCTGCTGGCCGCGGCGGATGCTTCCGTGGGCGGAAAAACGGCCGTGGACACGCCGCTGGCAACCAATCTGATCGGCCTGTTCAACCAACCGAAAAAGGTCTATATCGATATCGACTGCTGGAGTACGCTGCCCGCGCGGGAAATCTCAAGCGGTCTGGCAGAAACGATTAAGCACGCCTGCCTGGCGGACAGGGAGTTCTTTGTATATCTGGAAGAACATATGGACAGAATCCTGAAAATGGATCCGGCAGCCTGCGAGCATATGGCGCGCCGAAACTGCGAGATCAAGTATCAGGTAGTCATGAAGGATGAGCGCGAAACCGGATTGCGGGAGGTGCTCAATCTCGGCCATACGGCGGGCCGGGCGATTGAAACGCTCAGCGGTTACCGGCTGCTTCACGGTGAGGCGGTTTCCATTGGACTGATAGCTGCGTGCGCACTGTCCGTTGAGATGGGGCATATGACCGGAGAAGAAAAGGAACGCATCCGGAATCTGCTGAAGCGGGCAGGACTGCCGGTTGGCATTCCCGGATATATTGACCGGGAGGCGCTGGTCCGGAAACTCTATACTGATAAGAAGGTCCGGAACGGGCACCTCCGTTTTGTGATTCCGAACGGGATCGGCGGTATCGTGGAATTCCAGCCGGGCGTATTCGCCGGAGAAGTCAGTGAGGAAACAGCCCGGAAGATTATTCTAGAGATGGAAACACAGGTGTGAGGGATAAAAAATGAACGGATTTCTGCGCAGCGTCCAGGATCAGGAGGTTCCATCCGGATCCGCCGTGCTCTGGTGGCTCGGACAGATGGGCCTGCTGATCAAAATGGGCAGTACGGTTCTGTGTGTGGATTACTTTGCTTCAGAGACAGCGGAGCGACAGGTGCCGCCACCCATTCCGGCAACGGAGACGGAGGGGATCTGCGCGTTCCTCGGGACGCACAATCACCTGGATCATATCGACCACGACGCGTGGCGGGCCTGGGCAAAAGGATGCTCGGAGGCAAAGTTTGTTTTTCCTGCGCTTCACCGGAAGGAAGTGCTTGCCGACGGGATTACGGAAGACAGAGGTCTCAGCCTGAATGACGGCGAATCCTGCAGGATCGGCGATGTCACAATCCGTGCCATCGCTGCCGCGCACGAGTTTCTGGACCGGGATCCGGAAACAGGGCTGTATCCCTGCCTTCAGTATGTGATCGAAGGGAACGGGATTCGCATATACCATGCGGGCGATACGCTCCGGTATGAAGGGAAGCTGCTGAAACTGCAGGCATTGGGACATATAGACGCGGCCCTGCTGCCTATTAACGGACGGGACGGGGAACGGTACCGCCGGAACACGATCGGGAACATGACCTTTCAGGAAGCGGCTGACCTGGCCGGAGAACTTCGGCCCGGACTGGTGATTCCCGGACACTGGGACATGTTTGCCGGCAATCAGGGAGATCCGGAAGCATTTGCTGATTATCTGGACGCAAAATACCAGGGACGGATCAGAACTGTCAGACCCCGGCATCTGGAACCGATCATCGTCAAAGGATGACCGTGCGGGTCTGAATAAGACCCTGGATATCTTTGAGCCGGATATACATAATCTATTCGACGCCGCAGGTACTGTGATCGACGCCATCCTTGCGGTGAACCTGTCTGTTTCGTAAGCGACCGGTACTGCTCATTTTGATGAGCAGTTTTTTCCGTGACTTTCCATGATTCCGGGCCGGATAAATGATGATCCGGCGAACGATAAGGCTAAAGCGGAATATTCCTGCCGTATTGCCGCCTTTGGTAAAACAATGGGGAAACGAATGATCTTGAATGTGCCATGAACAGTTACAGACAACTGTGATATATCATTAAGGTCAGGGATATTATATGATCCTTCCGAAAGGAGGGCATGTCCATGGGATACCGAAACGCACAGGATATTTTTCCGGATGGGCTCCTGAGACAGATCCAGCGATATGTGGCCGGTGAGACGATTTATATTCCGGCGGGGGACGAGCGGAAAGCCTGGGGTGAAACATCCGGATACCAGCGCTATATCCGGGAAAGAAACGAGGGAATCCGTACGGACTTTGCTGAGGGCCTGACGATTGAGAAACTGATGGACAAATACGCGCTCTCCTACGATTCCATCAAACGAATCGTGTACAACAGGAAGGAGACCGCAATGCTGAAATACAGTGCTGCACTGTCCGCCTCGAAAGCCTATGCCGAAGCGGGGAAACTGGACGCCTGGATCCATCTGTACCTGAATGAAGAAGGACGGAATATTCCTTTTTCTGACGGCCTGAAACTGTTTGACCGGTACTATATCAGTCCGGCGCTGTTTCCCATCAGTTTTTTCAAACGATGCACCGGGCCGGAACCGGAGATGAAATACCGGATCGACAGGGACT
>CAMKEI010000006.1 GCA_946411525.1 uncultured Clostridia bacterium | reverse complement strand
TATGGGGCTGGGACGGAACCAACGAAGGCGTACCGGCGGCGCTGGCCGCGCAGCCCGGCGTGTCGGTCAGGGATAACGGGGACGGCACCGTGACCGTCAGCCCGGCGAGGACGAAGGCGGATTTGCTGCCAGTGCCGGCGGGAATAAGAGCGGTGCCGGCGGTCACGTGAGTTTCGTATCAACGCCCTGATTCAGCCTGATCGTTTTCCGCCTTCCCGTCCCTTCGCATGGAGAACCGATCCATCGGATATTGCTTCAGGTTGTCGAGAATTTTACGGTCATCCGCTTTTCCCAGGAGATCGCTCCGCGCACGCAGAACCTCGTTTTCCGCCCGGTGCTTGGAGGGACCGCCGACACATCCGCCGGGGCATATCATTCCTTCCACGAAGTCTGTATCCAGCTTTCCGGCTTTCAGGAGCATCAGGGCTTTCCGGCATTCGTCACCGCCGGCGCAGGTCATCAGGCGGATACCGGCAGTATCCTCTCCCATCTCCCGCATGACTTCCAGCACGGCGTTCGCCACGCCGCCGCTGCCGGCAAACTGTTTGCCGAAAAGGGAAGCTTCCTGATATGTTTCTTCAACGGGCTCGATCGTGATGTCCCGGGAATCCAGCAGTGCGACGATTTCACCGTAAGTCAGGGCATAGTCAGCGCTGTCCTTGATATATGGATTCAGGGTCTCGCCTTTTTTGGCGATACAGGGGCCGATGAAGACGGTCACGCAGTCCGGGTCCAGCGCTTTCAGGTAACGTGAAACCGCGACCATGGGGGAAACCGTGTCAGACTTGTTCTCTTCATACTGCTTTGGGAAATGATGGCGCATCATGGAGATGAAAGCCGGACAGCAGGAGGTGGTCATGATCCGGCCTTCTTTCCGTGCCTCGATCCATTCCAGGGCTTCGGATGCCGCTGTCATGTCACCGCCCAGGCCCACCTCCGCCATATCGGCAAAGCCGGCCTTTTTCAGGGCGCTCCGGATGGCAGCCATTCCGATATCCTTTCCGAACTGGCCTTCCGTCGCCGGTGCGCACATCGCGATGACGCGCTTCCCGCTGAGGATGGCGCGAATCACCTCCACGGCATAAATCTTTGAGCCGATCGCGCCGAAGGGGCAGCTGTGAATGCAATGGCCGCAGTGAATGCATTTGTTTTCGTCAATACAGCAGATTCCCGCTTCGTCATAGAAGATCGCGTCCACCGGACAGGCTTTTCTGCAGGGGCGTTCCTGATGGATGATCGCCCCGAAAGGGCAGGCTTTGGCGCACATGCCGCAGGATTTGCATTTGGCGGGATCGATGCGCATTTTTGTATCGCCGGGGGTGATTGCGTCAAACCTGCAGGCGTTCAGGCAGGCCTTTCCGAGGCAGAACCTGCAGATATCCGAAACGAAATAGTTCTGGATCGGACAGTCGTCACAGGCGGCGGAGATGACCGATACCACATTGGATGCAGGATGACCCGGATCCGGATCCTGTCCCATCGCGAGCCGGATCCTGCCACGGACAATTTCCCGCTCCTTGTATACGCAGCAACGGTACTGCGGCTTCGGCCCCGGGCTCACACTGTAGACGATTTTCTCTGTTTCCTCCGGGGAAAGCTTTCCGTTCCATGCCAGACGGCATACTTCCCTGAGGATAAAGTGTTTCAGCTCAACGATACCTTTGTCATTTGTAATCATTTGCCACACCTCATATTCAGTTTTGAAACCGGCATCTTTATCATATCAGAAACAGCCCGAAACCGTCAAAATGAAAAAACATCATACGGAGGAACTTGTCATGAAAAGCAGAAAAGAGGATGAATATGATTCAGACACAGACACTGATTGAGAAATTCCGGCAGGCGCTGTCGGAACGCTGGGGTTACATCTGGGGTACGTCCGGCGAGCAATGGACAGCCGCGAAACAGGCGGCCCTGCAGAAGACCACGGATGAGGACAGGGCACAGGGACGGAAATACGGGAGCAAATGGATCGGGCACACGGTCGCTGACTGCAGCGGCCTTTTTTCATGGGCGTTCCGGCAGCTTGGCGGGTATATGTACCACGGATCTGACACCATGTACCGGAAGTACTGCGTAAACAAGGGCGAGCTGAAGAAGGGCAGGCGCACGGACAGCGGCACGCTGAAACCGGGCACGGCGGTGTTCGTCTGGAACGGGAAGAAGTACAGCCACGTAGGGCTCTTCGTCGGGGACGGCACGGTCATCGAGGCCATGGGAACGATCAACGGCGTGACCACGACGAAGGTCACCGCCGGGAAGTGGACGCACTGGGGAGAACTGCAGGGCGTGGATTACGATAATTCTGCGATCGCTGTTACCCAAATCAAAGATTTGGACAGCTGTAGCATGGGAAGCATTAGCTGCGCTGAAGCGCAGATGCTTCCTCAACAATTCATAATTCATAATTCAGAATTAAAGGAGAACGGAGAAACAAATCCGACGTTGAGAAAGGGAAGTAAAGGCGCTGCTGTGACGGAACTGCAGACCATGCTGGATAAGCTGGGGTATGACCTGGGACCCTGCGGGATCGACGGGGACTTCGGGAAGGCGACGGAGGCTGCGGTCCGGAGTTTTCAGAGTGATCACCGGCTGACGGTAGATGGAATCTGCGGCCCGGCGACTTACGGAGAACTGAAGAAGGCCATGGCGCAGCTGGCTGAGAAACCGGCTGTGAAGAAGTACTGCGTGACGATTACCGGCCTGGATCTGGCGCAGGCCCGGGCGCTGCAGGCGAAATACCAAGGTTGTATTACGGAGGAGGAATGCGGATGAATCTGTATCAGTGGCTGTGCGTGCTGGGGATTCCCGGGATGTTCGTGACGATGGTGGCCGGCCTGGCCAGCATCATCCGACAGATGCATGTCATGAAGCAGGCCATGAAGGCGTCACTGCGGGACCGGCTGGTGCAGGGATACAAATCAGGAATCCGTCAGGGATGGTCGGACATGGAGGACCGGAAGAATATGGAGAATATTTACCGGCAGTATCACACCCTGGGAGGCAACGGGGATATGCGGGACCTGCGGAAAACCTACCGGCACCTGCCTATGGAAGCCGGCGGCATGCCGACGGAAGTATGGGAGGACAGGTGCTGAATCCGGCGGCCTGGCACTTGTCTGTCGTTATGGCTTGCATACAATGTGGACGGCAAATCCGCCTATTTCCTGTTTCAGGTATACCACATAGAGCTTTCCGTCAGCATTGTATTTTGCCGTGCTCATGTCAACCTCAAATCCGCGCGATTCCAGATCCTTTACAGCCGCTTCACAGTCCGGCGTTCCCATGCCGATATGCCCGAGTCTCCCTTTTCCGGGTTTTTTCAGAGCTTCCGCTGCACTTCCGGCATAAACTGAATTCCTGCCATTTTTAATCGGCAGTTTGAATATCTGCGCAAAAAGGGAAGCAACGGCTACTGCTTCATCCTCGTTTTCAGTATTGATCCCGATATGCGCCAGTTCATAACTTACTTCAGCCATATGCATTTCCCCCTGCCTTTTTTCTTGTTCCATTATACAAAATGCGTTTTATCTTATCAAACAAAAAAGAAGGAGTTTATCACGATGAATATCAACTGGAAAGTCCGTTTCAAAAACAAAGTCTGGCTGGGAAGTTTCCTGAGCCTGATTATCGGCTTCACCTACAGCCTGCTGGCGCTGTTCGACGTCTTCCCGGAGGTGACGCAGAGCCTGGTCCTGCAGCTGATGAACCAGATCCTGACCTTCCTGGGGCTGATCGGGGTCATCGTGGATCCGACCACCGCCGGGCTGGGGGACAGTGAGAGAGCGATGAGTTATGCAGAGCCGTGGGACGACAACCGATGACAGCCATGATAATCTGTCCAAATCTCTGATTTGGGTAACAGATTACATACAGAGGAGTGGCTGAAATATCATCGGTCGTCGTCTCATCCGAAACGAGCGAGCTGTCCTGTGGACAGTCGCGAAGATTGAGGATGCGGATACGACAACGTTGACAATTGAATAAGCGCCGGTGGGTGCCGGCGCATTCATCAGGCTGCCGCTTTCAAGGGGCAGCCTTTTTTATTGTACGGAAAGGATATTGATGGTTTGATTACCTGTCCTTATCCCTGCAGAAGCCCAGAACCAGGAAGAATATACCGACGCCGAGGGAAATGGCGGCGGCAATGGTGGGTATCGGACGGAGCGCAGGATGGACATTTCTTTTTCGCCCCACGGAAAGCAATTCCCGGTCATCGCGGTTTCCCTTTCCTGTCCTGGCACAGCGGGAGAACAGCAGGAAAAGACCCGGCCGATCCGGCCGGGTCTCTGCTGAGCTGTGTATTCTGTTTATTCCACGGGGATTCCGATGACGGTGACGCCGCTGAAGGGATTGCTCAGGATCAGCTGGTTTTCCTGCGCCGCGGCGATTGCCTTCTCGATCGCCTCCGCCTTGACGCCGTTTTTCTGCAGGTAGCTGCGGATGGCGGGCAGGTGGTCGTCGATGTTGATGCTGGTCTGGATGAGGCCGTTCATGGGGGTGTTGACCTTCACCCTGCCTCCCCACTGGGCAGGACGGATCAGCTTCAGTTCCATACCGGCTGCCGGAGCGTAATCATCCTTGAGCGTCTTTGCCTTTTCCGGCATGATGTCGCCGGCCTGCGCCGCGCCGGCGCTGAAAGCGGGACCCTGCAGGCCGAATACGTAGAATGTCGGGCCGGCAGGCTGGGGCGCGGGCTGGGGCTTGGGCTGGGGAGCAGGCTGGGGTTTGGCCTGGGGCGCGGGCTGCGCCTTGGTCTGGGACTGGGTTTTCGGCGCGGACTGTACGTTCTTTTTTCCGAAAAGCTTTGACAGGAAACCCATGGTTTGTTCCTCCTTCTGATCTTCTTTTGTAAACGCGCGGATGCTTCCCGGATATTATACCATTTTCCGGGGCCGGTGTCATTAACGGGATGATGCGTTTCCGCGGAAAATGAAATTCACCGCGCTGTCCGGTCAGAACGGGACGGCGGTCAGAGAAGACGCGCTTTATCCGATTTCTCGAACGCCAGGCGAGGATCCCGGTCTTCCACCACATAAATGGTGCCGCAATGGACAAACCCCGCCTTCCTGACCAGGTTCTGCATGACGGTATTGTCCCCGTGGGTGTCGATGCGCAGATGGCCGCACTGACCGTAGGCCCAGTTCAGGCAGAACAGGCCGGTCCCTTTTTCGGAACCGTCGGACGCGATCCGGTGCACAACGCCGTACGGGCTGTCATCCAGCCATTCGCCGTCCGTGATATCCCGGTATGTGGGCTCGATATCCGGTCCGTATGTATAAAAAAACGTGCCGGTCACTTTTCCTGCGTCGTTTACGCAGACATAACTGTTGCTGTCCGCGATATCCTGCCGGATCAGCGCTTCCGGCGGCCAGTTGGTCGCTCCCCACTGCTTCGGGTTGCCGTGCTGCGCCATAAAGGACCGGGCATGGGCATATATCTCCATGATCCGGGGAAGGTCCTGCAATACGGTTTTTCTGATTTTCATCGTTCCGATCTCCATGGAAAAGCAAAATGATCCAGACCAATATACCATAACGGAGGCTGTATGTGCCAGCCTGCAGTGGATATTGAAATACCATTGACGATCCCCCTGCCGCAGCCGGAACATTCCCGGGGGCCGCCGAAGCGGCCCCCGGGAATGTTCCGGCTGATCAGTAGGTGCAGAGCGATCCGACATCAAAATCCGCGATGCTGAGGATGGACACATTGCCGGCGAGGTCCTGATACAGATAGACCATCGCATAGGCCGGCTGCGTTTCCAGCGATCCCGGATAAGCCGTAACGGCCTGGCAGAGGAAAACGTAATTGGTTCCGGCGACCACCTGGGAACCCAGCCAGGCGACCGGGATATAGCTGACGCCGGTCAGCGTTTCCGTACCTTTGTCAAACAGGGCTTTCAGTTCTTCTGTGACCGTGGGGTCCGCGGAGGGCGTCCACCCGCCGGACAGCGGTTTTTCAGCCGCCGCGGCGGAGAGCATCATCAGAAGCGCCAGGAGTAAAACGATCAGTTTTTTCATTTTCATTCTTCCTTTCCCGCAGCTTTTTTCCTGCTGCATCTATTATGACGCTGCCGGGCGGAAAAAGTTCCCCGTTATTTCCTTTGGATCATCCGCAGGGGGATGTCTATTTTCCAGTTCCCTTCGACAGGCGCCAGGTTTTTCTCGACATAGACGGTGATCTCCGCGTTTTCCAGCTGCTCCGGATCCACGGTGAAAAAGAATTCCTGCCATTCCGCCGCGTCGGATTCCCAGGAGGCTATGCCCCAGCTCATGACAGAGAGCGCCTGCGGGGAAAGATCGTCCCCGTAAAGCAGATTTCCCCGGGAATCCCTGACATAAAGCCAGGCGCCGTACGGCTCATAATAATTGCCGGGGGAATACTCAACCAGCTTATGATCCGGATAATGAATCTGGACATGCAGCTGCCCGTCGACGTAACCGATGCCGGAGAGACAAACGGATTCATAAAGGGGGATCTCCAGGCTGCGGCTGCTGTCGATGATCATCTGCGATTCAGGAAGGCCTGCTTCAAAGTACGGGCCGGCAATGAGGGGATCCTTTACCGCCGAAGCCGGCTGAAAGGAGCATCCGCCTTCCGTAAAATACGGTCCGAGATCAACGGTCGCGGATTCACGCTGCATCAGGAAGGTGACTTCCGCGCTGATCTTTCCGTCCGGGGGCGGCGTGACGGTATCATAGACATCATGGGCCGCGAAGATCATTTCCTGCGCGTCTTCGTCGAAGATGCCGACGGTCCGCTGCTGCTGCGTGCTGTAATTGATCCCGTCGTATGTCAGCTGCATATGCGAGAAGGGAATGTACCGTACCCTGTCTCCCTCCAGGTCCTTCAGGGAATACGTGACGAGCATTTCATTCTTCTGCCGGACGGCAGAGCGGATCTCCATGCGGATCCCCTGGTCTTCACAGCTCAGGTTGACGGGCATCAGCGCGGTGGCAGCCTCAGGCCAGTACCTGTACAGCACCGCATTCAGGCTCTCGTTTGAGGCGGCGAGCGCCGTCGCGAGGCCCAGCGCCAGGACAAGGGCAAAGGCGGCGACCAGCGCCGGCTTTCTCCGGCGAACCGGCTGCGGGCAGACGCTGACCCTGCCGAGGACATATTCCCGGTTTTCATCTTTCCACGTGATATCTGACATGGACTGATCCAACGATTCCCTGATCTTTTCATTCATCGTCAAAGTACCATCCTTTCAGATCCTCTTTCAGCAGGGCCCGTGCTCTTGCGAGCCTGGTGCGCACAGTTGCGCCCGGAAGGCGGAGCGCGTCGGCCGTTTCCTTCACGGACAGCCCCTGATAGTAATACAGGATGACTGCGGCCCTGTATTTCACCGGCAGGGAAGTCACGGCGAGAAAAACAGTCTGATCCGGATACAGATCTGTTTTTCCGGTTTCGGAAAGCCTGTCCAGCGGGATACCCCGGTCCAGAATCGCGGAGGAACGGTTTCCCAGGAACGACTTGCAGACATTGACGGCAATCTTCATCAGCCACGCTTTTTCCGTCGGGCCTTCCTTCAGCCGGTCCAGCGCTTTCCAGGCGCGGATGAAGGTTTCCTGCGACGCGTCTTCCGCCCGCTGACGGCTGCGGAGAAAAAGGAAGCAGGTTCTCATGACCTGATCTCCATAGGATGACATGAGCCGTTTCAGCAACGCCTCACGTTCATCTGAAGAAAGCGTCCGCACCTTTTTCACCTCCCTGCATCAATAATACCCGAAAAAACAGAAAAATGTTTCATTGTGAAAAACTTCAGATCCCGGAGGCAGGATTTGCATATGAAAAGCCGGCGATCCAGGATGGACTGCCGGCCTGAGCGAACGACGGAAAGGGCGGGTCTCCGTTCATGCATGTTTCCTGTTTTTTTCAATCCACTCAACGGCAAAATCAACCAGCTCACGCTGCTTCATGATTTTCATTTCCGTTCCGCCTATTTTTGCTTTACTGACGGGATAATCCGCTTCAAACGCTGCGCCGATATCCTCAAAATCCTCGCCGTCCACAAACAGCGTTTCATATCTTTTCCAGACCCGTTTTCCGTTTTCCATGACGGCGCTGTGCTCAACACAGGTGTGCTTTCCCGGATACCCGGCGCGGACGTCCGCCAGATGAAGGGAGGTGTTTTTGTCGTACCCCACTCCGATCAGCAATACCTTCCCGTCCAGTGCATAAAGCTTTCCGATGGGAGATGAATCCCCGAAGATGTCGGAAAGGTCATGGTTTTCCGTCAGATATTCCGCATGCTTTCCCCAGGCGGCAACCGATCTGGCCGGATGATCGCTCCTCACCGCCCCGGGCCAGGACCGGAACATCTCCGCCACAGCGCCCATCGTATTGGTGGGCGTAACGGCCTTGTTGTACGCAGGCCAGTTCTCCCTGATTCCGTCCCAGTCAGACTCATCCGCATCCCAGTGGACACCGGTTTCGGGATCAAGGTTTTTCCATGACTGCGAAGGCATCATGACGGTTCCGTCTTTCCCCACGGTCTCGATCAGGGCCTCTATGACAGCCTGAGCGCCGCCGCATACATAGCCGATCTTTCCCAGCGAGGTATGCACCATGACAGAATCACCGGCCTGCAGACCGGCACGCTGCAGAGCATCTTTTATATCTGACTTAAAAACCGTTTTCATTCTGCTGCCTCATCCTGGCTGTTTTTATGCTTCAGAGCATGAATGATCTGCAGACCGTCGCTTTCGAACCCTCTGCACACGACCCTGTAGCGCATCGGAATGACCGTAAAGAGAAACTGAAAGAAGTTGAAATACAGCAGGAAGCTGGTTACCGGAAGCAGGATTTCACTGAGGCTGCTCCCGGGCTGAATCCTCCCTGAAATGCAGAAATAAAGGATCCAGTACAGGACGGCCTGCAGCAAAGAAATGAAGGGCCCGCCTGCATACATCATAATCTTTTCTTTCTTCGTTTTTGCTTCTTCCTCCGGAACGAAACAGCCGCCTGCAGGGATAAGGCGGAAGGTAAACCCGGATACGCTGAACAGCCTGGGTCCGGATCCCACACCGACCTTCCATTCCGCTTTTCCTCCGGAAATCCGATACCCCAGCGCATGACCCAGTTCATGGAACAAAACAGACAGGAGACAAAGAAGCCAGACAAGAGGGACGATTACAAAGTAATCCATCGGTCAATTCCTTTCAGACGACATAAGATTCATTTCCGGATTTGCTTTTTCCGGATGCTTTGTCTGAGCTGATCATTTTTCGATTTTTCTGAACAGCCGTGCGCTCCAGAACGTCATATCCAGTTCATCCAGATAGAAATGGAAGATCGCTTTCCAGTTCTTTGTCGCCGTGCTCAGCACCATATATTCAGCGTCCGGTTTCACGGCTTCTTCCGCATACCGGAACAGTATCGCCCCGATGCCCCGGGACCGTTTCTCCGGCACAACGTACAGCTCTTCCACCTCAAAATACGGTGTGCCTTCCGGCATGATGGATTTCATCTGCTCCGACTGACAAACCTTCCCAAGCAGATAACCTGTCACGGCACCGTCCTCCTCGGCCAGGAAGATCCTGTTGCCCTCGATATCGGTCCGGTCATTCGGCCGGTATCCGTAACAGCTGTTTTCCGCAGCCCAGTCTTCCGACAAACGGATCAGCCGTTCCAGCACTTTGTCATCCAGGTTCACTTCACGAATGGTCATACGTTCTCTTCTCCACGGAGTGCAAATTTCATACTCAATCGTTCCGGCTTCTGCCGCTAAAATGTCCCGTCAAGCACAGCGTCGATCAATACCCTGCCCACCGAAAAACAATTACGCATCGCGGTTTCGAAGATATCCACCGATTCCATGCTTTCCTCCGATGCAAGATGATCTTCGGAGGCCGGTCCCCACAGCGTTTCAGGCGTCACCCCGTCCGGGAAAACATCCATATTCACGCCTGTGCGCAGGATGATCAGCCGGTCCGGCATTCCAAAGGATTTTACAGCCTGTCCGACGGCGACATCCTCCATCTCCGTGATGGCGTACGGATCGCTGCAGCTGTATGTATCGGCAATCAGCAGGGCATTCTGATGATCATATCTGCCCTTCCAGAAATTATCACTGGTCACGGAGGTGCCCCGTATCACCTGCGGCTGCCGGTTCGCCCACGCCTCATCCGGATACTCTCTCCGGAGGAATCCCACGGTCAGGTCCGTCGTCTGCAGAGGGACGTCCTTTACCAGGCTGTACACGCGGTCTGTCAGGTTCTGATCAAGCCGGATGACGGCGACGTCGTCAAAACTCTGATCATGAAACCACGTCGTTCCGGTGCCGGCGCTCATTTCCCGCGGGTCGGCCCGATGCCCGAGATCGAAGTCCGCCGCGGCGGAAATCACGCAGACATCCCCCATGACGCCGTAGCCTTCCGCCGCCCCGCCGCAGCCGACTGACAGAATATAGGCATCGGAAAAATCAAATTCCGTATCGGAAAGAACGGCCGCGGTATTCAGGGCTGCGGCAACCTTTCCCTGACCGACGGGGCACAGCGCGACGCCGTCCCTGTAATACAGCGTGATTGCACCCGGGCACCCGTTTATGACGTATGTATCGCCTCCGGCAAGGTATTCCTCATAGAAATACTGAGCTTCTCCGGGGAAATCCCCTGCCATGGCGCCGATTTCAAACTTCGGAAGGATCAGAACCCGGACGCGTATCCTTTGATCTGTCCCCTCGGAGGAACAACCTGTATACATACAGACAATCATCAGAATCACCGCAAAAGCGGCGATCCGTTTCATTGTTTTCAGTATCCTCATCGAAAACCACCTTGCTGCGATCTGCTGCCCGAAGTCCCGATCTGCCGTTAACGATTATACCTCTTCACGGCAATGAACAGAAGCATGATTCCTGCGGCCAGCCCGATTGCCATCGGGGCCCAGCTGAGAAGACTGCCTGCAAACGGTATCAGGATTCCTGAAACAATAAATCCTGTTCCGATTACGCACATGCCCATTCCGCAAAGCTTGCAGAAGGCCGGTTTATCCCCGGGGCTTACCTTTTCCATATGGTGCCTGATGATCAGATCAATTCTTTCTTTCTTCCAGATTGCCAGACCGAGCCATATAAACACAAGTCCCAGCAATACAAAGAGAATGCCGATCACAATGAACCAGACGATATCACTCATACCTGACGCTCCGTCAAACTGAAAGTCAATCGGTTTATTCCTGATTCGCCGGCTCAAGGTCGATTGCCTCATCAGGCTTTTCGCCGGCTTCGCTGTATTCGGGGACAAGCGTCAGCCCGCTGAGGTCCTCCATGAAGGGGAACATGACGGAGAAGGCCACGCCGTCCGACAGCACCTCCGAGGCGCCGAACAGATCGCAGGAAACAAGCTCGCCGTTCTGATACAGATTCCAGCAGCCGATCACGTCGGTTCCGCCTTCCTCGCCCTCCTGCCAGGCCTGCCAGCTTGCAGCCTGTTCCGGGGAAGTCAGTATGACAGCGCCTTTCAGATCCACTTTACCCGTGTACAGAATCGCCCGGGCCTGATACGCCGAAGCCGGGGAAGTGCCCTGCAGGAACCGGTCATATTCATGGTGCTGCAACTGAACGCCCAGCATATATTTCTCATTGGTTTCAGGGATGGTGTATACCAGGAAGAAAAGCTGGGTGTCCGCGAGCTCGTCCTCAGGAACGATACACTCCTTCCACCCGACGACCGATCCGTCCTCTTTCTGAATGCTGCCGCCCGCGATAATATCCGCGTAAGCGCCGTCTCCCAGATTCAGGCCGTCCTGTTCGAGAATCGGGCTGCTCGCCCTGTAGGAAATATAAACGCGGTTTCCTTCATAGTAGGCCTGGCTGATTTCGACGGTGACGGCGCTTTCGGTCAGAGATTTCGAAACTGTTTCAGCCACCTGATCCAGCACCGGGAGCCGCTCGTCGGAATACTCAGTATCATTCATCTCACTGAACAGGCCGGACGCGCAGGCGGCGGAAGCGGAAAAGATCAGCAGGGAAGCTGCCAGCAGCAGAACCATTGTTTTTCTGAACATAACATATCCTCCTTCGATACCGGAGCTCATCATTTCTCCGGCCTATCAATATAAATAACGACGGACGCATGTTATTTTTTTCGCTGAAGGAGAAACCGACGCGGAACAAACGGAAGGATGGGCCCGCCGCGGATCCCGTCCCGGAAAGGTCTGCGGACGCCGCCAATCCGGAAGGGAAGCTAACCGGTTCAGGATTCCTGTTCGTGACGTCCGAAAGGACAGACGGCCATACAAAGCCCGCACGCGTTTTTTCGCCCCAGTTTTTTGATAAAAGCGCTCCTCATCCGGTTGCATTTCTGGTAATCAATGATTTCGGATCTGTCCTTTTCGATGGACCACTGCTGGTTTTTGAGCGCTTTGCAGGGACAGATATCGACACATTTTGTACAGTCATCCGGACACCTGCCGGTTGTGACCGGCCGGCCATATGTAAAGACTTCGTCGATCAGAATGGCGGACAGCCTGACCCTGGGGCCGTATTTTTCGGTAATGATGACGTCATTCTTTCCAAACCATCCGATGCCGGCGTGCGCTGCGGCGGTTTTGAAGGAAAACAGAGCCCGGAGTTCTGTTTCGTTCTCCTGCGCCACCGGAGGGATCCAGTATTTCACATGATGCTTTTGCAGAACCTGTTCGATTTCAGCAACAACGGTTTCCAGCCGGCCTTTCGCGGTTTGAATTCCCTGTTCGAATCTTTCCTCCGTATAATCGTCGGGAGTAAGCTGTTCGCCGTAAGGCACAGCAAGTACCAGCGCGGAACGATAGGATTCCCTGTATGAACAGTAGGATATATCCGTGAATCCATAGATGATATCCGGGTACCCGGAAAAAACAGTCCGGATCTCTGTTTCCGGCATGACGGCATCCCTCCTGATCAATCAACAGTTGCCGAAGAAACCTGACAGCCGGGGACCCAACCCCCGGAAGGTTATTCAGAGGGCGTCCTTCGGACAGTTTTTCACGCACTCCATGCAGAGAATACACTCTGTTCCGTTCTTTCTTTTCCTTGAGTTGTCCGTCACGTCAACGTCCATCGGGCAGACCCTTTTGCATTTCCCGCAGGAGATACATTTGTCCTGATCGCATGTAATCCTCATCAGGGCGAAATAACTCGCGGGCTTCAGGAAGACCGTAACAGGACAGATATACTTACAGAAAGCCCGGTTGTCCTTAAAAGCGTACGCCAGGGCAATGCCCGTTCCGTAATACGCGATATTCCCGATGACAAACGCCCAGAACATGATCCGTTCCATGTTTCCCGCCTTCGCAAGGAACAGGGCGCCGACGAAGACCAGGGACGCCGCGAAGGTGATATACCTGATCCATCCGATCTTTTTCCGCGGCCCCTGCGGCGTCTTGTAGGGAAGGAAGTCAAGGACCATGGCGGTCCAGCAGGCATACCCGCACCATCCTCTGCCGAACAGTAAAGGCCCGACAATCTTGGCAACGGCATAATGGATGGTCGCCGCCTCGAAAACACCGGTGAACAGATAATACCAGAAGCCCTCTATCTGCATGTTTTCGTTACAGATCAATCCCAGATAAACGAGCATATACAGGCCGACCAGCAGCTGCACGATCCTCCGGGCATGTCTGTATTTCCTGATGTACAGAAAAACGCCGAGCGCGATCGAAACGCCGATATACGTGAAGTTGAAGAGATAAAACAGGTTGTCGTTCGCCAGCCACAGCGTTACCGCAACCGTTTCAAACACAACCAGAAAGATTACAGGCACCAGGTATTTTTTCCAGGTCTTCATTTCAACACCTCTGCAGACGTTGTTTTATGCATTCCGGAGACAGGAGCGCGTCATGCATATCCGGGCAGCCGCCGTAATCCCCGCAGTCAGCGGACCGCCTTTTCCCACTCCTCCCGGGTAATCATGCAGGTGTACTCTCCCGACGTGATCCCGGTTTTCGGATAGGTACGGGTTCCCTGATCGCTGACGCATTTCATTCCGATCTTACGCATGACTCCGAAGGAGGCCGGGTTGTTGATGTCGCACTGCGCGTATACTTTCCTGATTTTCAGGTTTTCAAAGGCAAAATCCATGACCGCCGCAGCGGCCTCCGACGCGTATCCCCGGTTCCTGTAATCCTTATGGACAATCCATCCCAGCGTGGCGTAGGATCTGTCCGCGCTGTGCCCAAGGTCACAGTCGCATCCGCCGATGATCCTGCCGTCCAGCAGAATAACGAATTCGAAATTTGTCTGATCCGCCGAATGCCACTCCTCCGCGTTCTCCCTGACAAAAGCGGCGGTTTCCTCAAAGGTTTCATTCGGGAGGAAATACATCATGGTCAGGCTTCTGTCTCCCGCGTATTCATGGATTGCCGCTTCGTCGCCGATCTGAATCGGCCTGACGGTCAGGCGCTTTGTCTTTATTTCCATATTTACCCCGGATAATTACGTTTTATGATTACGGCCTGTTCGTCCTCCCGGATCACTTCCGGTTTCGTGCGGCACGGTCATTTCCGGTTCAGGCACTGATCCAGGAAGAAACGGATGACAGCGCTTCCATCCGCGGCGTCGCTTCTCCTGTGACGGAAGCACATCCTTTCCGGATGCCACTGAACGCTCCAGACAGGGAGAGAATCATGCTCCAGCGCCTCGATCACGCCGTCCTCCGAATACATGACCGGCCTGAGCCCTTCTCCCGGGCGCTCAACGCCCTGATGGTGAGAGGAGTTGACTGTGCATCCGGCACCGTAGATCCGGTAAACAAAAGAGTCCTGCCCGGTGCGCGTCCGGTGCACATTGTCCTCTCCCGAGGGGAGGCTCATATGGTTTTCAGCGCCGGGGAGATGCTGGATCAGGGTGCCGCCGAAAGCGATATTCAGCAGCTGATGGCCCCGGCAGATGCCGAAGACAGGCCGGTCCGCAGCCAGAAACCGGTCCAGCGTTTCGAACTGGAGCGCATCCAGATCGTCATCGACCGTTTCCAGGGAGAGCCTTTCCCTGCCGTAACGGGAGGGGTTGACGTCCCAGCCGCCCGGCAGCAGGAGTCCGTCAAAAGCCGAAGGGTCAGAGCACCTTCCGGTTTCCCCGCGGGCGCCGAGCCGAGCCAGCGCGTCCAGATAGTTGACGACAGCCTGAGGCCTGTTTGTCGGAACGGCAATTCTGAGCATTTTCCGATACTCCCTGCAAAAGTTAGTCTGATGCCGGCGGCCAGCGGGCGTCATCCTGCTGATCCGGACCAACTGATTCCAGAACAGTATATCCTGTTTCATCGACTTTTGGAAACTCAATCTGAGTGATTCGGGTTTCAAAAGGACGGAAGTGCCGCTGCATGATGCGGCAGCCTGCGATAATACAGACCGATCCCGTTCACCTCCGGCTGCAGACGAGAAAAAACAACAGGCTATCTGTTTTCCGGCAGGCTCATCCTACCATATTTCCGGTCAAAAAGAAAAGGTCATCCGGGAGGATGAACCATACCTGCAAAAGCCTCCGGAGCGCAGAAGCTCCGGGGGCTTTTTCTTTTTCGGCGGATATGATAGTATACAGACAAGTTTTCCGGGCATATCATGACCAGTACAGTAAACTGACGGGAGGACCGTTTATGAAGGATGATCTGTCTGTATACAATACCTATCGCGCATTTGAAAAGGAACTGCTGCCGAAACTGAACGACGTTCAGGAGAAGCGGAAGGCAATCCTGAGCAAAAAGACGCTGTTCAACAAACGGAAATGCAGTCTGGATATCGTGACCCTGTACGACCGATACCGTACGGAAGTGACGGAATCCTGGAGAACGATTTACAGCTCCGACGAAGAGTATAATCAGACAGCCAACAATATAGAGAGCCTGCTGCAGGGCAATTCCATCTGCGCCGGGACGGATATGCAGCGGAAAACGGAGCAGTTTTTCCTTTGGCTGAGCATGTCGCTGACCCATGTCATTATGATGCACGCAGGGAAGGAAAAGGAATCGGTCGCCACAGAGGAAAGCGATCAGGCGCTGTCCCGGATGCGCGATATGATGGCGAAAATCGATGAGGAAGAGCGGAATCTGCCCCGGTGACGGCCTGTCCGGTGCTTCCCGGATGATTACGCTTTCATCACGGCATTCCGGATTTCTTCCAGGGACACATTGTGCTCTTTGGCCAGCGCGGCAAGGTCGTCGAACTCCGGCTTGACGCGGTCGACGCCCATGCCGGAGGCGTGCTTGATCCGTACTTCTCCGTAGGAGGTGCTGACGGTTTCCATTCTGCGATCCAGCACATACCGGTCCAGGGTCTGGCGGCGGATGCCGAGCGTGGCGGTATGTTTCATGATTTCCCGGGCAATGCCGTCCGCGTCCGCAGGCCTGCAGATGACGGACAGCAGGATGCCCGGGCGGTTCTTTTTCATGCCGATGGACTGGGTATAGACGTCCAGCGCGCCGGCGGCGAACAGCCGTTCCATGGCGAAGCCGATACTTTCCCCGGTCATATCGTCGATATTGCATTCCAGTTTGGTGACGATATCCGCTTTTCCTTCGGCTTCGCCCAGGAAGGCGCGTACGCAGTTCGCCTGGTCGAAGTCTTTTTTGCCCATGCCGTAGCCGATGGCTTCAACGGCCATGACGGGCCGGTCTCCGAACCGGCAGGCGAAGTGCTTCAGCAGCGCGGCTCCGGTCGGAGTGCACAGTTCGCCTTTGACAGCCCCGCCGTAGGAGGGGATGCCCTGCAGGATCAGCGCGGTGGCAGGTGCCGGCACCGGCAGGACGCCGTGCGCACAGCGGACAAAACCGCTGCCGGTATGTACCGGAGAGACGACGATCCGGTCAGGGGACAGCATTTCCATGAGCAGGCATACGCCGACCACGTCCGCAACGGCGTCCATGGATCCGACTTCATGGAAGTGAATCTCCGTGACAGGCCGGCCGTGCACCCGGCTTTCCGCGTCCGCAATCAGGCGGTATACGGCCAGGGCGTCTTCCCTGACCTTTTCCGAAACATCCAGCCCGCCGATGATTTCTTCGATATCCCGCATCGACGCGTGGTGATGATGGCTGTGACTGTGTTCGTGGTCATGCTCCCCGTGATGGTGATCATGCTCCCCGTGATTGTGGTGATGATGTTCATGCTCATGTTCATGCTCATGTTCATGTTCATGTTCGTGCTCATGAGGATGATCGTGAAGATCCACGTCTTCCGATTCTTCTTCGGCGCCGCTGACTGTGACCCGCATATGCGTTCCGGTGATACCGCATTTTACGGAGGGCTCGGCCGCGACCGTTACGCCCGGAAGGCCAAGGCTGTTCATTTTGTCCAGGAAGGCCTGCCGGTCTTCCGTCAGCTCCAGCAGCGCGGCGGTCAGCATATCGCCGGCTGCGCCCATGTTGCATTCGAGGTAAAGCGTTTTCATTGTCCTGCCTCCTTCAGTCTGTCCGGCTGCCCGGCGGGGGGATATGCGATCTTTCTGTTTCTGTATCTATGCTACGGTATAAAGTTTACTCTAAGTCAAGCGGGATCTGCAATGCTGCCGGCGGGCAGTGACTCCGCCCGGGGGACGGTTCCGGAAAAATAGACGCCCTTATTCCGCTGAAACAATCCTGTTTTTCACGTCCCGGGTACGGTATGCTTGTACCGTGCCGGGGACGTTTCAGTATTCCCGGATACTTCGAAGGGCATCCTGCCGGCGGCTGTGGCCGGCTGCGGTGCGGCAAACGGAGGGAAAACAGATGAGCAAGAGCTGGAACATGGGCCTGATCATTCTCGCGGCCCTGGTGATCATACTGCTTCTGGGCGGTCCGCTGAGGCTGGCGAGCGTCGTTCTTTACCGGCTCGGCAAGATCGGCGTTATTGCCGTGCTTGTGATGCTGGCCTACGCACTGGTCCGGAAAAAGAACTGAACTGACGACGCCCCGGGGACGTTTCCCCGGGGTTTTCCTTTGCCCATGGGAACTGTCAGACGGGAGGAAGGCCTCCGGAGCCATGCGCTTCGGAGCCCTTTTTCTTTTAACAGGGATATGGTATGATGAAACACAGAAAAAAGAGCATCGTTTCATTCGCCTGACTTTGAATTGCGTGAAAGGACGGATACCGTGAAAGAAGAGTTGATCCGCATCGTGAAAGACGCCGGGGAGTTCTTTCTGGAAAGACAGCTCACCAGCGTGACGAGCAAGGAAGGGCACGCCAATTACGTCACCAATATTGACTGCAAAGTCCAGGCTTTCCTGGAGGAAAAGCTCTGCGGCCTGCTGCCCGGATCGAAGTTTATCGGCGAAGAGAAGGAAAACCGGGCGCTGACGGACGAGCCGACATGGATTGTGGATCCGCTGGACGGCACCACGAATATGATTCACGATTATCATTTTTCGGCGGTGTCCGTCGCGCTGTGCAGGCAGAAGAAACCGGTGACCGGCCTGATCTGGCAGCCGTACTCAAAAGAACTGTTCTACGCGGAAGCCGGTTCCGGAGCTTTCCTGAACGACCGTCCGATCCGTGTGTCGGACAGGCCTTTCCGCGAGGCGCTCGTGGCAGTCGGGACGGCGCCGTATTACGAGGAACTGGAAGACGCCGGAATGGACATGGCGAAGGAGTTCCTGCACCGGTGCGCGGATATCCGCAGAAGCGGATCCGCCGCGCTGGACCTGGCGAATCTGGCCTGCGGCAGGCATGAGGTCTTTTATGAACTGAGGCTGAAGCCGTGGGATTATGCCGCCGGGAGCCTGATCGTGCAGGAAGCGGGCGGCTGCGTGCTGATGCCGCCCGGGCAGGAGATGGATTATGACCGGTCCGCGGCGATCCTGGCGGCTTCCCCGGCCTGCCTGGAACAGGCGCTGGAAGTGTTCATGAGGTACTGCCCTGCCTGATGTGCATCGTCAGGTAGTTCATATCCAGGGTGCTGTAGTAGTTGATATCCTTCGCGATGGAGTTCAGGATCCGGATGCCGACGTTGGAAAGGTTGTCTTCCGGATGCATGATCGCGTCGCGCCGGGTGGCGTCGAAGGCTTTGCAGTCGTCGCGGAGGCGTATGGTAATCAGTCCGTCCAGGATTGTTCCGACCAGAACCGTCATCAGGGAAATAAGCGATACCGAAAAAAGATTGTTAACGACGCTGAGAATGATCCGCTCTTCCTTTTTCCGGAGATCGGGCTTCAGCGGGAAAAGCATCTTTTTCATAGGGTATCCCTGCTCTCTTTCCTGTAGACTGCGGGGATGGTTTTGTTCTTTGAACGTATTTTACAGGTTTTCGGGATCAAAAACAACAGCCGCGGCACCGCAGCCCTCTGCGGACGCCGGGTGCCGGCAGGAGGTCAGCGGTGAAGGGTTTCCCCTGACAGCTTCTGATAGTACCTGAGCAGCGCGCTGTGGTCACAGCCCCCGTCCCCGTCGTGATGGAGGACCTTCATCATTTCCAGCACGCTCTGGGTCAGCGGGATCGGCGCGTCCACAGCCCGGGCTGCTTCGACGACGTTGTTCAGGTCCTTGATGTGCAGGTCGATCCGGAAGCCGGGCCGGAAGTCCTGATCCATCATCATGGGCGCCTTGGCGTTCATGACGGTGCTGCCGGCCAGCCCGCCTTTGACGGCGTCAAAGATCTTCTGCGGCTCCGCGCCGAACATCTGGCCCATCTGCAGGGCTTCCGCCAGGGCGGCGATATTCACGGCCACGATCGTCTGGTTGCAAAGCTTTGTCACATTGCCCGCGCCGACTTCCCCGCAGCGCACCACGGAGGAACCCATGGCTTCCAGGACGGGCCTGAACCGGTTGAATACCTCTTCCTTACCGCCCACCATGAAGGCCAGGGTGCCGTCCACCGCCTTGGGCTCTCCGCCGGATACAGGCGCGTCCAGCATGTCGATTCCGTATTCAGCCAGCCTGGCGGCGATCTCACGGGAAGCCGCGGGATTGATGGAAGAGCAGTCGATGTAGGCGGCGGTCCGGGGCATTTTCTCCGCCAGCCGGTCGTCCTCCAGCATGACGCTCTTCACGTTGGGGCTGTTGGGCAGCATGGTGATGACCAGGTCGACGTCCCTGACGGTATCCGACGCGGAGGCGCACACCGCGGCGCCCGCCGCTTTCATTTCCTCCAGAACCGCTGCTTTGCGGGCGTAAACAAACAGCTGATGGCCGGCTTTGAGCAGGTTTTTCGCCATGGGTTTTCCCATGACGCCCAGGCCGATAAACGCGATTTTCATGAGGACCTCCTTATCCGGTTTTCAGAAAGCAAATATGGAAACAATACTGTCTATATTACATCATACCAAATGAAACGGGGAACGTCAAAAGCATCCTTTACAGGTTTTACAGTTTTGTTACATCCGGATCCGCCATATGATGGTACAATCATACCGGATCATTGAACGGAAAGGACGAACGCCCGTGGAGACGATATTCCTGGTGGAAGACGAACCGGCTATCCGGCGGCTTACCGGCATGCATCTGCAGCTGGCCGGCTATAACGTGAAGGAACTGGAGGACGCAGCCTGCGCCCGGGACGAGCTCCGGAAGGAGAAACCGGCCCTGGCGCTGCTGGACGTCATGATGCCCGGGGAGGACGGATTCTCCCTGGGGGAGGACCTGATCCGCGCCGGGATCCCCGTCATCTTCCTGACCGCAAAGACCGCCGTGCCGGACCGGGTACGGGGGCTTCGCATGGGCGCCTACGACTATATCCTGAAACCCTTTGAGCCGGCGGAGCTGATTGCCCGGGTGGAAAACGTGCTGAAACGTACCCGCGCCGACAGCGCCGTCTATGAGCGGGGCGACCTCCGGGTCAACTTCGAAACACGGGAAGTCTGGAGGAACGGCGAACCCGTATCGCTGACCACGCTGGAATTCAACCTGCTGAAGGCCCTGATCGACGCCGGCAGGACCGCCCTGAGCCGGGAGGAACTGCTGGGCGCCGTGTGGGGATACCACTATACCGGCGAGACCCGCACCGTGGACGTCCACGTCCAGCGGCTTCGGGGGAAAATCGGGGCGGACAAGATTGAGACCATCATCCGATACGGTTATCGGTTCCGGGAGGACGTATGAGAAAACAGATTATCTCCGGCATGCTCCTGCTGCTCCTGCTGATCCTGCCCGCGTCGCTGTACCTGCAGGTCGACCGGAGTTTTCAGCAGTCCGTGACCAACGCCCGGGAAAGCGCCCTTCACGAGGAGGCCGCCATCGCCCGGGCCCTGATGATGGAGGTCCGCCGCAGCACGGAGAGTGAAGAAGCCGCGATCGGGCAGTCGGCGCAGAAAATCGTGCAGCAGTTCGGCGCGGGCCACCTGCGGATTCTGGTTTACCTGGACGGGACGCCCCTGGACGAGGGACTGCCGGAGCGCTATTCCGGATTCCTGGACGCCACGGAACGTTCCACCTGCCTGTCCTCCGGGGACGAGGAGATGTACGTGATCCATCCCCTGAACGACCGGATCCGGCTGATTACTGTCTCGGACTTCTCCGGATTCTATGACGCGCGCCGCCGGCAGATCACCTACGGCGCGCTGATCTGCGTGGGCGGGATCATCCTGGCGGCGGCGCTGTCCCTGCTGATTTCCCGCGGGATCACCCGGAGGCTCAGCACCCTCTCCCGCTCCGCGGACGCCGTTCGCAGCGGGGAGCCCTTCAGCCTGAAGCCTTCCGGGAAACAGGACGAGATCGGGAAACTGACCGACGCGTTCGTCGCCATGAACGACGCCGTGGAAAAAAGGGAGGAATCCCTCCGGGAAGAGGCCAGGCAGCGCCAGCAGCTCATCGACGCCCTGGCTCACGAGATGCGCACGCCGCTGACCTCTGTGATCAGCGCCGCGCGGCTGATCCAGAATGATACGGCGGACGAGGCGCTGCGGAACGAGATGTGCGACCTGATCGTGAAGGAGTCCCGCCGGCTGTCCGATATGGACGCGAACCTGATGAAGCTGACGCAGATGAACGGCGCCGGACTGAACGTGGAAAGCTTTTCCCTGAAGGAAGCCGCCGTGGAAGCCCTGGCGGTCACGCCGGAGGCGGAGCTCGCCGGGGACGATTCCGACGTCACAGCGGACCGTTCCCTGATCATCCAGCTGATGCGCAACCTTGTGAACAACGCCCTGAAGAGCGGGACGGAAACACCTGTGCGGGTCACCCTGCATCCCCGGGGATTCACCGTCGCGGATGAAGGCAAGGGCATGACGGCCGAAGAAGTGAAGCAGTGCAGGGAGCCCTTCTGGAAGGCCGATCCGGCCCGGACCCGGGCTTCCGGCGGCGCCGGCCTGGGCCTGGCGATCTGCGAAGCTATCGCCGGGCTGCACGGAACGTCGCTTGAAATCCGGAGCGAACCCGGCAAGGGAACGACCGTCGAGTTTACACTCCCGTTACATCCGTGTGAAGACACTGAAACAGCGGATCAGGTATCCTGTGAATGAAAGGAGCGATTAACGCATGTTCAGATTCAATCATTCATTCACATCCCTGCTGGCGGTTCTGCTGGCACTGACCCTGTTCCCTTTCTCCGCCCTGGCGGTTACGGAAGACACACTGGAACCCGCACCGGAGATCAGCCTGCCGGAAGAGGCCGGCGGCGACACGGACGAAGAACTGCCGGAAGAGGAGGAGGAGGTCCAGGACGACGGTTCCTACCTTCCCGCTGTCGGTATCCTTCCGCAGCGCGGGACCACAGCGGAATCGGAGCAGCTGAACTACCCGCGGCTGACGGACGCGGAACTGGCAACGGTACGGGAACTCCTGGCTGCCCGGGACGCGGGGGAACAGGCCGCGTTTGAAGACCGGCACTACGCGAACCAGGAAAGAGTGTTCGAGGCCGGGGTTTATGCGCTGGACCCGGAAGACTTCTGCGGCAGGACCTTCTATGTGATTCTTCCCAACTTCCAGATGAACCGGGATCAGCTTCTGAGCCTGATCGCCGCCTTTGATGAGCTAGGGATTCCCTTCGATCCGGATTCGCTGGACGGCACAAACTGCACGCGCGGCAGGTCCCGGCTGTACAATCCCGCGACCCGGAGACTGACCGGAGACGAACAGAACCGCATGGCGGAGCTCCAGAAGATGATCCGCAGCGGCATACTGGACAGGGAATCCTTCACCGCCCCGTCCAGCTGCCGATCCACGCTGGCTCAGATGCCCGGATACGAGTATGCCGCCTACGATTACCTTGAGCCCTTCTGCTTTTATCCCTACAGGGCCATGACCGACAATGAGCTGGCGGCCTTTGCCTTCGCGCAAGAAACTGAATGGGAGATCCGGCCGGACCTGCTGGAAAAGAAGGCCAGGCAGTACGCGCACAAACTGTTCCCCCTGCCGCTGTCCATGACCGCCACAGACGAGAGCCGGTACGCGTACAGCGAGAATTATATCGAATACAGGAACAGTTTCCGTATCGACAGCAAATCCTGTGACGGAATGTACGACTCGCCGGAAGAAACACCCGAAAGCGTGATGGTTGAGCAGGATCTGACCAAGAGAGGGGAGAGTTTCCCTGAGGAACCGGTTGTGGTCCGGGTCATGATCGATTACCCCTATGCAGACGGATCCGGCAGCGGGGCCAGATGCAGCGCGGAAGAACTGACGGCATCCGCGCAGCGGTGGGCGGAGAAGTACCTGCTGATTCCGGAAGAGGATATCCTGTCGGAATGGGCCTTCGACGAACGGCTTGAGGACTGGGGAACCGTACAGTACCGGCTGCTGACCACCGAATGGCTTGTCTGCCTGGAAATGTATGAAGCCGACGCGCGGTACTGCCAGTGCTGCGTCTATGACCGGGATTATGCCACCGAGTTTGACGACTGGGTGCTGACAGGCTCTGCCGGAACCGGCGCGGAAGAAGCAGCCGAAACGGAAGAAGCGGCCGAATCGGCAGAACCGGTACGGGATCTCGATCAGGACCTCGTTGACAGCAGCGCCAGGCATTTACTGCAGGAAATCCTGAACCTTCCGGCGGAAATGACCACAACCGGCTTTTCCAGGGACAGAACCGGATCCTATGTCCAGTACCGCACCGATTATTCCTTCCCTGCCGGAGAAAAAAAATCCGCAGACGGAAATCCGGAAAGCATGATCGTTTATCAGACGCCGTATTTCACCCAAACGATCGGCCTGAGACTGTCCTGTGTCTTCCTCAGCTATCCAAGGGAATCCGGTTACCTGGCTGAACTGACCGATGAGGAATACCGGGCTGCGGCACAGAAATGGGCAGACAGGACCCTGAAGATTTCCGCGGAGGAAATCCTGGAAGACTGGTCCAACGATCCGTCCTTCGACACGGAAGCCACCGTGACCTATCAGCTGAAAACGGCCGGCATGGATATCTATCTGCAGATGTACAAAGACGGCGAAAGCTGCTGGTGCGGTCTTTATCCCCATATCCCGGGCCAGATAAACAAATAAGCGCCGGCATGCAGCCGAAAGCCTTCCGGAACGTCATCCGGAAGGCTTTTTCTTTTTGCTCCGATATGATATGATACATACAGTGATCCTTGCTTTGAAAAACAATACGCACAGTCTGCGGGAGGCGGCTCATATGAAAAAATGTCCGGTTCTGATTGCGGTTCTGTTAATCCTCGGTCTGGTTTTTTCATGGATGATCTCCGCGGAGGCGGAAGATTCCCCTGCCGTGGGCGATATCGTGACCTTCGGCCGCTTTGAGCAGGACGCCGACGAAGGGAACGGCCCGGAGGAAATCGAGTGGATCGTTCTTGACCTGCAGGGCGGAAACGCAACGCTGCTCAGCAGACGCGTCCTGGCAGCAATGCCGTACAACGAGGGAATGAAAGAATCCGCCACCTGGGAATCCAGCTCCCTGAGGGCGTGGCTGAACAATGAGTTCAAAAACGCGGCCTTTTCCGCCGGGGAACAGGCGCTGCTGAACACGGTCACCGTACCCGCACCGGAGAAAAGGACGCTGAACGCAAAGGTCAAGCCCGGCAATGATACGCAGGACCAGGTCTATCTCCTGAGCTATGACGACTGTGAACAATACTTTTTCAAATCGAAACAGCTGCTGGCCGGTCCGGCTTCCGAATCTGTCAGCCGGTCGTTTCATGCGGACAAAGACGGCAGCACGGAGTGGTGGCTGAGGTCGTACTCGAAATCAAACACGGGAGCCCACTGCGTCCAGGCGGGCGGTGATCTGAAATGGGAACAAACGGCCATGTATGTCAACAGAGGCGTCCGCCCGGTGATTGAGATCAGTGAAGCCCGTATTGATCCGGCATGGGTGAAATCCAGTGAATACAACGACCTGCTGAAGAACGCGGCTTCAGCGGCGGCCGCCGAAGCGCAGTATGAGGAAGACCGGGACAGCATCAGGAACATGATCAGGGAGTATTATTACAGCGGCATGGATGAACTGCCCGGACAGCCTGTGGCAACCGGGAAACTGGTTTTCGGGATCTGGACGGAAAACGGTTCATATAATGATTCCCTTTCCGAACTGAAGTACAACGGGCATTTCTATGACGTCCCGGACGAGCTGCTGGCGAAAAGCCTGTCGGAGGCGGATACATTTGTGATTATTTATGCCGAGAACCTGCAGGTCGGATATTATTCCGGGCCGGAACGCTCGGCGGCGGCGTACCGGACCACCACCTATGCGGTGGTGGTGGATATGCACCGGAACGCGGCGTACAGGAAGTGGGAAGCCGCCGTGGACGATCCGCCGGAAAAGGCCGACATCTCGTCCATGACGCTGGCGGTCAGCGGGCATATGTATATTGAAGGGGCGATCAGACAGGTGATGGAAAAGTATCAGGAATAATCCGATATCCCGTACAGCACGCCTGACCGGACGGACGCGGCGCGCGGGACCGGAAAGATGAACAGGGATGAACGCCTTTCCTTTTTCCGGCCGGTGTGGTAAGATTCAGAAGGATCAGGACATGACAGCGACAAGTTCATCTTTTACCGGCAAACCGTGATTCTGCGCGGTTCTGACTAAACCATCCCACAGAAAAAAGACAGGAGGACTGGTGATATGTGGTACAATCCGCCGGACGGCCAGCGGCGTGAAAGCTTTCATATGGGGAGCTGCGCGGACGCGTATGACTTTCTGGGCGCGCATCCCGTGGAGGAAGACGGGGAACTGAAATGGCATTTCTCCGTCTGGGCGCCCAACGCCCAGCGGGTTTCCCTCGTGGGCGGGTTCTGCAACTGGGACAGGGAAGCCTTTCCCATGGTCAAGCAGTACGACGGCATCTGGGAGCTGCGGCTGCCGGACGCGATGTTCCGCCCCGGGGAGGATCCGGAAAAGGACGGCAGCCCCGAAGCAGCGGAACTGCTCCGCACCTATAAATACGACATTCTCTGCGCCAACGGGGAATGGCACATGCGGGCCGATCCATACGGCTTTGAAATGGAAATGCGGCCCAGCAACGGCAGCAAACTGCGGAACCTGTCGGAGTATCAGTGGAACGACAACGAGTGGATGGAAGCGCGGAAGGGGAAAACGCCCTGCCGCGAGCCCATGAACATCTATGAAATGCACCTGGGTACCTGGCACAGGGGAGAGGACGGACGCGTCCTGAATTACGCCGAGATTGCCGACCTGCTGGTTCCCTATCTGCAGGATATGGGCTATACGCATGTGGAATTCATGCCGGTGATGGAGCATCCTTTTGACGGCTCCTGGGGCTACCAGGTGATCGGCTATTACGCGCCGACATCCCGCTACGGTACGCCGGACCAGCTCCGGGTCCTGGTAGACCGGCTGCACCAGGCGGGCATCGGGGTGATTCTCGACTGGGTGCCCGCCCACTTCCCCAAGGACGAGGCGGGGCTGCGCCTGTTCGACGGAACGCCCTGCTATGAGCATGCCGACTCCCGCCGCGCGGAAATGCCGCAATGGGGAACGCTGCTGTTCGACTACGCCCGGGGGGAGGCGGTCAGCTTCCTGCTGTCCAACGCGCTTTTCTGGCTCAGGGAGTACCACGCCGACGGCCTGCGCTGCGACGCGGTCAGCTGTATGCTGTACCTGGATTTCGGCAAGGAACCGGGCCAGTGGGTACCCAATCAGTACGGCGGGCATGAAAACCTGGAAGCGGTGAGCTTCCTGCAGAAATTCAATGAAACCGTCAGCAGGGAGTGCCCCGGCGCGATCACCGTGGCGGAGGAATCCACCGCGTTTCCCAAGGTGACCCATCCCATCGCGGACGGCGGCCTGGGCTTCAGCTTCAAGTGGAACATGGGCTGGATGAACGATATCCTTTCCTACATCGGCCTGGATCCGATTTACCGGCAGTATCACCATGACAAAATCACTTTTTCCATGATGTACGCGTTCAGCGAAAACTATGTGCTGCCCTTCTCCCACGACGAAGTGGTTCACTGCAAGCGCTCCATGATCGATAAGCAGCCCGGCGACCTGTGGCAGAAGTTCGCCAGCCTGCGCGCGCTGTACGGGTATTATATGGCGCATCCCGGCAAGAAACTGCTGTTCATGGGCGGGGAATTCGGCCAGTTCGTGGAATGGCGGGACTATCAGCAGCTTGACTGGTTCCTGCTCGGGTATGAGCGGCATCCCGAACTGCAGAAATACATGAAAGCGCTGAACAGACTGTACAGCGGGGAACCCGCCATGCACAGGATCGACGACAGCTGGGACGGATTCAAATGGCTGAACGTGAACGACAACCAGCGCAGCGTGGTGGCGGTCATGCGTTCCGACGACGGGGACAGCTGCGTCGTCTGCGCGGTGAACTTCACGCCGCAGCCCTACCTGAATTACCGGATCGGCCTGCCCTTTGACTGTGAACTGACCGAAATCCTCAATTCCGACAGGGCGGAATTCGGCGGCAGCAACCTCTACAACGGCACCGTTCTCCACGCGGAGGAACTTCCCCAGGAAGCGCATCCCTTCTCCTGCGAAATCGTCCTTCCACCGCTGGCCGCGGTCTTCTTCAGGGTACGGAAGAAATAAGGAAACAGGAACAGGACGGCCGGTTTCTTCGTCTGTTATGGTAAAGGGTATGGAGGACGATGAATATGGGAGAACGCGCCCGGTATCACCGGCTGACACGGGGAATCATGAAAAAACTGACCGTTCTGGTTTGTTGTTTCGCAATCCTGTTCACCGCTGTTTCAGCCGCTTCGGCGGAAACGCTGGGTTTCGGCTTCGTGAACAACACGGACGTGGCGCTGCGCCGGGGCGTCGGCGGGAAAACGATCGTCCGGCTGCCGCGGGATACCTGCGTCTGGATCCGCGATTCCAGAACGGACAGCAAGGGCGTGCTCTGGTATGAGATCAACGCCGGACTCCACGTCGACTACACCAACGTGGACTATACCGGCTGGATGAAGGCGGAGTTTATCGACGCCGGGGAAAAGATCTGGTACGGCGCTGAATCTGTGAGCGCGTCCGTAACAGGCATGATCGTCCTGCGGAAGGACGGCACGGTGGCGGCGGCGGGAACCGGGATCCATACGGCGGATGACGGAGGCTGGACCGAATTCCGGAACTGGATGAACGGACTTCACGATATCCGGCAGGCGGGTTTCTGTACCCTCGGCCTGGAATATTACGCACTGGATAAAGACGGAATCTATCACGCGGACTCCACGCCTTACGGCATCCTGGGCAAACACAGGCTGCGGCTGGTCGGGGGAGACGAATGGATTTTCGGCATCTCGACGGACGGCCGACTGCTGCGGGGCGAGGAAGAGGTTTCCGGCAACTGGATCTATCCCCGCGCGCCCGGCCCGGAAGACCTGGCCCGCGTGATGGATATCCAGGACAACGGCTGCCGCTGCATCCTCCTGATGGACGACGGCACGGTATTCGTCCAGGAAGACGAGAGCCTGGATACGGAAGCGGACTGGGCGAACTGGACGGACATCGCCAGCCTGGAAGCGTCCTCCTGCATGTTTACTCCCGCCACGCGGAAATACCGCGCCGCTTACGCCGCAGTCCGGAAAGACGGAACGGTCCTGGCCGCGCCGGAGGAACTGGCCCGGATCATCGGGAACTGGACCGGGATGAAGAAGGTTGTCATCGGGGACCGGTGGGTCCTGGGCCTGAAACAGGACGGGACGGTCCTTTCCGCCGGCATGGCCGGCGTAACGCCGCCGGATCTTTCCGGCTGGACGGATATCACAGACATCGGCACCGGTTACGATTACTGCGTCGGCGTCAGGGCGGACGGCACCATGGCGTTTGCCGGGGAGTATATCTTCATGCGGGAAGGGCACAGCAGGAAATAAGCCCCGGGATCCGGGAACGCCGCAGGGGATCGTTTTCGTAATCCATGATTGACAGCCGCATGGATACAGCGTATAACAGGCCCCGGGAATAACCGGATTTCTGCAGGGGAAAGCCGGATGATGAAAGAAGGCATATGTCATGGAGTACAGATTCAGGGAAATGCTGAAGAACAAGACCATCAACGCGCTGGTAAGCGTGGCGCTGGGCATTGTGATCATTATTGCCCGCAGGGCGGCGCTGGATCTTCTGGTGAAGATTATCGGCGGCCTGATCCTTACCGGCGGGATTGCTTACCTGGCGATCAACCTGATCCGGCCGGACACCACGGCGACGCTGAAGACGGACCTGATCATCGCAGGCCTTGCCATCCTGGCGGGAATCATCCTGATTACCTGCGCGGAAGGGATTGTGGACTTTTTCCCGACACTCATGGGAGTTTTCCTGATTCTGAACGGCCTCAGCCATCTGGCGGCGGCGGGCGTGGATAAGGAGAACCGGATTATTGCCGTCATCATGGGCGTCGTGATCATCGCGCTTGGCGTGCTGATCGTGATGCGTCCGGGGATTATCGCCAACGCGATCATGATCTTCATCGGGGCGTCTTTCCTGGTTAACGGCCTGTTCGACCTGTTCCTGGTGAAGCGCGTATACTGAGAATAACGATTCCGGCCTTATGCCGCAGCCTCCGGGGTGCGGCTTTTTATATGACGCCGCCGCAGGGAAGACCGAAAAGAAGCCCGGGCTGCAGGTGCAGTCCGGGCATTAACAGCAAATCCGGGCGGTGAACGTTTAAATGATCTGTTTCCTGGTTCCTGTCTGTTTTCCCGTAATTGTTTCAAAGGCAAATCTGTCCGGCTGAGCCGGCCACCGCTGCCGGCCGCTTATTCGGCCGGCGTCAGCGTGAAGCCGCCCGCGCCGTCCGCCTCCAGGCTCAGGACGCAGGTTGCCCCGGCTTCCGGGATGAAATCCAGCGCCGTCAGCTTATGCTCTTCCACTGCGGAGGGTTCCGCCATCACCGCAAGGACCGCCTCCTCCGGCGCCAGGCCGGACACCACATAGAACAGCTCGACGCGCATATCCTTCAGGTCTTCCTGCGCAGACGCTTCGATCGGGAAACGGTAATAATCCTCTCCCGGGTCCGGACAGGAACAGATAAAGCCCAGGGACCGGTCACCCACACAGATATCCGCCCGCAGGCAGGAGACGTTTTCCAGGCCGCTGTTGTCGTATATCTTCAGGAAGAAACCGGCCGGCGCCGGGGCATCGTCCCGTGACGGCGCACCGCAGACCCCACAGGGCTTCAGGTCCTTATATTCGTCATAGTTCAGCTCATGGAAGGAAAAGACGCCGGTCATCGGCAGGTACTTTTCGGCCACCCGCCGGCAGTTATCGTCCAGGTGGTAGTATTCGCCGCCCTCCGGCACATAGAACAGCAGCGCATCCGGCATGTCTTCACCGGCGGAGGAGACGGAAACCGCCGGTTCCGGCGTCGGCTCTTCCTGCTTGTCCGCATAAACCGGTTCATAGGTCAGCAGGCACCGGGGATCCATGTACCACAGCCCGTCCGACGCCTTTCTCATCACAATGTTATGAATGTAATCCAGCGGATCCATACCGTTATGCCTGTCTATCCGCGCGGTGACGACTGCCGTGCCGGTGCCGTCTGTTTCGCCACAGGGCGCCTCAACAGCAAAGACGAGGGGCGTCCGGTTTGCCAGGATGGCGAACAGCGCGGTTTTCAGATTCTCCTGCTCCGCCTTCCAGGCGGGATCGCACAATTCCAGCATGCCGTCCAGGTCGTTCGCGCTCCATCTGATATAGAACTCCGTGATCCGGTCAGCCAGCGCCTCGTCCTCCGGGACGCTGACGACCGTGCTCCGGATATAATTGAATCCCCGGCTCTGCAGTTCCTCATACACATCCAGCAGAAGCGCCTTCAGTTCCGCGTCCGTCATGGCGGACAGATCCTCCGCCAGGGCAACCGACATAAACAGTATGATTACCGCAAGAATCAGGCCGATCATTTTTTTCATGGTTCAAAACTCCTTTACCGTCAAAATGTTCTGCCGTGTATTAGACGGACTTCCGGGGCTTCCTGTTTCGGCTGCGCGGAAATAATCACACCCAAAAACAGGGCGGTGTCCCGCCCCTGCCGGAACGGCCCGGTAAAACGGCCGGGCTGCAGGGTCCTGTGCCGCGTTCTTTTCCTGCCGCGGCGCGGCGGTTACGGGTCCGGCGGCAGAGCAGGCGCCGCCTCTTCCGCGGGAGAGATCCGGATCCGCAGGTTGTTGATGTTCATGGAACGGATATACACCGCTTCACGGGCCAGGGAAAGCGCCAGGCGGAGACCGAAACGGTTGCCCGGCTCCTCCGTCTCAAAGGATTTCAGGTAGGATACCGGATCGAACGCGTCACAGTCGTCCCGGAAGCGGAGGGTCCACCTGCCGGCTGAATAATACAGCAGGATCTCGCAGTGCTGGTGCTGCTGCGTCATGCCGAACTTGAAGATGTTGACGCCGATTTCCTCGACACACAGCGCCAGGATCATGGCGCTGCGCTCGTCCTGCCGCTTCTGAACGCAGAACTGCTGGACCTGCTCCGAAAAGCGGAGCACGTCCTCCTGACTTCTGATCCGGCAGGAAATCCGGCACTCTTCCGGAACGCCGAATTCCGGCGGGAGCATCGTGAGGGTTTCCCAGCCGATCCGGTTTTTGCCGCTTTTTTTCCGGATGATGAAGAACAGCATGAGGAGCGTCAGTAATTCCTGGATTGTAAACGAGAGCCAGAAACCGGTGACGGACAGGAGCAAGGACAGGATAAAGGCTGAGAACAGGGGCAGGATCAGTTCGTTGTGTACCGTCATCAGGACCACTTCAGACGGGCGGTTGATCCCCTGAAGATAGCTTCGGTACATGATCTGTACGGAAAACGGGATCGCGCTGAGCACCGCCAGCCGCAGGCCGGCGGCTGCCGGCTGGATCAGGGCAGGATCGGAAGCCAGGTACAGGGACATCACCAGCGGGGCAAAGATCAGCCCGGCGGCAACGACGAAGCCGTTCAGCAGGAAGGACAGCCTGATTCCTTCCTGCAGCGTTCTTCCGAGGGCATGCCGGTCCTCTTCGCCGTACATCATGCTTGAAACCAGCAGGGTGCCGTCCCCGATGCCCGAACCGGGCGTGTAGATGACCCGCTGCATGCTGGAGACGACGGAATAGACGGGCAGCGTCCCGACCGGCAGAAGATGAACCACCACCTGGTTCAGGCCCAGGGAACGGAGCAGGTTGCAGCCCTGGCGGATAATATACGGGATGCCCTGGGAAAGCACGCTGTAGAACAGGTGTCCGTCCCAGTCCCCGAAACGGAAACGGATCACCCGCTCTTTTTTCAGGAAGGACGCGCTCATCACCAGCGCCGCCGCCCAGTAGCTCAGTGAAGAAGCGAGCGCCATGCCGAAAAGGCCGCCCCTGAAGACGAAAACACACAGCAGGTCGAAGATGATGTCCAGTACGGACATTCCCGTCACAGCGGCTGTCAGGAGGGTATGATCCCCGTTGATCTGCATGAAAGGAATCAGGATCATGATCAGCACAAAGGCAGGGGCACCGGGAGCCATGCCACGCAGATAATCACTGACCTGCACCTGAAGACCGCTTGCGGAGCCCGCGGCGCCCAGCACGACGCCCAGCGGCATGGATAAGAACAGCAGCAGGAACATCGGGAGGAGGGAAAGTGAGATTCCACCGATCAGGCTGCTGGAGAAAGCCTTGTTCGTCGTTTCGAGATCGCCGCTTCCGATGCTGTTTCCGCAAAGCTTATTGACGCCGTTGGCAATCGTTCCGCCCAGGGCGGGCAGAAACACGAAGGCGGGCATCGCCAGTCCATACGCCGACACGGCGTCGCTGCCGAGGTAACGGGTGATGAGGATCGCGTCGATGAGCGTGGCTGCGTAATTGGCGATCTCATTGATGATCCTGACCTGCGTCGCCTTGTCCAGCAGGCGCTCCACGATTCCGTGGGAAGACTTTCCCCCAGGTATCCGAAACTTCATTATTTTCAACTCCGTCCCCCCCCCGGTCAGGGGGTTTCGATCAGTTCGTTTTCGACGCCGGCACCGGCCAGGATCCGGCGGAAGTGATCCAGCCAGAGGCCGCTGCGGACCGCGGAGGAGATATCCAGGCGGCACCGGCCTTCGAAACGGTGGGCGACGAGGAGGATTCCCGCACTTCCGGCGACGGGGTATGCAATCCGGATATTCCGGACATGCGGATTCCCTTTTCCGAAATCGACGGTCCCCAGGTCAGATACGATCGGGAAGGGGGAAAGCTGAATCGACGCGCGCAGGGCTTCCGCCTTTCCGGAGATGGTCGGGATGGACCGAAGCGCCTGCAGCTGGGCGCGCCACTCCGCGAACCGGGGGAGGCAGTATTCCTCCGACCGCTGGATATACAGCTGACCCTTCAGGAGGGACAGCCGCTGCTGAAAAGTGTATTTTTCCATCGCAGCGGGGAAAACGTACCGCATGCTCTGGGTGCAGTTCTGCAGGGTCTGCCTGCATCCGAGGGCGCCGCGCATGTTCATCGGGCAGGTGACGACGACAGGTTCCGTTCCGGATTTGCAGGCTGTCAGCGCGCTGCCCAGCGCGCCGGCGAGCACCCCGGAAAAACTGCCTTCAGCATCCCTGGCGAGATCCGTGACCGCCTTTTCGTCGCAGGCAAGGGAAAAGGAGCGGAGGTTTCCGGGGTCCAGTTCCCCTTCCTCAAAGACCTGAACGCGGGGACAGGCGAACTCAAACCTGTCTGCGGTTTCCGGGACGGAATCAAGCGGATCGGCGTAATCATACGGGAAGGACTGACTGAAGGAACCGGCAGGTTCCGGCTGATCATCCCACAGCAGGGACAGGTAGCGGATGACCAGGTACCGCATGACGGCGACAAACCCGCAGCCGTCGGTCAGGGCGTGGGACATTTCCAGGTAAAGCGCGCTGCCCTCACAGGACACGGAGATCAGGGCTCCGCCGCTTTCCCGGCTTTCCGGCGAGGTTTTTTCCGACCGGTCCGTGACGCGGAACGGCAGGCTGCAGGGAACCAGCACATACCGGTCTCCCTCCGGCGGGACTTCCTTCCTGACAGAAAGGAAGGGCATGGCCCGGAACAGTTCATCGGCGGCTTTCTGAAGGAGAGGAACGTCAACCGGGGCGTCAAAAAGCACCCGGCCGGACATCCAGGATTTCTGTTCCTGTTCCAGATAGAAAAAATAAGCGTTGGTCGAAAGCTCGTAGCAGTCTCTCATCTGCGGCCGCATCCCCTTCCGGAAGATATGTGACCCACCGGGGAAGCCCGGACCGGGCGTCTCTGAAAAAGCTTCGTGCCCGTTGTTCTGTACTTGGACGGATCAATTCTGAAACTAAGAAATTATATCATTACACGTGCTGCTTTTCAACTCCCGGCCGGCAGGAGGGGAAGGACTCCCGACAGAAAACGTCCGCGCATTGCTGCGCGGACGAGGGATTTTATTTCTGCCGCGGCTGTTCTGCTGCCGCGTGATCCGGGACAATTCAGGCGATGTTCTGTTCCTTTTTCCTGGCTTCCACGGCGTACCTGCTCATCAGGTAGTCCAGCTTCTTCCGGTCCGGTTCAGGAACCACGCTGTACAGATCCAGGAAGTGTTCCTGACCGTATTCCTCAAGGAGAGCGCGTCTGCAGGCCAGGTAATCCGCCAGGCATTCCGCCGCTTTGTCGATACCGGTTTCAGCGGCTATTTCTTCCAGCGTCAGTTCCTTTCTCATGCTGCTCTCCCGTACGCTCAAGCCTTCTGGATGTAGTCATTCGCCACATAGCCGGTCCTGCCGGTCTGCAGGTCGATGACCTTGCTCCACACCTTGCCCCGGGCGATCACCTGAAGCTGATCTCCGGCTGTCAGGCGGCGGATGGCGCTGGCTGTCTTGTTGGGCTTCACGCGCAGGCCGACGCTGCGGTCAGTCTTGTTATTCAGGGCTTTCGCGGTGACAATGTAGGGGTTCCTCAGCGCGACGAAGTTGTCGTCCCGTTCAGTAATCTCATACTTGCCGGGCTTGGTGGCAACCAGGAACTTCGCCTGAACGTAACCGGAGTAGTGATAGTCGCTGATGGCAACCCAGCCGTTGCCGCAGCTGTAATCAACGTGTACCTTTGTGCCGCAGGGAAGCTGGGTGATGACCCGGCCGGCCGTGCTGGCCTCTGAACGGACATTCAGCTTCTTACCGTTCTCGCAGTTGACCCACATGTCCGTTTCTTCATATCCACCGGCGGAGGCGAAGGCGGGGATCATCAGGGCAAATACTGTAACCAGGATAATGGCGATACTGAGCATCTTCTTCATGGGATTTCCTTCCTTTCAGCGCCCCGGAGGGGCGGTTGCTTTTTTCTTTCAGCAGGAGCTGTTTTGCTCGCTGCACCTGTATATACGCAGCCATCCGGGAGGGTGGCAGTGCGGTCCGGGAAATTTTGTTACCGGCTGTTGTTTACCGGCCGCCGTTCTGATTCTTTGTGCTGACAAATGTGGCGACAAGATCCATCGCCAGGAAGATCAGCGCGAGCGGCGTGATGAGCGCCTGCCAGAAGGTCAGGGAGTTTTCAAGCAGCGTGCTGAAGAGGCCGAAGGCCAGCCAGCCGATCAGGGTGTAGGCCAGCGTCAGGATCACGACCCTGAACCAGTTGATCCGGTTCCTGCAGCGGATCGTGATATTCTCAGCTCCTGCCGGGTTGTATTTCATCATCGTGTCCATTTTACGCAACTCCTTTGCATCGGTTTCCCTGGAGATCCGGCGGCTTCCCGCCGGCACATGTATATACGCGCCGGCAGGAGTGGGTGGCAGCGGACCGGCGCTTTTTCCGGCGTTTTTTCCGGACCTTTTTCCGGACGCCGTGCCCGGAGCAGAAAAAAGCCCGGGCTGCCATCCGGCAGTCCGGGCTGAAAAGGAGGAAAGGGATCCGTTAGATTCAGTCGAAGTCGAACCAGTCGTCCCAATCGTAGTCCCGGTCGTAATCCCGGTCGGCACGGTCCATGTCGGCTTCCAGGATTCTGCCGGTGTAGAAGTCCACGTCGAATTCGTACTCAACGCCGTCGAAGACGAAGTCAATTTCCCAGATCTGGCGGCCGTCGTCCCAGTCCGTCCTTACCTTGGTGAAAACAACCTGCTCTTCCTTCAGCCCGGCGTAGTCCAGAACCACCTGAACGGCTTCTTCCCGGGTCAGCTTCACTTCTTCAGCAGACGCAACGGCGGCAAAGACGCCGGCCATCATCATGATTGCTGCGATACATGCGATCAGTTTCTTCATTTTCTCTTTCTCCTCCGCTCAAGTGGTTCGTTCTCTTTCACCGGCCGTCATCGTGCCGGCACCTGTATATACGCAGCAGCAGGAGAGGATGGCAGTAACGCGCGCAAAAAAATCAGCCTTCAATGATCAGGATCGTGACGCCGTCCGGTCCGGACAGGCTGACGCAGCGCCGGCCGGAATACCTGTCCTGGGTGATTTCGCTGACAGGGATACCGTTTTCCCTCAGCCGCCGGATGACCGGCGGAAGCCTGCGTACTGACAGGGTCAGCGTCTGCGGCGGGATGGCCTCTTCCGTGTTGGCGCAGCGGATTTCTGCCTGCATATTCCCTATCTGCAGCAGCATGTCCGTGCCGGGGGAATCCAGGGGAACGATCTGCCTGATCAGGCGGAACCCCAGTTTCATCACATAGAAATCCCAGACGGCTTCCTCATCAGAGGCGCGCAGGGTGGTGCGCGTCAGCCCCATCCGGCGCGCGAAGGGGTAGAGCGTGCGGGTCCGGGCGTTCCGCTTCCACCGCCGGTAGGATTTCCGTTCCTTCCGCCAGTCCGGATGAGTCACCACATAGGCCACGGAAATATACAGGAACTGGCCGAGGATTCCGCCGGCAGTGTTGGCGACCAGGTCGTCCATATCGTAAAATCCGCGGCGGAAGATCAGCTGCAGGTTTTCGATCAGCAAAGCGATGATAAAACAGGCCAGCGCAGGGCGGCACCGCACCTTTGCCCTGAACCATCCGAACAGGTAGGGCAGCAGGTAACCCATCGGCACGAACAGCATGACGTTCATGTAGACCTGCGCGATGTCCTCCGCCTTCTCGATCCGGACATGCGAGGCGGCCACCCGGAAGCCGTCGGTAAAGACCGTTTTGATAAACCCGAGGAATCCGAAATCGATCCGGACGGCGTTCTTCAGGTCTGAGAACAGGGCGATATGCACCTGGTAATCCTTGGTGGCGGAACGGGAGAAGAAAACGATATACGCAACGGCGAGCAGGTACAGCCCGAAAACCGCGTACAGCAGGATCCGGCGCATCCGGAGCAGCCTTTCCGCCTGCGGGTTGGCGCTGACGCCGCCCTGCAGGTTCAGCCCGAGCCTTCTGCAGATCCGGCGGTCCAGCCAGGGCAGCAGAAAGACCATGAGCAGCATCAGAATGGTTACGATGATGTTTGTTGTCAGGCTGTTTGCAAACGCCGTCATCGGAAAACCTCCGTTCCGGTTTCCTGTTTTCCGGGATCCGCGCACCTGCAACCCCGGGATGTTTCTTTACCGGTATTTTACATGGACTTCCGCTGTTCCGCAACTGCCGGCCGGCGGGCTGCCGGAAGGAGAATCCGCAGGAAATCAGGCATGACAAAAGCCGGACCATGCAGCTGATCCGGCCTGTGCCGGGGCCGGGGCTTCCCGCCGCTCCGGCCGTCCGCTCAGTCGTCCGCGAAATGCTCCCGCGCGTGGAAGGTTTTGCAGATGGTCTGATAGTCCCCGAAGACGGTCAGCTTGTCTCCGGCCTCAAATACGGTGTCCGCCCGGGCCGCCACGGGCTTGCCGCTGCCGCGCCCGACCAGCATGACCAGGATGCCGGTTTCCGCGCGCAGCCCGGTCTCCGCGAGGGTTAATCCCCGGTATTCCTCCGGAATATGGCGGAGCACGACCTGGGCGATGGATTCGGAACCGATGTTGTCCACCAGCATGATGGCGTTGAACGTTTCCTTCCGGTCAAAGATCCGGTCCGCGATCCGCCGGAGCAGGTTCTCCCCCCAGGCGTGGATTTTCGGAACGCGCATGAAAACGAAGATCAGGGCGATTGTCCCCAGGGGGAGCAGGAAGCTGAAAAGCTCATATCCGACCTCAATGACCTTCATGGACAAAAACACGTTGATGAACGCGGATACGATCGTGATATTGAACACATATCCGAAGAGCATGGTAATCCGCGCGAGCCGGCGGCGCTTCCGGGAGGACATGACGATCTCGCTCTCCCTCGTGGTAAAGCCCGTGCCGGTCAGCAGCGAAATCACCTGGAAACGTGCTTTCTCGGCCGGCAGCCCGGTCAGGCGGAAGAAGAAGGTAAACAGTTCCGTGATGACCCAGTACAGAAGGACGACCAGGGAAAAGAGCAGCAGGGCGAGGCTGATGTTCATGTCTTCCGAACTCCTTGTTCATGGTTTCTCCGGCGCCGGCTCCCCGCGGGAACCGCCCGGTTATCTGCCTTTCCGCAGCATGAATGCCCGGACGATCCCGATTCCGATCCTGAACGGCAGCGGGCGCAGCGCCCTGTCCGCCTCCTTCAGCTTTTCCCGGATCGGAATGGACTGTGGGCAGTGGCTTTCACATCTCCCGCATCCGACGCATTGGGTCGCGAAGGCAGGCTGCTTCGTCATGCCCACCGTCTGGGCGAACTGGAACCGGCCGTCGTTTTTTCCTTCCGTATACATCGCGTTATAGCAGCGGAAGATCCCGGGGATGTCCACGCCCTTCGGGCAGGGCATGCAGTACCGGCATCCGGTACAGCCCACTTTCTCCCCGCTGCGGATGATTTCCTTCACCCGGCCGATCAGTTCCAGATCCGCGTCCGTCAGTTCCCCGGCGCGGGCCGCTTCAGCGGTGGCCGTGTTCTCCGCGACCATTTCCAGCGAATTCATGCCGGACAGGACCACTGTCACTTCCGGCTGGTTATACAGCCACCGGAAAGCCCAGGCCGCAGGCGACCAGCCCCGGCTGTTTTCCGCCATCAGCTTTTTCGCGTCCGGCGGAAGCATCTGAACCAGTTTGCCGCCCCGGAGCGGCTCCATGATGATGACCGGGATTCCTTTTGCCGCAGCCGCCTTCAGGCCCCGGACGCCTGCCTGGGTGTGTTCGTCCAGGTAGTTATACTGGATCTGGCAGAAATCCCAGTCGTAATCCTCCAGGATCTTCAGGAAATTCTCCGTATTCCCGTGATAGGAGAAGCCGATGTTCCGGATAGCCCCGGACGCCTTCTTTTCCCTGATCCAGTCCAGGATGCCCATATCCTTCAGCCGGATCCACTGGGCCAGGTCCGTGAGCATATGCATCAGGTAGTAGTCAATATAATCCGTCCGCAGGCGGGTCAGTTCCTCCCGGAACGTTTTTTCGACGCCGGAGATATTCCTCATCATATACTGGGGAAGCTTCGTGGCGACGCTGACCTGACCGCGGATCCCGTTCCGCGCCAGTACGGTTCCCAGCAGTTCCTCGCTGCCCGGATAAATATACGCGGTATCATAATAATTCACGCCTGCCCGGTAGGCAGCCATGATCTCCCGCTCCGCCTTATCCAGGTCGAGGGCGTTTCCTTTTTTCGTGAAACGCATACAGCCGAACCCCAGCACGGACAGGTCCCTGCCGTATCGATCCTTCCGGTACTGCATCTGCAACACTTCCTTTTCCCCGCCGTTCCGCCCGCAGCAGGTACGGCGCCGGCGCTCTCCCATTAATATACCATGACGGGGCCGTGCGCGCCAGACCGCCGGGAAGATTCAGACCGGGGAAAAAGCGTTCCGCGCGGCAGACGCCGCGCGGAACGGATCATTGATATTCGGCTTCGCGGGTTTATTCCACGGGGACAAAGTCCATGTCGCTGATGAAGTCCACCAGCATCTGAATGTCCGCGTCCGTCACTTCGCCCTGGGCGGTGACAACGAATTCCAGCTCATAGCCCTTGTAGATGGTGTAGATATCGGCAAAAGTCCTGTTGGCCTGGGTGACCTTCAGCAGTCTGGTGCCGTACGCGGTCTCAAGGTCCTCAAAAGCCACTTCGTCCATGTCCAGAAAACTGTCCCTGATTTCCTGTACGGTGGCTTCATCCACGTCGTTGAAGCGTTCCACACCGGTGTACTCTTCGTTGTACGAGATTGAGACGGTGATGGAAGGGGCTTCTTCTCCGCCGCCCAGGAGGCCGACCAGGGTCTGGCCGGTGGAGACCATGAGGCTGAAGCTGTAGCCTTCCGGAATAACGCTCCGGATTGAAAACGCCTCCAGGGCGCCCAGTTCGGTTTTTTCCGCCGCTTCGTCAGCCAGTACGGCAGCGGCGCTCAGGATCAGCATCAGGCTCAGGGCCAGCGCGATGATTCTTTTCATGATGTTCATCTCCTTCTCTGTTCTGCATCCGGATTACTGGATATAGTTCTTGTAGACAAACCCGACCTTGCCGGTGGCGGGATCCTCCACCTGGTACCAGTCCTTCAGCTCGGCGATGACCGTCAGCTGCGTGTTCGCGCCGTAGGTGGCGATCTGCGCAGAATGCCGGCTCGGAAGCCAGCGCAGGTAGACCCAGCCGCTGGCGCGGATGGGACGGACCGTTACAGTGTAGGGTTCAACCGATTTCGCGGAAACGAGCAGGGTGTTGATCTGTTCAACGGTGACAGCTTCTCTGCTGTCAAAGGCCTTCGGGTTCGCCGCGGAAGAGGACGAAGACGAGGAAGAGGACGAAGAGGACGGCTGGTAGGGCGCGGGCTTGTACCTGACCAGGAAACGGGACATCACATAACGCATGCCGCTCTTTCCGCCGTACTCAATATAGGTCCAGCCGGGCTGGGGGCTGCCGTAGGCAAACACTTTGGTGCCGTAGGGCAGGCTGTCGACAACATTGTCTTCCGTCGTGGACATGCTGGAGCGGACGAGCAGGTTTTTGCCGTTTCCGGTATAGACATACATCTCTGTTCCCTGGCTTTCCGCCATGGCCGGAGCGGCCAGCGCCGCCAGCATCATCACTGCCAGCATCAGTCCGATCAGTTTTTTCATCTGGGGTTCCTTCCTTTCTTCCGGACGCTTCCGCGTCCGTGCTTTTTTTGCTTTGTGTATTGTATCAGCATCTTCCGGCCGCTTCAACCGTTAACCGCTGCCGGCACGGAGCGGCGGGGAAGCGGCGGATAAAAAAGCTGCCGGAAGGCTGTTCCGGCAGCTTTTCCTGTTGCCTGTCAGTGAGACAGATAAGTGCTTACAATGTATCCGACTTTTCCGTTGTAGGAAACCCTGGTGTACCACCTGTCCCATTCCAGCACATCCACCACCGTGCCGACAGGAATCCGCGCGATGACATTACTGTTGGTTTCCGTCGTCCGGCTGGATCTGAAGTTGACATAGTAGCCGCCGTTGGGATTGATCACCGTCGCCGTTCCGACCGGCGTCACCGGTTCGGGCGGAGCCGGAGGAGCAGGCTGCGTGTAGGACAGGAAGCACAGCATCATAAAGCCGGTCTGTCCGTTGACGGTGACGTAAGCCCAGTCGCCGGACCGGTTCAGGACCGTAACCGCGGTGCCGAAGGCGTAGGAGCCTGCCCGGGCGGAATCCGTTGTGGGCCGGTACCGCAGGTTCAGCCGGCCGCCGTTGGACGTCGCGACATACATGGTCGTATGCTCAACGATCGGCCAGGTGACCCGTTCGTAATAATACGGATCATATTCGGGATAAGTCGGGTAGGTCGGATAGGTCGTCGGGTAGGTCGTCGGGTAGGTCGTCGGGTAGGTCGGGTAAACCGTAGTGGGAACGGTCGCCGTTGCGGGCTGCAGATACGGCGCGGTTGAGTAGTCCAGGGGGTTGGTACCCAGGTAGAAATCGAGATAGTAAGTGCTCATATATCCGACGAGTCCGTTGATCTCGAGCATCGCCCACTGTCCGAGGTTTGCCAGCACCTTGCCCCAGGTGCCCGGCTCAATCACGGCCAGCCGTTCAGACGCGGCGGAGGCGTACCGGCGCAGATTGATTCTGCCGGAAGGCGTCAGCTTGACCACGGCATACAGCTCGACTTTTTCCTCTTCCTGATTCTGTTCCTGATTCTGTTCCTGATTTTGTTCCTGATTCTGTTCCTGCGTCTGTCCGGCGGCCTGGACAGGGCCGTCCGCAAACGCGGGAATCGCGGTGAACACAAGGATCACCGCCATCAGGAGCGGGAGAAATGTTTTCACTATTTTCTGGGACATGCTTCATCATCCACCTTTCGCAGTCGGGGCCGTCCGCCGCTTTCTGTCAATCAAACGAAACGGCATGCGTTTTCATTCCGCTTTCCAAACAAATATTATATCACGTTTATCGCAGGGATGGAACACTGATCTTCCGGTTCCGCCGGCGCCGGCCCCGCGGACAGGGAGAACAGCACGAAGGCTGTCAGGATACATAAAAATATAAAAATATAGAAGACAGCTTTTTCATGGATGGGTGCTCCTCGTTTTCAGTTGTATTGCATCAGCATGTATCAAAACACAATTTTCCAGAAAAGTCAGCAGGAATATGATCCGTATTCAGCGTTCGGGCTGATATTGCGATTCCCGGCCCGCTTTCCGGGGCCGGGAATCAATGCTGCCAGGCAGGGAAGGTCAGATCACGGTCATTTCTCCGCACAGGTTCCGTTCCATTCCGGCTTTGATCTCTTCTCCGGACAGGCCCCTGCTGAACAGGTAATACAGTTTGGCGACGGCGGCTTCGGTGGTCAGGTCGTATCCGCTGACGGCGCCTGCGCCGCGCAGCGTCACGGACGTCTCGTAAGCCCCGAGCGTCACGGTTCCGTGCGGGCACTGGGAACAGATCACCATCACCGTCCCGTTTTCGGTCGCCTTCCGGATAATCGGAAGAAGCGCTTTTTCGCTGCCCGGGATATTGCCCGCGCCGAACGTCTCGATGACGATCCCCCGGAGCCTTTCCGTCATGACGGCGTCGAACAGTTCGAACTGAATGCCCGGGAATACCTTGATGACGCCGATCGGCACGTTTTCAAACGGCTGAAGGGAGAACCCGCCGCCGGACGGCGGGAGCAGGGCGGAGGGATGATATCTGATATCGATTCCCACATCCGCCAGGGACGGATAATTGGGAGACTCAAAAGCGATCAGGTCGTCCGCGGAATACTTCATGCTCCTGTTTCCCCGCAGAAGCTTTCCGCCGAAGTACAGGCATACTTCATGGACCCTGTCGTCCGCGGCGATCAGGAGCGACGTCAGCAGGTTGTCGCGGGCGTCGTTCCTGAGCTCACACAGCGGGATCTGCGAACCGGTCAGGATCACGGGTTTGGCGCTGTTCTGCAGCATGAAGGACAGCGCGGAAGCGGTATAGGCCATCGTGTCCGTCCCGTGAAGCACAACAAAACCGTCATACAGGCTGTAATGGCCGGCAATCAGGGAACCGATCCGGTTCCATTCATTTACGGCGATATTGGATGAATCCAGCAGCGGGTCCATGTCGATCAGGTCCCATGCCGGCATGGCGGGCGCCGACAGTTCCGGAATCGACGAAAGCGCCGCATGAAAGGCTTCCTTTGAAGGCGCGTACCCGCGCTCGGTCGGGAACATGCCGATGGTGCCGCCTGTATGGATGATCAGGATTTTCTTCATGATATATCCCCCATGTCATCAGGAGTTTTCCGTATGGTTATTTATTTCGCTGCGCCTGCTCCGGAATCCTGTACGCGGTGAAAACCCGCGCCGGAGACCTGACGGGTGAAAAGCCGGGCGGGGAATTTCTGTTTGCGGAGACACACGGGAATATAGTAAAATATATGAACCATACAGGTCACACTGATCTTATGACATGGATGGTTTGAAAACCAAGTGACGCGGCGGCCGGAAGCGCGGGGAGAGGCGCCGCAAAGAAACGACGGGGTGCACAATGAAACAGGTTCTTTTGCTGGGAGATTCCATCCGGATGCAGTATCTGCCGGCGGTGGGGGAGAAGCTGGCGGAAATCGCCGAAGTATCAGGCCCGGAGGAAAACGGGCGCTGGAGCGGATATACGCTGAACTCCCTGCGCTTCTGGCTGCCGACGCTGCCCGTGCCGGACCTGGTGCAGTGGAACTGCGGACTGTGGGATATGGGCGACGACTACCAGGAAGGGCGGCATTTCTATCCGCCGGACCTGTACGAGGAGACCTGTCACCGGATCTGCCGGGTTCTCCGGAAGCTGATCCGGCCGGACCTGGCCATCGTGATCGCCACGACGACGCCGACCATGCACGGGGATCACGGGGATATCCTGCTGTACAACGATATCCTCCGAAAGGTCGCGGCGGAGGAGAACGCAGCGGTCAACGACCTGTATGCGGTCGTCGCGCCGGCGAAGGAAGAGATGATCGGGGAGGATCATATCCACCTGACGCCTGCGGGCGTGGAAGCCTGCGCGGCGCAGACGGCCGGGGTGATCCGGTCCCTGCTGGAAAAGGGCTGAGGATCCGGGAAAGAGGGAGACGGCTCCGGGACAGAATTGCAGACAGCAATTGCGTAAACAACCCTCCGGATTGTTCCGGAGGGCTGTTTTACTGCAGGCAGACACGCTTTACAGTTTTCCCGGGAATATGCTTTGTCAGAAAAAACTTTTTATTTCGCTTACGGAATAAACACCCGGAAGCATGGCCACTTCAGAAAGCAATGCATGAAAGGGAACCTGCTGATTCATACGGAACCGGAATACGGCGTTTTCACGCCTGGGGACAAGGCACGGAGTACGTTTCAGGTCTGTGTCCCAGTCAATCCCGATAATGCGTATCCCATGGGAGCACAGCAGATTCCGAACCGTATCCGGATCCGCTTCTTCAGTCCACTCCACATAAAGAGATACGCGCTGGTGCCGCATGAAAAGTCCACGTTCCTGCTGTTTTCCGCAATGTCCTTATTGAATGTACTGCCGGTATATTAAATTCATCATCCGGTTTGCGTTAAATCTATGTTAAATCGACCGGGAGAATCTGTTCAGCAGATAAAGACAGTGTTACGATAAATATGAGGTGAGCATCTTGATCTATCTTCTGGAGGATGACGAGAGCATCCGAAAGCTGGTGGTTTACGCCCTTGAAAGCCAGGGCTATGAAGCCCGGGGATTTGAAACGCCCGATCAGTTCTGGCCGGCTGTCGAAGAGAAAACGCCCGGACTGATTCTTCTGGATATTATGCTTCCCGGAGAAGACGGTATCTCGATCCTGAAACGGCTGCGGGCCAATACAGCGACAGCCGGCCTTCCGGTGATCATGCTGACCGCGAAGAATACGGAATATGACAGGGTGGCGGGCCTGGACGCGGGAGCGGACGATTATATTTCCAAACCCTTTGGCATCATGGAGCTGGTTGCCCGCGTCCGGGCGGTGCTGAGACGGGCGGAACACAAACCTGATACCTCCGTTTACCGGCTGGGCTCCCTGTGTATCTGCCCGGAGCGCCATGAGGTTCAGGTGGACGGCGCGCCTGTGATACTGACCTATAAAGAATATATGCTGCTGCAGTTGCTGATGGAAAACCGCGGACTGGTTCTGACCAGGGAAATCCTGCTGGACCGGATCTGGGGGCTTGGCGCGGAACGGGAAAACCGGACGCTGGACGTGCATATCCGGACACTGCGGGTCAAACTGGGCAGGGCCGGCAGCTATATTCAGACAGTGCGCGGCATCGGGTATCAGATATCGGAGGATCCGGTATGACAAGGACAATCTTCCGCAATACCTTTCTGGTGGGGCTGCTGGTTCTGCTGATGTGCGCGGGGCTTGTCTTTCTGGTACAGTACACGCAAACGATGGAGGAGACCTATGCCGCGCTCCAGCAGGAAGCCGTCTATGCGGAACAGGGCATGCTGCTTGGCGGAACGGAATATCTCAGCTCTCTGGGCCAGGTCAACCGGGTGACCTGGATTGACGGGGACGGCGGCGTTCTCTATGACAGTGAGTTTCCGCTTCCGATCGCCAACCAGAAGGAATGCGCGGAGGTACGGGCCGCCATGTCCTCCGGGGAGGGCCAGGGGATCAGGACGTCCGAGAGCAGCGGGGAATCCACCATGTACTACGCGCTGAAGTGCGATGACGGAACCATCCTGCGCCTGAGCCGCCCGCTCAGCGCCGTTCGGGAAGCGTGGCTGACGGTCAGCCCTGTGCTCGTGCTGCTGGTGCTGGTGCTGCTGATCTCCGCCGTACTGTCGTTCCGTGTCGCCAGGCAGATCGTCAAACCCATCAACAGCCTGGACCTGGACAATCCCGACCTGAATACCTATCCGGAACTGTCTCCGCTGATCAGGAGAATCCAGGAACAGAAACAGACCATCCAGGAGGAATCAGACCGCCGGGAAGCGCTGCGCCGGGAGTTCTCCGCCAATGTGTCCCATGAACTGAAGACGCCCCTGACGTCCATATCCGGCTTTGCGGAGCTGATGGCGGAGGGCGTTGTGGAAGACAGCAAGGTACAGGAATTCTCCAGGGACATCTATAAGGAATCACAGCGGCTGATCGTCCTGATTGACGATATCATCAAGCTCTCAAAGCTGGATGAGGAAGCGGTCGGTCCGGAACTGGAGCCTGTGGATCTGTACGAACTGGCCGGACAGGTGCTGGACAGCCTCCGTCCGCTGGCGGAAACGCAGGGGATCGAACTGCATCTGGCCGGCAGCCGGACCGTCATATCCGGCGTTTATCAGCTGCTCAGCGAGATGGTATACAATCTCTGCGACAACGCAATCAAGTATAACCACCCGGGAGGCAGCGTTTCCGTAAGCGTTACCGGTCAGGCGGGAGAGGCCTGCCTGACTGTCGGGGATACCGGTATCGGTATCCCGCCGGAGCATCAGAAGCGGGTATTCGAGCGGTTTTACCGGGTGGACAAGAGCCACTCCAAGGAAATCGGAGGCACAGGGCTCGGACTGTCCATTGTTAAGCACGGGGCACAGTATCACGGCGCGCGCGTGGAACTGGAAAGCGAGCCGGGCGCCGGAACCCGGATCAGCCTGATTTTCAGCATAAACGACCAAGGAGGGCAGGAAGATTGAAACCGTATCTTGAGGAACGGGAGGCTGTTCTGGAGGAACTGGCCTCATCCATGCAGGGACTGGATGACGAGGAAGCGGCGGCGAGGCTTGACCGGGACGGCCCGAACAGGCTGAAGGAAGGCAAAAAGGACAGCCTGCTGAAAAAGTTTCTGGACGAGCTGAAGGATCCGATGACCGTCGTGCTGATGATTGCCGCGGTCGTCAGCGCGGTTACGGCCGTATACGCTCACGAGAGCCTGACCGATACGATCATTATTCTGGCGGTGGTCCTGATCAACGCGTGCCTCGGCGTCTACCAGGAAAGCAAGGCGGAAGCGGCCATTGAAGCGCTGCAGCAGGCTGCCGCGGCCACGGCGAAGGTTATCCGCGGCTGTCACCAGAAGACGGTCCGGGCGGACGAGGTGGTCCGGGGCGACCTGCTGATCCTGGAAGCGGGCGACGCCGTTCCGGCGGACGCCAGGATCGTGGAGTGCGCCTCCATGAAAACACAGGAGGCTGCCCTGACCGGCGAATCCACGGACGTGGAAAAACAGAGAGAGGCGCTTGAAGCCGCCGATAACGGGGATGTGCCGCTGGGCGACCGGAAGAACATGGTCTACATGGGATCCATCGTGACCTACGGGCGCGGGCTCGCGGTGGTTACCGGCACCGGTATGGATACGGAAATGGGCGCGATTGCCGACGCATTGTCCAGCGCGAAGGATGAGGAAACGCCCCTGCAGGTCAAACTCAACGAACTGTCCCGGAAACTGTCCGCCATGATCCTGGTGATCTGCGCCTTCGTTTTTATCATCAATCTGGTACGGAACGGCGGGAAGGCTGTCCTGGACACATTTATGATCGCCGTTTCCCTGGCTGTGGCGGCCATCCCCGAAGGACTGAGCGCGGTGGTTACGGTGCTGCTTTCCATCGGCGTGACCAGAATGAGCAAAAACAACGCGATTATCCGGAAACTGACGGCGGTGGAGACGCTGGGCTGCACCCAGGTCATCTGCTCGGACAAGACCGGCACCCTGACCCAGAACAGGATGACTGTTGTCCGGAAGGTTACCGGAGACGAGCAGCTGCTGATGACAGCCATGGCCCTGTGTTCCGACGCGGAACTGGAAGACGGGGAGGCGGTGGGGGAAGCCACCGAGTGCGCGCTTGTCAACGACGCCAACAGGAACGGGCTGCCGAAAAACAAACTGGCCGCGGATCTGCCGCGGGTTGATGAGGCACCCTTTGATTCAGTCCGCAAGATGATGTCCACGCTGCACCGGACGCACGCCGGGGACGGATTCATCCAGTTTACGAAAGGCGCACCGGATGAGGTGCTGCGCCGCTGCACGCGGATCTGGCAGAAGGGTCAGGCTGTTCCGATTACGGAAAAACACAAGGCGCAGATCCTGGAAGCAAACAAGACGATGGCCGACCAGGCGCTCCGCGTCCTGGGCGCAGCGCAGCGGATCTATGACGAGCGGCCCGCGTCGAACGATCCGGGCGAGCTGGAACAGGACCTGACCTGGATCGGCATGTGCGGGATGATCGACCCCATCCGCCCGGAAGTGAGGGACGCCATCCGCAGGTGCCGGGATGCGGGCGTCCGTCCGATCATGATTACCGGCGACCATAAGGATACCGCGATGGCGATTGCCCGGGAGCTGGGCATCCTCAAGCCCGGCCAGGCGGCGATTACCGGCGCCGAACTGGACGCTGTTCCGGACGAAGCCTTTGCGAACGATGTACGGCGGTACTCCGTCTATGCCCGTGTTCAGCCGGAGAATAAGGTACGGATCGTGAACGCATGGAAAGCCCTGGGGAAAGTGACCGCCATGACCGGGGACGGCGTCAACGACGCGCCGGCCATCAAGAGCGCGGATATCGGCGTGGGCATGGGCATTACCGGCACCGACGTGACGAAATCCGTGGCGGACATGATCCTGACGGACGATAATTTTGCCACGATCGTTTCCGCCGTGGCTGAAGGCCGCCGCATCTATGACAACATCCGGAAAGCAATCCAGTTCCTCCTTTCCGCCAACCTGGCGGAGGTGCTGGCGGTGTTTTCCGCGACGCTGATGGGCTTTTCCATTTTAAAGCCCGTGCATATCCTGTGGATCAACCTGATTACCGACACGCTGCCGGCGATCGCCCTCGGGATGGAGGACGCGGAAAAGAACGTGATGGAACGTCCGCCGCGGAGCAGGAAGGAAAGCATCTTCGCTGATGGACTGGGTTTCGATATCGCCTTCCAGGGACTGGTTATCGCCGCCGTGACGGTCTTCAGCTACTTCGCCGGGCACTGGATGGAAAGCGGAACCTGGGCCATTGCAGAATCACCCGCGGGGATGACCATGGCATTCCTGACCCTGAGCATGATTGAGATTTTCCACTCCTTCAACATGCGCTCCCGCACCATGTCCCTGTTCAGCCTGAAAAAACAGAATCTCTGGCTGTGGGGCACCCTGGCGTTTTCCCTGCTGATCACTGCGGCCGTGATTTTCGTGCCGTTCCTGAACACGGCGTTCTCATTCAAACCCATCACGCTGGCGGAGTACCTGGCGGCCATGGGCCTGGCGCTGGCGGTCATTCCCGTGGTGGAAGCCGAAAAGGCCGTCCGCCGCAGGGCGCTGCGGAAACGGAACAGTTCCGGCAGCCGGACGGACGACGGACAGGGGAATGACTGAGACAACACGGAGGATTTATGAACTTTTTTGACATCCTGTCGCTGCTCGGCGGCCTGGCAATGTTCCTGTACGGGATGCGCCTGATGGGTGATTCCCTGAAGGAGAATTCTTCGGGCACGTTCAAGACGGTCATGGAGAAGGTGACCGACAACGCGCTGAAGGCTTTCGTGCTGGGAATCGCGATCACCGCGCTGATCCAGTCTTCCACGGCGACCATCGTGATCACATCCGGTCTGGTCGGAGCGGGGATCCTTTCCCTGCGCCAGTCGCTGGGCATTATCGTCGGGGCCAACGTGGGCACAACAGTGACCGGGCAGATCATCCGGCTGCTGGACATCAACGCATCGGGGGAATCGTCCGTTCTCCGCTTTTTTCAGCCGTCCACGCTTGCCCCGCTTGCCCTGATTCTGGGGATTGTCCTGATCATGACCGGATTGTTCCGGAATTCCAGATCCATCGGGAACATCGCCATCGGATTCGGGATTCTGTTTTCCGGCCTGCTGAACATGACCAGCGCGGTAAAGGCCCTGCAGGAATCCGGTATTGTGGAGCAGCTCTTCTCCGGACTGGGCAGCAATCCGTTCCTGGGCTACCTGACCGGCGCGGGCGTGGCATTCGTGCTCCAGAGCTCATCGGCGACGGTCGGTATCCTTCAGGCTTTTTCCGCAACCGGTTTCCTGACGTTCAAGGCGATTTATTCCGTGATCGTCGGCATCTATCTGGGCGACTGCGTCACGACGGCCATCGTCTGTTCCATCGGCGCGAACCGGGAGGCCAGGCGGGTCGGTATCGTGAACATCCTGTTTAATCTGAGCAAGACGGTCCTGGTGCTGGTCGTGATTACGATCGTCCACCGGCTCGGCCTGCTGGACGGGCTTTGGGACGCCACCGTGAATTCCGGCATGATCGCCAACACCAATACGATCTTTAACCTGGCCTGCGCCGTCTGCCTGTTCCCCATGCTCCGGGTGTATGAGAAAATGAGCGACCGGATCGTCCGGAAGGAAAAAGAAAAGGCCGATCCGCACGGCGAACTGATCAAGGCGCTGAATCCCGTGTTTTTTACCACGCCGGCCATTGCTCTTCAAAGCTGTTATAACGTGCTGCTGACGATGTTCCGGATCTCCAGGGAAAACCTCGGAAGGGCCCAGAAGCAGCTGGAGGAGTTCAGCGCGGCGCGGCAGGAGGAGATCGACGCAGAGGAAATGCAGGTTGACCGGCTGACAGACCATCTGAGCCGCTACCTGGTGGAACTGCTCCCGCACCTGCAGAGCGATCTTCATGTTTCCATGCTGAACCAGTATTATAAAGTGTCCACGGAGTTTGAACGCCTGGGGGATCAGGCGGTCAATATCGCCGGCGTCGCATCAAAGCTGTCCGCAAACAATACCGGTTTTTCCGACGCCTGCAGGAAGGAACTGACGGTTCTCCAGGACCTGATTCAGGATATTCTCAGCGACGCGGAGAAGGCTTTCGGGGAGCGGAGCGAGGAAGCGGCGGCAGCCATCGAACCGAAGGTCCACGTCGCGAACGACCTGATCAGTGAAATGACGCGGAACCACTTCAACAGGATGAGCGCCGGAGAATGCTCCCTGCTGGCGGACGCGATCTTTTCCAACCTGATGGCGGAGTACAAACGGGTCGCCGGCACCTGCTCCAATACCGGCATGGCCACACTGGTCCGGATCCATCCGGAGCTGGCTTCGAAGGAGCATCTGTTCCTGGAAACCCTGGACAAAACCGGAGACGCCGGTTTCAGGTCGGTCCTGGAAAGCACCCATAAGAAGTATTTTGACCAGCTGCGCAGGACTGAGAAAGACGCTGTGCACGGTGAACAGCTTTCATTTATAACGGATCCTGGGGCGGGCGGGACGGAAACGGCTTCCCCGGCGAACTGACATTGTACAGCCCGCCGCGGGAAAGACACGGAAAAGCAGCTTCTGAAGCATTTCGCTTTGGAAGCATTTTTCTTTTTGGAAAAATATGATATGATTCTGTCAGACAGAAAAGGAGACAACAGAAAATGAAAAACAATAAAAAAGTGAAAACAGCTGTCATCGTCGGTATTGTACTGCTCCTCGCCGCGGCTGCCGTCGCGGCTGCCCTGATCTGGCTGCCCGGAAAACAGGCAACGCCGCTGACCGCCTACTGGACGCCGGGTTCAGCCGTGGCGCAGAGCCTCCGGGACTATGTGTCCGCCGTGACCGACCCGAAAAACACAGCCGGCTATATTCCCGAAAAGGACCGGATAGCCGTATTTGACATGGACGGAACGCTGACCTGCGAAACGTATTACACCTATTACGACACCATGATGTTCATCGAGTACTGCCTGGATGATCATCCGGAACGGGTGTCGGACGAACTGAAACGGACAGCCGCGGACATCAGGCCGGGATATCTCGCGGATGAAACGCTGGCGAGGAACTTTGCCAAAGCCTACGCCGGGATGACGATGGAGGAGTTTTTTCAGTACGCCGTCGAATTCGGGCAGAAGAAAACCGCCAGTTTCAACAACATGCGGTATATCGACAATTTCTATCTCCCCATGGCGGAACTGGTGAAGTACCTGTATGAGAACGGCTTCACGATCTATGTGATCAGCGGGACGGAGCGCACGACGACCCGGGCGATCGTGGCGAATTCCCCCATTAAGGATTACGTCACGCCGAACCACGTGATCGGCACGGATTTCGAAGTGAAACAGAAAGGGCATGAAACCGAACCGTCGAACCTGAATTTCAAATACGAAAACGGCGACGAGCTGGTGCTGACCGGAGGATTCATCCAGAAGAATCTGAACGGCAACAAGTCCATTTATATTGAAAGAGAGATCGGGCAGCGCCCGGTGCTGGCCTTCGGAAACAGCGGCAGCGACACCAGCATGATGAACTACACGATCGACAGCAGGAACCAGTATCCGGCCCAGGCGTACATGATTGTGGCCGACGATAACGTTCGGGAATGGGGCACCCAGGACTGGGAGACCAAGTCGGCGGATTACCGGGAGAAAGGATATATTCCGGTTTCCATGAAGAACGACTTTGCCCAAATCTATGAGGAAGGAATCACGAAAGCCGAGGAACAGTATCAGGAGCGGGACTGGTCGGACGCTCCCTGGTATGAAGAAGAGGAACTGGATGACGCCGCGTAAACAATCGGCGTATTCTGATCTGATCCGGCAACTGAATTGCAGAAAACAACAGGACAGTTCCCTGCGGACGGTTCTGTTTCCGAAAGGTGAGCAGGATGGCGCGGAAAATCATTTCAGCCGGGCATATATGCCTGGATATCACGCCTGTCTTCCCGGATACGGTCAGGGGACAGACGATTGAGGCGCTTCTCCAGCCGGGGAAACTCCTGACCATGGAAGCCGCCGACGTCCATACCGGCGGCAGCGTCGCCAACACGGGCCTTGCCCTGAAACTCCTGGGAAACGAAGTGGAACTGCTGGGCAAGATCGGGAAGGACGCTTTCGGCGAGGCGGTGAAGAACATCGCCGCCGCATACGGCGCGGGCGGACTGATCGAGGACGCAGGGAGTTCAACCTCGTATTCCGTGGTGCTGGCGATTCCCGGCTATGACCGGATCTTCCTTCACAATCCCGGCGCCAACGGCAGTTTCTCCGACGCGGACATCCCGGAAGCGTCGCTGGAGGACGCGGCGCTCTTCCACTTCGGTTATCCGCCGCTGATGCGGAACATGTATATCAACGGCGGGGAGGAACTCAAGAAGATGTTCCGCCGCATGAAAGCGCACGGCATCGCCACAAGCCTGGACCTGGCGGCGGTGGACCCGGGCAGCGAGGCGGGACAGGTGGACTGGCGGGGGCTGCTCCGTTCGGTGCTGCCCGATGTGGATTTCTTTGTTCCTTCCTTTGAGGAACTGTGCTTCATGCTGGACCGGGAGCGGTTTGACCGGCTGAACACAGGCGGGGATATCACCGAAGGCCTGGATGTCCGCAGGGAGGCGCTGCCGCTGGCGGAGGAACTGATCTCCATGGGCTGCCGGGCCGTGCTGATCAAGTGCGGCACGAGCGGGATGGTATATAAAACCGCACGCGCGGAAGCGCTTGCGTCGACAGGCGCCAGGCTGCCGCAGGACACGGAGGCCTGGGCTGACCGGGAGGGGATCCAGCCCTGCTTCAGGGCGGATACCGTCCGCTCCGGAACCGGCGCGGGAGATACCAGCATCGCGGCCTTCCTGACAGGAGTGCTGCGGGGTTACGGGCCGGCAGAATGCGCCGCGCTCGCCGCGGCGGAAGGAGCCTGCTGCGTGACGGCCTATGACGCGCTCAGCGGGCTGAAATCCATCGAGGAGCTGGCCGGAAGAATCAGCGCCGGCTGGGAAACCATGTAAACAGAAAAGAGGGCTGACAATGCTGGTCAACATGAATGAGATCCTCCTGCCGGCGAAAAAGGGAGGGTACGGCGTAGGTTTTTTCAACGCCGTCAACGTGGAAATGGCGCAGGCCGTGATCGGGGCGGCGGAAGAGCTTCATGCGCCTGTGATGGTCGGCACCGCCGAGATCCTCCTGCCCGCCATGCCGCTGGAAAACGTGGCGGATTACCTGATTCCCATGGCGAAGCGCGCCGGCGTTCCGGTCTGCGTCCACTACGACCACGGCCTGACGTTTGAGAAGTGCATGGAAGCGCTGCGGCTGGGTTTTACTTCGGTGATGTACGACTGCTCCACGGCGGACTATGAAACCAACGCGGAAAAGGTGGCCGGCATGGTGACAATCTGCCACGCCATGGGCGTCACCGTGGAGGGAGAGCTGGGCCACGTAGGCGACAACGAAGGCGCCGGGAAGCTGGAAAAGCCCAGCGATTTCTATACCGATCCGGAGGTGGCGGAGGACTACGTCCGCCGCACGGGGATCGATTCCCTGGCGGTGGCCGTGGGAAACGCCCACGGTGATTACAAATTCCCGCCGAAGCTGGATTTTGAGCGGATTGAGGTCATCGCGAAGCGCACCGGCCTTCCCCTGGTGCTTCACGGCGGCAGCGGCCTGGCGGACGATGATTTCCGCACTGCCGTGAGGAAAGGTATCTGCAAGATCAACATTTTCACTGATCTCGACAAAGCCGGAAAGGCCGGGATCGGGACCGGCCTTCAGAACGGAGCCGGAAGCATGACCGGCCTGATTCCCTATGAAATCGAGGCCATGAAGGCCGTCGTCAGGGAAAAGATCCGCCTGTTCGGGTCGGAAGGAAAAGCATAAGGGAAACTGAAAACCATACAGACCGTAAGAGGGATTCCGTGGCATGAGGAACGGAAAGAAAGGAGAACAGAATGAAAACGTACCGGATGGCATCCATTCCCGGGGACGGCATCGGCCCGGAGGTGATCGCGGAAGGCGTCAAGGTGCTGAATGCCGTCGCGGAGCTGGACGGAGGCTTCCGCTTTGACTGGACGGAGTTCCCCTGGGGATGCGAGTATTATCTCAGGAACGGCGTCATGATGGACGAGGACGGCATCGAAAGGCTGAAAGGTTTTGACGCAATTTACCTCGGAGCTGTCGGAGCGCCGGGCGTTCCGGATCATATTTCGCTGTGGGGCCTTCTGCTGGCGATCCGGAAAGGCTTTGACCAGTACATCAACCTTCGGCCGGTAAAGCTGCTCCGCGGCGCGCCGTGCCCGCTGAAAGGCGTCGGCCCCGGGGAAATCGACATGACCTTTATCCGGGAGAACAGCGAGGGGGAATACGCGGGAAGCGGGGCCTGGCTTTATAAGGACCAGCCGAACGAGGTCGTGATCCAGAACGGCGTATTTTCACGCGTCGGGTGCGAACGGGTGATCCGCTACGCGTATGAACTGGCCAGAAAGGAAAAGAAGACGCTTTCCTCCATCAGCAAGGGAAACGCCCTCAATTATTCCATGGTTTTCTGGGATCAGATTTTCAAAGAAGTAGGAAAGGATTACCCGGACGTCAAAACCTACTCATACCTTGTCGACGCGGCGAGCATGTTCATGGTGCGGGATCCGAAACGGTTCGAAATCGTGGTGACGAGCAATCTGTTCGGGGATATCCTGACAGACCTGGGCGCCGCGATCACCGGCGGGCTCGGACTGGCCGCAGGCGCGAACCTGAATCCGGAGAGGAAGTATCCCTCCATGTTCGAGCCGATTCACGGCTCCGCTCCGGACATCGCGGGACGCGGCGTGGCTAACCCGATCGCCGCGGTCTGGTCCGCTTCGCAGATCCTGGACTTCTTCGGCCATGAAGCATGGGGCCGGAAGGTCCTGGCGGCGATCGAGACGCTGCTGAGCGAGAGAAAGACGCTTACGCCGGATCTGGGCGGGAGCGCGACGACCGGTGAGACAGGGGACGCGATCACGGCGCTCCTGCGGGAGAACCGGCAATAAGGGAACGGGCCTGCCGGGAAGCGCGGAATCAGAATGAAACGGTGCCGCCGGCGGGCACATGTACTTCCTTTTCGCCGTACGCGAACCAGAGATCCCTGGCGCTCGGATTGACGCAGACATTCATGGCGGTATTGAAGACCAGCCGGCTGAACGCTTCGCAGTAATCATAGATTTCAATATTGGTTGCGTACCAGATATCCGGTTTGCCGCTGACTTTTTCAGCAAACGCCTCGATTACATTCCAGTTGCCGAGCGCTTCAAACTCATAGCTGTGGCCCCATAGGTAGAAGAGCATCGGATCCCACCAGTTCTTTATGGAAACGAACCGGTCGGCGAGGTTCATGAGCTCCGGGTCGTTATGGTGGCACGTTGCCGGCAGCCTGAGCCAGTCCTGGGGCAGGTGGAAATCATGGGTGGACTGCACGGTTCGCGCGTAGCATATCCCGCAGTTCTTCAGAATTCCGACACTCCGGTCGTCGAAAGCGCCGAAGGGATAGGCAAAGCCCCGGACCACGGTGCCGAAAGCGTCTTCCAGCTCCTTCCGGTCCCGAAGCACCTCCTCCGTCGCGATATTCGGAGGCAGCCCGACCAGGGAAGCGTGGGTAAAGGCATGGGCGGCAATCTCCCAACTGCTCTTCGCGTATACCTCCTTCAGCCGGGTCAGGGGCATACGCCGGTGAATGGTTCCGGGAGCGTATGACACGTCTTCCGGCGGAAAGCATCCGCTGTTGATGTTGAAGGTGCCTTTCAGACCGTATTTCTCAACGATCGCGATCAGCTGTTCATCCTGTTCGACGCCGTCGTCGTAGCTCAGGGTCAGCGCCTTGGGCAGGCCGCCGGGGAATCGCATAATCATATTGGCCATCGGAAAGCTCCTTTTTTTCTTTTTTTCCATTCTACCAGAGGGAAGCGTTTTCAGTCAAAGAAAAAACGGGACGGGGATCCTGTCCCGCGGCCTTCCGGAGCAATCCGGCGGGCTTTTTCTTTTTGAAAGTATATGATAACATTATAAACTGATGTTGGCGTGTGAGGTAGTTTCGGCGATGAAAGAGGACCGCAGGTCGGTATTGCTTGTTTTCCTGGCCTCCGTGTGTTTCAGTACGGGAGGCCTGTTCATCAAGCTGATTCCCTGGTCGGGACTGGCGATCAACGGGGCCCGGAATCTGATCGGTTCGGCAGTGATCGGCATCTATCTGCTTGTTTCAGGGCACAGGATCGTCTTCAGCCGCCGGGTCCTGATCGGCGCGCTGTCGATGATCGGCGTGACGACGCTGTTCGCCATGGCGAACAAGATGACCACCGCGGCGAATACGATCGTGCTTCAGTTTACGGCGCCGGTGTTCGTGATCCTGTTTATGGCGCTGATCTATCGCCAGAAACCGGGCAGGGTGGATCTGCTTGTCTGCTTCCTGGTGCTGCTGGGCGTGGTGCTGTTCTTTGTGGACGGGATCAGGGCGGGAAACCTGGCGGGGAACGTGCTGGCGGTCCTGTCCGGCATCTGCTACGCCAGCGTATTCATGATGAACACGGGAGAAAAAGCGGACGCGATCTCGTCCTGCTTTCTCGGCCAGCTGGCCGCCGGACTGGCGCTTACGCCGCTCTGCCTGCGCGAGACGGACTTTTCATCGTCGGTGATGGCTTCGGTGATTGCCCTGGGCGTCGTCCAGGTGGGTGGCGCGTATATCCTTTTCTCCATCGGGATACGGAACACGCCGCCGGTGACCGCGAGCCTGATCACCGGGATGGAGCCGATTATGAACCCGCTGCTGGTGGCAGCGTTTTACGGGGAGCGGATTACGGCGCTCTCGGTCGTCGGGTCGGTGATCGTTGTCTGCTCCATCCTGGCATACAACATCTGGCTGGCGAAAGGAAAAGGGAACAGACTGCTGAACACGGAGGAAACGGCATGACGGATTATCAGACGCTGGCCGGACAGGCGGAGGGTATGCTGGAGGCGGAACCGTGGTATGTGGCGGCGTTCAGCAATATCTCTTCATTGATTATGGATACGCTTCCGGATCTGAACTGGGCCGGGTTTTACCTGATGAGGGACGGCAGGCTGACGGTCGGTCCTTTCCAGGGAAAGCCGGCGTGCATCCATATCGCGCCGGGGAAGGGCGTGTGCGGCACGGCAGCCTTCCGGGATGAAACGGTCACGGTGCCGGATGTGCACCAGTTTCCGGGGCATATCGCCTGTGACAGTGCGTCGGAATCGGAAATTGTCATCCCGGTTCATGAAAACGGGCGGGTCCGGGCGGTGCTGGATATTGACAGCCCGGTGAAGGACCGGTTCAGCCCGGAGGACCGGGCCGGCCTGGAGGCGCTGGTCCGGAAGATCGAGGGGAAGGTGAGCTGGGCATGATCACTGCGGACGTGATCCTGAATCTCCTGATCTTCCTGGTTACGCTGGTGCTGGTGGTATGCGTTTTCCGCAAGGACGGCGCGTGGGTGCCGGAACGGGGAAAGTCCGCGTTCCGCTTCTATACCTGCCAGAGCAACGCGCTGTGTGCTGCGACGGCCCTGCTGACGGCGGCAGCCCGCCTCGCGGGGGATCTGCCCCTGTGGGTGTGGACCCTGAAGTATATCGGGACAGCGGCGGTGACGGTCACCATGCTGACGGTGTTTCTTTTCCTGGCGCCGAGCGTCGGAAAAGACTGGTATGACGTGCTGCTGAAAGGGCCTTACAATCTGTTCATGCATCTGCTGACGCCGCTGGCGGCACTGGTTTCCTTCTGCCTGTTTGAGAGGCGGGGGATGTCCTTTCCGCAGTGCCTGTGGGGCTTGGCGCCGGTCGCGTGCTACGGGCCGCTTTACCTGTACAAAATCCTGTACGCGCCGGAAGGAAAACGCTGGGACGATTTCTACGGATTCAACAAGGGAGGGAAATGGCCGGTTTCCTTTACGGGGATGCTTATCGGTACGCTCCTGATCTGCCTGGCCCTGATGGCGCTGCAGAACCTCTGAACCGGCGCCCCGAAAAAGTGAGGACCGGATCCTCCGGAATGATCCGGAGGTCTTTCCTCTTTTGGGGATATATGATAAAATAAAAAAGGGAAGTCTGTCGGAAAAAAACATAACGATCAACTGATACCGGAGAGAAAGAAAATGACGATTAAAGAACTGCGTGTATCCAGGAAACTGACACAGGCTCAGTTTGCGAGGCTGATCGGCATCAGCCCGAGCACGGCCGGCCAGCTGGAAAACGGCCGGATGAAAATCAGCGACCGGGTCGCAGACAAAATCTGGCAGGTGTTCGGCGTGGAGGTCCGTATGGAAGAGGAGAAAAAGCCCGCAAAGAAGATCAGGGCAAAGAAACTGGAGATTTATGTCCAGTCTCCGATGGGCGGAAACATCACGCCGGAGGAAATCGCCGCGAAGATGCCGGACAGGACGGAAGCCTGTTTTGTCCGGGTGGACCAGAACAAGATCTGGTGGGTGCGCGATGACGGCGAAACCGGATTTGTGTGGATCTGGGACTGAGAAGGAGGAAACGGAGATGGCGACGCCGTTTGATCCGTCCGAGATTGACGACCTGGACGAATCCCTCCTGGCGGAGATGGACCGGGAAACGCTGGCGGAATTCAGGGAAAAACTGCTGGAGACGCTGGATGAAATGGAAACGTTCGAGCCCGACATCGATGAGGAAGAGGAAGCGTACTACGAGTGGGAAGACCGGATCAACATGCTGCACGACCTGATCGACGCGGCGGACAGCCTGTCCGGAAGCTGAAGATGAATTATGTCTATCTTCTCCGCTGCGCGGACGGAAGCCTGTACTGCGGATGGACGACGGATCCGGAGGCCCGCCTCACGGCGCACAACAGCGGACACGGGGCGAAGTACACCCGTTCCCGGCTGCCGGTCGAACTGGTCTATGCGGAAGCATATGAAAACCGGCACGACGCGCTCAGCCGGGAATGGCACATCAAACGGATGAGCCATGCGGAAAAGGAAAAGATAATCGGAGCAAAGGTATGATCTTCGCGACATCGGACATCCACGGATATCCCCTGGATTCTTTTCTCCGCCTGCTGGAAAAGGCAGGCTTTTCCGCGTCTGACCGGCTGTATGTGATCGGGGACGTGATCGACCGGAACGGCGACGGCGGCGTGGCCATGCTGCGGTGGATGATGCGCCGGGAAAACGTGACCCTGATCAAAGGCAATCACGAGATCATGATGCTGGACTGCGGTTTTTTATTTGACGAGGACGCAGACCTGCTGAACCTGAGGGACCTGAGTCCGGAGCAGGAACGCTGCCTGCTGCGCTGGCACAGGAACGGATGCCTCGTCACGGTCGAGAACCTGGTGAAACTGAAGGGAGACGATCCGGACGAATTCGCGAGACTGCTGGATTATGTCCGGTCGGCGCCGCTTTACACGGAGCTGGCGGTGCCGGGGAAACGGTTCCTGCTGGTTCATGGAGGGCTGAACGGGTTCAGCCCGGAGAAAACGCCGGATGACTACAGCACGGACGACCTGGTGTGGACCCGGCCCGGCGCGGGAGAAAGATACCGGGAGGGTATGCTGGTGGTCCTCGGACATACGCCGACGCAGTACTACGGGGAGAGGGGCCGGATGTTCGTGACCGATACCTGGATCGACATTGATACGGGAGCGGCGGGCGGAGGAAGCCCGATGCTGCTTAGACTGGACGATCTGCGCGCGTTCTACGCGGACTGAGCGCGTGCCGGCAGAGCCCTGCGCAGGCAGGGCTTTGTTTCTTTTGCGGAGGAACAGAAAAAAATTTCCGGTCAGGCTGGCCTGTCTTCAGAGATCTTTCGTCTAATGAGTGTTGAAAGGAGGGAGCGCGTTGAACCAGGATCCGCGCCGGGCGTGGCTGGATGCCGCCATCACAAGCTGGGAAAAACCGCTGCTGCGGCTGTGCTTCGCCTATCTCTGTGACGCCGCGCTGGCGGAAGACGCAGTACAGGAAACATTTTTCAAGGCCTGGAAAAACTACGGCCGTTTTCGCGGCGAAGCGGAGGATAAGACCTGGCTGACGCGCATCGCGATCAACACCTGCAAGGACCTGATGAAGAGCGCCTGGGCACGGAATACAGACCGGTCTGTAACCCCGGACGCCCTGCCGGAAGGCACAGCTTCCTGGGACGAACAGGACGACACCGTTACGCGTGCGGTGCTGGCACTGCCGGCCGAACTGAAGGAAGTGACGCTGCTGCACTGGTATCAGGGAATGACGCTGAAAGAGATGGCAAAGGTGCTGAGGATCCCCCGATCAACGATCAATTATCGTTTGAAGAAAGCGAAAGCGATACTGAAAAAGGAACTGGAGGACTGGTACTTTGAAGACGAATAGGAAAACCATTCAGTCCGCGATGGACAATCGGCTCTCCTTTCTGGATGAACGGCCGTCCTGCCGCGCAGCCGTGCAGTACCGTATCGCTCAGGAGGAGGAACCTGTTATGAAGAAAAAAGTATCTGTCGGTTTTGTGTTTGCGATGATTCTGGTCCTGCTGGCCGCGGCGGCCCTGGCAACGGGCCTGCTGCTTTCCCCCCGCGCCGACGCGGCGCGGACCGCCGACCGGGCGCTGGAGGCAAAATACGGGATCACCGCGGAAATGATGACCTTTTTCGGCCGGGAACAGGAAGTCCTGGAGGACGGTACGGTCCGGGTGACCTATACCGGCGCCGGGGACATGGATTACGCGGTGGGAACCTATACGGCTGTGGTGAAAGACGGCAAGGCGGAGATCAGCTGGAGCCATGACGGGGAGGATACCTCAGGCGGCTACGCGTCGGAAGCCTGGGGACTGGACCAGCTGAAGCAGATGCTCGAGGACTGCATGGACGAAAAGCGCAAGCAGGCTTATCTGGACCGCGCCGCGGAGATCGCCGAGGCCCACGGCCTCACGGATGAAAGCCGGCAGGCCCAGGCTGAAGCAGCAGAAGAAACTGCAGAGCAATACTACGAACGGCGCGAGGCGGACAAGACCGCGGCCATGGAGGCGAGGAAGATCCCGGTGGACGAGATGGTCGCCACCGGCCGGGAATTCATCATCAGCAACTACGGCCTGAACGAGGAGCAGGTTTCCCGGATGGAACTGTATACCAGCACGGAGGAAGCCGGTGACAACAGCTGGTATGAAATGATCGGCGGGAAGCCCTGCTTCAAGGTGGAATACCTGCTGTACCAGCCTCTGACTGTCGGGCAGATGGTTAACGGGGAACCCCGGGCCCATGAACAGAAAGACGGCTATTACAACGTGTTCGTGAATGTGGAGACCGGCGAGATCGAGGAATTCGAATACAACTCGGGTCTGGGAGGACAGGGCTGAACTTCTGACGACCGCATTAATACACAGCCTGCCTGAAAAGGCAGGCTTTTTTGTGCGCGGGATCTATGGTATGATAAACATATGAGGAAAGATTGCCTGTATGTTTCGGACCTGGACGGTACGCTGATGCGCAGCGACGGGACGCTCTCGCCCTATACGGTCCGGCTAATCAACGAACTGGTGGAACAGGGGATTGCTTTCACCTACGCCACGGCCCGGTCCGTCGAAAGCGCGCGGACCATCACCGCAGGCCTGCGGCTGGAGCTGCCGGTCATTACCCGGAACGGATGCGTGCTGGCGGACAACGCCACCGGAAAGCACCTGGAGAAGGCGCTTTTCACGGAGGACGAGGTACGGCTGCTGAAGGAACTGCTGCCGGAACTGCCGGAATGCGGATTTGTCTCCTGCTTTATGGGCGATGAGATGTATAAGACATTTCTGCCGGGGAAGCATACGCCCGGATTCCAGAAATATGTGGATTATTACGCGGATGATCCCCGGATGATGCCGGTGGACTCCTTCGGCGGCCTGTTCCGCGGGGAGCCGGGATACGTCACCCTGATTGACGAGAAGGAGAAAATCAGGCCGGTGTATGAAAGGGTCCGGCAGTATGACTGCTGGGAAAGCCTTTTCCAGAAGGATACCTACTGGGACGAGTACTGGGTGGAAATCTGTCCGCGGAACCGGACCAAGGCCAAAGCGATTCTGAAGATGAAGGAACGGTACGGGTTCCGGAAGCTGGTGGTCTTCGGGGACTCGGTGAACGACATGAGCATGTTCGGCGCCGCGGACGAAGCATACGCGGTCGCGAACGCGCTGGACGAACTGAAGGCCGCCGCGACGGAGGTGATCGGCGGCAATGATGAGGACGCGGTGGCGAAAAAACTGAAAAGCTGTGCAGACAGCATGACCGGAACTGTGGTATGATGACTTAAGGCATACCGGCAGAGGAAGGGAACATGACGGAGATCATCACGTACCGCCTGTCCGGGACAGGACGGTGGGGCTATGAGTTCTATGACGCCGGGCGGAACCGGATCGGTTCCGTCAGCGCGGTCTTTGCGGCTTCCTCGCCTGTGCTGATCGAAGGCGGGGAAATCTGCTGGTACAGCCAGTTCGGGATCGACAGCATGATTGTTCCGGGCACCAGCCGGCAGATCAAGGACAACAGGACCGGCCTGGAAGTCTACCGGATCGTATTCTGGCAGCCCGGAAAGTATGAGGTCAGGACGGCGGAGGCTTCCGTCCACGCGGAGATCCGGAACGGGATCTACCTGTTCGGCAAACCGCTGATGCCGGTGACGGCCATGACGGAGCGGATCGCTGAAGCCGAATGGATTCCGCCGAAGAATATGGACGTGGAGCCGTACTTCAGGACCACGTTTTTTGAGATAGTGAACGAAGGCTACCTGATGATGGCGCTCTCCTTCCCGGCGCTGAGGTTTTACTGAGATGGAATACAAAATTATCCGGAGCCGGCGGAAGACGCTGTCCGCGCAGATCCGGCAGGGACAGCTGGAAATCCGCGCGCCGCTGCGGACGACGGACGCGGAAATACGCAGCTTCCTGGAGAAGCACCGGCGGTGGCTGGAAAAGCACATGATGCAGTCCCGGGCGCTGGAGCAGGCGAAAGCCGGACTGCGCAGGCTGACGCCGGCGGAGATCGCGGAACTGGCGGAAAAGGCCCGCAGGGTGTTTCCGGAGCGGGCGGCGTACTACGCGCCGCTGATCGGCGTGGATTACGGAAAGATTACCATCCGCTGCCAGAAGACCCGGTGGGGGAGCTGCTCCGCGAAAGGGAACCTGAATTTCAACTGCCTGCTGATGCTGGCGCCTGACGGGGTGATCGACAGCATCGTGGTGCACGAGCTGTGCCACCGGAAGCATATGAACCATTCCGCAAAGTTCTACGCTGAAATGGAGAAAGCGCTGCCGGATTACCGGCGGCACCAGAAATGGCTGCAGGAAAACGGAGCGATGCTCCTGGCGCTGGCGGAAGACACGGAGTGAAACGAAAAGGGCCGTATTTCCTTCGATAAACTGATTGCAAGGTCGTGAAAGATATGATTAGGGATATTCTGAAGGTGCTTGGCGGAACGGTCGGAATGATTGTTAAATTCATCCTGATTATCGCTTTCGCACTGGGCGGGTGCTACTGCCTGTTTACGATGTTCATGTTCCCCTTTGTCTGGGAAGGACTCAAACGCCTGGGGATCGCCGCGGTCTGCGTGCTGGGGATTGTCGGGCTGCTGCGCATCGGCCGGGAAAAGGACGATGATTATCCGGTAACGGAGGATGATTTCCGCATGTAAGCGGGTTCCGGCAGGGCTCTTCAGGCGGAGACCGCCTGCGCTTGCGGAGGGCGAGGATATATTATCCGGGTTGAGAAAAGGAAAACGGAGGAAGACAGCCATGACAGAGAAGACGACCGCCGTACAGATCGTGATGCCCCAGCACTGCAACGGATACGCGAAACCGAGACTTTTCGGCGGCCAGATCATGGCGTGGATCGACGTGATCGGCGCTGTGGCGGCCCGCCGCTATACCGGGCAGGCGGTGACCACCGTATGCATCGACAACCTGAACTTCCTCAAGCCCGCGTACCTGAACGACACCGTGGTGCAGGAAGCGGTGGTGACCTGGACCGGAAACACGTCGCTGGAAGTACGGGTGGACAGCATGGTGGAGCGCCTGGACGGCAGCCGGGAGCTGATCAACCGCGCATACCTTGTGTTTGTCGCCATCGACGATGAAGACAAGCCTGTTCAGATTCCGGCCTTCATCCCGGAAACGAACGAGGAAAAACAGGAGTACGCCGCCGCGCTGGAACGCCGCCGGATCCGGCTGGGGCGGTAAACGGGAATGCCTGAAGGCAAGGAACAATGAGTGAAAAAAAGATCTTCGACACGGAACGGCTGATTCCCACATACTTTAAAATGGCGCTGCCGGTGGTGTTCGGCCTGGTAATCACGCTGATCTATAACCTGGCGGATACCTACTTTATCGCCAAGACCAACGACGCCATGCTTGTCGCGGGCGTGTCCCTGTGCGCGCCGCTGTTTACCGCGCTCATGGCGATCGGCAACATCTACGGCCAGGGCGGCAGTTCGCTGATCGCGCGCCTGCTCGGCAAAAACGATCCGGGAAGTGTACGGCGCGTCAGCGCTTTCTGTTTTTACCTGTCCATCCTGACCGGGATCGTCATTGCCGTTCCGCTGCTCCTGCTGCGCCGGCCGATGCTGGATCTGCTGGGTGCCAGTCCGAACACGGTCAGCCACGCGGAATCCTACTATCTGGTCATTGCGGCCGGCGCGCCGCTGGTGATCCTTTCCTTTATCCACACCAACCTGATGCGCAGCGAGGGAATGTCCACGCTGTCAATGGTATGCACCGTATCAGGATCGCTGCTGAATATTGTGCTTGATCCGATCTTCATCAGCGGGCTCGGCTGGGGCGCGTGGGGCGCTGCGCTGGCAACGGTCCTTGGATATACGCTGACAGACGCGATGTGTCTGTTCTTTGTCCTGAGAAAGAGCAGCGTACTGTCTGTGAAGGTCCGCGAGTCCCATGTGGACAGAAACGAGTTCGGCCAGATCTTCAGCATCGGTTTTACTGCGGCACTGACAAACATCGCGTCCAGCGTCTGTATGGTGTTCATGAACCAGTATCTGCGGCCCCTGCCCAACGGAGACGACAAGATTGCCGCACTCGGCATCGTGATGAAGGTGACGATGATTGTGATGCTGGTCCTTGTGGGTTTTTCCTTCGGCGGAGTCCCGCTGTTCGGTTTCCTGTACGGATCGGGGAACCGGAATAAGCTCAGGCAGCTGCTTCGGTTCTGCACCATGTTCCTGTTCGGGCTTGCCGCTGTCGAATCCCTGGCGGTATTCCTGCTGGCGAAACCCCTGATGGGCGTATTTATCAACGATCCCGTGATCATCGCGGACGGAACGCTCATGATGCGCTGGCTGGTGGCCGGCATGGTATTCTGCGCAATTGTACTGCTGTATACCTGTGTGTTCCAGGCATGCGGAAAAGCGCTCCAGGCGCTGATTATGTCGCTGAGCAGGCAGGGACTGCTGTTTGTCGCGGTATTCCTGATCCTGACAGCCGCTGCCGGCTATCAGGGTTTTCTTGCCGCGCAGCTGACAGCGGACGCGCTGAGTGCGGGACTGGCGCTGGTTCTGTACCGTCGGGCGTTCAGCGAATAAAGCGGAGAGAAAGAGAAGGCCGTTCCCTCAGCGGGAACGGCTTTTTCTTTCTGCCTTGCTCAACAGGAAACCCATCACCGAGCCGACGGCGCCGCCGGCGATGTGGGCCATCTGGGAGATATTGTCCTTTTCTGTGACGCCCTGCCAGACCTGCTGGCCAAGGTACAGCAGCGCGACCAGGATGAAGGTGACCGGGATCGTGTTGTCCTCCCGTACGGTAATGGAGGACATCAGGATAAAGGCGAAGACCACGCTGCTGGCGCCCAGCAGCATGACCCGCGGGAAGAGAACCATGTTGATGATTCCCGTAACGACTGCCGTGATGAGGATGATAGCCGCCGTGCTTTTCGGGCCGTACTTCTCCTCGATCATCGGGCCGAGGATCAGGATATACATCATATTGCCGATCAGGTGGCTCCAGCTTGCGTGGCCCAGCACATGGGCGACGCAGCGGACATAGGTCAGCGGATTGGCCATGGAGGAGCCGTATACGCTGAAGACGGCGCGGTTGGCGGCGCCGCCGGTGAGCATATCGATCAGCCGGGCCGCGACGCAAAGCCCCACGAACACGAGTGTGACCGGCGCATTGAAGGAAAGCCGGAGGCCTTTCTTTTTACTGCTGTACATTCTGTCTCCTTTCCCGGTTCCGGACGAGAATCTTTCGGATCAGATCGGCCGGGATGACGAGGAAGGCGATCAGCAGGCAGATGAGCCAGGTGACGGCGTTCAGCGGGGTGACGTGAAGCACGTCGCCGCCGAAGGTGACGAAGACGAACTGCAGCAGGAAGATGGCGCCCATGACCAGCCGGAAACTCCGGTTCTTTTCAATATGCTTCAGGATGTTCAGGTGCTCGGTCCGGGCACAGAATCCGTTGAAGGTGATGGCCATCATGAAGGTGGCGAAGACCGCGGAATTCAGATAGGTACTCATGGCCGTCCTGGCGGGATTATGCAGCCCGGTGCTGGCCGTATACAGATCCCCCCTGCCGAAGAGGTTCAGGAAGAAAGGCTGCACGAAGCGGATGGCCAGGCAGGACGCGGTGATCAGCGTGGCGGCCAGGAGGATCTTTACGAGCATTTTGTTCGTAACGATGTTCTCCTGGCGCGGGATCGGCTTCGCCTGCATGTATTCCTTCAGCGCCGGCTCGCTGCCGAAGGCAATGGCAGCCAGGGTGTCCATGGCCAGGTTGACCAGCAGCAGCTGGATGACGGTCATGATCATGTTCTCTCCCAGCAGCGGCGCGAGGAAGCAGGTCAGCACGGCTGCGACGTTGACGGTCAGCTGGAAGATCAGGAACTTCCGGATGCTCCGGAACATCGTCCGGCCGTAGAGGATGGCCTTTTCGATGGAAGAGAAGTTGTCGTCCAGGATGGTGATATCGCCGGCTTCCTTGGCAACCTCGGTGCCGGAGCCCATCGCAAAGCCTACGTCCGCTTTTTTCAGGGCGGGGGAATCGTTCACGCCGTCGCCGGTCATGCCGACGACCATATCCAGTTCCTGGCAGATCCGGACCAGGCGGCTCTTGTCCGTGGGCAGCGCCCGGGCAACCACCCGCAGGCGGGGCAGGATTTCCTTGAGCGCTTCGTCGCTCATTTCGGCCATCTCGGCGCTGGTCAGCGCCACGTCCTCCGGGTCTTTCAGCAGGCCTGCTTCCGTGGCAATCGCCACGGCGGTCTCCCGGCGGTCGCCGGTGACCATGACGACCTGGATACCGGCGCCCTGCACTTCCCGGATGGCGTCGGCAGCTTCCTTCCGGACGTTGTCCCGGATGGACAGGACGCAGATCAGGGTCAGGCCGGAAGCCTCGGGATCCCCGCCTTCGCATTTCGCCACGGCCAGCATACGCATGGAACGCCCGGCCTGGGCGTCGATATAGGCGGTCAGACTGACGGTGCTGTCCAGGGGCCTGGACTGTCCGTTTTCATCCAGACAGGCGGTGCAGCGGTCCAGGATCTTTTCCGGGGCGCCCTTGATATAGGTGACGGCTGCGCCGCCGCGATCAACGGTGACGCTGGACGTCTTTTTGGCGGAATTGAAAGCTTCAAAATGTTTTACTTCCGCCTCACCGATCCGGTCCGTGACCCGGCAGTCCGCCAGAAAAGACATAAGAGCCCGGTCTGTGCTGTTGCCTCCGATGATATTTCCGTCCGAGGCGGCGGCGCTGTTGTTTACGCCGGCACCGACGACGATCTCGTCCATGAGCTTCGGACTGATATCGTCAAACTGCAGACGGGACCAGGACCGGAGACTGCCGGTCGCCACTTCCACCACGGAGAGGCGGCCTTCGGTAATGGTGCCGGTTTTGTCGCTGAAGAGGATGCTGAGGCTGCCGGCGGTTTCAAGACCGTTGATTTTCCGGACGAGCACGTTATCCTTCGCCATCCGCAGGCTCTGATAGCTCAGCAGGATGGAGGTCAGCATCGGGAGACCCTCCGGCACCGCGCAGACGATGATCGTGACCGCCACGGTGAAGGCGTTGATGATCAGCTCAACCCATTCGGCGAAGTTGTCCGGCCTGCTGGCGGGATCGCCGGTGAGGAAGGTTTTGAGCATGATCGCGATGATGATCGCGATGGCGCCGACATATCCGAAGGTGGAAATCTGGTTGGCCAGTTTGCCGAGCTTGACCTGGAGCGGGGTTTTGCGGGTGGTTTCCTGCACTTCCAGGGCGAGCTCGCCGAACAGGGTCCGGTCGCCGACCTCGGCGATTTCCGCATAGCCTTCGCCGCCGCACACGACGGTACCGCGGTATAGATAATGCCTGTTCAGGAGATCCCGGGGATCATATCCGGGTTTTCCGTCCGGGGCAATCTTGGTGGCCTCCTCCGTCTCGCCGTTCAGCGTGGCCTGGTCGACCTTCAGCCGGCCCTCGATCATTTCGCCGTCCGCGGGGATCTTGTCGCCGGCCTGCAGGTAGATGATATCGCCGACGACGACCTCGCTGGCGTGAATTTCCTGCAGGACGCCTTCCCGGACGACCTTGGCTGTCTCCCGGGCCTCCTCCTCCGCCTTGAGGGCGGAAGCCTTGCCTTCCTGCCGGCTCTCAGATACGGAAGCCACGCCGTTGGCGATCAGGATGGCGATAAGCACGCCGACGGGCTCGTACCACTGCGTATCCGCGTCGGGCATGACTTTCAGGCAGTTTTTTCCCAGAACGAACAGGATGACCTGGATGATCAGCGCCACGCAGAGGATGGAGATCATCGGATCCCTGAATCCTTCCAGGATCCTTTTCCACATCGGGGTCGGAGGGATCCGGGTCAGCGTGTTGGCGCCGTATTTCCGGCGGCTCTCCTCAACTGCGCTCCTGGACAATCCCTGAAGATTCATGAAGGCAGCACCTCTTTTAATGTCAGCAGTATATCCGGTACCTTTCAATTTACCATATTGCTCCGGAAAAGTCCAGATAAAGCAATGCTGACGGTCTTCCTGCCATGCCGCAGAGGACAGACCGAAAACAAATGAAAAGGAGACGGAAACCGTCTCCGGGATAAAGTCTGACCGGGAATCCGAGACTTCCCGGCTTTTTTATGCGAACACCATCCGGCCGAAATCACACGGCCTGTGAAAATCCGGAGTTTCGGAGACGACGGGGTTCCAGGACAGATAGTGTTCCTGTTCGGTCAGGTCGCCGCATTTATACACGTTGGCCCGGAACGTACCGGCGAGGGAAAAGCCGGGCAGGAAGAGGCGCAGGAAAGAACAGGGAATCCGGTAATACACTTCCCACCCGTTTCCTGTCCGCGCCGTACGGATCCCGAACAGTTCCGGCATGTCCTGCCGCGCAAGCAGGACGCGGTCGGCCCGGCTGCGCCCGAAACCGATCAGGGGGCAGCCGTTCGGGTTGATCTCGATATTGAAGTACCGGTCATCCCCGGCCGGCATGAAAAAGAATTCCAGGCAGCTGTCCCGGTATACCGGGGACAGGGGAGCGGTATACTCCGCCCTGATTTTTTTCTCTTCCGCACGCAGATGCACATACAGATACTCCGCGTCGTGGCTGAACTGCCCGAAGGCGCGGATTCCGCAATCCGGTTTCCACAGGACCCGGTTTACCCTGAGCTCCGGAATACGCGGCCAGTCCGGCTTTCCGGTAACGGCGCTGATCACGTACTGTTCTGCTTCTTCACGCATTACTGATAATCTCCCGATTTTTCAGGGTTGAATGCCGCGTTACTTTTCCAGCGCTTCCCGGCACTGCCGCAGGAGGGAAATGATCTTCAGCCCCTGGGGGCAGACGCGCTCGCACTGGCCGCAGGCGACGCAGTCGCTGGCTTTTCCCCGGCCGGCTGTGACGATGCCGTATTCCCGGACGGTCCGGAATTCCGGGCTGCCTTTCCGCCGGTTAATGACGTTGAAGATCTCGGGGATCGGGATCTCCATCGGGCAGCCCTTGGTGCAGTAATGGCAGGCGGTGCAGGGAATGGACTTATCCGCGTCCAGTGCCTTCTGGGCCCGGCGGATCAGTTCCGTTTCCCGCTCGTCCAGCGGGCGGAAATCCTTCATGGTCTTCAGGTTATCATCCATCTGGGCAATGCTGCTCATGCCGCTGAGCACGGCATGAACCCCTTCCAGCCCGGCGGCAAAGCGCAGGGCCCAGCTGGCGTAGGATACATCCGCGCCGTAAGCGTCATAGATTTCCCGGACGGCCGGGATCGGATCGGCCAGGATACCGCCCTTCACCGGTTCCATAATCATGACCGGCTTACCCCGCTCCCGGCAGATCTCCCAGTTGCGACGGGATGCGACGCCGGGGTTTTCCCAGTCTGCGTAGTTGATCTGCAGCTGGACGAATTCCGCGTCCGGATGCTCGTCCAGCAGTTTTTCCAGCAGGTCCGGCGTCGCATGGAAGGAGAACCCCCAGTGGCGGATGAGCCCTTTGGCCTTCTGCTCCTTCACGAAATCCCACAGGCCGTATTCGTCATATTTCTGGTAGGTGGAGAGCTGCATGGCGTGCAGCAGGTAATAGTCGAAGAAACCCGCGCCGGTGCGTTCCAGGGAGATCCTGAACTCGTCCTTTGCGCTCTGTTCGTCTGTGCAGCCGATGGCGGCGTTCAGCTTGGTGGCGATGGTATAGGCGTCCCGGGGATAACGGTCCGCTACAGCGGATTTAAATGCTTTTTCACTGTCGCCGCCGTCATAGACGTAGGCGGTGTCGAAATAGGTGCCGCCGGCAGCGATGAACCGGTCCGCCATTTCGCAGACCTGGGGCACGTCGATGCTGCCGTCCGGGTTTTTCGGCAGACGCATCAGGCCGAAGGCAAGACGGAACGGATTGGGACGGAATGAATCTGACATAAGCGGAACCTCCCTTTTCTTTTCTGTTTGCTGTCTGCTGAGATCATTATACCTGATTTCGCAAAAGAATCCACCTGTTTTTTCAAGCCGGATCCGGGACATCCGGGGGAGGCGTGAGCAGCTCCAGGGCCTGCCGGTGAAGCCGGTAGATCCGGCTGGCGCAGCAGCCCATCCGGTCCGTGATTTCCTCCCAGGTATATCTGTCCAGATAGCGCAGTTCCATGATCCGGACCATCTGTTCATCCGGCAGGCCGGAAATGAGCAGGGCGGTATCGGCTACCGCCTGATTCCGCGCTTCTTCCAGCCGGCGGATTTCCCGCTCCTCATCCACGGCTTCGGCCAGGAAGGCCTGCATCCTGGACGGATCCGGGGAAACCAGGACCCGCGCGTCGCCGAGCCGGGCGGAGAAGCGCGTGGAGAGACGGCGCAGGGTTTCTACCCGCAGCTGTTTCCGGCGGATTTCCAGCCGCAGCGTTTCGGGCCGTTCAAGGTATTCCCGTGAAGTCATTTTTTTTTCGCCTCCTCCCGGATTTTCCGGAGGAGTATATCTCCCTGCACCCCGGTCAGGCGGCGGAAGTAATCCGAGCGGAAGAACGCTGTTGTTTCCCTGACCCGCGCCGCGGCTTTTCGGCCCGGCAGGCGCTGCCGGGCGCGGAGATAGTCTTCCGCCGCCCGCCGGACGATGGCTTCTATCAGGCGTATGCAGCCGCTGTCATTCAGTTCGGGACGGTTCCGGTGATAATCTTTCCGATACATTCTGTTCTCCTCCTTTGCTGTAAAGACCATACAGCGGAAAAGAGAAAAACACCCTGACGCAGCACGTCCTTTTTCAGGAACTGTCAGGAGAACGGGGAAATACGGAAAACGCCTGCGGGCCGGCGTTTCCGCCCGATGCGCGAAAAAATGGAAACGGGCGGGCCGGACTGCGGGGAGACCGTGAAGCCTTATGGTTCAGGGAAAGCAGAAGGAAGACAGAGCGCGTCGTGTGCTTTCCGGAATCAGGCGGCCATGAAAAACGTTAAGTATAAGGCAGTGGAATGGATCCTGAAGCGGAACTGCCAGCCACGCCGCCGCTGCGTATCAACAGGTGCGGGAAGGATATTCCCGCCAAGAGTAAGGAGGTTTTGATCATGAAGAAAGCAATCGCTCTTTTGACAGCAATCTGTCTGCTGATCCTGGCGCTCCCTGTGTCTGCTGAGATGGTCGGAGGCTGGGAGACCGTACCCGCGGAAGCCGCCGCCCTGCCCGCGGAAGCGCAGGCGGCCTTTGACAAGGCCATGGACGGTCTGGTCGGCGCGAATTACACACCGGTCGCCCTGCTGGCTACCCAGCTGGTCGCCGGGACCAATTACTGCATCCTCTGCCAGATTACGGCAGTTGTGCCGGACGCCGTTCCCGCCTGGGCGCTGGTGTATATCTACGCGGATCTGCAGGGAAATGCCCGGATCACCAATATCTTTGAGCTGCAGGCCGGCCAGTTCGCCGTGCCGGAACAGGGATAACGCCTTCTCCCTGAACATGAAAAGGCCGCCGTCCATCGGACGGCGGCTGTTTTTCATATAACGGTTATTTCACGACAAACGTGACCGTTACCGTGGCGGAGACGCAGATTTTTGCTGCGCGGACGACAGTGGCGACGTCCATTTCCGCCTCTTCCACGTTGCCGAAGGACTTGCGGGAGAAATTGTTCACCCCGCTGTCAAAGCTGTAGACGTTTCCCTCCTGGATGGAGGCGATCTCGATCCTGCCCAGGCCCGCGGCCTCCGCGAGGATCGCGGCCTTGTCCTTCGCGTTCGCGACGGCGGCTTTCAGGGATTCGGCCCGGGCGGCGGTATCGTCGGATACGGAGAAGGAGACACCGTCCAGCGTGTTCGCCCCGGCGCCGAACGCCAGGTCGATCACTTCGCCCACACGGCTCATGTCCGTGACCTTGACGGCAAGGGTGGAAGAGGCGTTGTACGCCACAATCTCCTCAACATCCCTGCTGTAGTCATAGACGGCGTAGAGGTTGATATAGCCGGTGCTGATATCCTCCTCGCTGAAGCCGGCGCCTGTCAGCGCGGCACGGATGGAGGCGATGACCTCATTCGCGCCGGACTGGGCTTTCAGGGCGTCGGATTTCCGGACGTTCACGCCGACGGAGACGACGGCGGTGTCGGCGGTCACCAGGGTTTCGCCGGTGCCGGATACGATGACGGTCTGCTCCGCCAGGGCGGAAGCCAGTCCCAGGGACAACGAAAGAATCAGAAACAGTGCGATAATCCTGCGCATAATGATTTCTCCTTTATCATTTCTTTGGGATTCCATTATATATGACGTTCATCTTTCAGAAAAGTTCCGGAGAAAACATAAATTATCATGAACTGATCTCATGACTCCTGCAGGCGGAGCTCCGGATAGCCTGCGGAACGGAGATAGTCCTGCACTTCGGGAATGGTGTCCATGAAGCAGCAGTCCAGAATCTCGCCGTAATAGCCGCGGGGACCGTAGCTCTTGACTGAGAAACCGGCCTTGTCCAGCATCAGGCGGGAGAGCCAGGGCGGCAGGTGAAGGGCGATGCAGACGGCGACGACCACGTCCGGATTGTAGGAGGTCTGACCGGCGTTCCGGTACCGGGAAACGGTTCTTTCCGAGATGTGGGCAAGGGCGGCGAGCTCTTCCACGGTGACCCGGCCTTCGTCCCGGCTCTCCATCAGATAGACCAGCGCGTCAGAAAAAGCGGTCGGCATGGATGCCATCAGCCGGTTGCGCCGGTTCAGCCGCTCCCGGGAGGTCAGGCTGAGCCGGCGGTCCAGGAAACGGTCGTATTCCCGGACGTACTCCTCACTGCTGTTCAGCGTGCCGAAAAGCCAGAAGGTTTCCTCGTTCTCCTGCAGCCAGACTTTTTCAAACCGGAGACAGCAGGCGTCCGTGTGCGCGTTTGCCCAGGGGGTCAGCCGGGCGCCGTCATCCGTGGGCCGGACAAACTGGGAATCATTCAGGCAGATATGCCCGTCCGCCCAGACAAAGTCCCCGCGGCTCATAAGCTGGCGGAACTCGCTGCTGCGGTGATACAGGTCAGTCATCGACCTGCGGCTGATGACGAGGGTGGACTGCCCCTGGGACGGATGTTCCCCGGAAAAAGCGAAAGGCGTAATGTACCTGCCGTCAACGTAGTTGACGGCGCCTTTCGCGGCGGGGTGCCCCAGCTGCACAAGCCGGCGGCGCAGCGTAGTGCGGGGAACGGCAAATTCGTCCGACATGCGGCGGATCACCCGGTCCCAGCGGAAGCCCGGATGATTCAGATAGCCGTTGACGGAGGGATATGTGTCCGCCTCCTGGAACAGATTCCACGCGCGGAACCGGATGAGATTCTGGGGCAGAAGCAGCGCGATGCTGCCGCTGCATGCCTGATGCTCCATAAAGCGGAGCGGATCGGCGTTCGGCCGGCCGACGGTGTTTCGCACGGCGGTATAGCGGATCTCCTGCTGATTGGTGCTCATTAGCTTCTGGAGCCGGTAGAAAAGGAGATGCCACTCATAGTGGATACATTCGTGGAGGATGTCCAGATCCCGGCATTCAGACCGGACGGCGGTATTCAGCACGATGGTGTTCGCCGGGACCGAGCGGGAAACAGGAAGGGGGAAATCCGCATCCCCGGAGCGCGTTTCCGCCTGGGTGAGGACGCTGCCCTCCCGGAAAAAGAGGAGGCTGCGGGTGTGGTTCTGGCAGTGAAGGCGCATTTCGCAGACCTTCAGCCCGAGCTTTTCCGCCAGCTGCAGGGCGCTGCGCTCCTTCGGGTCTTTCATATCCGGACAGAGGTCTTCCCAGAGGCGTTCCGCGCCGGTTTCGATTTCGTCCTCCCGGAGGATCGGAACCAGGAAGCGGTCGAGCCTCCAGAAGCTGCGGTCCGGCCTGTTTTCCGCAAGGCGCAGTTCCTGCACATCAAAGCTGAACTCTTCTTCCGTGCAGAACCACAGGCTCAGGCAGAAACCGAAACGGCCGGGCACGTCCCGCCCGGCATCCGAGACCGCGAGGGAGACGGTTATGTTGACGTCGGCCAGGAAATCGGTCCGGTTCAGGCGCCAGCAGGAAACGTTCCCGACCTCCAGGTCCCGGGGATAAAGCCGTTCCGAAACCACGGCCCGGCCGAGCAGCAGGCTCAGCTCCCCGCCTGCCAGGCGGGCGTTCATCTCCTGCAGGATGCGGGGGAAAAAGCGGTTCCGGATGCAGCGGTCCATATCTTCCACCACAGGCATCAGCCAGGTCTGCGCGGGACTGCGGGCTTCATCCGTTCGCATGTGAAGCAGCTCCGATACCGGGTCTTCCCCGGCGGACAGCTCCTCCTCCGCCCAGTCAGTGTATTCTCTTGCAACCTGTTCCATTACTTCTCTCCTCTCACATAAAAACACAATAAATATATGCAATACACACATTTGTCGTCTTATAGCACAATAATATTGTGCTTTTTTAAAAAAGTCAAGAGGGCGAAGAGAAGTTTATGATCTGAAAAAGTTCAGCGCTGGATGAATGATACCGGCAGCCGGAGCTGCTGCGGTGGGAGCGAGGGATCATGAATCCGCTTACGGATCAGATCGATCGCCGCGCAGGCTTCCTCCTGCAGATGGCAGTCAACGGAAGGAATAGGTTTGGGGAACTGGACATATCCAAGGATATTGTCAAAGCCGACAACCGTCAGATCGCCGGGCACACGGATACCGGCGCTGTCCAGCAGCGTGATGGTGTTCCATGCTTCCACATCACAGAAGGAGAACAGACCGGTGACACCCATGGACAGCCATGCCTGAAGCTGGGGAAGGACAGCGGCAGGATCTTCGGGGCAGGCATAAAAGACATCCTGCTCCGGGATACCCGCTTCTGCACAGGCACGGCGGAAACCAGAAAAACGTTCTTTTGAGGAAAAAACCACCTGGCGGTAGGACAGCATAGCCAGTTTTCTGTGACCGGAGTCCAGCAGATATTTTCCGGCCAGATAACCGCCTTCCCCGTCATTGCAGTAAACACAGTCATCCGCTGTATTCTCCTGGTAGCGGCTGAGCAGAACAAAGGGAACCTTTGAATTGCGAAGCGTGGAAAGCGCAGGGGAATCAAAGGAGCAGGGGGTAATGAGCACGCCGTCCACCTGGCGGGAAAGGGCCATTTCCACTGCCTGCAGCTCTGCGTCGGGATTATCCCGGGAACAGAGGATAAACAGGCTGTACCCAAGGCGGGCGGCCTCCTGCTGGATCAGGTCGGCCAGGATGGCATAGAAGGGGTTGATCATGGAGCCCGCAATCATGGCAAGGGTCCTGGTTCTGCCGGAACGGAGGGAACTGGCCAGATAATTGCGGACATAGCCCATTTCCTTGGCTTTATTCTGAATAAGCTCACAGGTTTCCCGTGAGATATCATCTTTGTTTTTCAATGCCCGTGAAACCGTATTGACTGTAAAACCAGTAGCGGCAGCAATATCGGAAAGGGTTATACGGCCTTTCTGCCTTGTCATGGCGATCGACCTCCATTAACGTTCATGTTAAATTATCCTATCATGCCGGCAGAAGAAATGTCAACGCAGAACCGGAAAAAAACAGAGGCGGGGAGCGCCGGAACCGGATGGTAAAAAAATAAAAAAAAACTGAAAACAGGGGTTGACAGATGTATCAGTCGGATGATACAATGCAATCGAACGGAACATTAACGATAATGATAACGTTAATCCTTACCAGATAAGACATCATCAAGTTTTCTTTTCCCCGTAAGCATTAACGTTAATGTAACCAGCGGAATGTTGAGCGACCAACGCTCTTCAGAATAAAAAGGAGGAACCAAACCATGAAGAAACTGCTGGCTGTGCTGCTGACCGTATGCATGCTGTCCGCCCTGTGGACGGTGATCGCGGTGGCAGACGACAAACCCACCATCGTTGTGAACACCTTCGCCCAGGAACATGAAAAGGCCATGTACGAAGAAGTGATCAAACAGTTCGAGGAAGAGAACAACTGCATCGTTGACTTCCGCGTATCCGGCGATCAGTACTGGCCCGAGCTGGAAGCTTCCCTGACCGCGGGCAACGCTCCCGACGTCTTTTACCTCGGCCTGGCAGACGTCCGCAAACGCGTCTGGACTGAAGCTGTGGCACCCTTGGATGAACTGCTGGATGTTTCCACTCTGAATACCATCTGGCCGGAAGCCCTGAACCTGTATAAGTACGATGCCGAGACCAACACCATGGGCGAAGGCAAGATCTACGGCCTGCCCAAGGACTTCTCCGCGGTTTCCATGACTGTGAACAAAGCGATCATCAAAAAGCGCGACGCTGAGATCCGCAAGGCGATTGATGACGGTATCCTGCCCTTCTATCCCGAAATCGATGAGAACGGCAACCTGCCGGTTTACACTTTCACAGAATTCGCGAACCTGTGCAAGATCCTGACCTTCGAAGATCCCACGCTGCCCGAGACCGCCGGTTCCAAACAGGTTTACGGCACCCATCTGTGGGAAGACTTCACCCTGCCGCCTTTCATCTGGGGCGCCGGCGGTGAATACCTGAACGAAGACGCGACTGAAGTGCTGTTCAGCAGCGACAAGTTCATTGAAGGTTATGAAGGTTTCATGAAAATCGTTGAACTGGGCGGATCCGGATCCTCCACAGACGAAACCTCCGGTTACCTGAAATTCCTGGCCGGCCGCTGCGCCTACTTCCCCTGCGGCACCTGGGATGTGGCCGCCTTCCAGGCTATTGAGGACGACGAAGCGGTTAACCCCGGCAAGAGCTGGTTCGACTTTGACGTGGCTCCCTGGCCCATCAGCGATTCCTACAAGGATCTGCCCATCGAAGAGCGCCAGGATAAATGGGCCGGCCGCGTGGACTCCGTCGGTTTCTGCGTAAGCGCCAAGTCCAGGTATCCGGAACTGGCCGCCAAATTTGCCTACCAGATGAGCGCCAATGAAGACGTACAGCGCTTCCTGGCAAAGAAGGGCGGACAGCTGCCGAACATCGTTTCCATGGCGGAAGGTGAATATCTGACCGATGACAGCTACTTCCCGGAAAGCCGTGTGGTATTCGTGCGGATGCTGCAGGGACAGAACGGCCACCGCGTTCCCACCGTTCCCACCTGGAATGCCCTCTGGTATTCTGAAGGCTTCATCAGCGGCGTTGGTTCCGTGTGGAGTTACTACGAGCAGAAAGATGCCGGCGTACAGCCCATGAGCTGCCGTGAGTACTGCGAATCCATTCAGGATAACGCCCAGATGCTGCTGCAGGATTCCATCGACGATATGGAAGCCATGAAACCCTGATCAACCCGGGAATACTCCTTTTTTCGAAGGAGGAGGGATCCCCCTCCTCCTTCTCTTCATTCAAGCTGTTCACTGACCGGACCGACCTGTGATTTGAAAGAAAGGCAGAAAATATGCAGCAGACAGCAGGTAAGCGCGTGGCGGCACCTGATCTCCGCCAGCGGGGCCTGAACTACCGCCAGAAGGATGCGCTCTGGGGATACGCACTGATTGCCATTCCGCTGATCGGAATGCTGATCTTCGTTGTGATCCCCTTCGGAATGTCCATCTATTCCAGCTTTACCTCCTGGCCGATGGGGCAGCCCATAGAAAAAGCCAAAATGGTAGGCCTGAAGAACTATATTGACATGTTCAATAACAAGCTCTTCTGGCAAAGCC